>QCPZ01000014.1 GCA_003212345.1 SAR116 cluster bacterium AG-447-A06
GAAAGTGCCCTGTCCATCTCGTTTGCCATCCTTAAATTCCCCGACGTATTTATTTCCACGGGCATAGGTTAAGGTACCCTGTCCATGTCGTTTGCCATCCTTAAATTCCCCGACGTATTTATGTCCACTGGACCAGGTGTAGGTGCCCTGTCCATCTCGTATGTCATCTTTCCATTCTCCCACGTATTTATTCCCATTGGACCAAGTGTAGGTGCCAAAACAATTTGTCCAATAACCTTGCTTCTTACATTCAGGCAAATTGGAAGCTTGGGATTCTAAAATCACAAGCCCAAAGACAAGCGACAATATAAAGAAATACTTTTTCATATTTATAAATTATCACAAAATCCATTTTCTGTGAATGCATCCTAAAAATCCTCAGGTAATGGAATAAGCCTAAGTGATGTACAGATTGATGTACAAAATGTGCCTATTGACAGTATGTGCAGTTTACATAACCTATTTATTAAGTGATGTTATAAAGGTAGGTATAAAGACACTTACCATGCCTCACTTTCCCTATACTCAGTAGGAACTCTGTAGACACATCATGTGATGTACATTCGGGTAGACCACTGGGTAGACCAAAGTGATGCACTTGACGTGTTGCATTACACATGAGATTCTAAGCATTGCTTCAAATACAGTGTAGGTATGGTGCTTACATGGAGAAACTAACTCTCCGCCAGCACCATTTTCCCATCACATCATGTGCTTACAAATTGATTTATAATTCATATAAAATGTTACTTTACACTACTTCGGTGATGTTACCCCGGCATTTGACAACTCGGAGTTTATAACCCTGAATTTAAGCATTGCCGTAGTGTAAGCCTTTTACATTTATTCTGTAGCAAAAATGCTCGTCTTTTTTGTTCTTCATTCATTTTTGATAGTAATACAGCCAAATTCTTTGAAGCATTGGGAGCGTTTCTGTCTTGTGCCAGCGACCACCAAAAATATGCAGAAACAAAATTTTTCTCCACTAATTTCCCTCGGAAATATAAACCGCCAATTTCAACTGGAGAGATTGCGTGGCCAAGTAAGGCGGCCTCAGACAAATAATGGATAGCCGCTTGGGCATCAATATCACTTCCTTCTCCATTTAAAAAGGCTAATCCAACGGCATAGTTTCCGAGCATGTGACCATTTTCCGCAGCCTGAATGAAATGGGTAAGGCTTTGAACATCATCTTTTTTCACCCCCAACCCTTCACGATACATTATGCCAAGATTATAATTTGCCTTGGTATCTCCATTCGCTGCAAAAAGACTCAAATAATATAATGCTGTTTTATAATCCCGTTGTTCAAGTGCTTGGAAGCCCCTCAGGTATGCGTCAGCTCTCAGAGTTCCTGCATTTGATAAACAAAAAAAGATTACGGAAAAGGCAAATATTTGAAAGAGGCGCATCTAATTTTCCTATTTTTCCATTGACTATATTCAAGTTGCCTGGGGAATTTTTCTTCAAATGATAGTTCATTAAAGTTCCCAAAAGATTGGGAGTAGTTTGTCCGCGCTTACTGCAAACTTAAACTCATTGCAGTAGTCGATACCTTCAGCAAAATAGGTAATGCCTGCAGCCGTGCCTATTAGCATCATAAACGCCAGATAAAGGCCAATAGCCATTTGTAATGGCATTTTAAAAAATCTGAAAATTCCTGAAATAAAACCCACCTTACCGCGCCCCTTTTAATGCAAGTGAAATACAAAATCCAGACGTCTGAGACTATCACTGTGCATTGCTTTAACAAATTTGCTTCAGCAATCATACCTCTATGTGACATCCCAACAATAGATCATCGTCAAACCCCGATGTCCCATGCGTCGGGGGGCTATAAAAAGATTTAGGATGCCGCTATAAGTAACAAGCAGACAGACAATGATTGTGACGTCCATCACATCCGATTTAAAGGCCTTGTGATAGAGAACAACAATTCATCGGATGTTGGGAGAAGGAAAACTAAGGAGGCAATAGTTATGGAGAACAGAAGCGTTAAATCCTCTCAAACCGAACAGTTGGAGCAATGGGTAAAAAATGCGGTTGTCTCTCTTTCGGCCTCACTGGTGTTTGGTAGAGATAAGGCCAGCCAAATCGCCCAGCCATTGCTACTAGCCCTATTTACGTTGACTGCAAATGATTATAAAAAAGCACTGGAGGTCATTGTCAATATCGATGAATTTTCTGTTAAGCGAATATTCCTAGAACAATTTAAATATTGTTATATCGTTAATACGGGGTCAGAAGACTTATCTGCTTTAGTCTCAAAAGTCGATTTTTCTAGTCGGCAAATGTCTGATCAGTATGACTCTGTTCTGTTGAAACTGTACAATGAAAACAATAAGGATTTTGCGTTACTCAGTGAACGCCTCGGCGCATTGCCAATTAAAGCAAAGCGTGTCGCCCTGAAAAGGCTCCAAAGTAAAGAATTTGAACACTTTAAGAGAGTTAAAATTAGACGTGCATGGCCCGCGGACCAAGGCAAACAGCCTTTGATAAAGAACTGGCATTGGATTTTGATTTTTGTAGGTATAGCGGCAATAGCGTTGACCCAGACTGATTGAATGGCGTAATTAGGGGCAGCTCCCCGAGAACTCTGGGGGAATATTTGTTGCAATCGTTACCAGCAATGTCGGCAAGCCACATATCGTCCGAAATTTGGAGTTTACGCTGAATAAATGGGCCAACCAAAATCATAATAAAACAGCATGTGTGCCGCTCACCAAGGGTGGATGGTTACAATGACGCCGACTATCATCTCGTGGAAACAATTTGATCCGGGAAACAACGTGACTTTACTCGTGTTCTCCGTTCATGCCCCTTCCAAGGCTGATAAATTGGTTAGGCTGCGTTCGCGCAACTTCAAACGTGGCAACAGTGCCTGCAACACCAGCTATCAGTAAGGAATGCGCAATCGCTGAAACGCCAAACACCGTGATTGACCCTGTGCTCATTGCAAAAATCACACACCACATCCATGCCAGAATTTGCAAAAGCATATGTCGGGCTTGTATGTCACCAATATATTTGAGAGGGTTATGTTCATGCTCCATCACAATATTCCAAGTATTCAAAATTAAATTTTTCATTTAACTCTCCGCTTTTCTGTTATTTATATATTATTGCATTTATAGAAAGTATATAAGTTTTTTGAGTAAACATTTTTGCGGTTTTAATAACAATAAAAAATACATCCGCGCAGTGAAACGGCTAACGCCCGCTCCAAAAAATATCAGAACGAATGAAAACAAGTTCAGAGTAGCGCAGCATGAGCCCGCTTAAAACTGCGGTTAATGTGCTTGCCCGCATACAACACAGTTTGCCGCAAACATTGCCGGTCAAAGTAAACACCGCGTATATCAACTTGCCGAGGCGCTTAACACCTTATAACGTAACAAGTAAGGATCGTTTTCACTTTGAAGAAAGGCTAAGCATGACCCGTGAAAAAGCGAGACCGACCGTTCAAATTGATGACAAACAGGTCAAAGTCACCCGTTGGGATTTTCCCCCAGGCGCTGAAACTGGATGGCATACACATGAAATGGATTACATCGTCGTGCCCCTCACCGAAGGCATCCTGAACGCAGAATTGCCAAGTGGGTCGACAGTCGAAAACAAGTTAACTGTAGGCGAGAGTTATGCACGGTCAGCCGGAGTTAATCACAATATAATCAATGGGAACAATGAGCCGTTTAGCTTCATAGAAATCGAACTTAAAAAACTCTAATAAGCCAAAGCCGAACAAAGAAACGCCTTGCGCCCGGCAATTAATCAATAGAGATTACCTTAGCACGCTCATGTAAAGGTCTTCATAGTGCATAAATTCGGAACATATAAACCCTCTGGCTTCAGCCGCATTATCCTGACTCTCGTTAAATTAGGGTTTGGCCGTGGGCGCATAAAACTCCTATTTGCGCAACTGTGGGGCCGATTTAACCGCGACCGACCCCTCGATATGTCTTATTGCGGCGTAAAATTTAGACTCAAACCACTCGACAACACCATAGATTCGAAGATGGTATTCAGTTCAAAACGACGTGAAGAGACAGAACTTACGATGATTAGCCGATATCTGGTTGATGGCGGTGCTTTTGTCGATATTGGAGCGAATATCGGTTATTATTCGCTCAACGCAGCACTCCTCGGAGCCGAAAAAGTAATTGCCATCGAACCAAACCCAAAAATTTTGGCGCGGCTGACTGACAATATTGCACTAAACAATCTGTCTTCAAAAATTGTGGTACATGATGTGGCAGTTGGCGCCCAAAAAGGCGTCGCCAAACTCACCATCGCAGACAATGATTTTGGAAGTAGTTCCATCGTTGACCATTCAGTTGGCGCACAAAATATTTCAGTACCTATCTTGCCCCTTTTTGAAATCCTAAAAACAGAAGCGGTGGACAGGGCCAGCATTATAAAGATTGATATTGAAGGCATGGAAGATCGTGCATTGTTTCCATATTTCGAGACAATTAGACCAGAGAATTATCCAAAATTGATTGTGATGGAAGATGGCATAAACAGCCATTGGGAGCGTGATATTCTGGGCTGGATCCTAGCCAATGGTTATAGCCGTTTGGAACGGACTCGCGGCAATGTCATGTTGACTTTAGACCACTAAGTTGCCTCCAATTAGGCCAATTGACAAGCTTAATCCATAACAGCCTTGGGTATCGGACAGCCCAAAACTCAATAACCTTTTTTAATAACTGGAAACATCGCCGCAAGTCCAACGCTGCGAGTGGCTTTTGTTATGACAAAGCTTTCATTTCGAATGCCGGCTAGAACGATCCATTTTATCATCAGCAAAAGTGTGGCATAACTCACTGATACCAATTGACCCCGGCATGAAAAGCTGGATTGGTAATAGCTCATCCGCAAGCTATCGCAGAAACAAGCAACAAAACGCGCACAAGGTGAGAATAAAATGGACCTAAAATTGCACCATATCAATCTTTCAACGGATAACGTCGCTGGCATGAGTCATTTCTACCGTGACGTTCTCGGACTTAAAACCGCAACCCATGACTTACCAGTTCTTGAGAAAAACAAAGGGTATAATGGCGATGTAGCGTTTGTATTTGATGGGCAGATCCAAACCCATTTGGCACAAAAAGACATTAATGTGGGGTTTCGCACTGGCCATGTTGTGAACCCGCTTGAACGAGGTCATATAGCCTATCGCACAGACGACTTAGGGGCGTTTAAGGCTCATCTCAAGAAGAAGGGTGTTGCCTATTCTGATTGGGGCAAGACAGCCGTTGCAGGATGGCAGCAAATTTTCTTTTATGATCCCGATGGTAATATAATCGAGGTTCATCAAATTGCCAGCTAAGGCTGCCATCGATTTGGCAAGCGCACTGTACAAAAGCAAGATATTTGCTCGGAATCAATTAGCAAAAAACGAAAAGCCAAGGCCGATCGCAACACCGAATATAGAATGCATCATTAATGCCATAGCACAAACAAGCAGCGGATTAGGAGTGAGGCGTCCCATTATGCCTTTGCCAAGACAGGGCAGAAAAAACAACCATGGCACGACCACACTAACCACTCCAAACAACAACCCATCTGCAAATTCAGCAGCCAAAATATTTGCCCTCATCAAAAACATGTAAGTCGTTGCATATACTACGGCAATACAATAATGAACAAACCAGCCTACGCCCAACTCGTTTCGCCTTTTTGGCCGAAGTTCGATATCACGCACCATTAACTGACCTCCGGTCAATAAACCGATGGTCCAGCGCCCAACTATTGCCCAATTACTCGGCGGAATCGATGTGAACCAATGGAAGATACGTTGCCAAACATCAAAAACAACACAAGCGCCAACGCCCACAATCACAATTTGCAATCCAAACACTTCACCCATCTAAGCTAACTTTCCCCGCGCTACGATATCAGGTTTTCAGGTATTAATCCTTTACCGAGCTCGTTTAAAATAACCAGTCACACTGTCATTAAGCTACTACACACCCCGATATTTAGTGCATATTAAATGCCGGGGTTGATCACAGCAATCTCTTTGTTTAGGCTGGGCTTGTACTTTGCCATTTGGCGAAATTTTAATCGAATACAATCATCGCCGTAAGGCCATACGTCATGCTAAACCGATCTATTTTCTATTCCAACGAGGAAGATACCACGCTTGGTGGACGTATCTCAATGGCGCGTGAAACTTCTGGACTCAGCGTTGGCCAGGTTGTAAAGCGACTGGGAGTGAAAGCAACGACCTACAAGGCTTGGGAGGCTGACAGGTCTGAGCCACGCGCGAACAAGCTTGTTGCGCTTGCCGGTATTTTGAATATTTCGCCACCCTATTTACTTAGCGGGTTGGGAACACAACCCAGCAAGCTTGGCCTCCCAGAACAGCAGATTACACAACTAGCCGCGCAAGTCGAACAGTTGGAGCAGAGCTTAAAAACCGCCACGGTAAACCTACGCCAGATCAAACGCGTCCTAGCAAAGATGAGGCAGGACAAATAAATGAGCACCCTTCCCAGCTCAGGTAAACTCAGAAGCCTGAAAACGCCCAATCATCGGCATACGGAACACGGGCTCATTGAAGGCATTGCTGGTGTGGGGTACAATGCTCTGGCATGGCATCGGTAAACTCATTGTCAGTGAAAAGGATTTTTGAGATATCATGGATATTGAAGGTAAAAAAGCTATCGTTCTTGGCGGCACATCCGGCATTGGCCTCCAGACGAGCCTTATGCTTGCTGAAAAAGGGGCAACCGTGGTTGCGGTCAGCCGTGACCCAAGTAAAGCTGGTGACGTTCCAAGTGGCATTCGCCTCGCAGCCCTAGAGACACGCGACCCGGAGGCGGTGGAGGCTTTTTTTAATGCCGAGGAGGATATTGATATTTTGGTCAATTCAGCAACTGGCGGTTCTCGCGCTTTCGGCCCTTTTATGGAAATGGACATAAGAGGCTTTCAAGGCTCATTCGATAAATTATGGGGGTATGCCAATGTTTTGCGGTTTGGGGTATCCCATGTCCGCGAAACTGGGAGTATTGTACTAGTTAGCGGCAGCCCCGCACGTAAACCCAAGCCCGGCCAAATAGCCCTGTCTGCGGTTGGCGGTGCTGTAGAAGCAATGGCTCGCGCCATTGCCGCAGAGATTGCACCAAAGCGTATTAATGTCGTGTCGCCCGGAATTATCGATACGCCAATGGTTGCACTTTCCGGAGATGAACGCACCAAGCATTACCAAAATGTTACAAAAACTCACCTTATAGACCGACCCGGGGATCCAACAGAGGTGGCTAAGGGCATTATTTTTGCGATCGAGAACGACTTTATCACCGGCACAACCATCGATGTTGATGGCGGTTGGCTTGCAGCCCAATAAGGAGATAACCTAGGAGAATTCAAAAACTGTCGCTGTTCCCGCAATTAGTCAGAAAGCTGTTATTGATGATGGATCGACAAAGATGGCTTGAATGGACAGGGGTTGGGACAGCGATTTTGTATTCAATGTTGATTGCGTTAAACATTGGTGCGGAATTTGTTGGCTTTTTTTTGCTGTTGCTGTCGTCTGGTTTGATAGGCCTATGGGCCTACTTTGGAAAGCATCGTGGTATTATGTTTTTACAGTTATTCTACGCCACAGCTGGCTTTATTGGCATGGTTCGTTGGTTTTAACGCAAAAACGGTGCTCGATCCATCTCACCCCCACATTATCGGGTCAGGCTTTCAGACAAACTAATGGATAGCTAATTCTTTTATCTTGCTTGGCTCTAATTTTGTTTCGCTAATTCTAATTCAAGAAACGTTTAATATGTTCACGCGTTTCATTATTGGTGATGTGATATAATTTGTGGTATTTCTCTCTTTGTTTTTGCTATTGTCAGAAACTTTTAGGAGGTTCTCCATTGTCGAGTCGACTGGTGTTTGCCCGTTTATTAGAAACAATTATGGAAATGGAAAAAGATATAGGCCTGAACAACTTCACATCGAATGAACAGCAGGTATACGCGGCGATTGTTTTGTTATCCAACAACGCAGACTCGCCAGTATCAATTCATGACATCAAGTCTCATGATCTCGTCTGTGACATACCAATGCCCACCGTCTACCGATCCTTCAACCGGTTAATCAAGGCCAAAAAAATATGTCACATTGGCAGTGATCGCTCTGGACTTTATGCCACTACCTAATGATGCTGCCGATATGGCGAGTTATCATGGGCAGTCTAACAAATGGCAGCATTCAAATTAAATCAGATTTTAACAGGTACTTAAACAAGGGTTAAAATGGCAACGCACTGGAAGCTTCAAACTAGTGTCAAACCGCGCCGCTGATGTCACGCGCGATACAACCTCACTCCTGATCGGTAATTTCAAACATTGATGTTGGGCAGCAATCTCACAATCGTCTCAATCTTTTTAAAACCAAATTGAGGTGGAACCCACATCTAATTTGGTGGATTTTTTGTGACTAAATTAAGTTAATTTTTAACAATAGTCTCAAGAAGCATTCATTTCTCCCTTGAAAATTATAAAGGTCAAATTTGCACTTTTTATTGTAAGAACTTTGTGTTTAAATTCGCGCCGGCGAGATTTGTAACCACCCCTCACCACATAAATTTATGCGCTACAATTTGCAACTTTGTAGTAAAATTACGCCAGAAAGAGTGCCGTTCTGATGTCTGTTAATCAAAAAATTGTCAGCAGTTTAATAAAAAATAGAATCGAATTCGTTACAACCGTGCCTTGCAAACAATTAGCGGGAGTAATTGCCGAAATTGAAGCTTCTACTGACATCTACCATATCCCGTCAAACAAAGAAGATGAAGGGATGGGACTTTGTGCTGGCGCTTATATGGGGGGCAAACGTTCTGCTATTATTATGCAGAACACCGCTATTGGCGTGACCATTAATACGCTTGTCACATTGATTCAATATTACAACATCCCCTTACCCATGCTGATAAGCTATCGCGGCGAAATTGGCGAACCCGTAGCCTGTCAGGTTGAAATGGCAGTTCACACAAAGGGCCTCTTAGATCAGTTAAAGATTCCTACCTATCATTTTCACCAACAAAGCGACGCTGAGGAGTTGAACCCCATTTTAAACCATAGCTTTGTGGCGAAGAAGCCAGTTGCCATTCTCACTGATGCAAGCTTTTGGCAGGGAGTGTAATTGATGATTAGAAGCGACGTTTTAAAAACACTAATTCCAATGATTTCTGAAGAGCTAGTTGTCTCTAATATTGGCTTGCCGTCGCAAGAGCTCCACCTGCTCGATGATCAACCAACAAATTTTTACATGCTTGGAACTATGGGTTTGTCCTCTTCAATAGGCCTCGGCCTTGCGCTAGCCCAAAAGAAAAAGGTGATCGCGATTGATGGTGATGGGTCAGTTTTGACCAACTTGGGCACATTGCCGACCATAGCCAACAATCCGGCTAATAATTTTATCTTGCTAATTATCGATAATGGTAGCTATGGATCAACAGGTGATCAACCAACCTACGCAGGTTTGAAGACATCCCTTGCAAAAGTTGCTGAGGCTTGTGGCTGTGAGAATGTCATTGAATGCACAGCAGAACAAACTGCTGCTGCGGTTCGAACTGCACTGGATGGTGATCTGATGACGATTATTGTCAGCAAATGCGAGTCGGGCAACATTGAGGTTCCGGTTATTGATATGGATGCACCAGTTATTCGCCATCGGTTTATGACCGAGGTTAGCCGGCGCAAAACCTAAATTATATGCCGCCTGGCCGTCTCTCTTACCCGCTCACTCCCTTCTTCTGGCGCTCTTTTCCCAGATGCCAGCGGCTGGAGCAACTTGCCGGGCTGCTGTTTTTAATCTCATGGCTTTTTGGCAGTGTAGCAATCGCCTCCGACACCCGATTTGACGGTACCGTAATATTTTTGCGCCACGCACTGGCGCCCGGCATTGGGGACCCCAAAAACTTTAACAAGGATGACTGCCGAACTCAGCGTAATTTGGATGAAATTGGCCGCCGGCAAGCACGTGCCATTGGTCAACGTATCGCCGCTGCCAAGTTGAATTTGGCTGGCATTTATTCAAGTGAGTGGTGCCGTTGTCTTGAGACAGCTCGATTGCTCGATCTTGGAGCCGTCACCCCATTCGATGGACTGAATTCTTTTTACCAGAACCATTCCCCACGCGATGCCACATTAGCCAAACTGAATTCGAAGCTCGCCAACCTACCCCAGAATGGCGCACCGGTTATAATGGTTACCCACTATGTAACAATTCAAGCCGTTGCGAATATAGCGGTGCCATCTGGCGGGGCCGTTTTGTATGATCTCACCACCGGATACGCTCGTGAGTTGTCACTTGCCGATTTTCGTCCACACTCTTAGTCAGGTGAAGACCCAGTATTAGCGCTTGGTGACCGTCCTATCACCCCTCCTTTAACCCGACGAATGGCAAACCAAATTGTAATCGCAATAACTGGCACCGAAAGCGCTTTTATATAGACAAGAGATAAACCCCATTCAGAGATTGGTAGGCTGACGGCAACATAACCAACAAGGCCAACCCCATAATAGGTAACGGCCGCAATTGACAGTCGTTCAACCATCTGCTGTAGGTGAAGTTGATGCTTGGCACGTTCATCCATCGATTGTAACAGATCACGGTTCTGACGCTGAATTACAAGCTCTGTTTGCGTGCGTAATAATTCACCAGCCCGGCTTATCCGCTGTGATAGGCTAGTCAGCCGTTCAGAAAACGCGGAACAGCTCTGCATTGCGGGAGCCATTCGCCGATCCAAAAAGCCTTGCACACCCTGAAATCCTGACAGGCGTGTTATTTGCATACGCTCAAGGCGTGATGTCAGAATATTTAGATACGCTGTTGTTGCCGCCAAACGATATGATGTTTTTGAATTGATATCTTCGATTTCAGCGGCTTGAGCAGATAAAATAGACAATAAGGCCTGCACCTGGCCATGCGGACACTTAATCTGTTCGGCAAGATCATTGGTTAATGTACTGACAACATCTTCAATTAGCCCAAGTCGTCCCGAGAATTCCTTTACCGTTGCAAGTCCCAGCAAGGCCAGTAATCTGTAGGTTTCCAACTCCACAACCCGCTGCACAATGCGGCCCATCCGCGTTGACTGGATGTCTTGATTGAAAATCACCACACGCGAAAACCCAGCCTTATCGATATCAAAGGCAAAATGTATCTGTGCAGCTGCATCATTAAAATTATTTGATGCTACAGACCTACTTTCAAGAATATCCAGCATCCGCCCCTGCGACAGCCCCCGTAACGGTTTTCCCCCCACCTCAATCCAGATTGCGTGAAAAAGTGGCGCTGGAGCATTGCGGGCCCAAAAAAAAGGCATATGGGGAAGTCCAGTTTCATCAAACGCATTCACCGCCAACCCATTTTTAGCTTGCAGCCCAGTTTCAACAAAACTGATGGATAAAAATTCAGTGTGCCGCTCAATCCTGAGAGCATAACTTTCCATGTCGCGTAGACAGAACTTATCATCAGGGCTCATCACCGGTAAAGTTGCTGCTGTCAGAAATTTGTTAATGTAAGACAGAACTTTACTATCATCATTTCCAACCAGAAAGACAAAGCGTATAAAACGTCCAGCCCCGTCAAAATCGTGGAATGTTCGCGCATGCAATTCTTCAGATAACGTGCGTCGAAGCGCATGTTCTTGCATAATTAAAATCCGTACTCACATTTGGTTCTTCTAACATTGCGATTTACGGACTAATCTGTCCACCCCTTTAACTATCTTTTGTGGAGTTAAGGAGCAGAGCGATTAGGACATGCGCAGAACAATCACCCCACAAAAAATTGTTAAAATGATCGCGATCTTAAACGGGGTAATTTTCTCCTTTAGAACTAAAACACCCAGAATTACGGCAAATAGAACTGAAGTTTCACGAAGTGAGGAAACGACCGCTACGGGTGCTGACAAACAAGCCCATAAAACTGCAACATAAGCAAAATACGACGCGTTCCCGCCAATAATGAAGGTACGTGGCGCGTCAAGATAAACACGACCAAGCACCGAAGGATGAAACCACATTAGATAAAAGGCCAACAATACCGCATTTGCAGCTGTAGACGCCCCGTAATAGCTTATCGCGCTCTGCGTAATGCGAGTGCCCGTGGCATCAACAATCGAATAACTAGCAATAAAACAGCCTGTAATAACGGCCAGGACAATGCCGGTAAAATCAACAGATTTGGAGCGATATTGAACAATGCCATAAGTTATGATTGCCCCGGAGATCAAAATTACGCCAAAAACCTGCGTTGTTTTTAAAAAACCAGGAACCGTAACCATAGTAAACAAAGTAATCAGTAGAGGTGAAGCGCCGCGGGCAACGGGGTAAATCTGGGTTAATTCGCCAAACCGATAGGCATTGAGCAGAAATACCTGATAGCCGAGGTGCAGTACAGCACTCACAAAAACATATTGCCAGGCTCCCGTTGGAGGCAGCCCCACGTAAGCGAGGCCAATTATGGCCAATGGTAAATGACCAAACATCACAGCCGCCATTCCGAGAGCCTTATCTTCAGTGCTGCGTACCTGAAAATTCCAAAAAGCATGTAGAAATGCCGCCCCAAGCACAACAAGAACAACGCTGATGTCCATTTACTATACCGCCCCTTGCCTTCCAAGATTGACGCGTCAACTCTCGCAGTGATCACCTCACCAAAAACGCTCACCGAATTAAACCATAATGAGCAGTTATCCCAACTCAAATAAAATTTATGCGGCTGCTCAGTAAAATAGAAACCGTGTTTTTTGTCGGCAATAAGATCTATCACGCGGGGAGGATAGTATTGCTATACCAACGATGTTTGCCGGGTATGTCCCGTTAGATAAGTTAGGCACTATACCCAATAGGTGTATTATGGGAGCTTTATTGATTAGCGCCTATTCTTTAGCGCTGCTTCAATAGCGGTCCGCAACCTGTTACTTTTCGGACTTGTTGTTGATGCAAACCAGTCCACCAACTTGCCATCATCATCAATCAAATGCTTGTGGAAATTCCAGCGTGGCACAGCAAGGCTGCCATGCACATCCGCGACCCATTTGTAATACGGATGGGCTTTCGGCCCCTTCACCACGACAATATCGGCCAACGGAAAATCAACACCGTAATTTAATGTGCAAAAAGATTTCACCTGTTCGGCCGTATCCAACTCTTGCCCTCCAAAATCATCACTGGGCACGCCGATCACGACAAGGCCGCGATCCTTATAATCTAACCAAAGGCTCTGTAAACCCTCATATTGGCCGGTAAAACCGCATAAAGATGCGGTATTGACCAGTAAAACGACCTTGCCCTTATAATCTGCCAGCCGTAAATCACCACCATCAATGCTAGTAAAACTGAAATCATGGGCTGTGGCGGCGGCTGCAGGCATAACCCCTCCTTTAACGACGAACAAGCTGAGAAATAGAAACATTAGTAGGAGGAGTTTTTGGACCATTTCTCGTATGTAATCACCAAGTCGGACCATCACAACCCCATTTTGTTCGGTCATTGGCAAAAAGCTGATGACAGACCCGCATTTTCCACTTAGTTTACGAGATAGTTATAACAAATTGAAAAGGAGGTGATCTAATGTCTAGTGATAAACGGTTTGGTTCAAAGGACTTGGTTTCTGTTAAGCGGATTTTGGAGCAACCTTCGATGTGCGCCAAAAACAGAAATTGACGGCATTTAATCGTACTGTAAAAACAGGTTTTTTGATGACCTATCACGAAAAAAAGGGGGGATACCCCCTTTTTTTATTATTTGGCTCTATCAAGTCGACATTTCCACAGAACGGGAAACCCGCGCAGTTTAGGTCTCTGACTCACCGCCAGCAGCAATCCAATCAGCGATGCCACCAACATTACAAACATTTTTGTAACCCATATCTTTGAGCGTTTTGCCGGCGAGGGCCGCCTGCCCGCCCGCAGCACAGACAAGAACAATATCGGCATCTTTGCTCAAATTTGCGTTGAAATAGGGTAAGTTGTCGTCTGCTGCGAATTCTAGAAAGCCCCGTGGAATACGAAGTGCACCAGCAATCGTGCCGCTTTTGGTAATGTCACCGCTATCTCGCACATCGATGAAGAGGCTATTACCAGCATTATGTTTGGCAATGCCATCATCAGGCGAAATACGTGGAACAACAGCATTTGCTTCGGCAAGATATTCCTTCGCGGTTTTCATGGGCCAGCCTTTCACGGAGCAATTGGAACTGATGTGCACGATATGATGATTAATTCACCTTTTTCAAGAAAAATTATCCCGGCAGGGTTGCCTGAAACCAATTTATCACATTAGCCAGACAGACGGGCTTTTATCAGTTTCAAATGTTCTGGCGAAATACCACAACAGCCGCCAATCATCCCTGCACCTGATGCGGCCCATTTCTGGGCAAAATCTGCATAGGCTTGTGGTGTAATATCACCGCGTAATTCATGCAGGCTTTCATTTGCCCCACTATAATCCTTTTTCATCAATGGGAATGCATTTGCCAACACGCCGATTTGCGGCGGGTTAACATGATCAGCGACATGCATCACAACTTTGCGCACTGCATCATCCATCACTTCAGGTTGACTGCAATTAAACAGCAAGGCCGCTGGCATTTTATCGGTGAGCGATGACAATAAATCAGCCAGCAACTCACCTGAGCGCAACATGGGTTGGCCCGCAACTGGTTCCGCATCCTCAAGTGTTAACGAGAGCCAGACCGGTTTTTCGCAATCGCCAAACGCATCCAAAAAACACCGCGCCTCGGCAATTGAGCTATGCGTTTCCGCCATGAAAACATCAACATAAGGGGTGAGGTGATGGCGAAACAGCGCCATCATTTCACTTGCACGGCCCGCATCAAATTTATCTGGCTGATAAGACCCGAACATAGGCGGCACACCGCCAGCGACCTGAACTGAATGCGGCGATGCAGTGGCGGCTGATTTTGCTAGCTGCCCGGCAAGGTCCAGTAATTCACCAGCCCGACTTCGAAACGCAGCCTCACCAATATGAAACGGCACAATCGCGTAGCTGTTGGTTGTGATGATATCAGCCCCCGCGGCGATAAAAGCATCATGTGCGGCTCGCACAAAATCAGGCCCTTCCATCAGCGCAAGCGCCGACCATTCTGGCTGCCGGAAGGGCGCCCCCATTGCTTTGAGTTCACGCCCGAGCCCCCCATCAAGAATAATCATCTTCATTCCTTTTCATAGTAATGATAAGCTAAAACAGCGCTGCCGAATAATCGACCATCGTTACACGACAATAAACACCTATTAACTAATAATAGAAATGAATTCTGACAAAAATGATGCACTAGGAACAGCCTTGTTTTAGTAAAAAATGGTGACACTTTTTCGGCATTAGCCCCCGCAACCGCATTACTATCGGTCCTCCGCCTTGCATAATGACTTGGCTGGTCCGGCGCATAATATTTTATTTCAAAACGGTTGCCACCAATCTAACCCACCGATCACACAAAGCGCCCAATATATGCTTCGGTCTAATGACGACGTTATCCACAAACACACTGCAGCTACCGTCACAAGCGCTGAAAAAATCGTAATTTTAGCTAAGAGTGAAACCGCACATAATGGCCACCTGGCGCACAATTTCAATATTTCGGGTGGCGAATGGCAAAATTGCAATCGCAAGTAAAAGCAACCCCAACCAGATAAGCCAAACTGAACGATCTGCATGCCATTGGGGTTGAGGCTGTTTGTTAGATTTAGCCATTGGCGTTTTCACTGATGATCCGGCGCTATATCTTCATCACAAATTCAAGACCCGACTGGCTACCCACATAAAGCCCGGCCTTTTTCATGTGAAGCGATACCAGTAATCCGCCCTGATCCAGGGCTACATCAACGCGGTTTCCTTGAATACGAATAATGGTGCCTTGGGCCATATGGTCAGTCTCAACACAAGTAAGACTCACTTTGGCATCTAAAGTTAACATTAACTTTTATCCTTTTTTTGTTTGGCAAAGCCAGTTATGCAGCAAGGCACGCCATTGCTGCCCACAGATTTGCTGCTTTAGTTTAGGTCAATCGCATGTGCCTTCAAATCATCCAATTGGCAAATGTTTAAGGTTGCCCAGTTTGTTGCTGCAAGCCGCACCTTTGGCGCCTTGCCAGCTTCACGAGCCTGTTCCCATCGGGCAGCACACAAACACCATTGATCTCCTGATTTCAACCCGGGAAAGCCAAATTCGGGGTGAGGCGTTGATAAATCATTCCCCGCCGACTTACTGAAGGCCAAAAAATCTTCCGTCATCACCGCACAGACGGTATGCATTCCCAAATCCGACGACCCCGTATTACAACAACCATCTCGGAAAAACCCGGTAACCGGATCATGCGAGCAACTCGCAATTGGCTCACCAAGCACGTTTGTCTGGCCTTCTGAGCGTCCACCTGTTCCATCCATTTTACATCGCCTCAGTTTATTTGTTTATAGATATTGCATCGAGCACTAGCATACGATCTTCAATACGCTGTTTGAGCTTTGCCATGAAGCGTTTTCGGTCAAGGCCTGGCTCGATTGGGTCCAAAAATTCAACAGTAACCCTTCCTGGATATTTTAGCCAGCTGTTGCGTGGCCACACATGACCAGAATTCAATGCAACCGGCACTACTGGCAGACCGGTCGCTTGGTACAGCGAAAAAACGCCAATTTCATAAGGCTGATCCGCACCGGGGGCAACCCTTGTTCCTTGCGGGAAAATAAGCATTGACCGATGCTTTTTCGCCAAATCCTGGCCAGCAGCACGCATCTCGCGCAAAGCCCTCATGCCCGCTGAACGATCAACGGGGATACAACCAGTTTTCAGGAAGAACCATCCAATAATTGGTAGCCGCAATAATTCGTGTTTCAGCACAAAGGCCGGGGCGGCCAACAACCAGCTAAGAATAATCGTCTCCCACGCTGATTGATGTTTTACAGCATAAAGCACCTGCCGACTAAGGTGCCGGTCACCGCTGACAGTTTGCGTAATGCCTATCATGCTGAGCAGTAAATAAGTCATGTATCCCCAGAATCGGGCAACGGCACGCGCGTAACGCGAGGGGAACAGCAACACGGGCCCCATAACAATAACCAAAATGCCGGTCCCCACATAAAACAGACTGTTAAAAACAAGAGATTTCAGATAAACCATGGGCAGATGTTAGGCACAAACCGGATCAGCTTCAATGGTCAAAGCAACGGGTGACAGGAAAATATTGAGTTGTCTTCAAGCCTGATATTAGAGCTTGCCTGCCAGAAAAGGACGTGCAATTGCCGTACTCATCAAAAGATCCGTCACAAGCCCCAACAAAAGATTGTTCAAACGACCAAATGTTGGATCAAAATAATGCGAATACTTCATGGCAACGCCGCGCCGAAATGGCTCTGGCCACTGCCCAGCGGGCAAACCAAACCATCACATACGCTGAATTGGCCGATGCCGCATCAATACCGAACCCACATCGCATTCACAAACTGACCGAATGGTTGGAGAACAGCATGCGCCAAGATCACGCAGCTGGAAAACCACTTAGGGCAGCTTTGGTGATCTCACGCAGCCGGAGCGGATTACCAGCTCCTGGATTTTTTATGCTTTGTGGTGAACTTGGCCTTTATAAGGGCGCTGCATCAGGGCAGCACGCAGTCCAATTTCACAAGACCGCAATTACTAACTTATGGCAAAAGTCCGACCCTTAATCACTTGAGCTACCATCCAGTTCTAATCACCAGCAACTACTCGGTAGATTTAGCGATTCGTATAATAAAGACACCGTTATTTTCTGTGTTTTCTAGTAACTGATGTCCTCCAGTGTGACAAAAATGGTCAAAATCAAGCGGGGACGCTGGATCATCCGCCTTAACCTCAAGCACTGCACCAGCCGCCATCTGGCTAATCTGGCGGCGCGCTTTTAGCACTGGTAACGGGCACTTCAGCCCTGTCAGGTCAAGGGTGACCAAGACGGAGTGATCTCCTTGTTCAATATTTGTGGCGTCTTTTACTCTCTCCATGATGGTCAGCATAAAACTAGCGGCAGCGAAATGCCAGCACCATTTTTCACAAATTCTTTCACCAAGATTTGCCCATCTTGCAAACTGATAAGCCTTGCCTTTACCCGCTGATGCCAGCTAGATAAGGCCATGAGTATTTGGGGTATTATTATTGGTGGAACCGCTGGCTTTGCACTTGGCGGGCCGATTGGCGGGCTGCTTGGCGCAGTGGCAGGACATGCTGTGGAGTCAAAATTTACCACATCCGGACCTGATGCCCAGGCCACAAAGCGGATTGCTTTTACCGTTGCGGTAATCGCGCTATCGGCAAAAATGGCAAAGGCGGATGGTGTTGTTACACACAATGAAATTACCGCATTTCGGGCCCGCGTTCATATTCCGCCAGCCGAAGTTAAACAGGTTGGCCGGTTTTGGGATCTAGCCAGAAAAACCCCGAACGGCTTCGAAGAGTATGCTACTCAGGTGGCACGCCTATTTGCACCGCGCGCGCCAGTTCTGGAACAGTTAATGGATCTGCTGTTTCATATTGCGCAATCGGACGGCGACATTACTGCACCCGAATTATCCTATCTTGCGAGGGTTGCAGATATTTTCGGATTTGATCAGTCTGATTTTGACCGATTACTTGCGTTGCATCAATCAAACGGCCCCTCGCCCTACGAGGTTTTAGGAGTCCAGCATGATATTGACGATCAAGCCCTACGCGATCATTGGAAACGTCTGGTGCGCACGCACCATCCCGACACATTGACAGCAGATGGCATGCCCGAAGAATTTATAGCGGCGGCTAATGACCGGCTTGCCAAGATCAACGCAGCCTATGACGCGCTTGCGCGCCAACGTGGACTGTAGGTAGATGCGGGTAAATAAGATGGCACCGACGCTAATGACTATTGCAAATGCAGGCGTCAATCTTGGAGATCGATGGCTAATTCGTGGAGCCGATTTATCACTTCACACCGGCGACCGGCTAGCCCTTGTAGGGCCGAATGGGGCAGGCAAATCCACACTGATGAAACTGTTATCAGGTCTTGGCGACATGGATGAAGGGTCTTTATGGACATCCCCTGGGGCAGAAGTTTCCTATTTGCCACAAGCCCCGCAAATTTCACCGGGCCTGACCCTTCGGGACCTCGTGACGGAGGGTACCAGTGGATCTGGCATTGACTACAAGGCCGACGCAATGCTGATGCAGATGGGGCTTGATCCAATGAGGGTTAGTGATGGCCTGTCGGGCGGTGAAGCACGCCGCGTCTCCCTAGCACGTGCACTGTACACCAAGCCAGATATATTGCTGCTGGACGAACCAACCAACCATATGGATTTACCAACAATCGAATGGATGGAGGATATACTGCATCAGCATCACGGGGCCCTATTGGTGGTAAGCCATGACCGAGCGTTTCTGAGGAATCTTGGCACAGGTATTATTTGGTTGCACGATGGTAAATTGCGTCGACGTGACGGTCATTTTGACGAATTTGAGTCCTGGTCAAATAGCATTTTGACCGAAGAGGCTGTGGTGCTTCACAAGATGGACCGACGCATTGTCAACGAAACCAAATGGTCCCGAGAGGGTATTTCAGCCCGGCGTAAACGCAATCAGGGACGGCTTCGTGAATTGAAAAGCCTACGGGCTGAGCGAGCTAGAGTTGGCGGCACAAAACAGCGCGCCATGCACATGGAAGTCGGTCCAGCTGATAGTGGCGGCCAGCTTGTGCTTGAAGCTATTAACCTCTGTGCCAGTGTTCCGACACCCCATCCCAATCCCGCCAAAGGAGACATTGAACATGATCCCAAACAACGGCGCACCTTGCTGAAGCATTTCAACCTTCTGGTTCGGCGTAGCGACCGGATCGGCATAGTGGGGCCAAATGGCGTTGGAAAATCAACGCTAGTGCGCTTACTTCTTAATATTGCCAAGCCTGATAGCGGGCGTGTGCGCCACGGATTTAACTTGATACCGGCTTATTTTGACCAGCGCCGTGAGGCCCTGGACCATGACCGGTCGCCATGGACTACCTTAAGCGAGGGCGGCAAAGATATGATTGAGGTTGCCGGTCAGACTAAGCATATAACCAGCTATCTGCGCGACTTCATGTTTGATGATGTTAAAATGACACAGCGTGTTTCCACCCTTTCGGGCGGTGAACAAAATCGCCTGCTACTGGCAAAGCTATTCGCTCAGTCACATAATTTTTTGGTGCTGGACGAACCGACCAATGATCTTGACATTGAAACGCTGGAATTACTGCAAGAGGTAATTGCCGATTATGATGGTACCGTGCTGATTGTCAGCCATGATCGCGATTTTCTAGACCGCACCGTAACCGGCATTTTAGCGTTTGAAAGCGACGCCAAAATTGTATCCCATGCTGGTGGCTATTCAGATTATTTGGATCGTAAAAAATGTGCCGAGGCACGGCAAGCTAGAAAAGTGAACCCAAAAAGGACGAAAAAATCCCGACTAGAAAAGTCAAAAACGAACCGGCCAGCACGACTGAGTTTTCGTGAAAAGCATTTGCTGGAAAACCTGCCCGATGAAATTGCCGAGTTGGAGCTTGAAATTGCTGATATCGAGGCAGCGCTGGCCGACCCAAACCTATTTCAAAACAACCCTAACAAATTCAATGATCTGGCTAATCTTCTGACAACGCGGCGCAATAACAAGGAAGGGAAAGAACTGGAATGGCTGAAGATTGCCGAAAAAGCAGAAACTCTGGAAAAGACGCTCCCAAAACCTTAGACAGGGGCTTGAGGGCTGCTCTTGACCCACGCCCAAAACCAACCGTATAGTCTGTCTCCTGTCAGATGGTCAGGTGACTGCTGCCCTGAACTTCGAAGTGAAGGGGAGAGGAAAGTCCGGGCTCCACAGGATCAGGATGCCGGGTAACGCCCGGCGGGGGTGACCCTAGGGAAAGTGCCGCAGAAAAGATACCGCCATGGCCTGCCATGGTAAGGGTGAAATGGTGTGGTAAGAGCGCACCGCCGGTCTGGCAACAGAGCGGGCACGGTAAACCCCATCCGGAGCAAAACCATATAGGGACATGTGAACGGCCTGCCGTTCCGATGCGGTCCTGCATCATGTCCGGGTAGGTTGCTTGAAACGGCTGGTAACAGCCGTTCTAGATGAATAGTCGCCAATGCCGGCAACGGCATTACAGAACCCGGCTTATCGACCATCTGACAGGATTACCAGTTTAAAGCCTCAGCCAGCAAATACCCCACCAAAACAGAAAAATGTATAACAAATATATATTGATATAATTCAATGACTTAGCAGATATCATTTATCTATTATATTAACTATTTGAAAAGATTAGCTTTTCCCATAAAGATCAAGGGAAAACCCATTGACTTCCATTAATTCCCATGATATCCCATAAAATCCCAGTTTTGGATAATCTCGCGGGGTTAGCTGATCTCCCTGGCTAGAGCCCGTTGAAATCCAAAAAAACTGGACCGGGCGGTTTTGGCAACCAAATCCCGGATTGGCCGGCACGGAACAAATTGGAGCTTTAGGTATCGTGGATCTTTTTTTATCCACATTTGAGCATCGCATTGACAAGAAGGGGCGCCTGTCTGTGCCGGCCCCTTTCCGATCCGTACTTGAGCGTCATAACGGCCCACTTTATCTATTCAGATCATTGACCGAGCCGTGTCTTGAGGGCTGTGGACCTGAACGCATTGGCCAAATTGTAAATGCCATTGACAAAATGGATAGCCTGTCAGCAGAGGTCGCAACTTTGCAAACAATGCTGTCAAGCGCGCAAGAAATGAAAATAGACTCTGAAGGCCGCATCACGTTGAACGCGGATTTTGTTGCCTTTGCTCAGCTCGATGAATTAGCGCTTTATGCGGGCATTGGTCGGTCCTTCCAGATCTGGCTGCCGAGCCGGTACCGCACGCGCGAGGCTGATGCTCGTGCCCGCGCCAAAACCAACGGTCTTCCAAGCCTGCGCCTTAGTCAGGAAAACAGAATTTCCTCTGGGAACGGAGACCATTGATGCCGGAACAAATACTCCACCAATCCGTTCTGTTAAACGAGGTGGTGGAGGTGCTTGGCCCAATTCATGGCGGATGTTATCTTGATGCAACTTTTGGTAATGGCGGCTACAGCCGCGCCATTCTGGACAAGGCCAATTGCACGCTTTTAGCAATTGACCGCGATCCTGATGCGATCAAGCGCGGCGCATCCATGAAGGCCGAGTATGCGGGCCGGTTTCACCTCGCCGAAGGGTGCTTTTCCGATATGGTCAGCCTTGTAGATTCGCATCTGCCTGAGTTTAAAGGCTTGAATGGTGTGGCTTTTGACCTTGGCGTTTGTTCAACGCAGATTGACCAGCCGGACCGCGGTTTTTCCTTTCGCGCCGATGGGCCGCTCGACATGCGCATGTCCAAATGCGGCATAAGCGCAGCCGATGTTGTGATGTACAGCGATGAAGCTGATCTTGCACGTATTCTTTGGGAATATGGAGAAGAGAAAGCATCGCGTCGGATTGCTAAGGCCATTTGCCGAGAACGCGCTGAAGCAAACATTACCAGTACCAGTCAGCTTGCCGCCATTATCCATAGCGTCATGCCAACCAAAAAACTGGGCCACATTGACCCCGCAACCCGAAGTTTTCAGGCTCTACGCATTTTTGTTAACCGCGAGTTGGATGAGTTAAAGGCCGGACTTGAGGCCGTTGAGCGGCTACTACGTCCGGGTGGCATTTTGGCCGTGGTATCCTTTCATTCGCTCGAGGACCGTATCGTAAAACGCTTTCTCACAACCCGCAGCCAGTATGCGGCGAGACCATCACGGCACCAGCCTGTTGTTGAAGCGCCAGCTCCCACGTTTGAACTTCTGAGCCGCAAAGCTATTTTACCAATTGAGGAGGAGCGCATTAAAAACAGCCGCGCCCGTTCGGCAAAATTACGTATTGCCCGGCGGACTGATGCACCCAAGCTAACGGCATCGCATGACCCAGAAGTTGGCCAAACCGTAGCAGGTCAATCTTCATTTGATCATAAGGCTTCATCGACCATGGAGGCACAAACATGCAGTTGATCCTTCTTAGCGCTTTAATACTTGTTGGATTAGGCACCACCTTATATCAGGTCAAAACTAGTATAGACGAGCGTCAAGACCTTCTGCGCGGCCTAGAACTCTCAATCGCCAACACAAAGCGTGACATCGCCGTTTTAGAGGCTGAATGGGCATATATTTCACGCCCCGATCGTGTGATGGCATTGTCAAATGACTTGCTAAAGATGGCGCCGATTGGCCAAGACCGGATTTTACCACTTAATGCCATTCCGATGCGCATTAATTTCAATGCTGTCATTGACACCAAAATTGACAATGCCAATTGGAAAAAAACGGGCGTTGAAGCAAAAAAGGGAAATGGCAGCGCAAAGGTGGTCAGATGACTCCCGGGCTACAAAAAATTCGGCATTTGATTTTGCCATCACGCCCTGATCCAGCCCAATCACGACAAATTGCCGAAGGACGTTTGCTGATTTGTTGTCTTGTTGCGCTTGGTATTTTTGTCACAATTGGGACACGAATTGTTGGCCTTGCCAATTCGAGCAATGACACCCATCTTTCGCCGAAGAAGCCTGGCATCAATGCCGAAAGAGGACGGATTCTTGATCGCAAGGGCCGTATGCTGGCTGGCAATCTCCCCGTCACCGTTTTGCATGCAGACCCCAGCGAAATGATGAATGCTAGTGACGCTGCGGCAAAGCTGGCGCCATTTTTGGCCCAACATGACCAAAAAAGCCTTCAAAAATTGTTGACCAAAAAAACTCGCTACGTCGAGCTTGACAGGCAGTTAACACCAAAGCGCCATTCGCAAATTCTACGTCTTGGTATTCCTGGAGTTTATTTTGCTAAGGGCTCGATTCGTATTTATCCGCGTGATCATGCTGCAGCACATATTCTCGGCCATGTTGATACCGCAAATAATGGCATTGCCGGTATTGAAAAATCGATGCACAGCAAGCTGGCCAGCGGCGAAGATGTTATCTTGTCGATCGATCTTGGCCTCCAATCGGTGATCCGCAGTGAAATTCAAAAGCAAATCGACAAATTTGAGGCTATCGGTGGTGCTGGCGTTCTATTGGATGTCAAAACCGGCGAAATGCTTGCTGTCGCCTCCCTTCCCGATTTCAACCCCAACCAATTCTCGCTAGCCAGTGATGATGCCCGCTTTAACCGCGCCACCAAAGGCCTTTATGAAATGGGATCGACCTTCAAGGTGCTCAATACGGCGATTGCGCTTGAAAGTGGCGCAGCCACAACCAACCAGCGCTTCGAGGTGTCCAAACCATTACGCGTATCTCGCTTTACCATTACCGATTATCATCCCCATAGCAAGCCACTGAATGTGCCAGAAATTCTGGTCTATTCTTCCAATATTGGATCAGCATTGATGGCCGAGGCAGTTGGTGCAAAAACCCAGCGCGCCTACATGGATAAGTTGGGGTTGCTAGACCGGCTTGAGCTTGAAATCCCTGAAGTTTCTCGACCTCTATCGCCAAAACAATGGCGTCGCACAACTACCGTCACCGTCTCCTATGGTCATGGCATTTCAATTTCCCCAGCCCACCTTGCTAGCGCGGTTGCCGCCGCATCAGGAACCGGCCAGTGGATTCAGCCAACCCTCTTGAAGCGCCAGAAAAACGATACGCCGTTGCGTCTACGCATTTTTTCTGAAGACACAACCCGCGCAGTTCGTTCAATGATGCGTTTGGTTGTTTCACACGCTGATGGAACTGGGAAATTCGCCGAAGCACGTGGGTACATGGTTGGCGGCAAAACTGGAACCGCTGAAAAAATTCAGGCTGGCGGGTACAATAAAAAGGCGAATCTTGCCACATTTGTAGCCACATTCCCAACACACGAGCCTCGCTACGTTATTGCAATCTTGATAGATGACCCTAAAGGGCAAAAGCATTCTTTTGGATATTCAACGGCTGGCTGGGTTGTCGCTCCTGCCGTTCGCCGAATTGTTGAACAGATTGCGCCCATCCTTGGGGTTCTTCCTGTTGACGAAAAATCGCCTCTAATTCGCCAAAAAATGCTGCTTGATTTTACGATTGGTAACAAGGAGGCAACTCTTGCGTCTTACTGATCTGTGTCATGATTTGATTAAAATTCCAGCTAAAGCCGGGACTATTAGAGTGACTGGTCTTGCTGTTGACTCCACGCGCGTAAAAGATGGCGATATTTTTTTTGCCATAGCTGGCAACCAATACGATGGTCGTGACTTTATCAAAAATGCAATTGGGGCTGGCGCTGTGGCAATCATAACTGGCAGCACGCCATTGGCACAATCGTTGATCACAATGACAAATTGTGCCAAAATCCCAATCTTACAGTGCGAAAACCCACGACATATCATGGCACAAATGGCCGCCCGGGTTTGGCCATCACAGCCCGGGATTGTGGCTGCGGTTACCGGCACGAATGGCAAAACATCAACAACTGAATTCTTACGACAGTTATGGCAGCGTGCCACTTGGCAGGCCGTTGCGGTTGGCACGCTGGGTGTCACTGGTACCGATATGATCAAGGCTGATGGGGCAATTCTTAGCCTGCCACCACTGACCACGCCAGATAGTATTAGCCTCCATGGTGCAATAGCTCCGCTGGCTAAGGCAGGCGTTACGCACCTTGCCTTAGAAGCTAGCAGTCACGGCCTCTCACAATACCGGCTTGATGGCATGAATATTCATCTCGCCGCTTTTACCAATCTAAGCCGTGATCACCTTGACCATCACGCCGATATGGACGCCTATTTTGCGGCCAAAATCAGACTTTTCACTGAACTGCTATCCGAGGGCGGCTGCGCGGCAATAAATCTGGATGATCCCTATAGCGCAGCCATTATCGAAGCGCTGAAAGACCGTGCCATTGTGGTAAAAACATTTGGCTATGCTGAAAACGCCGATTTTCATATCACATCAATCACCCCAGCCGGCGATGGCTTGAATATGCGGGTCATCTACAACGGCCATAGTTGGGATATTCCCCTGGCTCTGTCGGGAACATTTCAGGCAATTAATGCCCTGACCGCGGCGGTGATGGGCTATCTTGGTGGCTTACCCTTGCATGACTCGCTTGGCGCGCTGCCGTATCTAAAAGCAGCCCCGGGACGCATGCAAACCGTTCACGGCCATCCCAAGGGGGCCCGTGTTGTTGTTGATTATGCGCATACCCCTGATGCGCTTGCCGCGGCTTTAAGTGCGCTTCGTCCAGAGGCCAGTGGCAAGCTTTTCGTGATCTTCGGATGCGGTGGTGAGCGTGATCCGGGCAAACGCAAAATGATGGGGCAGGTTGCATGCCAAATTGCCGATCATGTCATTGTGACTGATGATAACCCCCGCAACGAGGACCCTACAGCCATTCGTAGCTCCATTTTAAACGTATGCGATAGCGCCGTTGAAATTGTTCCGCGCGAAAAAGCCATTGCCACCGCCCTTGCCCAGCTTGATGCAGGCGATGTTCTGCTAATCGCCGGTAAAGGTCACGAAACTGGCCAGTTAATCGGCAATGAAACGCTGCCATTTGATGATGCGGCATTGGCCAGCAATCGGCTCCGCGCAATGCATGAGGCGAAATGATGAGTGCTCCATTATGGACATGCGATGATCTGATGTTAGCCTGTGATGGCGCACTGTTCGACCCAAGTGTGGCCTGTGCGCCCATATCTGGCATCGAAATTGACAGCCGCAATTGCAGCAGTGGTGATCTTTTTGTTGCACTTGTCGGTGATCAGCAGGACGGCCATGATTTTTTGGCCCAAGCGGCAAATGCTGGGGCCACAGCTTGCCTTGTAAGCCGTCCACAAAATGATTTATCTACCATTCAAATTATTGTCGATGACACGCTTGCCAGCCTGGCTAGTCTTGGGGCGGCTGGCCGTAACCGATTTAAGGGTAGCATGATTGGTGTTACCGGTTCCGTGGGCAAAACTGGCACCAAGGATATGCTATCACATATATTAACAAATTTTGGCAAAACCCATGCCAGTAAGCGCAGCTATAACAACCATATTGGCGTGCCAATAACTCTATCCAACCTTCCTGAAGATTGCGATTTTGCGATTCAGGAAATGGGCATGAATGCGGCCGGGGAAATAGCCAGCCTTACCTCACTCGTGCTTCCCGACATTGCGATGATTACCCGTATTACCAACACACACAGCGGTTTTTTTGATACGATGGAAGATATTGCCAGGGCAAAAGCCGAAATTTTCCAAGGATTAAAAGCTGGCGGTATTGCAGTGCTAAATCTTCACGATCCATTTTTACCCCAGCTTAAAAAGGCCGCAGACAAAGCAGGGGCCGAGCGCATCATAACGTTTGGATGCGAGGATAAAGCTGACTTCCGCCTTTTAGAAGCACGACAGAATGACATCGGCATGAGTGTTCGCGGTGAAGTTGCTGGTCATGAACTGACATTTGACATGCAAATGCATGGGGTACATTGGGCGCAGAACGCTTTTGGTGTTTTGGCTTGCGTTGAGGCACTTGGTCTTGATCTTGAGATGGCAGCTGCGCACCTTGCAACCTGTCAAACCCCAGAAGGCCGCGGCAAACGCTTGTCCGGACAGTACCGGCATTGTGCAATCACCCTTATTGATGACAGCTACAATGCGAGCCCGGCATCAATGACTGCCGCCTTTGCAAGTATGAAAACGACGCCGCCGAAAATCATGATTCTCAGTGAAATGCTTGAGCTCGGCAAGGATACCACACCAGAGCATAACGCACTGATACCGCAAATCAATGCGCTGTCACCACGCGTTGTTATCGCACTTGGGCCCGCGATGCATGCCGCTATTTCCGGCCTAGATAGCAGCATTGTCAGCATTGTAGCGACCGATATGAATGCCGCTCTTGAGATATTTGATACTGTGATCAAAGATGGTGACGTTGTTTTCATAAAAGGATCGCTCGGGTCAGGATCATGGCGAGTTCGTGATGCCATCCTATCCAAGCTGACTGTCCATCCATCACCTAATGCGCCGTCGCGTAATGGGGGGAACAGCCATGCTGCCTGATTTACTCGTACCTTTATCCGACCAGTTTCAGCCCTTCAATCTGTTTCGTTACATCACCTTTCGAACCGGCGGATCCACAATTACCGCCCTACTGATCGCATTAGCGTTTGGACCAGTCTTTATTCGCTGGTTAAAGACGCACCAAGTCGAGGGACAGCCAATCCGCGATGATGGGCCGCAATCACATTTGTTAACTAAGCTCGGCACGCCAACCATGGGTGGATTATTGATCCTAATTGCTTTTTCAATATCGACTTTGTTATGGATGCCATTATCCAATCCCTATCTCTGGCCCGTGTTACTGATCGCAATCAGCTTTGGCGCTATTGGCAGCCTCGATGATTGGATGAAATTGCGCAAACGGTCGCATAACGGCATGTCGGCTGGGATGAAAATGATGCTGCAGCTTGTCATTGCATTTGTTGCCACGCTTATTTTTATCGAATTATCGCCAGACCAACTGCGTTATGGGGTTGCAGTGCCGTTTTTCAAAGATACGTTACTGACCATGGGCCTTTTTTATGTGCCATTTGCGATGATTGTGATTGTAGGTGCTTCCAACGCGGTTAATCTAACCGATGGTCTTGATGGGCTAGCCATTGTGCCAGTGATGATTGTTGCTGGCTGCTTTGCTCTGATTGCCTATCTTGCTGGAAACTACAACTTTGCCACATATCTCCAAATTAATTATGTACCCGGTACCGGCGATCTCGCGGTAATGTGTGGTGCGCTGATTGGAGCCGGACTTGGGTTCTTGTGGTTTAATGCCCCACCTGCCCGCGTCTTTATGGGGGATACTGGGTCACTTGCCCTCGGGGGAACATTAGGCGCAATTTCAGTGGCAACACGCCACGAACTCGTGCTGGCCATCACCGGCGGGTTATTCGTTGTTGAAACCCTATCAGTGATTTTGCAAGTGGCCTCGTTCAAATTGACCGGCAAGCGGATTTTTCTGATGGCTCCTCTCCATCATCACTTCGAGAAAAAAGGTTGGCCCGAACCAACAATTGTTATTCGTTTTTGGATCATTGCGGTGGTATTGGCAGTTGCCGGCCTATCGTCATTGAAGCTGCGCTAGGGAGTAGGCTGAGTGCTGGTTCCACATGACATGAAAGGACAAACAATCGGGGTCTTAGGTCTTGGCAGGTCTGGCCTCGCTGCGGTTGCGGCCTTGCAGGCTGCAGGCACGAATGTATTTGCCTTTGACGATGTGAAATCTCAGCAGGACGTCAACCAAGTTACCTT
Source organism: SAR116 cluster bacterium AG-447-A06 (assembly GCA_003212345.1). Taxonomy (GTDB): domain Bacteria; phylum Pseudomonadota; class Alphaproteobacteria; order Puniceispirillales; family Puniceispirillaceae; genus UBA3439. The sequence goes on from QCPZ01000014.1 coordinate 29,315, forward strand.
GACCCCATGGCATGATTGGCCCTGGGAGGAACTTGACGCCATGGTGATCAGTCCCGGCATTCCGCACAATTACCCAATACCGCACCCTGCCGCCGCCCATGCCCATCGCCAACAAACCCCAATAATTAGCGAGGTTGAGCTTGCATTACGTGCAAAGCCAAAAGCACGACTTGTCGCGATCACCGGAACGAACGGAAAATCCACCACAACGGCGCTAATAGGACATTGTCTTCAAATTGCTAGATGCCCCTTTGCCATTGGTGGCAACCTGGGTGATGCCGCCTGTTCTCTTGATGATCCGGGCGAACATGGCACATTAGTACTAGAGCTATCATCCTATCAGTTGGAAACTACCCCATCGCTTAAACCATCAATTTCCATCTTGCTTAATATCAGCCCAGATCACCTTGACCGGCATGGTGGCATGGCTGGCTACATTGCTGCCAAAAATAGGGTTCTGGACCGACTTGATAAATTCGGAGTCGCCATTATTGGCGCGGGTGACGAGCATGTGCAAACTCTCGCAAAGCTGACCGCGGCCAAAGGCATTAAAACACTGATTGCAAGTCCCGACCTAGCGCCAGCTGGCCAGAAGGGATCAACCGCGCTTGCCGGGACACATAATGCGGAAAATGCTGCAGCAGCAGCATTAGCACTTCACGCCATTGGGTTGGATGATCAAGTAATTAATCTCGGGATTTCCAGCTTTACTAACCTACCACATCGCCTACAGCGGGTTGCCAGCTGTGGTAAAGTTCAATTTATCAATGATTCAAAAGCAACAAACGGCATTGCGGCAGCTAAAGCGCTGGCCACCTTGAGCGATATTTACTGGGTTGCCGGCGGGCTTGCCAAACACGATGGCTTATCACCAACTATGCCGTACCTGGGCGCAGTGAAAAAAGCTTATTTGATTGGTGCCGCCGCCCCTGCTTTTGCCGCCAGCCTATCCGGTATTTGCCCTGTGGCTATTTGCAATGACCTCGAACAAGCGACGCGCGCTGCTTTTGATGATGCCAGCGCCGATCCCAGTGGCGGCACAATCCTGTTGGCTCCTGCTGCTGCCTCCTTTGATCAGTTTCCAAATTTTGGAGCGCGCGGCGATGCATTTGCTGCACTTGCCCATGACCTTTGCGCTGCAAGATATGCCAAGCACAATGGCACCTCAACACGGAGGGATAATCATGCTTGATCGCACCGACCGTTCGCTTGTTGGCATTTGGTGGTGGACCGTTGACAAATGGCTGCTTGCTAGCGCATTGCTGTTAATGACGCTCGGCATGATTTTGGTAATGGCAGCAAGCCCTGCTGTGGCCAGTCTGATTAACCTGTCTTCCCAACATTTCATCGTGCGCCAGATTATCTACCTCGTGCCTGCGCTGATGATCATGTTGTCGATTTCAATGCTAGAACCAAGGCTCATTCGAGTATTATCTCTTATTGGTCTGATTGCAGTAATTGGCCTGATGTTTTTAACCATTGTTAAAGGCAACGAAATCAAAGGAGCAACTAGATGGATTTCGTTTGCTGGGTTCACCCTGCAGCCATCCGAATTGGCCAAGCCATTTTTTGCCATTGTCTCTGCCTGGCTGTTAACATTATGGCGAGAAGGACAGGATTTCCCCGGCTGGGCATATGCAACTGGCCTTGCGGCAATCATCATGACCATTCTTGTTGGCCAGCCTGACATTGGTATGACCGTGCTAATTTTGGTGACATGGGGCTTTCAGATGTTCCTTGCCGGCATGCCAATGCTTTTTGTGATTGGCGCTGCTGGACTCACCCCGCTTGGGTTCCTCATCGCCTACCTTAATCTTCCTCATGTGCAACTTCGAGTTGATAAATTTTTTGAGGGTGGCTCATGGCAGGTTGAACGCGCCAAAGAAAGCTTTGCAGAGGGGGGCTATTTTGGCGTTGGGCCAGGGGATGGAATCGTCAAGCTGCATTTACCCGATGCGCACTCCGACTTTATTTTTGCTGTTGCCGCCGAAGAGTATGGCGCCATTGCCTGTCTTGCGCTTCTTGGGCTCTATGGATTTGTAATTGTTCGCGGGTTTGCAAGGGCATTATCGGGCGAGGGGCTATTCTGCCTGATCGCAACGGCCAGCTTAGTAATGCAATTCGGTGTTCAAGCCAGCATTCACATGGCATCGTCAGTTAATTTAATTCCTACAAAGGGCATGACCCTTCCGTTTATCAGCTATGGCGGATCGTCGCTACTGGCCAGCAGCATTACCATGGGGGTAATCCTTGCCCTAACACGCAAGCGCACCACTGGCGATCATTTTTCAGATGGAGGCCGTGCATGATTGCTAGCGCCATTTATCTTGCTGCTGGCGGAACCGGTGGGCATATTTTTCCAGCCCTTGCCGTTGCCGAAGCCATGAATGCAAAAGGCTATCAATCGGTCCTTTTTACCGACCAGCGTGGTGAAAAGCTCTTGGCAGCAATGGATACATTGCCAGTCAGCGTGAGGGTCATTAGCGCTGCCTCGCCATTTCAGACAGGAATTGTGCGCCGATTTATGGCGCTGACCAAACTTGGGTTCGGAGCACTCTCGTGTTTTTGGCACATCAGCATCAATCGGCCAAAAGTTATGATTGGGTTCGGGGGCTATCCATCATTTGCCCCGCTTCTAATATCTCGCCTGTTCAACGTACCAGTTATGGTGCATGAGCAAAATGCCTTTTTGGGGCGAGCAAACCATGCGATAGCAGCGCGTGCGAAACTGCTTGCGCTCAGCTGGCCGCAAACCAAAAACCTACCGCACGGCATTGAAACCCACGTCACTGGCATGCCTGTGCGCACAGCTTTTTTCACCAAAAACCGTCCATGCGGTGCAAATAAAAAGCTGGTGCTTACAGTACTTGGTGGTTCCCAAGGAGCAGGCATCCTTGGCGATCTGGTTCCTGAGGCCATTGCCATGATCAAAACACCATTGCGGTCAAAAATGAGGGTCAATCAACAAGCCCGCCCCGAACAAATCGATCAGTTGAAAGCACGATACAAAGCGCTCGGAATCAGCGCATCAATCAAGCCTTTCTTTACAGATATGCCATGCTTACTAGCAAAAAGTGATCTTGTTATCAGCCGGTCCGGTGCATCATCAATTGCAGAATTAGCTGCCACTGGAAGGGCTTCGCTGATGTTGCCTTTACCGAGCGCAATGGATGATCACCAAAAGGCCAACGCAACCCAAATGGAACAGGCGGGTGGTGGCTATTGTCTTGATGAAACCACTGTTAGCCCAGCGTTTCTAGCCACTCACGTCATTCAACTGTTCGAAGCACCTGATCAATTGCGCGCTATGGCAAAAAATGCAACCGCACTTGCAAGCCCAGCTGCGGCAAATGATATCGCCAACCTTGCCGAAGGGTTGATTACGAAACCCAAAGCAACGAATTCTGGAGCCATTAAATGAGTGAGCTGCCGCTTTCTATTGGCATCATGCATTTCACCGGCATCGGTGGCATCGGCATGAGTGGAATTGCCGAAATCCTATTTGAGCTTGGCTACAGAGTCCAAGGAAGCGATATCTCGGACAATGCCAATGTTAGGCGGTTGCGCGACAAAGGTATTTTTGTTGTCACTGGGCAAAACGCCAAAAATATTGAAGGTGCTTCCCTAGTAGTCATTTCAACTGCGATTAAACCCGATAATCCGGAGGTGGTTGCAGCCCGCGCCAAATTCCTGCCCATTGTACATCGAGCCGAAATGCTTGGGGAGTTAATGCGGTTACGCTGGTCTATCGCCGTAGCTGGCACGCACGGCAAAACCACCACAACCAGCCTTGTAGCGACCCTTCTCAGCAGTGCTGACATTGACCCAACCGTCATTAATGGAGGCATCATTACGGGGTGGGGTAGCAATGCCCGGCTTGGCAAAGGGCAGTGGATGGTTGTTGAGGCTGATGAGAGCGATGGATCCTTTGCCAAATTAAAACCAACTGTTGCCGTGGTAACTAATATCGATCCAGAACATCTTGACCACCATGGCAATTTTGAAGCATTGGAGATAGCTTTTCTGAATTTTGTTTCATCGATCCCATTTTATGGCTTTGCAACCCTTTGTATCGACCATCCTTCGGTTCAGCGACTAATGTCCGGTATTAAAGACCGTCGTATTATCACCTACGGGTTAAGTGCAAGTGCTGATGTGCGGGCGACCAATCTCCGGGTTGAGGACGGGGCAATGGTTTTTGACGTCCATCTCTCCGAGCGTATTCACGGGGATAGCGCCTCCTTGTCTAATATACGCTTTCCCATGCTTGGTGATCACAATGTACAAAATTGTCTGGCCGCTATCGGAGTTGCGCTGGAAATGAATATTGATGCGGTGCGGATCAAAAAGGCTCTCGCTGTCTTTGGTGGGGTTGGCCGTCGGTTTGAGGCCAAAGGAGTCAGCAATGGCGTAACAATTATTGATGATTATGGTCATCATCCCGTAGAAATTACGGCCGCGCTAAAGGCTGGAAGGATGCTATGCGGTAACAATAAGTTAGTAGCCGTCGTTCAGCCGCATCGCTATAGCCGCCTTGCACATTTGTTTACCGAATTCTGTAGCTGCTTCAATGACGCAGATGAGGTGTTGGTTGCTGATGTCTATGCAGCTGGTGAGACGCCTATTGATGGGGCTGACAAGGCCGCCCTCGTCGCTGGACTTCAGGATCATGGGCATAAAGCTGCTGTCAGCCTGGAGGGACCGGGAACACTAGCCGCTGAAATTGCCGCTCGCACGAGCACTGGTGACGTGGTGATGTGCCTTGGTGCCGGTGACATCACCAGTTGGGCAAATGAACTCCCATCAGAACTAGATCGACTGAGAAGCTCTAAATCATGATGTCTATCCTCAATCAACTCCCAGAAGTTCGCGGCAGCTACACGTCAAATGAGCCGATGTCACACCATACATGGCTCGGAGTTGGCGGCCCAGCGGACATCATATTTAATCCGCTTGATGAAGATGACTTGTTTCATTTTCTTACTAATTGCCCCCATGAAATCCCTATTTTTACAGTTGGAGCTGGATCAAACCTACTAGTTCGTGATGGTGGAATTACCGGTGTTGTTATCAAGCTTAGCAAGCATATGAAGCAAATCACGCATGATGGTACTTGCATTAAAGCTCAGACCGGTGCCACCGATGCTGATGTTGCTCGTTACGCTCAGAAGGCTGGCATTGGCAGTCTGGAATTTCTTATCGGGATACCCGGGACAATTGGTGGCGGTTTGCGGATGAACGCCGGTGCCTATGGCAGCGAGTTCAGAGATATAACCATTCGCGCTCATGGGTTTGACAGGAACGGGAACAGAGTCAGTGCCACACCAGCAGACATGGGTATGGCTTATCGTCACAGTGGAGCTCCCGCCGGGTGGATTTTTACCTCAGCTGAATTTCAAGGCACAAAGAGTGAGAGTACTGCGATCAAGATGCAGATGAAAAGTATTATTGGTAGCCGTGGCGCTGCACAACCACGCGGCGTTCGCACCGGTGGTAGCACTTTCGCCAATCCCAGGGGTAGTAAAGCATGGCAAGAAATCGACAAGGCAGGTTGCCGAGGACTTCAGATTGGTGGTGCTCAGGTATCTGAAAAGCACTGCAACTTTCTTATCAATAAAGGGAATGCCACAGCCGAAGATATTGAAACACTTGGGGAAACCATTCGACAACGTGTGTTGGCAAGTGGCGGCCCAGATTTACGCTGGGAAATTCGCCGAATTGGAAAAAACCAAAGTAAGGGGACGCGCAATGCCCCATAACAGTGACCTCGTTGCAGTTTTGATGGGTGGCTGGACGTCCGAAGCAGCTGTCAGCCGTGTTTCAGCCAGTTTTTGCGCTCAAGCCGCACGCAATGCTGGCTGGGATGCTACCGAAATAGAGGTTGACCGTGATATCGCGGTCAAACTCAAAGAACTCAGTCCGGGGCGGGTCTTTAACGCACTCCATGGACAAATTGGTGAGGATGGCAACATTCAAGGCCTGCTGAATATTATGAATATCCCCTATACCCACAGCGGCCTCAACGCATCCGCAATTGCGATGGATAAATTACTAGCAAAAACATTGATGGCCGGAGCGGGCATTATGGTGCCACCAACATTGCCTTTGACTGAAGACAGCCATGTTTACCCCAAAGACAACCCCGGTGCACATGTGATCAAGCCGCGCAATGATGGGTCCAGCTTTGGCGTGGTAATTGTTCCTGATAAAAAAACACGACCACCTGCCCGAAGCATTTGGCCGGCCAATAGCCAGTTAATCTGCGAGCCTTACATTCCAGGGCGCGAACTCACCGTCGCGGTCCTCGATGGCACCGCGCTTTGCGTCACCGAAATCACGTCTGAGCGTGAATTTTATGACTTTGATGCTAAATATGCAATTGGCGGTTCAACCCATATTCTTCCAGCAAAAATTCCCGAAGCAGTAAATTTAAAAGCCTGTTTGTGGGCCGAAAAGGCTTATCGTCAGCTTGGCTGCCGGGGCATTATTCGGGCCGATTACCGCTGGGACGATAAATGTGATCAGCTTTTTATGCTTGAAGTAAACACCCAACCCGGCATGACTGCGACATCGCTTGTTCCTGAGCAAGCACGTTTTGTTGGTATGTCAGGTGAAGAACTAGTCAACCACCTTCTGGAGATTGCTCAATGCGACGATTGATTGATTCGATCAAAACTGAAACGCAGTCGCGCTCAAAAGCGCCCCGTATCTCTCTGCTCCAGAGGGCAAAGATTGCCCTAATCAGTCTTTTATTAATAGCATTGGCAAGCACAATTGGCGTTGCAATGATGGATCAGGAGGGACTGAAACATGATCTCCTGAAACTTACCGCAGATGCGGGGCTCACGCTAGAAGTTGTTCAATTGCATGGCCGCAACCACACACCCCAGGAAACATTGTTAACAGTCGCCAATCTTAAAATTGGCACACCTATTCTTGGCATCAATTTGCGTGAGCTTCACTCGAAGATCAACAAAATTGGCTGGGTCGAAGATGTTGTTGTAGAGCGACGCCTTCCCAGCATCATCCGTATCAGTCTTCGCGAGCGCATTCCCATTGCCATGCTTCAGAATAATGGCAAACACAAATTAATAGATCGCAGCGGTGCAATTATCGATGGTGCCGATCCAAGCCAATTTACACATTTAACCGTTATTGCGGGCAAGAACGCGGCACCACATGCTGCCGCTATCCTCTCAATGCTGAAAACCGAGCCTGAATTATTCAGTGAAATTTGGGCGGTCAGTTACAAGTCTGAACGGCGTTGGGATGTACATCTGAAAAACGGGATGGAAGTGCG
>QCPZ01000015.1 GCA_003212345.1 SAR116 cluster bacterium AG-447-A06
AGATCGGATTGAATATGCGCTTCAGACCTTGAAGAGGTTCGCAGCTATAATCTCGGAGATGAAGGTTGAAAGTTGTTATCCTATTGCTACTGCAGCGGTAAGGCGCGCGAGGAATGGGTCAGAATTCAGAGATCCGGCTGAGAAGATCCTCGGTATGCCTGTTCAAATTCTCTCAAAGGCTGATGAGGCAAACCATGTTTCACGTGGGCTCACTCTGAATTTGCCAGAGGCGACTGGATTGGTCGCCGATCTTGGTGGAGGTAGCATTGAAATAATCGCCCTAAGACGCGGTGAGGTTTGTCACTCAGTGAGCCTGAATTACGGGCATTTATCCAGCGTGACCGCTTCTGAAATTGGACCTGCCCTTGCTAAGCATTCTTGGATTAGGGATTTCGGGGCTAAGCAGCTTTTTGGCGTGGGTGGAAGTTTTAGAACAATAGGGTCTGCATTTATCAGTCGGACAGGGTATCCGCTTCACGTTTTACACGGACTGAAGATTAAACGTAAGGATGTGATAGCAATTTGCCGTGACTTGAGATCTGACGAGCCCTCCTTGGAGGGAGTGCCGCCGTCGAGGGTTGCCACAATTCCAGTTGCTGCGATGATTATTCAAGAGCTCATTGAGTTTTCAAAGGTCTATCGATTGACAGTCAGTGGCACAAGTGTTCGTGACGGGGTAATAGCGATAAACGAGTTAAATGCTAATCAGCAAGCTGACTTTCTTATGGCAGTCAGTGAAGAGATAGCTGCCTCAACTGGGCGTGTGGCAAATGTCTCACCCGCATTGAAAAAGTTTCTCAAACCGCTCTCCAAAATTTGCCTAGCCGGTTCGGAGCGTCTAATAAATGTTGCAGCCAATATGTCTGACCTTTGCTGGCATGAACACAGTGACCTCAGGGGCGATATCGCGGCCCGGCATGTTCTAAGCTTACCAATCAACTGTGTTACTCACAAAGAGCGTGTGTGGCTTGCCGTTGCTCTCTACCATCGGCATTTTGGATTGAAAGTAAACAAGGCGAGGCCGCAAGACTTGGATGCCCTCTTAAGTAAAAAACGAATTTCGGACGCCATGGTAATTGGTTTGGCAATGCGCTTTGCATTAATTTTTTCGGCTGGAGCAAGTACGCCTATGAAATTGATCCGGTTAAAAATAAAAGACAGAAAGTTAATTCTGAAAATTGATAAATCAATTGAAAATTTGATGGATCGTCGTTGTGAGCGAAGGTTGAAACAGTTAGCTGCGAGCGCGGGACTTTCGCCAAAAATTATTCTGAAAGGAAATATCGCAAAAATGTGAGAATAGGCTTTTTTTTTCTGGACAGCCGTGGTAGCAGGTCGCGCATCAACTGTGATTTTGGAGCTATGAGAAATGTCAAAAAAGCCGTTTGATGAAAAATACCGTTACGTAAGTGACTTGCAGCGACTAGATGCGCATCAAAAACAAATAAGACTATTTCTCTCAAAACTCTTCCCATTTTTTATTGCGTTAATTTTTCTCGTAATTGTTGGTGTGTATGGTGGCCTTAGCTTAGAGGTTGCAGACGAGAATTTAATTATGCTTGTCTCCGCTGCCATTATTGGCGGTTACATGGCTCTCAATATTGGCGCCAATGATGTTGCTAACAATATGGGGCCGGCGGTTGGTGGTCGAGTGCTCACTGTCATGTCAGCAGTTTTGATAGCCGCTGTCTGCGAGAGTGCGGGTGCCATTCTGGCCGGCGGGGATGTTGTCAAGACCGTTGCCAAAGGCATAATAAGTCCCGGTGACGGATTGAGCATAACTGATTTTAGAAATTTGATGCTGTGTGCGTTGTTAGCTGCTGCATTGTGGGTAAATTTGGCAACGTTTTTGAATGCTCCTGTCTCGACTACTCATTCGATCGTGGGCGGGGTTCTGGGATCGGGAATAGCAGCGGCAGGTTTTGGTCTGGTTAATTGGCTAACGATGTCTAAGATCGCAGCAAGTTGGGTAATATCCCCAGTTTTTGGCGGCTTAGTTGCCGCGTCTCTACTTTTCTTTATCCAGTCAAAAGTTTTTAATCTCGCAGATCGGGTAAAAGCGGCAAAGAAATGGGTTCCTATTTTAATTGGCTTAATGGCTGGCGCGTTTGCTGCGTACATGGCGCTTAAGGGTTTAAAGAAAATTTGGAAGCCGTCGTCAATAGAAATTGTCGCTTACTCTGCTTTAAGTTTTTTAGTTTTTTGGGTTATTTCCGTTCCCTATATTTCAAAGGTTAGTTCTACGCTTACCAATGAGAAGCGAGATATAAATTCGCTATTTAATCTTCCATTAATAGCGGGTGTAGCCTTATTGAGCTTTGCTCATGGAGCCAATGATGTTGCTAATGCGATTGGTCCTCTTGCAGCAATTGTGTCGACGTTTAGCCAAGAAACTGTTGCTGCGAAAGTTGGAATACCGATTTGGGTTTTGGTGATTGGGGCGTTGGGTTTGGCTCTAGGTTTGCTGTTGTTTGGTCCCAAGCTCATACACACTGTTGGAGATAAAATAACGCGGCTCAATGCCCCGCGTGCATATTGTGTAGCCTTAGCATCAGCCGTTACTGTTCTTATTGCCACTACTCTTGGCCTGCCGGTTAGTTCAACCCATATAGCAATTGGCGCAATTTTTGGGGTTGGTTTTCTACGTGAAGTTCTCGAGAACCCAAATAAGAGAAGGCTAAAGCCGGGTCACAAGCTCAATCAAACTTCGGCTGACGCGTTCAGTAATGTGAATGTGAGGCTCAAGCGTAAACTAGTCCGACGTAACTTTGTTTTTAGTATTGCTGCAGCCTGGGTCATTACGGTGCCCGCCTCCGCATTTATTGCGGGCGCACTCTTTTTTGTTTTGCGTGCTTTAATATAAGAGGTTTTAGTGAAGCAAACTGAGTAATCACTCTCAAGAAATCCTCCCGATCTGTAACCTTGTCCGCCCCTTCTAATAAGGCCCAGTGCCTCTGTCGTTTATTGTTTTCAGGCCATTCATCAAACTGCTCCTGCACAAACAGTGGGTAGTAGGTCACAGCGATGTTTTTCGTAGCAACTCCGTCGCTCTTGGTTATCACGTTAGTCATCGGAATTTGATCGAGGATGGAGCCTTTTACCCCGGCTTCCTCAAAAGCGCCTCTTAAGCAACCTTTTTTGTGACTTTCTCGAACCTGCAAATCGCATTTTGGTAATATCCAACGCCCCCGTCTTACAGATGTTACGAACAAAACTGCGATATCTTCGCCTTTAACATCAAATGGGATAGCCCCAACTTTTTGATCCATTCATTTTTCCTTTTTCTATTTTTTTTTAATAAGATCACTAAAATACCTTAGGGACATAAAGGTCATCAGTTAGCGTCTGTCTCTCATAATTGGGATCAAATAGTCGTTCGGGCAGAGTAATTTTTTTCTGTTCGACTTCAGCGTAGGGGATCTTTGACAGTATGTGTGCCATGCAATTTAGCCGCTCTCGTCGCTTATCATTTCCTTGAACAATATACCAAGGTGCTTCAGTTATTGACGTTCGTTCAAACATCTCCTCCTTTGCTTTTGTATATTGCTCCCAGCGGATACGGCTTTGCAAATCCATTTCGGATAATTTCCACTGTTTCATTGGATCATGAATTCGTATCAGGAACCGAAACTGCTGCTCTTCATCACTAATTGAAAACCAATATTTAAGTAAAATAATTCCAGAGCGCACTAACATTTTTTCGAATTCTGTAACATCTTGAAAAAACTGTTCGACTTGATCTTCGGTAGCAAATCCCATGACACGTTCAACCCCTGCTCGATTATACCAGGATCGATCAAACAGCACTATTTCGCCACCCGCAGGCAAATATGGCACATATCGCTGAAAGTACCATTGCGACATTTCTCGTTCTGTAGGTTTGGGCAGCGCAACCGCCCGCGCGACGCGTGGGTCCATACGTTGTGTGATACGTTTGATAACGCTTCCTTTTCCTGCGCTATCCCTACCCTCACAAATTATTAAAACTTTGGCATTCGTTTCTTTAACCCAGTCCTGTAATTTTATCATTTCCGCCTGCATTTGCAGTAGGTTGTGATAATATTCACGACTTGGCATGTCTGACAGGTGCTTCTTTTGATAAGCTTGTCGAAGGTCTCTGGATGTGACCATGTCTTCGAAATCAAGCTCAAGAATTTCATCAATTAAGTCATTGGTTGCTTGATCATGATCCAAAGGGTCGTTCATTTTTGAGTATATTTCGTCACTAGGTTTATAGAATTTTCATTTAAAACAGTTTAACCCTAAATTACCATTTCGCAGGCCCGCTAGCAATAATATGAGGCCGACAAAGATTAATTTTTTAAAAAGCTAGTTTGGTTGGACTTAATGAATGAGCTCAGCAGTTAGTTTCGCGAGAGCGATTACGTAACAGATAGTGCAAGGATGTGGTGAACAGCGATATCAAACCATCAAAAAAGTGCTTCATACATTCCTAAAATACTGTATGACCTCGTGATACATTGATGGCAGGGCTGTGAATATTATTATGAGGAGCCCAATCGGTGTTAAAAGGCAGTGGGAAAAAGATGGTTAAAAGATCGAGGCGCACTAAATTAGATACAGTCAAAGACTCTCCAGCCCATTTTGTGCCCTTGGCAGTGATCATTAATGATTATGAGGCGAGCCTTTTTGGCTATATGCGCGCAAATAACGCCAATGATGTAGTAGTTACGATGCCGGTGACGATTGATGTGACCAACGAGGGTAAGCAGAAATTTTTTGTTGCGGTTGCCGTGACAACCAGGTTTGAAGGGCCCGAAGCGTTATCAGATGAAATTCAACGTAGCGCACCGAAGGGCCATACGCCCCTGTTTGCATGGGTGCCAGCCAATCTTTATAATAGTAAAGAATTTGGTGTGTTCATTGACGAGGCGCGAATTGGAGAAGTGCTAAAAAATGGCCTGGTGAACGAGATAATTGAACAGGCGGCCGTCGAGGAAACTGTGGTCTCCCTTAATCGATAACATAGGTCATGTGCCGATGACAAAGCCGACGATATTTATTGATGCCGATGCTTGTCCTGTAAAGGCCGAAGCAGAGCAGATTATAACACGCCATCAATTGAGTCTTGTGATTGTATCTAACGGAGGAATCCGTCCTTCGCCAAATCCGTTAGTTCAGTTAGTTATTGTAGCTGAGGGACCGGATGTGGCTGACAAATATATCGCTGACACTGCAAAAGCTGGTGACATTGTTGTTACTGGTGATATACCGCTTGCTGCTAAAGTAATAAGTAACAATGTGACAGCAATTCGTCATAATGGCGATATATTCACAACCGACAATATTGGTGGACAGCTAGCGACGCGAGATCTAATGGCTGATCTTCGTGCGGCTGATCCTTTTCTGGTTCAATCAAATCGAAGGGGTGGAACCGCTGCTTTTTCAGAAAAGGACCGGTCTAGGTTTCGTAATTCGCTTGAAGCAGCAATCCAGAGAATTAAGAAAGGAGATTAGCTGCGTCTGGATTTTATTTTGCTCTCGCGGCCTGGCAACGTTTTGAGCAATATTTGACTTGCTCCCAATCACGAGCCCATTTTTTACGCCATTGGAATGGTCGACCGCAACTAAGACATGTTTTTTCTGGCAAGTTGGCCTTTTTTAACATTTTTGTCATGTTTCCCCTTTACGGTATAAAATCTTTAACACTTTAAATTAAGACTTGTTTAAAAGATTGAAAATGTCCTTATCCAATTTAAATATTTTGTTTTTATGCACTGGAAACTCAGCCAGGTCGATAATTGCAGAGGGTATATTACGTAAATTAGGTGGGGAAACTTTTTTTTCTTACTCTGCAGGCTCCCAACCAGCAGGCAAACCTAATCCTTATGCACTAGCTGTGCTCTGCGATCATGACATTGATGTAAGTTTTGCGCGCTCGAAATGCTGGGATGAATTTGCCAATTCTGATGCCCCAAAAATGGATCTAATTATCACTGTTTGTGATAATGCTGCCGGTGAGACGTGCCCGGTTTGGCCTGGCCGCCCATCGATGGCGCACTGGGGCGTTCCTGATCCAGCTACTGTGCAAGGCAGCCAAAATGATATCCTGGACGCTTTTCGGACAACATACTTGGAAATGGAAATCCGCATAAACATGCTTTTGAAAGCAAAGCCAACCGCAGAAACAATTGGGGATTTGGCGCGTTCAATCAGTCCTGTTACGATAAGGTAAAGGGAAATGACAATGAGTAAAAACAATCTCCAAAAACGTTTGTTTGCAGAATGGTTTGGCACGCTGGCTTTAGTCGCTACCGTAGTTGGCTCGGGCATCATGGCCGAAACATTAGCCAATGGTAACGTAGCGCTGGCTCTGCTGGGAAATACCATTGCAACTGGTGCCATTCTCGTTGTCCTGATTACCATGCTCGGCCCAGTATCAGGAGCGCACTTTAACCCTGCGGTAAGCGCAGCCTTTGCTCTTCGTGGCGACTTGTCAGGCAGGTTGGCCTTTGCCTACATTACATGCCAAATTGCAGGGGGCATTTGTGGCACTTTTTTAGCGCATTGGATGTTTACTGCTCCAATCCTTCAAGAGGCCACTAATTTTCGAAGTGGTCTAAGCCAATACGGGTCTGAATGGGTTGCGACCTTTGGCCTTCTGATGGTTATTTTTGGTGGCATTAAATATCGCCCAGATGCTGTGGCTTGGATGGTTGGCCTCTATATTACGGCAGCTTATTGGTTTACTGCGTCAACTAGCTTTGCTAACCCGGCGGTGACAATTGCCCGATCGCTTACAGATACTTTTTCTGGCATCCATTTGGGCGATATGCCATTTTTCATTTTTGCTCAATTGCTTGCTGTCTGGCCAGCCTATCGCCTTTCTGGCTGGCTTTTTGCCGATGATGTAACCGGTTCACGCCTAAAATAATGCTTTCCATCCCAGTCTATAAGCGATAGGAATGCGGCGCGCATAGAAATCCCTGAACCAAGAGACATTTGTATGACCCAAGAGCTACGCAATATAGCCATCATTGCCCACGTTGATCATGGCAAAACAACGCTGATTGACTCGATCATGAAACAAAGTGGCATGTTCCGTGAAAACCAGCAGGTTGATGAGCGGCTGATGGATTCTGGCGATCTTGAAAAAGAGCGCGGTATTACCATTTTGGCAAAGCCAACCTCGGTTGTATGGAAAGATGTGCGGATCAACATCATTGACACACCCGGCCACGCCGACTTTGGTGGTGAGGTAGAGCGTGTTCTTGGCATGGCTGACGGTGTTATTCTGTTAACCGATGCCGCTGAAGGCCCCATGCCACAAACTAAATTTGTTCTCGGCAAGGCGTTGGCGCAAGGGCTGCGCCCAATTGTGATTATCAACAAGATTGACCGCAGTGATGGCCGGCCTGAAGAGGTGGTTAATGAGGTCTTTGATCTGTTTGTTGCCCTTGATGCCAATGAGGATCAACTTGATTTCCCCATCCTTTACGCATCGGGCCGAAGTGGCTGGTGTGTGCGTGAACTTGATGACCCACGCGAGAATCTGCACCCGCTTTTGGATGTTATACTTCATCATGTAAAGCCCCCGCAGGTGGACCAGGACGCGCCATTTGCGATGCTCGCAACACTGCTTGACTCCGATCCCTATCTTGGCCGCTGTCTCGTTGGACGAGTGGTTCAGGGTAGCGCCGCCGTGAATGAAAGTGTCCGCGGATTAAACCTTGATAGCAAGATTGTTGAAACAGGTCGTTTGACAAAGTTATTAATGTTTGAGGGGACTTCCAGAATTCCAGTAGAAAAGGTGCATGCAGGCGACATTATCTGTATTGCCGGCCTGGCTAAAACATCCGTTTCGGATACGATCTGCTCGCCTGATATTACTGTGCCTTTGCAATCAACACCAATTGACCCGCCAACCATGTCAGTCACGATCACGGTGAATGATTCTCCGCTTGCTGGGCGTGAGGGTAAGAAAGTTACCTCAACAGCCATTCGCGAACGCCTGCTAGCTGAAGCGGAAACTAATGTCGCAATTACCTTTGCCGAGAGCGGAAGTAAGGATTCATTCGAAATTGGCGGACGCGGTGAATTACAACTTGGTGTGCTGATCGAAACAATGCGGCGCGAGGGGTTTGAAATGACGGTATCGCGCCCACGGGTTCTATATCAGGTAGATGACGCTGGCCAGCGGCTAGAGCCTATGGAAGAAGTGACCATAGATGTCGACGAAGAATTCGCTAGTTCAGTTGTGGATAGTCTGAACCGCCGAAAAGGGGAAATGCTTGATATGCGGGCGGCAGGAGCCGGTAAAACAAGATTAGTGTTTCGTGCGCCATCGCGTGGGCTTATTGGATATCAGAGTCGGTTCCTAACCCAAACACGGGGAACGGGTGTGCTAAACCGCATTTTTGACTCCTACGCACCGCACAAGGGTGCGATTGAAGGCCGTCGCAATGGTGCATTAATTTCAACAGATTCGGGCACGGCTGTGGCTTATGCCCTGTTTAATCTTCAGGATCGTGGAGAGATGTTTGTTGCCCCGCAAACACCTGTTTATCAGGGGATGATTGTTGGCGAACATAGTCGGAATAATGATCTTGAGATTAATGTTTTAAAGGGCAAGCAGCTCACAAATGTGAGGGCATCCGGATCGGATGAGGCAGTAAAACTAGTTCCACCGCGCCGAATGTCGTTAGAGGAAATGATGGCCTATATTAACGAAGATGAATTGCTTGAGGTGACGCCTCAAAGTTTGCGCCTCCGCAAAATGTATCTTTGTCCGCATGAACGCAAGAAAGCCGCGAGGGCATGATTTTTTTTACCACATTTTACTATTTGGCAATTTCGGTTGCACCACCATGGGCGCCTGACCATTTGATTGGCTCATTTAAAAAACTTTCGACCTCTTTAAGCGTTTGACTACCGAAGGCGTTTGTCTCCTTGCACACCTGTAATACATCCCACCATGTCGCGAGATAGTGCAGGGTAAGGTCATGCTTTTTCATCGTGGCTTTGGTTTCAGGAAAGATGTCATAATAAAAGACAACGATTGTGTGCTGGACCTCAGCGCCAGCCCTACGAAGCGCTTCACAAAACTTGATCTTACTTCCGCCATCAGTTGTCAAGTCTTCAACTAGAAGCACGCGCTGACCTTCTTTGATATCACCTTCAATCTGGGCATCACGGCCAAAACCTTTCGGCGTTTTGCGGACATATTGCATGGGAAGGCCCATTTTTGATGCGATCCATGCAGCAAACGGAATGCCGGCAGTCTCGCCGCCAGCAACGGTATCAAATTGTTCAAAACCAACATCGCGAAAGAGGGCCGATACGGAAAAATCCATCAATGTCTCGCGGATACGCGGATAGGAAATTAGTTTACGGCAGTCAATATAAACGGGACTAGCGAGCCCTGACGTGAATGTGTAAGGCTTTTCCGCGTTAAAATGAACAGCCTCAACTTCAAGAAGCATTTTCGCTGTCATTTTTGCCATTAAGTCGCGGTCTACAAAAGCATTGGAAAACATCAATCAGCCTTTTCATTTTCAGTTTGGTAAATAAAGTTTTGGTCCAAATAGTTACTGCCAGACTTGGGGTGACCATTATTATCACTTTATGCTCGATAAAAAATACTAAATTCACTGTGAATAGTAATTGCTTTATATATTCGTCTGACAAGCGCGCGGGGGTAGCCACACCCGACTCACTGATCTTCCGTAGTATCATATCGAGCTAATTTGAGCGCACCAAACATCATGCTTGCGTATGGCTCGTTCGGCTTGTCTCAGCTGTGTTAATGTGGCACTCGTGATTGTGTAAATTTAACTCTTAGGAACAGTATGATAGCGATGCTTAACCTTGCGATAAAAGTAAAATTCGCCTATATAACCGAAGGTGGCAATGGCCGCGACAGCTGATAATAGCTATCTCGCAAAATGAGCAAGGCATATACCATGAAATCGAAGTCCTCATATGTAATGGCGGGGATTGTAGCGCTAGCTGTCGTTGGGTGGATGTTTTCTGATGATTTGCTGCAGAAATATAGTGGCAATGCAGCAAAGGAAATCGCTACAGCTGACACCAAAAAAATTGATCCAAAACCAAGCGGCGAACCGAAACAAAATTTTACCGTTTCAGCCGTCAGAGTGAGTAACCAGCAGGTTACCCGAGTCGTTCGTGCGAGCGGGGTCAGTAAGCCCAAATTTGAGATGACCGTATCGGCAAAAGCGGCCGGTCAAATTATTAATATGAATGCAGTTGCGGGTCATGAGGTGCAGGCTGGAGATGTTATTCTGCGCCTCGATAAAGGCACCCTTGTAGAACAGATTGATGCGGCAAAGGCTAATCTGGAAGTGACAAAAAGACGGCGCGAAATTACCGAGCGCCTTGCTAAAAAGAACTTTAGTGCGCCGCTTGAGCAGGCGGAGCGCGCGGCTGATTATGCTTTGGCAAATGCTAATTTGCGCCAGCTTGAAGAACAGCTTGCCGATACTGTTATTGTGGCCCCTGTATCGGGTTATCTAGAGATATTGCATGTCGAAAAAGGCGAACGAGTACGCCGTGATACGGCAATCGCAACAATTCTTGGGCTTGATAAGCTTTCAGTTGTGGTTGCAGTCCCGCAGAATGAGGTTGCGCAAATAAAAATTGGCACCAAAGTTACTGTTGAGATTGCAGGCAATGGCTCTCGAACTGCTGCCGTGTCAAGGATTGCGGCAAAGTCTAACCCAGCGACACGTACTTTTGATGTTGAAATTGACCTGCCAAACAAGGATCGCAAGATCCTCGCTGGAATGAGTGTTGAGGCAACAATCAACGCCGGCACATTGCCGGCCTTTGCCATGTCACCCGCGCATTTATCGGTCGGAGAGAATGGTGATCTAACGGCCAAGACTGTGGTAGACGGAAAGGCCGTAATGGTGCCGGTTGAGGTGGTTCGGTCAGGCGCCGAAATGGTGTTTGTGTCTGGGCTACCTGATAATGCGCTCTTACTTACCGTTGGGCAGGGCTTTGTTGAAGATGGTGCTAAGGTTCTTTACAAGCTCGTGAGCACATCATGATCCGTATCATTGAGGCGGCCTTCTCGCGCACGAGTGCCGTTCTTGTGGCTATGCTAATGCTTTTTGTCATTGGCATCTCGTCTTACTTCAGTATCCCTAAAGAAGCTAAGCCTGATATTGATATTCCTGTCGCGTATGTGTCTGTGCCATATGATGGAATTTCACCTGAAGATGCAGAGCGGCTTCTTGTAAAGCCGCTTGAAAAACACCTTCGGTCGGTCGAAGGTCTCGATAAAATGATATCGGTGTCTGCCGAAGGCTATGGTTCAATATCCTTAGAGTTTGCCGCTGGCGAGAATATAGATAATGCAATTGCCGATGTTCGCAAAGCTGTGGATGATGCCAAGCCTGATTTGCCTCCTGACGCAGATGATCCGAAGATTGTTGAGGTTAGTCTGTCGCTATTTCCTGTCTTAACTGCAGCGCTTTACGGACCTGTGCCGGAACGCAAAATGGTGCAGGCGGCACGAAAGATTAAAGATCGTCTTGAAGCTTTGCCCGGCATTTTGGAAGTTGATATTGCCGGTGACCGCAAAGAAATATTGGAAATCTTGGTCGATGCGTCAGCGATGGAGTCTTATGGGCTTGACCCGGCAGCGGTAATCCAGCTGGTGCGCAGTAATAACCAACTTGTGACTGCAGGTGCCATTGATGATGGCGGTGGCCGGCTTGTAGTAAAAGTTCCCGGCGTTCTGGAGTCGGTTGATGATTTAATCAACATGCCGATCAAGGCGAAAAATGGTAACAGCATTCGCTTTGGCGATGTCGCCGTAGTACGTCGGACCTTTCAACAAGCACAAGGTTGGTCAAGGGTTAATGGAGAAAAGGCAATTGTCCTGGAAGTGCGCAAACGTGTTGGATCAAATGTGATTGAGGCGGTTGAAGCTGCCCGAGCGATAATTGATGCAGCAGCCCCGCAGATTAGCCCCGAAGTAAAAGTAAGCTATCTGTTTGATGATTCAAAAGAAGTGAGGCGCATGCTGAGTGATCTCGGCAATAATGTCGGTGCGGCGGTGATTATTGTGATGGTTGTGGTGCTGGCAACATTGGGACTGCGCAATGCAACTCTTGTTGGGCTTGCCATTCCCGGGTCATTCTTTGTTGGCATTACCGCGTTGAACACGCTTGGCATTACGATGAATATTGTGGTGTTGTTTTCGCTTATCCTTGTGGCGGGCATGCTTGTTGATGGGGTTGTTGTCACGACAGAATATGCTGACCGGCAAATAGCCATGGGGGCCAGCCGTCGTGATGCTTATAAAACGGGCGCACAGCGCATGGCATGGCCTATTATTTCATCGACCATCACAACGCTAATGGTGTTTATGCCGCTGTTATTCTGGCCTGGTATTGTTGGCCAGTTTATGCAGTATCTGCCAATGACGGTAATTGCAGTGCTTACAGCATCCTTGCTGATGGCATTGATTTTTGTTCCTGTCCTTGGTGGCTTGATTGGTAAGCGGCAGAGTGTTCAGATGGCTGTTTCGGCAACAGCGCCGCGCTTTTATCGTGCAGTACTGAAATTTGCTATACGCCGACCAGCGATTGTGATGATCGCTGTAATTGGTTGCATGGGGGCCTCTTTTTTTGGTTACGCGTCGGCGGGTCTTGGCGTCTCTTTTTTCCCCGATATTGAGCCAGATCAGGCTCAGGTGCAGGTGCTTGCACGTGGCGATCTATCCGCTAAGGAACGTGACACGCTGGTCAAGACAGCGGAAGACAGTATTTTGACGCAGCAGGGCATTCGTGATTTTTATGGAAAGTCTTTCCGATCTGGTGGATCAGGTAATCAGGCGCCACGAGATTCAATTGGAACTATCCGTACCGTATTTGCCGATTGGCAAAACCGTGAAAAGGCAGCGGTTTTGATTGACCAAATGCGGGAGCGTGTTACTTCACTTGCCGGTGCCCAATTCAGCATTCAAAAACAACAGCAAGGTCCAGGGTCTGCACAACCGATACGAATCGATATTGTGGGCGCGTCGCTTGTTGAGATTGGCAATGCGACAAGCGATATTGTTTCACGAATGAGAGATATTGGTGGCTTTGTTGACGTGAGTGATAGTCGTCCTTTGCCGGGCACTGAATGGTCTCTTGTCACCGACCGTGATGCGGCAAGTCGGCATGGTGTTTCGATCTCTGGTCTTGGCATGATGATCAAGATGTTGACCCGAGGTATGCGGATTTCAGATTACCGGCCTGATGATAGCGAAGATGAACTTGACGTCGTCATGCGTTTTATGGGCGACCAACGTAATCTTGACCGGCTAAAAGAGCTTCGTGTGCCAACAAATGATGGCTCATACGTGCCATTATCAGTTTTTGCCAATCTGGAGCCACGCGTCAAAGGCGGCAATATCGAACGCAAAGACGGTCAGCGTTACATGTATATTCAGTCGAGTGTCGAGACTGGCCGACTACCGGCTGACCTGATTGCTAAGCTAAGGCAATCATTGGTAGAAAAGCCAATTGGTGGTGATGTAGATGTACAATTTGGCGGTGAAGATGAAGATATTGCCGAAACACGTGCCTTTCTTGGCAAGGCCTTTGGCATCTCGATGTTGTTGATGGTGATTGTCTTGATGATACAATTCAATTCTGGTTGGCAGGCTATTGTTACAATGTCGGCTATTATCCTCTCAACTGGCGGGGTTTTTCTTGGTTTATGGATCAGCGATCGACCATTCGGCATCGTTATGTCCGGTCTTGGTGTGATTGCGCTTGCTGGCATTGTGGTGAATAACAACATCGTGCTGATTGACACATTCAATGAATATCGCAAACGCGGCTATGGGGCCGGGCATGCAGCATTCCGATCTGGGCTGGTGCGTTTTCGTCCGGTGATTTTGACGGCAATTACAACCATTCTTGGTCTTATTCCGATGGTATTCGAAATGACCATCCTGCTCGTTGAACGCAAAATTCTGTTTGGTGCGCCATCATCGCAATGGTGGACTCAACTCTCGAGTACAATTGCTGGCGGTCTGACTTTCGCAACTATTTTGACGTTGTTGGCAACACCTGCCATGCTTGTGTTGGGATCATCTGTAGCAAGGAAATTACATGGCCGGTCTGCTGCTGCCTAGGATCACCAAACGCCCTCTGAAGGAATGATTTAGTTTATTCAACGGGGAGAAATAATTGGCTCGCAAGTTGCGGCAATTGCCAGAAGGCGGCGGTCATGCTGACGTGAACCAATAAGTGACAGACCAACTGGACCAGTGCCCAGCGAATGGCATGGCATGCTGATTGTGGGCCGATCCAGATAATTGGATAACGCTGTATTACGTAGGCTAAGGGCGCTTTGCTGGATTTTTGAATTGATATCCTGCAACGATGATAATAAGGGTGGCAATATTGGTGCGGTTGGCAGCACCAGCGCATCGAACCCTTGCAAGCGTGTTTGAACGGCTTGCCAGACTTGTTTTCGTTTAACAAGCATATTGATATAATCGCTTGCAAGAATATCTTTTCCAGACTGCAAGCGGAAGGCAACTAAAGGATCATACTGATCGCCCATGCCAGCTTCAAGGCGCGTTTTGTGGATGGCATAAGCTTCTGCCGCAACAATGCTTTTTGGGTTGTTGCTTGGTCGAAGGGTCTCAATTTCATTGATGGTAATATCTTCAATAATAGCACCGGCAGCTGACAGCTGTTCGATTGCCATGTTGAAGCTATGAGCAACATGGGAGTCGAGATTTTCAAACAGGTAACCTTTTGGCATTCCCAGCCTTATTCTATTTAGCGCGACAGGGGCCTCATCTTCGCCAGGCCCGCCGGCCATCAAACTATCCAGAATGGTACAGCACGAGACACTAGTCGCCATCGGCCCGGCCGCATCAAATGATTGTGAGAGCGGGAAAATCCCATCGGGTGACATGCGCGTGGTTGTGGGCTTGAATCCAACAATCCCGCAAAATGCCGCAGGCGTGCGGGTTGACCCGCCTGTATCAGACCCAATTGATGCTGCTGCCATATGATCGCTAATCGAAACAGCACTTCCCGACGAAGACCCGCCAGCAACACGCCCTTTATGAATATCCACTTTATCACGCTCAAACGGACTTCTTGCGTCACCATAATGGGCATTTGTACCAATGCCAGAAAATGCAAATTCGGTCATGTTGGTTCGGCCAATGACGATAAATCCTGCAGCCTTTAAACGGGCAAGGACGGCTGCATCCTTGATAGCTGGTGTGGCATCTTTAAGCACTTTTGATCCCGCGCGTGTTACAATATCCGCTTCATCGAATAGATCCTTAATTGACAGCGGAATGCCGGCAAAGGTAGGAAGCGACAAGCCTTGTTTACGAGCCCGGTCGACCGCGTCCGCTTCCTCGCGAGCACGATTATGATAAGCTTCTATAAAGGCTCGCTTACCCTCGCCATCTGGGGCGTCTATCGCGGCAAGGCAATCCTCCACAAGGCTACGGGCGCTAATGGTGCCGGTATTAAGTCGGCTAACAAGGTCTTTTAAAAGATAGGTCATTGGTTAACTATGACGTCAGAAGATTGGAAAATCACGCGTTTTTTCGAGACAAGTTATGTGAATCATGCTTGAATTTAAAAAGTTAATCATGCAATCGTGGCGCGATGCTATGAAAAAAGGTTTTATGAATTTTAGTGCCAAATAGATTTTAAACCGTTTGGTTTTTAGTCCGGCAAATGGAGACAATTATGAAGACACGGGCGGCTGTTGCGGTTGAGGCTGGCAAACCGTTAGAAGTCATGGAAGTAGATCTTGATGGCCCACGCGATGGCGAGGTGCTTGTCGAAATCATGGCTACTGGCATTTGTCACACTGATGAATTCACCCTTTCAGGCGCTGATCCTGAAGGCATGTTTCCTGCTATTCTGGGGCATGAAGGGGCTGGTATCGTCCGCGAGATAGGTTCTGGTGTTACAAGTGTTGGGGTGGGTGATCATGTAATCCCTCTTTATACGCCTGAATGTCGCGAATGTGATTATTGTCTGCATCCCAAAACAAATCTGTGTCAGGCTATTCGCACCACGCAAGGCCAGGGTGTTATGCCCGATGGCACTAGCCGGTTTTCTATAAAAGGAAAGCCTGTTCTGCATTACATGGGAACCTCGACCTTTTCCAACTTTACAGTCCTGCCCGAAATTGCACTTGCCAAAGTTAATAAGGCCGCACCTTTCGATAAGATTTGCTATATTGGATGCGGGGTTACAACTGGCATTGGCGCGGTGATAAATACGGCTAAGGCTGAGCCGGGCTGTGTTGGCGTAGTCTTTGGACTTGGCGGCATTGGCCTGAATGTCATTCAGGGGCTGCGCATGATTGGGGCTCGTATGATTGTTGGTATTGATATGAATGATGCCAAAAAGCCCTGGGGCGAAAAGTTTGGCATGACACATTTCGTCAATCCATCAAAACTAAAGGATGATCTTGTTGGACATCTTGTTGAATTAACAGGTGGAGGAGCCGATTATTCTTTTGAATGTATCGGTAATGTTAATGTAATGCGTCAAGCTCTTGAATGCGCTCACAAGGGATGGGGTGAATCAATCATCATTGGCGTTGCTGGCGCTGGCCAGGAAATCAGCACACGTCCTTTCCAGCTTGTAACTGGACGAAGCTGGCGGGGTACTGCATTTGGCGGGGCACGTGGCCGGACTGATGTGCCCAAAATTGTTGATTGGTATATGGATGGCAAGATTGATATTGATCCAATGATTACCCATACTCTCAAGCTAGATGAAATCAACAAAGGCTTTGATCTGATGCATGCTGGCGAGTCTATCCGCTCCGTAGTGGTGTACTAATGGATGTTGGCCGCTAGGTGTAACTGGATTACGGTATGGCACCTGCATTTGCAAAAGACGAATATGATGAGAGGCTTTACCGTGTTCGTCAGTCGATGAGAGACCACAACCTTGATGCGTTAATCATTGGCGATCCCTCCAATATCAACTGGCTCACTGGCTATGATGCATGGTCGTTTTACACACCACAGATGATGCTTGTTGGTCTTGACAAAGGGCCTTTTTGGATGGGCCGTCAAATGGATGCAGGGGCCGCCCGTTTTACTACTTATTTAACGTCGGATCAGATTATCGCTTATCCCGAAGAGTTGGTGCAGCGTGTTGATACGCACCCGGTTATTTTTCTGGCTGATCAGATTTCTGCGCTCGGCGTTGGCCGCGGGGCTATTGGTTATGAGAGCGATGTTTACTACCTATCACCCCGCGCGCTCTCGGAGCTCCAAAAAGGACTGCCAAAGGCCAAATGGGTAGATGCTGATTTATTGGTTAATTGGGTGCGCCTTGTTAAAAGTAAAGCTGAGATTGCGGTAATGAGGGAGGCAGCGCAAATCGCTGAAATTGCGATGCAAACTGCTTGGGATGGTGTTCGCCCGGGTGTACGACAATGTGACTTAATGGCAGATGTCGTTGCAGCACAAATCCGGGGCACTAAACAATTTGGAGGAGATCAACCTGCACTGCACCCGTTAATTTTGGCGGGTGAGGCAGCTTCAACGGCGCATCCAATGTGGAACGACAGTATTCTTGAGGATGGGCAGACAGTAGCATTCGAGCTTGGCGGATGCCGAAAGCGTTATAATGTTGGCCTGGCGCGAACGGTGCATCTTGGCACGCCATCAACGCAGCTTAAAGATACTGCCAAAGCAGTCGAAGAGGGAATGGCCGCTGTAATGGAAGCCCTTCACGCGGATGCTGTTGCCGGTAATGTTCATGCGGCATGGCAGGCGGTGCTTGACCGCTATGGTTTGGAAAAGAAAAGCCGCATTGGTTATTCCATCGGGGCTGGTTATGCTCCAGATTGGGGCGAGCATACGTTGAGCTTTCGCCCAAACGAAACGGTGCTCGTGCCAAAAAATGCGGTGGTTCATATCATCCTCGGTATGTGGATGGATGGCTGGGGTATGGAACTAAGTGAAACGTTACATGTAACCGAAACTGGCTGTACAAAAATGACCGATTTTCCGCAGCACGTGCATTTGGTTTAGCCATGAGGGCTTTACTTGATACCGCTGAGACTCTGCTGGCTGACCTCGTCGGTTTTGCATCTATAAGCTGCTTGCCAAATGACGATATCGTGACCTACATCAAATCCTACTTTGAATCCTATGGGATTGAAGTGCATCTTGATGCTCATAAAGACGGTGAGCGCTTCAATCTTTTTGCGAGTATTGGCCCCGTGACCGATGGCGGTATTCTTTTGTCAGGGCACCTTGATGTGGTACCTGCTAATCCGGCTAGCTGGTCACGCGATCCATTTGTTTTGCATAAGGAAAATGGACGACTTTATGGGCGCGGTACAGTTGATATGAAGGGGTTTCTGGCAATTGCATTGGCGATGGTTCCAGCCTTTCAGGACGCAGCATCTGATCTTGTGGTGCCAATACATTTTGCTTTCACCTTTGACGAGGAGGTGGGAAGCTTTGGGGCCGCACAAATGCCCGCGATGCTAGAAAAGATGGGAGTAAGACCGGCTATTGCATTAATTGGTGAGCCAACAGGTATGAAGCCTTTTATTGGTCACAAGGGTGGGCTGGAACTGATTGCTGAGCTTCGTGGAACCGCGGGGCACGCATCAGATCCACGTGGCAAGGTAAATACGCTATACTATGCGGCTCGGCTGATTTCCCACCTTGAAGAAAAAGCCAAAATCTTGGCGGCAAACCCCAGCGAAAAAACCCCTTTTGATCCACCTTATACGACCATATCAGTGGGCCACATCGAGGGGGGCGAAGCGCGCAATATCATTGCCGATAAATGCCGATTTCTATGGGAAATACGGCCCTTGCCGGAAGATAATCCTCATTTGATAGTTTCTGAAATTAGGACCTTCGTTAATCAAAAGTTAATTCCAGAAATGCGCGAAATATGCCCTAGTGCGGGCATTGATTTGATTATTGACGCTTGGGCGCCAGGCATGCAAGCACGGCCCAACTCTCCGGCAGCAAATCTGGTGGCACGGCTTTGGACGAATGATAAACCAGGAGTGTTGTCCTTTGGGACTGATGGGGGCCACTTTCAAAATGCTGGCTTAGAAACAATCATATTCGGTCCAGGCGAAATAGCGCAAATGCATCAGCCTGATGAGTTTATCGAAATCTCAGCATTAGCAGATGGATTGACGTTTTTTGACCGGCTCCTGACGTATATGAAAAACCCATTAATGTGAAACCCTAGATGATAAAAATTTTAATAGTAAGAACTTAATTTACAGGATCGCCCCTTTGCAGTTCCGCCATATTCTGATTGCTCTAGTAGTTCCCATCACTTGGGGCTTTGGCTTTACTTTTGCCAAGGCCAGCCTTGGCTATTTCCCGCCCTTGTTATTAATGGGACTTAGGTTTCTACTGGCTGCTGCTTTGTTGGTATGTTTCGTGCCAATCCCGCGCGGGTATTTATGGGCTCTTGCTGGAATCTCTTTTATTGCGGCTACATTGCAATATGGGCTGACATATTCTGGGCTGGCGTTGATGGAGGCAACGCCGGCAGTGCTTCTAGTCCAAAGTGAAGTGATTTTTGGCGTCATCATTGCAGCATTTCTTCTTGGTGAAAAGCCCAACATCCGTCAGTTGTTTGGCATCGCCGTCGCGCTGGTTGGCGTTGCTATCATACTAGGTGCACCGGCTTTAAATGGGCAGATAATAGGCATTAGTTTGGTTCTATCAGGCTCACTTTTGTTTGCGCTCGGTCAGGTTCTCATCAGGCGGTTGGATGGAGCTTTAACCGGTTTGCAACTGACTGCTTGGATTGGTGTTATGGCAGGCCCACAAATGCTGGCAGCGTCCTGGATTATAGACGGCAACCCCGTGCCCAGCATTCTGGCTGCACCGATTGAGGCATGGCTTACGGTTGCCTATCTTGGTGTGGTAATGACTGCAATCGGCTATTCAGCTTGGTATTATGTGCTCGCCCGTTATCCGGTGCCAGTGGTAATGCCTGTTTTGCTGCTATTGCCGGTTGCGGCTATTTTTGGCGCGATAACTCTTCTTGGCGAGGTTCCTGATCTCATGGTGCTTATCGGTGGTGCCGTAGTGATTTTTGGCGTTGGGACAGTGATTACTGAACCCTCATATCTTATCAATTGGTGGCGCAAGAGAACCGGTTAGCTCCGTTTGGTCTGAGGCTTTGATACGCTAGTCGGACTATATTTCATAAGTTTTCTCGGGACCGATTGACTCGGTATTAGGCGCCGGTAAAAGCTTGCAGACCTGTTTGTGCACGCCCAAGGATCAATGCATGCACGTCGTGCGTACCTTCGTAAGTGTTTACCGTCTCAAGATTAATCATGTGTCTCATGATATGATATTCTTCGGCGATCCCGTTACCACCATGCATATCGCGCGACGTACGGGCGATGGTTAGTGCCTTACCACAATTATTGCGTTTGATGAGTGAAATATTTTCTGGTGCGCAATTATTTTCATCGAGTAGCCGGCCTACCCTTAACGCAGCCTGCAGGCCCAGGGTGATCTCAGTCTGCATATCGGCAAGTTTAAGTTGGATGAGCTGATTTGCCGCTAATGGCCGGTTAAATTGCTTTCGATCAAGTGTATATTGGCGTGCGGCGTGCCAGCAGAACTCGGAAGCCCCCATAACTCCCCATGCAATGCCGTAACGTGCCTTGTTGAGGCATGAAAAGGGGCCTTTTAGACCGCTTACATTTGGAAGGATATTATCATCAGAAACAAAGGCATTATCCAGCTGGATCGAACCGGTCACTGATGCGCGCAAAGAAAGCTTGCCCTCGATCTTTGGTGTGCTAAAACCGTCGCCGGCAGTGGCGCGTTCAATGATGAAACCACGAATATCACCATCAAGCTTGGCCCAAATGATTGCAATATCGGCATAAGGCGCGTTCGAAATCCACGTTTTTGATCCAGACAACTGATAGCCACCATCGATTTTTACTGCTTTTGTTACCATGCCCCCTGGGTCCGATCCAAAATCAGGTTCAGTTAAACCAAAACATCCAACCATCTCGCCAGTCGCTAATTTTGGCAAAAACTTTTGCTTTTGCTCGTCGCTGCCAAATGAATAGATCGGATGCATGACAAGTGATGATTGAACAGACATGGCTGATCGGTAGCCGGAATCCACTCGCTCAATCTCACGGGCAGCAAGCCCGTACGCAACATGGTTGACCCCGGCACCGCCAAATTTTTCTGGAATGGTTGGCCCAAGAAGTCCAACTGCACCCATCTGTTTCAAGACAACGGGATCAAAGGCTTCGTCACGATAATCACTTATCACACGTGGCATCAGAACATCATTAGCAAATGCTTTTGCCGCATCGCGAACCATTCGCTCTTCATCATTGAGTTGTGTTTCTATGAAAAAGGGATCGTCCCACTGGAACTGGGGCTTGGAAGATGTCATCAAAATATCCTTCGGGAAAATTTGGATTGGTAATCAGGAAGTTGTTGGAACACTAGCCTACTTTGCCTCGCTTTGTCATGGGGTTATAGATAAATTTTTTCAAAAAAATGGCCGGTCATTTTGTCACTGGTCTAACCTGTAAAACAGGTCATCTGGGTTGAGTGGGTTGTAATTTGGCTTTATTGTCATTAGACAAGCTTAACATCGGAAAAAAGAACACATGCCGACAGGTGTATCCCCTTTGATAAAAGGTTTGTAGAATGACTCAGGACCTGATTGTTGCGCCCTCTATTTTGGCTGCTGATTTTAGTAAAATCGGAGATGAGGTAAAAGCCGTTGATGTGGCGGGTGCTGATTGGATTCATCTTGATGTGATGGATGGACATTTTGTTCCCAATTTGACATTTGGGCCGCCCCTGATCAGAGCTTTGCGTCCGCACAGCAAGAAAGTTTTTGACACTCATCTGATGGTGTCGAACCCAGATGCATTGCTCGATGATTACGCTTCTGCCGGATCAGATATCATCACTGTTCATTTCGAGGCCTGCCCACACCTTGATCGCACGCTGAGCCACATTCGGGAGCTTGGATGTAAAGCCGGTGTCTCGCTAAATCCACATACGCCAATCGATGGTTTGCAGCATGTGCTTGATAGGTTGGATTTGATCCTTGTGATGACGGTTAATCCGGGATTTGGGGGGCAAAGTTTCATTTATAAGATGTTGGAAAAAATTACTGAAGTCAGATCAATGATTGGTAACCGCCCCATTGTCATTGAGGTTGATGGTGGGGTAACGGCTGATAATGCTGGCAAAATTGTGGCGTCTGGGGCGAATGCGCTGGTTGCCGGATCATCAATTTTCAAAGGGCCGTCCTATGCGGATAATATTTCTGCGATCCGTGCTGCTACCGCCTAAACTCATAATCCCCAGAACACACTACAGCCACTGTGTTCCCAACATTAAAAAAATTAACCTCGGTGGACTTATTTGTTGGTGAAATATTTTAAATGTCTAGTGCTGCAAGCGCTTGCTTGTCTGTTTTTGGAGACCAGTGCGAGGGTTTCTGCCAAGATGCGTCTCGCCGCGTTCGGCTGCCAGTTGGATTTGCTTTTGGCGTTCGGCAAAACGGGCGGCCCTATCTGCGTTTTGCGTTGGCTTACAATGAGGACAGCTAATCCCATCCTCAAAATCTGAATGCGTTAGATCACATTCAGCTAGCGGCATGCGGCAGGCATGACACATTGAATAACTCCCCGGCTGTAAATCATGATCAACCGCAACCCGCCCGTCAAAGACAAAGCATTCGCCCTGCCATTTACTGTCGGTAGTGGGTATATCTTCTAAATATTTCAAAATGCCGCCCTTCAGGTGGTACACTTCGTCAAAACCCATATCTTGCATCAGCGCGCTTGCTTTTTCGCAGCGGATACCGCCCGTGCAATACATAGCAATTTTCTTTGGACGGCGATCTTCTTTTTGCTTGGCAAGTTCATGTGCCCAATCAGGAAAATCACGAAAGTTTTTGGTCATTGGGTCAACTGCTCCTTCAAACATGCCAATTGCAGTCTCGTAGCTGTTGCGCGTGTCAATTAGAAGCACATCCGGGTCCGATATCAGGTTGTTCCAATCAGCAGGGTCAACATGAGTACCAGTGCATTTGGCTGGGTTAATCTCTGGACGGCCCATTGTCACAATCTCGCGTTTTGGGCGCACCTTCATCCGCAGAAACGGTTGGTCTCGGCTAAAGGAAAATTTTAGGGATAGGTTATCAAACCGGCCATCCAACTCTAACCATTCGAGGCAGCGTGCCATGCCATCCCTTGGTGCGGCGATAGTCCCGTTAATGCCTTCGCTTGCCAAAAGTATAGTTCCCAAAGCCTCATTTTTGTCACAGATTTGCTGCAGTTGCTGGCGTAAAACGTCAAGCTGCTTGAGGTTTACAAACTGATATAACGCAGCAATGACATAGCAGTCATCTTCTACATCAAGTCGATCGAGCATTTGATTCATCTCGGCCACAAACATGGTCATTAGTCTCGCTTTTTGAAGACATTTTGAAAATTAGTTG
Source organism: SAR116 cluster bacterium AG-447-A06 (assembly GCA_003212345.1). Lineage (GTDB taxonomy): Bacteria > Pseudomonadota > Alphaproteobacteria > Puniceispirillales > Puniceispirillaceae > UBA3439. The sequence continues at coordinate 23,481 of QCPZ01000015.1, forward strand.
GCAAATTAACACTGCTTAGCGAACAAACCAATATCATTATGTTATGACGCTGGAATATTTGTACTGGTTTGTTGGATTTTTCTATTCAGTCATCTGTCAAACATGCTAGCGTCGGCTTAATAGCAGAAATAATTAAGTTAACTATCCACCTATTGATGAAGCGAGGCCAGATTACGCCTGGCATTAGGGAGACTAAAATGAAGAAATTTACTAAGAGTGTTTTATTAGCCAGCGTTGCGGCAGCCATGATGGGTGGTGCAACGATCGCAAAGGCGGCTGATAGCGTGAATGTTGCTTTTTTCTTGGAATGGGCCACGCCAAATCAGATCTCGAAGGTCGAAAAAGCTTATGACGATGCAATGGGCGTCAAGGTTAACTGGACTGACTTTAAGACTGGCACTGCGATGACAGAGGCGATGCTTGCAGGTGATATTGATATTGCTTACTCGCAGGGGCTTTCACCGTTTGTTACAGCTATCCAGCAGGGGCACCCACTAAAAATGGTTGGCGTCGCAATGGAGTACCCAGCAAACAATTGTTACATTAAAAACGGTTTGGGCATTGACGCCTCGAACGCCTCTGAGCTTGAGGGCAAGACCGTAGCAGTACCACTTAATACGATGGCAGATTTTGCCTTCAGAAGCTACATGAAGCATTTCAACGTTGATGTTTCGACTATGAATATCGTTGATCAGGAGCCTGCTGATGGAGCAAAGTCCCTTGCTGATGGCAACGTGGATATGGCTTGTATCTTTGGTGGAAATTCAAGCAAGGCAGCAGCAGAGGTTGGCACGGCAATTATGACTGACGCTCAAAAAGTTGAAGCTGGCATTGGATCTTTTGATGTGGTTTCCGTTACTGAAGATTTTGCAACAAAAAATCCAGGCCTTTTGCGCACTTTTATGGAGGTCACTGCTGAAGCCAACGCTTCTTGGACTGGCGATGCTGCCCAACTTGCAATCGTTGCAAAGGATGCGGGAATGAGTCCAGCGGATACAAAATCTCAAATGGATACATTCATCTTTCTCTCACCAGAGGAACAAAAAGCAAAGTATTTTGGTAGTGAGGGTGTTGCTGTGTCAGCTGCAGAATCACTAGGTCTGATGTTTAAGAAACCTGGTGCATGGAATGTTGATAAGAAAATTGCCAAGGTTATCACCGGCGAATATCTTGACTAAAAAAAAATAAGGATAAAGATAAAAAACAAGGTTCAGTTGGGCCTTGTTTTTTCTATAATACGAAGGATTGACTGTTGGCGGATCTTACGTGCAAAGATTTATGCATGACCTTTACAAACCAGCAATCTGGGGCCAAGGTTGAGGCATTAAGCGACATCAACTTTACCCTGAAAAAAGGGGAATTGCTAAGTGTGTTGGGCCCCTCTGGATGTGGAAAAACAACCTTACTGAATATGATCGCAGGTTTTATTACCCCAACAAATGGAAGTATTTTGCTGGGCGATCGCTTGATTGAGGGGCCTGGGGCCGACCGCGGGATGGTGTTTCAACAAGGCGCGCTTTTTGAATGGTTGACCGTTGCAAAAAATGTTGATTTTGGCTTGCGGATGGGGGGAGCTAGCGAGGCAAAATCACGTGAAAGGGTTGAAAAATGGTTGGCAACAGTTGGTTTGCAAGGTTTCGCCGATACGCCAACCTATCAGCTATCAGGCGGTATGCAGCAAAGAGTGGCACTGGCACGATGTTTGATCAATGACCCTGAAGTGATCTTAATGGATGAGCCGCTCGGAGCTCTAGACGCATTGACACGCGAAAAGATGCAGTCACTTGTTCTCGAACTGTGGAAGAAAACCGGTAAGACAATTGTTATTATTACGCATTCGGTTGAAGAAGCGCTTTTGCTTGGGGAACGACTATTTGTTATGGCACCACGCCCTGGCAGAATCCACAAAGAATATCAGTTGCCATTTGCAGAATGGGGTTTAGGCCGTTCGCTGCGTGACATCAAACTGGAAAAGGAATTTTCCGCGGTGCGTGAAGAGATTCTCACCATGATCTGGAACATGGAAGAGGAGATAATGGGAGGTGCTTGATTGGTTATCTGATAACCGAGCAATTGTTGCGGCTATTATTATCCTGCTGCTTGTTGGTGCTTTTCTTTGGTCTATTGCCTATGGCATTAGGCAAACGCGCTTACGCGAAAAGGATCAGGTTTTCGGTGATCCAGAGCGCACGGTTGGCGGCTGGTTCTGGGCGATTTGCGGTGTTTCAGTTCTCTTGCTTGCTTGGTTCTATTTTTCATGGGGGGTTGCGCGCGCCTTTTTCCCGCAAGCGGCAAATGAATTATGTCAAGTTGGCAAGTTACACGAAGCTGTATCACCGGTTACATCTTCACTAGCTATTAAGTCGCGATATTCAAAATCAAAGACATTGCTTGTTCGCAATTCAAAACAGCTGGAATCCTTGCGAGCTCGGTTGCCTGTGGAGGCATTCACTGTCAGTGATGTTTCGCGTGTCAAGATTGTCATGAGCAACACGCAACGACTGATCAATATGATGGCGACGCCAGATTTTGTTGGTGCGGAGACAATGCGCGAGATTGAAGAAGTAAATGTCGGTTTTGCTGGCATCACAAATGCGTTAGCTACTGCACCAGAACAATGGATGGCAAGTGAAAAGGCGCTGGCACAACCTTCATGGGGCACAAGTGAGCCAGAAATCCCCCTGTTGCCAATCTCGGCGAGGGGCGCAAAATTTGATACACTTGCTACTGAAGCGGCTATCTTGTCAAAAAAGTTTTTGCGCATCCGCAATCTGTCACCACCAGCCAAAAGCCTGATTGACGAAACTAAGATGATGATTGCTGCCCTAAAAAAATCACCATCGGCGAATGATAAAGATTTAAAGCTTGTAAAAGCGCGCACTACCTACATGAAGGCTGTTGATCGTATTTTCAAACGCATTGATGATGGTAAAATTTTCCCGGCTTCTGTGATGGCAGGTATGCAATCATCTGTCCAAACGATGCTGTATCAACTGGAAGAAGCTAAGGGTGGATTGAGTTATGTTGAAACGCTGTTTTTTCCGGGTGGTGATATTATCAAATCACGCACCCAATGTACCGAACAGGGGCCAGGGCGCTGGTTGCCAAAACCAACCGATGTTATCGCAACTTTCTTTGCATTAGCAAATCCGGATCTCGAAAATGGAGGGGGCTATAAAGGCACTACCCTTTTGTGGTGGAAATGGCTGCCAGTCGCGCATGTCGTGGCTATTCTAATTCCTGATGGGCTCGTTGACCTTTTGCCAGGTTCATACGGAGAATTGGACGAGAGTGGCGGATTTCAGCCAAATTACAAAGATTGGATGTTATCGCTGGCGCAGGGTGATGTCTACATGGGAGCCATCCCAATGCTGGACGGTCACATCTGGGATTCATTGTTCCGCGTTCTTGTAGCGATGTTTTTTGGTATTACGCTCGGTGTGCCGCTTGGCATTTATATGGGAGTTTCGCGGTTCTGCAAATCCTTCTTTGATCCATTGATCGAACTATACCGGCCGGTGCCGCCATTAGCCTGGGCGCCACTAATACTAACCATTTTTGGCATTCAAGATGATGGAAAAATTTTCCTTCTTTTCATGGTGGCGTTCGCCATCATGGTGATTTCGGCGCGGACCGGTGCTACGGGAGCGCAGTTGTCCAAAATTCGCGCCTCTCACTCGTTGGGAGCAAGCGACCAGCAAATATTGAGATATGTAATTTTGCCGAATGCCCTGCCAGAAATTATGACAGGAGTACGAATTTCAATCGGTGTATGCTGGGGGACCCTGGTTGCAGCTGAAATGCTGGCAGGAACTACCGGCGTTGGTTTTATCGAAAATGTAGCGCGGACCGTCTCTGACTATGAATTGATCTGGGTTACAATTTTGATCATGGGTTTGCTTGGATTAATTTTCGATTTGATGATGCGTTGGGCTATTGCCCGATATATCCCCTGGCGCGGCAAGGGTTAAGTTTTTTGATCGAACATTATGTGCTTGATGTTACGGTTAAGCTGCAGCCCAAACGTCAGCAAGCCATTCATTTATCATTTGCGTGCCACCAAGGCCTATCGCCATATTTCGGGCTTTTGCTCGGGGGCCATCTAATGCCATGATCTTGCTGCTTATCACAGCTTTTTTGAAGATTTTGGAAACTGCTTCTGAACGTTCCTGCGCATAGATGGATAATGCATCATCAATATTGTTACCACCAAGACAGCGCATCAGACATTCGGCATCTACAAGGCTTTGGCCAGCACCTTGCGCGAGATTGGGAGGGATGGGGTGAGCTGCATCTCCAGCCAGCACTGTTCGTCCACGTCGCCAACAGTTTTGATAGGTTTGTGTCGGGAGCTGGGTGTTTGCCCAGTTTATAGTATTGCGGTTACATAGTGAAGCTAGTACATCGTTGTGATCCAAAAATTCTTTTTGCCAGTTTTCAGTCACTTTCTCCGCATCAAGGGTAAGCACTAGATTAACATCTTTTCCATCATTTATGGGGTAATGCACTAGATGCGCCCCAGACCCAAGCCATAGATTACAAAATGGTAGCGCAAAACTTTTGGGTAAATCGGTGGCTTTAGCAACCGCACGCATTGCAATTCGGCCATTAATGCATTGTGGCAATTTGGTAGCTTCAAGACTGTTCACATATGTTCGCCCAAAGCCACGGACGCCATCCGCCGCGATTAGCGCGTCCACCAGGAACGTACTTCCATCATCATTCACAATATGCAAATCCCAATTCTGATCGGGGCCACGTTGAACGGCGTGTGTGATGTTGGTCGTAATACGTTTGGATCCGCCAATTGCGGTGATTTCAGCTTCAAGTAAGCGGGTAAGGCTGGCACGGGCAATGCTACTATATGCAGATTTTCTGAGGTCAAGGCTAGCGATTGTGGCGGTGCTGCGCATATCACGAACGGTGATGGCATCTAACTCGATCGATTCAGCCCTCACCATATCACCAACCCCTAGGCGATTAAGTGCTTCCCAGCCGTTAGGGGCGATCTGGATGCCGCCAAGAAGAGTTGTCGCCGGCGTTGAGCCGGCAACTAACAATAGTGGTATTTGGTTACGCAGCACGGCAAGTCCGGCCGCAAGGCCTGCAATGCCACCTCCACTAACCGCAATCATCACACGCTGGCTTCGAGCGTTTCGTCCAAAGTTTTCCGGAACTTGTCGACAATCTCGTCAATATGTTTGCGCTCGGCAACAAAAGCTGGTGCAACAATAGCATTATCGCCCGTCCACTTCACGTGGAGCCCGTTCCAGAACATATCTTTCTGTAATTTACCTCCACGTCGTCCAGCGACACCGTCAGAATGAACCTCAACACCTGCCATGAGCCCAATTCCTCGAATGTCGGCCACTAGTGGGTGATCTTGGAGCGTCCAAATGGCCTCAATAAAATAATCTTCCAGCGAGGCTGACCGTTCAAAGATACCCTCGCTCTCGTAGATCTTCTGAGTGGCGATGCCCGCTGCACAAGCTGCTGGATGCGCCGAATAAGTGTAGCCGTGGAAGAACTCAATTGCGGCCTCCGGTGAAGCATTTGTAACGGTATTATAAATTTCATCGGTAACCGCAACACCGCCCATCGGAATGGCTCCATTAGTCAGAGCTTTTGCCATGGTGATGATATCTGGCTGAACATTGAATTTCTGTGTCGCGAAAGGAGTGCCCATCCGACCAAAACCGGTAATGACTTCATCAAAAACTAGCAAGAACCCATGCCTGTCACAAATTTCGCGGATTTTTTCTAGGTATCCGACCGGCGGGACCAAAGTGCCGGTAGATCCCGCAACCGGTTCAATAAAGACGGCGGCAAGAGTTGATCCACCAAGGTTTTCGGCAATCCGTTCTAGATCCATCGCAAGTTCCGCGCCTGTTTGAGGTTGGCCTTTAGAGAACCTCTGGTCCTCCTGCCATGTGTGGCGAATTAGTGAAATATTTGGAAGTGTAAGACCAAAGGTTTCGCGATTGCGAACCATGCCCGCTAATGAAACACCACCCATATTCACGCCGTGATATGCACGCTCGCGGCTAACCAAACGATTGCGTTGTGCTTGTCCGGCAGCTCGCTGGTAAGCTAGGATAACTTTGATAGCTGTCTCGATTGATTCAGATCCAGAATTGGTAAAAAATACATGGTTGAAATGATCAGGAAGTAAGCGGCAAACACGCTCGGCTAAATCAAAGGACCCAGGATGTCCCAGCTGAAAATGAGGTGTATAGTCATTTGCCAGCATCTGCTGATAAACTGCTTCAGCAATCTCCCGGCGTCCATGGCCAAGTGGGGTGCAGAAGAGCGCTGATGATCCATCGATGATCGCGCCACCTTTGTAATCCCACATGTACATGCCTTCGGATTTTACAACAATGCGCGGTTCTTTTTTAAAGTCGCGATTGGCGGAAAAAGGCATCCAATGTGCTTCGAGTGAATTTACGTCATAAGACATTTTAGGGCTCCTTCTAAACCTATAGGGCGCAGTATTCATGCCGTGATGGTCGTTTTGGGTGAAATTTCTTTCAAACCACCCGAGAATTTTTTGCGTCAGATTGTTTGGTCTTTGAACATCAGGTGTCAATATTACTCTTGGCGCGCGCATACCGCGTCGGTGCTAGCCCATACACTGACATCAGGCCTCACTGACGGCAACCCTTGTTTATGGAACCAGTTGTGGCATTAATTGGTACCAGTTATAATGTGATCTGAACAGCAGTGACTTGCTAAACAAAACTGTTGGTTTTGATTATGGCGTGTGGTGCTTTGGGTTAGATAGGAGAGGCGGTGTTGTGACTGAAAATTTTATAATTTCTTTAGATTCAAGCTCTGGGATTAGCTTACAAGCCCAAATTCGACAATCGATCGTTGAACTCATCCTTAATCATTCTGTTCTTCCGGGTGATAAATTACCATCCAGCCGAATGTTATCGCAGCAATTAAAAGTGTCACGTAATACTGTAATTTTAGCTTATCAGGCATTAGTGAGTAATGGGTATTTGCAACCTCGTCAGCGATCTGGCTACGTGGTCAGTTATGATGCACCAACAACACGATTGGTTGACACCCCTGGAATGAGTGAAGTGTCAACAAATGTAGCCAATCCGGGTGTGATCGATTGGGCTGCTAAGCTTGTGCAATCATGTAGCTACATCCGACCCGTACAGAAACCAGTGAATTGGCGGGAATATCAATATCCCTTTGTTTATGGACAGGTTGATGACGAATTATTTTCGCATTCTGAATGGCGTGATTGCGCGCGCCAGGCCCTCGGGATGCGCAATTTTTCTACAATGGTTGGTGATTTTGGTCAGCATGATGATCCCATGCTGGTTAATTACATTTGTTCTCGCAGTTTGCCGAGGCGTGGCATCAAGGCGCGGCCTGAGGAGATCCTCGTAACTCTTGGGGCGCAAAACGCCCTTTACCTTGTTGCTCAGCTCCTTGTCAATTCTGACAAGCATGTGGTTATTGAAAGTCCTACATACCCTGATTTACGTGACATCTTGCTCCAACGCACAAACTCA
>QCPZ01000016.1 GCA_003212345.1 SAR116 cluster bacterium AG-447-A06
GGGCAATACCCCGGTTTTCAGCCAAATCATCTAGCCATGGTTGCCACTGATCCTGCTGACGACTTGCGAGATCATCCTGATCATCGCGGTAACATAAAAGATCATTTTCACCATAGGCTGAAAGCTCGGCAATTATTGCATCACGTTGGGGAATAACCCGGTCCACTACGGTTACCGAAAGGCTGAATAATGGCAATGTTGCCGGATCAATATCATCGCCCTGCGCCCGCCATTCATCCGCAATCGCCGATGCCAAAGACATTGTTGGTAGGCGCAACAGGCTGCCCGCCGGCGAGCGTAAATCCCGCCCATCAAGCTGGATCGACAGGCCGTCATCGGTTAGCAAGACTGATTTATAAAAACGTTTTTTTGCCGCCATCACGCCTGCTAATCCCTATCGAATACAAAAACTTTAAATCCAAAATTTTGCGCCGGTTTTGGCCATTGCCTAATAATCTTGAAACCGCCAGCCTGCTGCCGGTAAATCCATACCAAGATCGGCAAGGCTTGCTTTTAGATGCGGGCTTGGCGGTGCAGTAATCACTTTGCCATCCGTCAGTTTTAACTGCCACGCATGAAGATGGAGCTGGCGTGCAATCAGCCCGCCCGCATGCGCATCACCACCAGCATATTTTCCATCACCGCAAATTGGGTGGCCAATATGCGCCATATGAACGCGCAATTGATGCGTTCTTCCGGTTAATGGGCGCAGCGCCATCAACGTCATTTTTCGACCAGCATGATCAAGCCGACGATACAGGGTTTGTGCCGATTGTCCATCTTCGTGAACTTGCATTTTTTCGCCAGCCTTACCACCAAGCTTCAAAATCGGATCACGGATACTACCCGACTTAGGCGGCAAACCCATTACCAGCGCAAGATAGGTTTTTTCTAGCCGGTGTTTTTGAAACGCCTCGGTCAGGCTGCGCGCCGACGCGATCGTTTTGGCCAATAACAGAATGCCGCTTGTATCTCTGTCAATCCGGTGAACCAGCCTTAACCGGCTGCCAGCTTCATTACTCATTGCTCGCATCATGCCGTCAATATGGTGATGCGTGCCCGTGCCGCCCTGAACCGCTAGCCCGCTTGGCTTGTTCAACGCCAGCCAGCCCTTGCCTTCGGCAAGGAACATATTGTCAAATTGCTGGCGAAGTGAACTGCTGGCCACAATCCGCGGTGCCGCAGGTTTGCTGGCGGCAGGGTTTTCGGCAATCACAGGCGGCAAACGCAGCAACTGGCCTCTGGCAAGCCTTGTCGCCGCCTTGGCCTTATCGCCATCAAGCCGGATCAGGCCATTGCGCAGCATTCGTTCAATCTTCCCTTGGCCAAGCCCAGGAAATGACCGCCGTAAAAATCGGTCAAGCCGCGTGCCGTCCTCATGGTCGGGAACCGTCTCAAAGCGCCATTTATTGTCGGTTGCCGCAGACCCTTTGGCCACGATGTCTTTACTCACTGCCATATCCCACTATGCCTGACCGCCCAAAAACCCGCGCCAAATGCCAAAAACGACAATAGCACTGATGCCATAACATAAGTACCGGCCATTACCATACCCTGTTTTTGCCATAGCTGACCCGCATCAAGCGCAAAGCTGGAAAACGTCGTCAGCGCGCCAAGCAAGCCAATGGCAAAAAAACCCCGCCATGCCTCGGGCAGAACCATACCAGCGGCAATGGCACCGGCAAGACAACCCATCAAACCCGAACCCGCAATATTTACCAGCAATGTTGCCAATGGCCCTACAATGCCAAACAGACCAGCACCAAAACTAAGGCTAACCCCATAGCGCAAAAGAGCACCAATCGCCCCACCTGCCGCAACGGCGGCAATCATTGTTGCACTTGCCATCTAGCCCTCATCAGTCTTTTTGCCGGTATCAAGGGTCGGTTGTTTGTTTGCCCGCAGGCGATCCCAATAGGCAAGCCGTTTAGCAATTTCGCGCTCATAGCCGCGTTCAACCGGCTGATAGAAAACCTGCCGATCCATCCCATCGGGAAAACAATTCTTTCCAGAAAACCCGTCCGGATCGTCATGGTCATACGCATAATCAGCGCCATAACCAAGCTGTTTCATCAATTTGGTTGGCGCGTTCAAAATATGCGCTGGCGGGCTAAAAGAGCCGGTTTGAGCGGCCGCCTTTGTTGCGGCCTTAAACGCCTTATAGGCGGCATTTGATTTTGGTGCCGTTGCCAGATAAATAACCAATCCTGCAATGGCAAGATCACCTTCGGGGCTGCCAAGCCTTTCATAGGTCTGCCATGCGGCCAAGGCACGCGGCTGAGCTTCAGGCTCGGCAAGCCCGATATCTTCGGCGGCAAAACGGGTCAGCCGCCGCAAAATATAATGAGGATCCTCACCCCCAGCCAACATCCGGGCAAGCCAGTAAAGACCAGCATCAGCATCCGATGACCGCAAGGTTTTATGTAAGGCCGACATTAAATTATAATGTTGGTCTCCTGCCCGATCAAAGGCTGGTGCGCGCCCTGCCACCAATTTAGCAAGACCACGACTATCAAGCCTTGTCGTTGCTGGCATTTCAACGAGCAAACTTGCCATATTCAGTAAATAACGCCCATCGCCATCGGCCATACCAATAAGAGCAGCGCGGGCTTCGTCATCAATGGGCAAATCACGCCGGATATGCGCCTCAAGACGGCTCAAAATCGTCTCAAGCGCGGCACGATCCAACCGGTCAAGAACCAGCACTTGTGCCCGCGACAACAACGCGCCATTCAAAGCAAAGGAAGGGTTCTCCGTGGTTGCCCCAATAAGCGTCACCGTACCGTCTTCGACGCGCGGTAACAAGCCATCCTGCTGCGCCTTGTTAAACCGGTGGACTTCGTCAACAAATAAAAGTGTGCGCCGTCCCTGCCGACGGCGTTCGGCAGCGCGGTCAAAAACCTTGCGCAATTCACCAACCCCGTCAAATACCGCTGATATTGGTTCAAACGCCATATCAGCCGCATCTGCCAGCAGCCGTGCAATTGTTGTTTTACCAGTACCGGGCGGCCCCCAAAAGATGATTGAGCCAAGTGACCCATGCGCAAGCATCAGGCGGAGCCGGCCACCCTGCGGGCCAAGCAGTGGTGCCTGACCAACAACATCATCAAGCGTTTTCGGACGCAATGTCTCGGCCAGCGGTGCCGCTAGTGCGGCCTCAAGATCAAGTTCATTCATAGGCATTATATTCACCCAAGCATGTTATTGGTGCAAAGAAAAAAGGGCCGCCCGAAGGCAGCCCTTTCATTGATTGACAATTTTGTCTCGCGGTTCGTACCAGCGATTAGGCTGCGGCCCCGGCTTCGGCTTCGGTCGACTCATCCACTTCAACAGGGCCTGAGTCCTTGCCGCGTGCGTCTTCGTCACGATCAACAAGCTCAATAACTGCCATTGGTGCAGAATCACCGTAACGGAAACCAGCTTTCAGTACTCGAGTATAGCCGCCTGCGCGTTCTTGATAACGCGGCCCAAGAACATCAAACAGCTTTTTGGTCATGGTTTCACAACGGATCCGTGCAAAGGCCAAACGGCGGGCGTGAAGATCGCCGCGCTTGCCAAGCGTGATAAGACGTTCAACGATAGGGCGCAATTCCTTGGCCTTTGGCAACGTTGTCACGATCTGTTCGTGTTTGATCAAAGCCTGAGCCATATTGCGAAACAACATTTGACGATGCTGCGAGGTACGGTTTAGTTTCCTACCGGCATTACGATGACGCATAATATTTCTCCCAAGTTTCTATGAGCCGAGACTGGTATGCCGTTAAAACGGTTCATCCAGGCGTCGCGCCAATTCTTCCACATTTTCTGGTGGCCAGTTAGTAATATCCATCCCCAACTCAAGGTTCATACCCTTAAGCACTTCCTTGATTTCGTTAAGCGACTTTCGGCCAAAATTCGGCGTCCGCAGCATTTCATGCTCGGTCTTTAAAACCAGATCACCAATGTAAACGATATTATCGTTCTTTAGACAGTTCGCTGAACGGACTGACAGCTCGAGCTCATCAACCTTTCGCAACAGATTACGGCTGAACGGCAATTCCGGCTCAGCGGGTGTGGGTTCGCCTTTCGGCTCTTCAAAATTGATAAAGGTCTGCAACTGCTCCTGCAAAATGCGAGCAGCATAAGCCACTGCATCTTCTGGCGAAATTGACCCATCTGTTTCAATGGTCAACAGCAATTTATCATAATCAGTGATCTGACCAATTCGGGCATTTTCTACCTTGTATGCAACCTGACGAACAGGACTGAAAATTGCATCGATGGGAATCAGGCCTATTGGCGAGTCCTCGGTGCGGTGTGCGCTAGCTGGAACGTAACCCTTGCCTGTATCAACGGTCAATTCCATCGCCAGCTTTGCGCCCTTATCTAAATGGCACAAAACATGATCCGGGTTCATAATATCCACATTGGCGGTTTCGGTGATCATACCCGCGGTTACCGTCGCAGGTCCATCAACAGCAAGGCGAAGACGCTTTGGCCCTTCTTCTTCCATGCGAACCGCAACCCCTTTTAGGTTCAGCACCAGATCAGTAACGTCTTCACGAACGCTGGGAATTGAAGAAAACTCATGAACAACGCCTTGAATCTGAACTGACGTGACAGCAGCACCCTGCAGCGACGACAGCAAAACCCTACGCAACGCATTACCAATCGTCACACCGAAGCCACGCTCAAAGGGCCCAACTGCAACAACAGCCTGACTCGGGTTATACTCAGACACCTTTATTTCCATTTCGTCCGGCTTTTTGAGGTCTAGCCAATTCTTTTCAATCATGGCGATATCCTTTTATTCGAGATGATCCCCTATCCTGCATCAATGCGGATAGGGGTAATGAATCCAGCGATAAGGGGGCAACTAAACCCTGCGACGTTTCCGCGGCCGGCACCCATTATGTGGAATTGGCGTCACGTCACGAATTGACGTGACATTGAATCCTACTGATTGCAAGGCACGAAGCGCCGACTCGCGACCCGATCCTGGGCCGCGCACTTGAACATCAAGCGCCTTCATTCCGTGCTCAGCAGCTTTTTTGCCCGCATCTTCCGCAGCGAGCTGAGCTGCAAATGGCGTTGACTTCCGTGAACCTTTAAAGCCCATTCCGCCAGCAGATGCCCAGGCAATTGTGTTTCCTTGCACGTCTGTTATCGTTATCATTGTGTTATTAAACGTTGAGTTTACATGGGCAACGCCGTTAGTAATGTTCTTACGCTCGCGACGACGAACACGGCCTTGGCCTGGTTGTTTTGCCATTCTATTAGTCTCCTAGAGTTCGCGTTGCTATTTCTTCTTACCAGCAATGGCCTTTGCAGGGCCTTTGCGGGTGCGCGCATTAGTGTGGGTGCGCTGCCCTCGAACTGGGAGACTGCGGCGATGACGTAGCCCGCGCAAACAACCAAGATCAAGGTAACGCTTAATATTCATTGACGTCTGACGTCGGAGGTCACCCTCCACAAGTTGATCGCTATCAATGATATCGCGGAGACGGGTTAATTCCTCCTCTGACAAATCATTAACGCGACGTTCATCAGGAACACCCGCCTTTGCACAGATTTTTTTGGCACTGGTTGTCCCAATACCATGGATATAGGTCAGCGCGATCTCTACCCTTTTTTTGGTCGGAATATTTACACCAGCAATTCTTGCCACAGCTCGGCTCCTTTTTCACTCACAACTACCTTCATCGGTCACCCGCGACGCGGAACCCAACTTTCGCCATATTCGTATGAGATTTCCCCAACGGCGGCGAATTATAGGCCTAAACCTGAAACAGTCAACCAAAACGCAATAGCGTTAACCCAAAATAGCATCAATTTGTGCAGCAACCTCATCAACAGAATTCATGCCATCCACACTTCGCAGCACCTTTTTTTTATCATAATACGGAAGGAGTGGGGCTGTTCTCTCATGATATACCGCCAAGCGCCTACGCAATGTAGCGGCATTGTCATCACCTCTGGCGCCACCTGTTTTGGCTGCCCTATTTTCAATACGCTCAAACAGCGCCGCGTCATCAACCTCAATTTCAATAAAGTAATCAAGGGAGAGCCCCTTGCCACTCAGCATTTCGTCCAGCGCGTATGCTTGTGTCACTGTCCGAGGAAACCCATCAAGAATGACACCCTTGGCACAATCATGATCATCAATACGCGCTGCAACCATGCCAACAATAATATCATCCGGTACCAGGTCACCACGATCGATAATACCCTTCGCTCGAAGGCCAAGCTCAGTTCCGGCTGAAATTGCTGCGCGCAGCATATCACCGCTCGATAACTGTACCAATCCACGTTCCGCTACGAGCCGCTCGGCTTGTGTACCTTTTCCTGCACCTGGCGCACCAAACAGAGCGATTATCATCTATCGACGCCCCTTTAAACGGGATTTTTTTACCAACCCCTGATATTGATGCGCTAGAAGGTGCGATTGAATCTGACTTACCGTATCAAGCGAAACCGTTACCACAATCAAAAGCGACGTGCCACCAAAATAGAACGGGACAGAATATTTACTAATCAATAGTTCAGGTAAAATGCAAACTGCGGCCAAATACGATGCGCCTAGAACCGTTAAACGCGTCAGCACAAAATCAAGATAATCAGCCGTTGATTTGCCCGGCCGAATACCAGGAATATAGCCACCATATTTCCGAAGATTTTCAGCTGTATCCTCCGGGTTGAACACAATAGCAGTATAAAAGAAAGCAAAAAATACAATCATCGATACATAGATCAACAAATAAAGCGGTTGACCACGACCAAGCATCGCATTCAGGGTTACAAGCCATTCAGCACCGCCAGCCTGACCGCCTGTCAGATTAATAATCGAGACCGGCATGAGCAACAGCGAAGAAGCAAAAATGGGTGGTATAACGCCCGGAACGTTTATCTTCAACGGCAAAAATGACTGGTCGCCACCAAAGACTTTATTACCGTGCTGGCGCTTTGGGTACTGCACCAAAATTTTTCTCACTGACCTCTCGATAAACACAATGAATGCCACAACAACGACCGCCATTGCCAAAAGCAGGATAATAAGCAGCGATGACAAGGCGCCCGTTCGGCCAAGTTCTAGCGTGCCAGCAAGCGCAGTGGGCAGATTTGCGACAATACCGGCGAAAATAATCAATGAAATACCATTACCGACCCCACGGCTCGTAATTTGTTCACCAAGCCACATGAGAAAAAGAGTACCACCAACGAGAGTAACCACTGTTGTCACACGGAAGAATAGGCCAGGGTCGTTAACCACCCCGCTCGCAGCCTCTAGACCAACAGCCATGCCGTACCCTTGCACACTTGCCAATAAAACCGTCAAATAACGGGTATATTGGTTGATCATTTTGCGGCCAGCCTCCCCATCCTTTTTCAAGGATTCGAGCGATGGTACAATCGCGGTCATCAATTGCATAATAATTGACGCCGTGATGTAGGGCATAATATTCAATGCAAAAATGGTCATTCGGCCAAGCGCGCCTCCCGAGAACATGTCAAACATGCCCAGAATACCACTAGATTGCTGTGAAAAAATGTCAGCAAGCGCATTGGGATCAATGCCCGGCAACGGTAGATAGGTGCCGAGCCTATAAATAATTAGCGCTCCAACGGTAAACCACAAACGCTTTTTCAGCTCGTCAGCCTTTGCTAACGCCCCAAAGCCTGCGCCTGCTGCCATGCGGTCTGCCGATGATGCCATGTTATGATCTACCTAACTACTCAGCTGCAACAGCTGGAACGATAATCTTGCCACCCACTTTTTTTACAGCTTCAAAAGCCGCCTTCGAGGCTCCAGCCGCGTGGATTTCAACCTTTTTTGTCGTCAATGCGCCTTTGGCAAGTATGCGAACACCATCGCGTGCCTTCGAAATCACACCGGCGCCAACCAACGCCACTGCGTCAACTGGCTTGCTGGCATCGAGCTTGCCCGCATCTACTGCGCCCTGCAAGCGGCCAAGGTTCACGACAGCGTACTTCTTGCGGAAAATATTGTTGAACCCACGTTTTGGCAGCCGGCGATGGATCGGCATCTGGCCGCCCTCAAAACCATTAATTGACACGCCTGATCGCGCCTTTTGGCCTTTATGACCACTGCCTGATGTTTTACCAGTTCCGGAACCAACCCCACGCCCAACCCGCTTGGCATTTTTTGTTGCGCCTAAATTGTCTCTGACTTCGTTCAATTTCATTAGTTGCTCCCGCTTGCGCACCGCTTCAATGTGGCACACTGCTGATATCGCTATTGCCGTTGTTCTACCCGAACCAGATGCTTAACCTTATTGATCATACCGCGCACCGACGAAGTGTCTTCTAATTCACGGGTCCGACCAATTTTGTTCAGACCAAGCCCAATCAAGGTCAGGCGTTGGTCGGCCTTGCGGCCTATGGCACTTTTTGTCTGGGTGACTATCACTGTTGCTTTCGCAGCCATATTAAGTCCCTCCTGTTAGGATGCAGTAGCGGCTACGCTAGCAACCCTGTCTTCACGTTTCACAAGAATGTCGCCAACGCGCTTGCCCCGCTTTTGGGCCACAGCCCGCGGCGCCTGAATATGATTAAGCGCAGAAAACGTCGCCTTTATCATGTTATGCGGGTTTGAACTACCAATTGATTTTGCAACGATGTCCTGAATACCGAGAACCTCAAAAACAGCACGCATCGGCCCTCCAGCAATGATACCGGTTCCAGCTGGTGCGGCACGAAGCAGCACCTTACCCGCACCATAAAAACCTTTGTTATCATGGTGTAATGTGCGTCCGTCACGAAGTGGCACTCGAATCATATTTCGTTTTGCACCTTCTGTGGCCTTGCGGATTGCTTCAGGAACCTCACGGGCCTTCCCGGTACCAAACCCCGCACGGCCTTTACCGTCACCGACCACTACCAGAGCGGCAAAACCAAAGCGACGCCCCCCTTTGACGACCTTCGCTACTCGGTTTATCCCTACCAATTTCTCGAGCAATTCAGGTTCTTCGCGCTCTTGGCCACGGTCCCGTCTGTCATTATTGCGTGCCATCAATTTTGCTCCCTAGAATTTCAACCCGGCTTCACGCGCGGCCTCTGCCAGCGCCTTCACTCGGCCATGGAAAATATAACCTCCGCGATCAAACACCACCGCGTCTATGCCCTTTGCCTTTGCGCGTTCCGCAACCAATTTACCAACTACACTTGCCGCAGCAACATCGCCGGTTTTACTCGATTTTGATTTAAAATCAACATCAAGTGTTGACGCGGCAGCCAATGTTGCGCCTGCCTTATCATCAATGACCTGCGCATAAATATGCTTAGAAGACCGATGCACACTTAGGCGTGGCTGATCGCTATTACTTCTGCGAAGCTTGGCACGCGTTCGTTGACGGCGGCGTTCAAATAGTTCTCTAGCTGTAAACATGTCTGTTCCCTACTTCTTCTTGCCTTCTTTGCGGACAATTTGCTCTTCAGCATATTTCACTCCCTTGCCTTTAAACGGCTCCGGCGGTCGCTTTGACCGAATTTCAGACGCAAATTGGCCAAGCAGTTGCTTGTCAGCTCCAGTAATGATGATTGATGTATTATTCTCAACAACCGCTTTCAAACCAGTTGGCACATCCATCTCAACAGGATGGCTAAATCCAAGGTTCAAAACTATCTTGTTACCCTGCATTGATGCCCGATAGCCAACTCCACTAATTTCAAGCTTGCGGCTAAAACCAGAGTTGACACCAACTACCATATTATTGATCGACGCCCGCATAGTGCCCCAAAGTGATTGAGACAATTTTGTTTTGCGCTTTGGCTTTAAGGTTGCCACATTATCAGTAACACTGAGCTCTACCTCACTGTGAAGATGGGCACTAAGCTCCCCATTTTTTCCTTTAACAATAACCTGACCATCCTGCTGTGACAGGGTCACATCGGGTGGTATAGTAATCGCGCTATTTCCAACACGAGACATGCAAATAACTCCCTAAAATACGTGGCAGAGGACTTCGCCACCAACCTTGGCTGTACGTGCCTCATTGTCAGATAGGACTCCGCGCGGGGTAGATAGTATGGCAATGCCCAGCCCGTTATAAACCCGCGGCAGATCACGAAGACCAAAATAAACACGTCGACCCGGCCGGGATACGCGTTGAATCTCAGAAATAACTGGTTGACCATCATGATATTTCAATTCGATCTTCAACTCTTTAAGACCAGGCCGAATATCAACGCTTGAATAATTACGGATATAGCCTTCGCGCTTTAGGACTTCCAAAACATTACTACGAAACCGCGACGCCGGACTACACACAACGCTTTTGCGCGCATTCTGACCATTTCGGATACGTGTTAGCATATCTCCAAGAGGATCACTCATAGACATTTACTTTATCTCCCCTTTACCAGCTCGATTTAACAACGCCTGGAACCTGCCCCATCGAGGCGAGATCACGCAAGGCGATACGAGACATTCTTAATTTTCGGTCGTAGCCACGCGGACGCCCAGAGACCTCACAACGGTTACGGACACGAATTTTTGCGCTATCGCGTGGTTCATTGGCCAGCTTTAACACGGCTTCGAAGCGTTCCTCCATAGAAACGTTTTTGTCTGCAACGATTGCCTTTAATGCAGCGCGCCGAGCACCACGGGCGGCAACGACGCGCTTGCGCTTATTATTCTTTTCAACTGCGCTTTTCTTAGCCATATCTAACCTCTTTGCTCTTGAGCTTTAACGAATGGAAAATCAAACCCAACGAGCAATTCGCGGGCCTCATCATCCGTCGTTGCTGATGTCACCACAATGATGTCCATACCGCGGATCTCGTCCACCTGATCGTAATCAACCTCAGGGAAAATAATTTGCTCTTTGACCCCCATGGCATAATTGCCACGCCCATCAAAGCTCTTGCCATTCAACCCGCGAAAATCACGAACCCTTGGGAGGGCAACATTCACTAGCCGGTCAAGGAATTCATACATATGTTCCCGCCGCAACGTGACCTTACAACCAATCGGCATACCTTCTCGCAATTTGAAGGCCGCATTGGCTTTCTTCGAACGAGTAATGATTGGCTTTTGACCACTGATTGCAGCAAGTTCACGGGCGGCATGTTCGACTTTCTTCGAGTCACGAACTGCCTCACCCACACCCATATTTATAACAACCTTCTCGAGTTTTGGCGCCTGCATCACGTTGGCATAACCAAATTTCTCAATCAGAGCCGGGCGAACTGCCGTCAGATAATGTTCTTCTAAACGCGTCTTCATCTCAGCTTTTTCACTCCTTACCCTTGGCCTTACGCCAGAGCCTTCCCAGACCGACGAGCGATCCGAATTTTATTACCATCTTTTACTTGAAAGCCAACACGGGTGGCTTTGCCGCTTTCAGGATCAATGTGCGCGACATTTGAAATATGGAGTGAGGCCTCCATAGAAACGATGCCCCCAGGATCTCCTTGGGTCGCTCGACGATGACGCCTAACCATGTTAATTCCCTGAACTCGGACACGAGCTTCATCCCGAAGCACCTCAAGGACTTCGCCCTGTTTTCCTTTATCACGCCCGGTCACAACGATAACTTTGTCACCCTTTTTGATCTTAAATTTCTCAGCCATTACAGCACCTCCGGCGCCAAAGAAACAATCTTCATGAACTTTTTGCTACGCAACTCACGCGTTACTGGGCCAAAAATCCGCGTGCCGATCGGCTCATCCTGCTTGCTCAACAGGACCGCGGCGTTGCGGTCGAAACGGATTACACTACCATCAGCCCGGCGAATTTCCTTTGCAGTGCGAACTATCACCGCACGATGGACGTCCCCCTTTTTTACTTTCCCACGAGGGATTGCTTCTTTCACCGAAACAACAATGACATCACCAACGCCCGCAACTTTGCGCCCTGACCCGCCTAGCACCTTGATGCATTGAACGCGGCGTGCGCCAGAATTGTCCGCAACTTCAAGATTTGATTGCATTTGTATCATCTCAAATCTCCTAACTCTCAGCCGCGGTATCATAGACCACTTCAAAGGTCTTTGATTTGGAAATTGGCGAGCATTCACGGATACGCACAGAGTCGCCTTCCTTACAGCGATTTTCAGAATCATGCGCCGCAAACCTCTTGGATTTGGTGATAAATTTTTTATACACCGGATGCATAATACGGCGTTCAACACGGACGGTAACTGTTTTATCAGCTTTATTGCTTACAACAGTTCCCTGCAGGGTACGTTTTGGCATAACTAATCTTCCCTATTTAGCAGTATGTGCCGAGCTGGTCATTTGACCTAGCACAGTCTTTATACGTGCGATTTCACGGCGCACAATCTTAGCACGAGTTGGGTTTTCCACCTGCCCACCAGCAGCCTGAAAGCGAAGGTTGAACTGCTCTTTCTTTAAGTCTACCAGCTGAGTTTTCAGCTCGTCTGCGGTTTTTGCGCGAAGCGCTTCAGCTTTAACAATTGCCATCGGTGCTTCCCCTTAATCAACATCGCCAAGGCGACGAACAATTCGCGTATCTAACGGTAGTTTGGCTGCCGCAAGAGTGAACGCCTCCCTTGCTAAATCCCAAGACACGCCGTCAATTTCAAACATGATGCGGCCAGGTTTTACCCGAGCCACCCAAAACTCGGGTGTCCCCTTACCTTTGCCCATCCGTACCTCTGCAGGTTTGCTAGAAACCGGGACATCAGGAAAAATACGAATCCAGACACGACCAGACCTGCGCAAATGGCGCGTAATGGCACGACGTGCTGCCTCAATCTGGCGCGCCGTCACACGCTCAGGCGAGACGGCTTTTAGGCCATAAGATCCAAAATTCAACTGCGTTCCGCCCTTAGCAAGACCTCTGATCCGGCCTTTGTGAGCTTTACGAAATTTTGTACGCTTTGGCGAAAGCATCGGCTTCTCTCCTAAGGCTTAACCATTACCGCGCGGCGCTGGGCCTGACTGCTGCTCGGTCATCCGCTTGTCCTGGGCCATTGGATCATGTGCCATGACCTCGCCCTTAAATACCCAAACTTTTATCCCACAGGCACCATATGTGGTAAACGCGGTCGCTTCACCGTAATCAACTTCAGCGCGCAACGTATGAAGCGGCACACGGCCTTCACGGTACCATTCTGTTCGAGCAATCTCCGCACCACCCAGCCGACCAGCACAATTGATACGAACGCCTAATGCACCAAGGCGCATCGCAGACTGAACAGCACGCTTCATTGCCCGGCGAAAACCAACCCGACGCTCCAACTGTTGAGCGATGTTCTCAGCCACCAGTTTTGCATCAATCTCCGGCTTACGAACCTCGATTATATTAAGGCTTACTTCACTACCGATGCGAGCGGACAGATCTACACGTAGCTTTTCAATATCCTGACCCTTTTTACCAATAATCAAACCAGGACGGCCAGCATGAATTGTAACACGTGCACGGCCTGCCGGGCGTTCAATGACTACCCGGCTGATTGCGGCCTGTTTTAAACGCCCCATAAGATATTCACGTAATTTGATATCTTGGTGCAGGAGTTGCCCATAATTGCGGCCAGCATACCAGCGTGAGTCCCATGTACGGTTGATGCCAACTCGGAGGCCTATTGGCTTAACTTTCTGACCCATTCTACTGCTCTCCTCTTTCACCAACAACAATTGTCAGGTGTGAAAATGGCTTCAAAATCCTTGCACCGCGACCTTTCGCTCGTGCTCGAAAACGCTTCATCACCAAGCCTTTGCCCACATGCGCCTCTTTGACGAACAACCGGTCCACATCAAGCGAGTGGTTATTTTCCGCGTTAGCAATAGCTGATTGCAGCCCTTTTTTTACATCACCAGCAATACGACGCCGCGAAAAAGACAAAGCCGCGACAGCTTTATTCACATCCATTCCACGGATCATAGCCGCGACAAGATTCAACTTTTGAGGGCTGACACGCAGATTGCGCACAACGGACATCGCTTCACTGTCGGCCAAATTGCGTGGATTTGCTTGCTTACCCATAACGTCCCTCTATCGCCTAGTTTTCTTATCGGCCGCATGGCCGTAATACGTACGGGTCGGCGCAAATTCACCAAATTTATGTCCAACCATCTCCTCCGAAACGGATACAGGAATAAACTTGTTACCGTTATGCACACCAAATGTAAGCCCGACAAACTGCGGCATAATCGTTGACCGCCGAGACCATGTTTTGATCACTTCGTTTCGACCAGATTCGCGAACCTTGTCCGCCTTCTTCAACAGATGCCCATCTACAAACGGGCCTTTCCAAACTGAACGTGCCATGATTAAGAATGACCCTTATGGCTTGCGACGCCGCACAATTAGGCGGTCAGTCTTTTTGTTAGAACGAGTACGCTTGCCCTTGGTTGGTTTACCCCAGGGTGTCACAGGATGACGACCACCAGAAGTACGACCCTCACCACCACCATGCGGGTGGTCTACGGGGTTCATCACCACACCACGAACGTGGGGACGACGACCCAGCCAACGACTACGACCAGCCTTACCGATCTTAATATTCTGCTGGTCCGGGTTTGAAACAGCCCCAATTGAGGCCATGCATTCAGCACGCACGAGACGAACCTCGCCGGAAGTCAAGCGTAAGATCGCATAACCGCGATCACGGCCAACAAGCTGGATATATGTTCCAGCTGAACGCGCCAACTGCCCCCCCTTGCCTGGCTTAAGCTCCACATTATGGATCAATGTACCAACGGGTATGTGTGCCAATGGTAAAGCGTTGCCCGGCTTAATGTCTGCCCCGATGCCCGACATTACCCTGTCACCAACAGCCAAACGTTGGGGAGCAATAATGTAACTTTGCATGCCATCTTCATAAGTTATCAAAGCAATAAAGGCTGTACGGTTAGGATCGTACTCAACCCGTTCAACGGTCGCAAATACTCCTGTTTTTGCGCGCTTAAAATCAATCAAACGATACCTACGCTTGTGTCCACCACCTTTTTGCCACGCCGTCACGTGGCCCGAATTGTTACGCCCACCTGTCTTTGAAAGACCCTCGGTCAGCTTTTTAACCGGTCCGCCCTTGTAGAGGCCCGATTTGTCGACAAGGACAAGGTTCCGCTGGCTTGGGGTTGTTGGATTAAATTTCTTTAACGCCATCTTATCTAAACTCCCATAAGATCAATATTCTGACCCTCCGCCAACGTGACCATGGCTTTTTTCATGTCAGAGCGGCGACCGGGACGTCCCCGAAATGTCTTTGTTTTGCCCTTTTGAACAATTGTATTCACAGCCATGACTTTGACATTAAACAACATTTCAACTGCTGCCTTAATTTGCGGCTTTGTTGCATTAATTGCGACAGCAAAGGTAACCTGCCCGTTTTCGTTTGCAATCGTCGCCTTTTCAGTAATGACCGGGCGGAGAATTGTATCATAGGCGGCAGCCTTTGAGACCGAAGTTGTAACTCGCTTGCGCGCACGAACACTCATTTCAGGCGCTCCTCAAGGTGGGCCGCGGCATCCTTTGAAAGTAACAGAACATCACGACGCAGAATGTCATAAACATTGATGCCTTGCTGAGGCATCACATCAACTAACGGTATGTTGCGAGCTGCATTAACAAACGCTTTGTCAAGCTCCGCGCCTCCAACAATCAATGCGTTATCCGCACCCAGCTTTGTTAATTGGTTGCGCAGCTTTGCAGTCTTGCCAGCTAATTTGCCTGTTGATGCGAGATTGTCAACAATGAGGAGCTTTCCCTCGGCTGCCTTACTTGACAATGCTGACCGCAGACCAAGCTGGCGGACCTTTTTTGGCAGTGCATGACCGTGATCACGAACAACCGGACCATGCACAACCCCACCTCCACGGAACTGAACAACAGCAGCCGAACCGTGACGGGCGCGACCCGTACCCTTCTGCTTGAACATCTTAGCTGTCGTCATTGTCACCTCGGAACGTGACTTGACCTTGTGCGTGCCTGCACGACGCTTGGCAAGTTGCCACTTGACCACGCGCGCGACAATATCTGAGCGCAGTGCAACGCCAAACACCTCATCGGCGAGCGTAATGTTACCGGCAGGCTTATTATCCATTGTTTTCACGTCAAGCTTCATTGCCTTTATTCCTTCTCGACTTCATCGTCAGCAACCGCAGGAACGTCTGTCGAAGCTTCCTTGGCTAGCACTTCATCCGCAGGAACTGCGTCTTGCGCCGCGGCGTCTTCGGTTGGCACCAGTTCAGCACCGGAGGTGTCGTTTAAAAGGCCAGCGGGGAACGGAGCGTCTTCAGGTCTTGTGCCCTTAATTGCATCACTGATCAGAACCCAACCATTCTTTGGTCCCGGGACCGCGCCACAGAGAAGAATACAGCCTTCATCATCGTCAACAGAAACCACCTCTATATTCTGTGTGGTGCTCCGCACTGCACCCATCTGACCAGCCATCTTTTTACCCTTAAATACTTTACCAGGATCCTGACACTGACCAGTTGAACCGTGCGACCGGTGAGACACTGACACGCCATGCGATGCTCTCAGGCCAGCAAAGTTGTGACGCTTCATAGCGCCGGCAAAACCCTTACCCTGAGTAGTGCCTACCACATCAACCTTCTGACCCGCGACAAAATGCGATGGCGCCAGCTTTGCACCAACGTCGAGCATTGCATCTTCCCCTACAAGAAACTCGGCAAGCTTTGATTTTGGCAAAACATTGGCTTTAGCAAAATGCCCTCGCATTGGCTTCGATACATTCTTCGCTTTCGCCATACCTGCACCAAGTTGAACAGCTGTGTAACCATCCTTCCCCTTATTGCGAACCGCAATAACTTGAACATCATCGAGCTTAACGACAGTAACGGGCACATGGTGTCCACTTTCGTTAAATACGCGTGTCATTCCCATTTTACGGGCGATAATGCCGCTACGCATAACTCTGGTCCTTTCCTAGAGCTTAATCTCAACGTCCACACCAGCCGCCAGATCTAGCTTCATCAGCGCATCAACGGTTTGGGGTGTTGGGTCTATGATATCTAGTAACCGTTTGTGTGTACGAATTTCAAACTGCTCACGGCTCTTCTTATCGATATGTGGTGAACGCAGCACGGTCATGCGGCGCATATTAGTTGGCAGCGGGATTGGCCCACGCACTTCAGCTCCTGTACGCTTGGCCGTATTCACGATTTCTGCCGTGGACTGGTCAAGAATACGATGATCGAATGCCTTCAATCGAATTCTGATATTCTGGGTTTCCATAACTGCTTTACCTTGTCTGAATAAATAAAGAAGGGCAAAAATTGCCCCTCCTAACTATACCTTTTTTATTTAATGACCGAGGCGACGACACCTGCACCAACGGTACGGCCACCCTCGCGTATTGCGAAACGCAGTCCTTCATCCATGGCAATTGGCGCAATCAATGTAACAGTCATTGCAATATTATCTCCTGGCATAACCATTTCAGTGCCTTCCGGTAATACAACTGACCCCGTGACATCGGTTGTTCGGAAATAGAATTGTGGGCGATAGTTTGAGAAGAATGGTGTGTGACGACCGCCTTCATCCTTTGTTAGAACGTAGGCCTCACATTTGAACTCTGTATGGGGAGCAATAGAACCCGGCTTACAAAGAACCTGTCCACGCTCAACCTCTTCGCGCTTTGTACCGCGAAGCAGAACACCAACATTATCACCAGCCTCGCCCTGATCCAACAGCTTGCGGAACATCTCAACGCCTGTACAAGTTGTCTTCTGGGTTTCTTTAAGGCCAACAATCTCAATCTCTTCACCAACATTTACAATGCCACGCTCAATACGACCAGTTACAACCGTACCACGGCCTGAAATCGAAAACACATCCTCAATCGGCATCAAGAATGGCTGGTCTTTAGGACGCTCAGGCTGCGGGATATAAGCATCCACCGCTTCCATCAATTCTAAAATTGCAGCCTTGCCAGTTGTTTCGTTGCTGTCTTCTAAAGCGGATAGAGCTGAACCTTTTACGATCGGAATGTCATCACCAGGGAAATCATATGAAGACAACAGCTCCCGAATTTCCATTTCGACGAGTTCCAGCAATTCTTCATCGTCAACTTGGTCAACCTTATTCATGAAAACAACTAATGATGGCACACCGACCTGACGGGCCAGCAATATGTGCTCGCGGGTCTGAGGCATTGGACCATCAGCTGCAGAGACAACCAAAATAGCGCCGTCCATCTGTGCCGCACCGGTGATCATGTTCTTCACGTAATCAGCGTGTCCAGGACAGTCAACATGGGCATAATGGCGGTTACTAGTTTCATACTCAACATGAGCTGTTGAAATTGTGATGCCGCGAGCACGCTCTTCCGGAGCTTTGTCAATCTGATCATAGGCTGAAAACTCAGCACCACCGGTCTCAGCCAGCACTTTTGTGATCGCCGCTGTTAATGACGTCTTGCCATGATCAACATGGCCAATTGTGCCGATATTGCAATGCGGCTTAGAACGGTCAAACTTTTCCTTGGACATTTTTTCTGCTCTCCTACTCGTTAGTACTCTTATGCCATTTTGGCACGAACTTCGTCCGCAACCGCTTGAGGCACTTGTTCATAATGATCAAATTGCATGCTATACTGGGCACGGCCTTGGCTCATGGAGCGCAAGTTGTTGATGTAACCAAACATGTTAGCAAGCGGCACCATTGCATCAATAACCTTTGCATTGCCGCGCGGTTCCATTCCACCAACATTACCACGACGACTGTTGAGGTCGCCAATAATATCCCCCATATATTCTTCGGGAGTGATGACCTCGACCTTCATCACTGGCTCTAACAACTTTGGGCCCGCTTTGTTCATCGCATCCCGAAACGCCGCACGCCCCGCAATTTCAAAAGCAAGAACAGATGAGTCAACATCATGGCTAGCACCATCGATCAGAACTGCCTCAAAGTCGATCACGGGAAAACCTGCAATCGTACCAGATTCTTTGGCTTGATTAATTCCCTTTTCAACGCCAGGAATAAACTCCTTGGGCACGGACCCTCCAACTACTTTGTTGGTAAATTGGAATCCTCCTTCGGCCAATGGCGCAAACACAATCTTAACACGTGCGAATTGGCCTGAACCACCAGACTGTTTTTTGTGGGTGTAATCAACCTCAACTTCTTTGGTAATAGTCTCCCGATAGGCCACTTGGGGAGCGCCAATATTTGCCTCGACCTTAAACTCTCGTTTCAAACGATCAACCAGTATATCGAGGTGTAGTTCGCCCATGCCGCGCATGATGGTTTGGCCTGACTCATTGTCGCTGCTAACCTGAAAGGATGGATCCTCAGCGGCAAGACGCTGTAGTCCAGTCGACATTTTTTCCTGATCATTTTTGGACTTAGGCTCAATGGCGATCTCAATGACCGGATCAGGAAACGTCATTGTTTCAAGAACTACTGGTTTCGACGCATCACAAAGAGTATCACCTGTGGTGGTTTCCTTCATTCCAGCAAGCGCGACTATATCGCCAGCAAACGCTTCTTCAGTCTCCTCACGATTATTAGAGTGCATCATCATCATACGGCCAATGCGCTCGCGCTTACCTTTGGTAGAATTCAGAATGCTATCACCTTTTTTTAGAGTACCTGAATAAACCCTGACAAATGTCAACGAACCGACAAATGGATCATTCATTATCTTAAAGGCCAGACCAGACATTGGATCTGCGTCATCCGCACTGCGGACAATATCGCGGGTTTCAGAATCATCACCAGGTGCAAATCCCTTATATGCCTCCACGTCGAGCGGACCAGGCAAATAATCGATAACCGCATTCAGAAGCGGCTGCACCCCCTTATTCTTAAAGGCAGAACCACAAAGAACTGGGACGAAAGACATATTTAACGTACCCACCCGGATCAAGCGTTGAATAGTTTCAACGTCCGGCTCATTGCCATCGAGGAACCTTTCCATGACATCATCATCCTGCTCAACAATCAGCTCGATCAACTCGGCACGCATTTCCGCCGCCTTGTCCATAAGCTCAGGTCGGATGTCAGCCAAGCGCCAAGTCGCGCCAAGATCTTCTGAGTCCCATACCCATTCCTGCATTGTCACAAGATTTACAAGACCAGCAAATTCATTTTCAGCACCAATAGGCATGTGGATCGGCAAAGGTTGAGCTCCGGTGCGGTCCTTGATCATACTCACACAGTTGAAAAAATCCGCACCAATCTTGTCCATTTTATTCACAAATACGATCCGAGGTACTCTATAGCGATCGGCTTGCCGCCACACCGTTTCAGTTTGCGGCTCCACTCCAGCATTGGCGTCCAAAACACACACAGCCCCATCAAGAACAGCCAAAGATCGCTCAACCTCAATGGTAAAGTCCACGTGGCCAGGCGTATCAATAATGTTAAACCGAAATTTTGCGGCCTCTGGGTCGTCCCCATGCTCGCCAGACGGATCAGTTCCATTCTCTGTTCGAAACCAGAAGCAAGTCGTTGCGGCAGATGTGATAGTAATGCCGCGTTCCTGCTCCTGCTCCATCCAATCCATGGTCGCATTGCCATCATGAACTTCGCCGAGTTTGTGCGACCGACCTGTGTAATAAAGAACTCGTTCAGTAGCCGTTGTTTTGCCCGCATCAATGTGTGCCATAATGCCAAAATTACGATAACGGTCTAATGAATATTCGCGTGTCATTGTTAAACTCCTACTAACTCAACTACCAGCGGTAATGCGAGAAAGCCCGATTTGCTTCAGCCATTTTATGAGTGTCTTCGCGCTTTTTTACTGCGTTGCCTCGATTGTTTGAAGCGTCTAACAACTCGCCAGACAGCCGATCAACCATTGTGTTTTCCCCTCGCTTGCGAGAGCTGTCAATCAGCCAACGGATTGCTAAAGCCTGAGCCCGCTCAGCGCGCACTTCGACGGGGACCTGATAGGTTGCGCCCCCCACACGACGTGACCGCACTTCGAGATTTGGGCGTACATTTTCAAGCGCATCATGGAACACCTTAACCGGCTCGTTACCCGATTTTTCCTGAATACGGTCGAAAGCACCGTAAACAATCTTTTCCGCGATTGAACGCTTACCATCAAACATTAGGCAAGACATAAACTTTGAAACTACCGTATCCTTAAATTTTGCATCGGGAAGGACCGGGCGTTTTTCTGCTCTGTGACGACGTGACATATTTGCCTCTTTTTACTTAGGTCGTTTAGCGCCATATTTCGAACGACGCTGGCGGCGATCAGACACACCCTGCGTATCCAAAGTACCGCGGATAATGTGATAACGAACGCCCGGGAGGTCCTTGACACGACCGCCTCGGATCATAACTACGGAGTGTTCCTGCAGATTATGCCCTTCACCTGGAATGTAGCTGGACACTTCAAACCCGTTGGTAAGGCGCACGCGAGCAACCTTGCGAAGCGCTGAGTTTGGCTTTTTAGGTGTTGTTGTATACACTCTGGTGCACACACCGCGCTTTTGCGGGCATGCTCCCATCGCAGGAACTTTGGTACGTGCTACTGGACGCTTGCGCCCATGACGGATCAACTGATTAATCGTTGGCATCACTGCCCCTTTTTTCTCGACCTAAACGCACAAAACGTGCAACAGGGCCGTCCCGCTTTATCTTTTATGAGCAGAACACCCGTTCTTCTCCACTAGTGGAGCCTCATTTTCGACACCTAATATTTTGATTCAGCGTCTGAACCAACCGATGGCTATCCACATGGTGATCCACTACCTAAATCCAAAAGGTTGCCGGATACTATTTTTTGCGGACCCAACGGTCAAGCGATTTTTACGCCTTAACCTCGGTTATCTACGTTTTTTTTGATACACCGCCAGATTTATTGGATCTGGCGGCGACATATCATGTATTTGCCTCAGCTTCAACCGATTCAGTCGATGATTCGGCTACATCAAGAGCCGGTGCCTCCGCAGCACGTTGTGCAATGATCGCCTTATCACGGTCTGCAGCAATTCGGCGAAGGCGATTCATAACAGAACCTGTTCCCGCGGGAATTAAACGACCAACAATAACATTTTCTTTCAGACCGTCGAGCGTATCTTCCTTGCCGCTTACCGCAGCTTCGGTCAAGACCCGTGTTGTTTCTTGGAATGACGCTGCGGAAACGAAACTATTAGTTTGCAATGACGCTTTCGTGATGCCAAGCAGAACAGGGTGTGCCGTTGCTCGGCGCAATCCTTCAGCCTCTAATGCATTATTGGCTAGCGCGAATTCCTCACGATCAACTTGTTCTCCAACAAGGAAGGTGCTATCCGCAGCATCTTCAATCTCCACCTTTTGCAACATTTGGCGCACAATAACTTCAATATGCTTGTCGTCAATCTTCACACCCTGCAAACGATATACGTCCTGAACCTCCTTCACCAAATACTCAGCAAGTGCCTCAACACCGAGAATACTTAAGATATCGTGAGGAACCGGGCTTCCATCCAAAAGCAGATCACCCTTACGAACCACATCCCCTTCATTAACAGCAAGTGGGCGACCTTTCGGCAACAGATATTCAACCGCATCGAGATCACCGTCCGTTGGAACAACACGGATACGACGTTTAGCCTTGTAGTCATTGCCAAACTCAACGCGCCCTTCCCCCTCTGAAATAACTGCAAAATCCTTGGGCCGACGGGCTTCAAACAATTCAGCCACACGCGGCAGGCCACCCGTAATGTCACGTGTCTTTGAAGACTCGCGTGGAATACGAGCCAGAACATCACCAGCCTGCACATTAGCACCATTTTCAACTGAAAGAATTGAACCCGCAGACAAGAAATAGCGTGCCTCAAGTCCGTTCCCAAGCGTCAGAACCTCTCCCTTTTCATCACGGAGTGTAATGCGTGGACGGAGGTTTGTTCCACCTGCAGCCTGTTTCCAGTCAACAACCTCACGGCTCGCAATGCCAGTGGCATCATCAGTAACTTCACGAACTGACACGCCTTCAGTCAAATCAACAAAATTTGCAATACCATTCATCTCAGTGATAATCGGCATTGTATAGGGATCCCACTCAATCAATATGGTGCCTGCAGCGACCTGGTCACCGTCATTGACTAAGAGCTTACCACCATAAGGAAGACGGAAGCGGGAACGCTCACGCTCTTGCTCATCAAGGATTAGTAATTCAGTGTTCCTACTCATCACAATTTTGCTGCCGGTTTTATCGGTCACAAGAGCGGCATCTTCAAGTTTAACAACACCGCCAATATTCGCTTCAATATTTGACTGTTCAGCGCCGCGCTGCGCAGCACCGCCAACGTGAAACGTCCGCATTGTCAACTGAGTTCCCGGCTCACCAATTGACTGTGCCGCAATCACACCTACTGCTTCGCCGATATTTACATCAGTTCCGCGAGCAAGGTCACGGCCATAACAGGCCGCACAGATGCCCTTTTCAGCCTCGCAAAGTAAAGCTGAGCGGATCAGAGCCTGATCAACACCCGAGGTTTCAATTGCTTCAGCATGTTCTTCGATGACCATCTGACCTGCCTCAACTAAAACCTTACCTGTTTTGAGGTCAACAAGATCCTCTGCTAGAACACGGCCCAAGATCCGGTCATAAAGTGAATCAACAACATCACTGCCATTCATGACTGGACGAATTGTTAGGCCCTTACTCGTGCCACAATCAACCTCATGAACAATACAATCTTGTGCAACATCAACAAGACGACGGGTTAGGTACCCTGAATTGGCAGTTTTTAGAGCGGTATCTGCAAGACCTTTACGAGCACCATGTGTCGAGTTGAAATATTCCAGAACATTCAGACCTTCTTTGAAGGATGAAATAATTGGTGTTTCAATAATCTCGCCCGACGGCTTCGCCATCAGGCCACGCATACCAGCAAGCTGCTTTATCTGCGCGGCTGAGCCACGAGCACCAGAATGCGCCATCATCCAAACTGAGTTAATGGGCTCCCCGGCTTTGATCGTGGAAATGCCCTTCATCATCTCATCAGCGACAAGATCTGAACAGCGCGACCACACATCAACCACCTTGTTATATTTTTCCCCTTGAGTGATCAGGCCATCAAGATATTGCTGCTCAAAGGTTTTAACCTCTGTTTCCGCTTCGGTAACATACTTTGTTTTCAACTCCGGCGTTGTCAAATCAGCAATACCGAATGAAATACCAGCATCGCAGGCTTGACCAAATCCGAGGCCCATAAGTCGGTCACAAAAAATGACTGTATCTTTCTGTCCACAATGACGATAAACGTGATCAATGACGTCACTGACTTCTTTCTTGGTCATCAATTTATTCACAAGCTCAAATGAGCATGCCGGGTTATCGGGTAGCAAATCAGCAAGTTGTGCGCGGCCCGGGGTGGTTTCGATAACCTTCATAACTCGTGATCTATCTTCGGTATCGCGGGTTGGAACACGAGCTTTAACTTTAGCGTGAAGGCTAACCGAACCATTTCCAAGAGCCAGAAGGATTTCCTGAACATCCGAGAACATCATGCCCTCGCCTTTTTCATTATCGCGTTCCATTGACATGTAATAAAGGCCAAGTATTATATCTTGTGAGGGCACGATGATCGGCTTACCATTTGCTGGGCTTAGAATATTGTTTGTGGACATCATTAACACGCGCGCTTCAAGTTGCGCCTCAAGCGACAAGGGCACATGAACCGCCATCTGATCACCATCAAAGTCAGCGTTGAACGCAGTGCAAACAAGCGGGTGAAGCTGGATTGCCTTGCCCTCTATGAGAACTGGCTCAAAGGCCTGAATGCCTAAACGGTGCAAAGTTGGCGCACGATTCAACATAACTGGATGCTCACGGATTACTTCCTCAAGTATATCCCAAACTTCAGGCCTTTCCTTTTCCACCATACGCTTGGCCATTTTCACGGTGCTGGCCAATGAATATAACTCTAGCTTCGAGTATATAAATGGCTTAAACAACTCGAGCGCCATTTTCTTCGGCAGTCCGCACTGGTGTAATTTCAGTTCAGGCCCAACAACAATGACTGAACGGCCAGAATAATCAACGCGTTTGCCAAGCAAATTTTGCCGAAACCGCCCTTGCTTACCCTTTAGCATATCAGACAATGATTTCAGTGGGCGTTTATTGACACCACTTATGACTCTCCCTCGGCGACCATTGTCAAATAGCGCATCAACCGATTCCTGCAGCATACGCTTTTCATTACGGACAATTATGTCTGGCGCGCGCAGCTCGATTAGTCGCTTTAACCGATTGTTTCGATTTATTACACGGCGATAAAGATCATTGAGATCGGACGTCGCAAAACGGCCACCATCTAACGGCACAAGAGGACGCAATTCGGGTGGAATTACCGGCACAACATCCAAGATCATCCATTCTGGACGACAGCCCGACTCTCGAAAACTATCAACAAGCTTTAGGCGTTTCACTAACTTTTTTCGCTTGGCTTCAGACCCGGTCTCGGCAAGCTCGGTACGGATTTTGACGCGCTCATCGTCCAAATTTAACTCTTCTAGTACTTGCTTTATAGCCTCCGCGCCAATGCTCGCTTCAAAAGCATCATCGCCAAATTCGTCCTGCGCGTCATAAAATTCTTCCTCAGAGAGAAGTTGCCCACGAGCTAGGGATGTCATGCCGGGCTCAATCACTACAAAATTTTCAAAGTAAAGAACTCGCTCAAGATCCTTCAATGTCATATCCACCAGAAGGCCGATTCGGCTTGGCAACGATTTTAAGAACCATATGTGAGCAACCGGTGCAGCTAACTCGATATGCCCCATTCGTTCACGACGCACTTTTGAAAGAGTAACTTCAACACCACATTTCTCGCAGATGATACCGCGATACTTCATGCGCTTATATTTTCCACACAAGCATTCATAATCGCGGACTGGCCCAAAAATGCGGGCGCAAAACAAGCCGTCTTTTTCTGGCTTAAAAGTACGATAATTGATGGTTTCTGGCTTTTTTATCTCACCAAACGACCATGAACGAATGCGCTCAGGTGCAGCAATTGAGATTCTGATCTTATCAAAGCTTTGTGGGCCTTGGGACTGCCCGAAAGGGTTCATCAAATCATTCATCTATTTGTCTCCCCAACATTTGTTGGTGTCATGTTCATCAATGGAGTTCAGTTTTACTTGACCGGTCCCAAAATATCTGGCGCCGGTCAAAGCAGGTTTAATATTCAGCCTCATGCAAATCCACATTCAGACCTAGGGAGCGCAGCTCTTTAACCAAAACGTTGAAGGATTCCGGGATACCCGACTCAAAATCATCATCACCCCGAACAATAGCTTCATAGACCTTGGTACGGCCTGACACATCGTCAGATTTTACGGTAAGCATTTCCTGCAAAGTGTAAGCGGCTCCATACGCTTCGAGCGCCCAAACCTCCATTTCACCAAATCGCTGACCTCCAAATTGAGCCTTACCACCGAGAGGCTGCTGGGTAACAAGCGAATATGGACCAATCGAGCGGGCATGGATCTTGTCATCAACGAGATGATGTAGCTTCAACATATAGATGTAGCCGACGGTTACCTGCCGGTCAAACACTTCACCAGTCCGGCCATCAGTAAGCCATTCCTGCCCTGTATTGCTGAGCCCAGCCTTATCCAAAAGTGAGATAACGTCGGCCTCTCGCGCCCCGTCAAAGACAGGGGTCCCCATGGGAACACCACGTGCGAGAATGCCTGCTTGTTCCAGGATTTGATCATCATCCATAATTGCAAGCTCTGATTCATATTGTTCCTTACTGTAAATTTCCTCGAGCATTTCACGAATTGGTTCAGTGTCAAGATTTGCCCGAGCCGCCTCTGCTGCTTCACCAACTTTCTTGCCGAGACCACGCGCAGCCCAACCAAGGTGAGTCTCCAGGATCTGCCCCACATTCATTCTTGAGGGCACTCCGAGTGGATTGAGCACGATATCAACTGGCGTTCCGTCATCCAGATACGGCATATCTTCTATTGGCACAATACGAGAAATCACCCCCTTGTTACCGTGACGGCCAGCCATTTTATCGCCCGGCTGAAGCTTGCGTTTGATAGCAACAAACACTTTCACCATCTTCATCACGCCCGGCAGCAGTTCGTCACCACCCTGAAGCTTGTCCACTTTATCATTAAAACGGGCTTGAAGGGCCTCAACGGCGGATTCAAAATTCGCAATCTGAGCTTCGACAAGCTTTTGCACCGTGTCATCCTTGACGGCAATTTGTTGCCATTGTGCTTTTGGCATTTCGTCAAGCATGTCCTGAGTGAGCCTGCTACCCGCCTTAATTCCTTTCGGTCCGCTCGCAACGGTTTGACCGTTCAAAAGTTCATTCATCCGACCATGAAAACCACGTTCCAAAATTGCGCGTTCATCATCACGATCTTTGCCAAGTCGGTCAATTTCAGCTCGATCAATTGCCAGTGCACGCTCGTCCTTTTCGACGCCACGACGGGAGAACACACGAACTTCAACAATGGTACCCGACCCACCCGGTGGTAACTTCAGCGATGTATCGCGGACATCAGAGGCTTTTTCACCAAAAATGGCCCGTAGCAGCTTTTCTTCTGGCGTCATCGGTGACTCGCCCTTTGGTGTCACCTTTCCAACAAGGATATCGCCCGGCCCAACCTCGGCACCAACATAAACAATACCTGCCTCATCCAAGTTTTTCAGAGCTTCCTCACCAACATTTGGAATATCTCGGGTGATTTCTTCTTGTCCAAGCTTGGTATCACGCGCCATGACTTCATATTCTTCAATATGTATCGAAGTAAAGACGTCGTCCCGAACAATCCTTTCTGAAATTAAAATAGAGTCCTCAAAGTTATAACCATTCCATGGCATGAATGCGACCAACACGTTCCGGCCAAGTGCCAATTCACCATCTTCAGTAGAGGGACCATCAGCTATGATATCACCGCGCCGAACCGTATCCCCAACCTTGACAAGCGGACGCTGGTTCACCGTGGTATTTTGGTTAGACCGTTGGAATTTTAGCAGACTGTATATGTCAACTGGTGATACATTTCCGCCGGCGTCCTCACTCGCTCTCACTACAACACGAGTTGCATCAACCTGATCTATAACACCAGCGCGGCGCGCCACGATCGTAACACCCGAGTCACGAGCAACCCGGGCCTCCATGCCGGTGCCAACAATGGGTGCCTCAGCACGTAACAGCGGAACCGCCTGACGTTGCATATTTGATCCCATGAGAGCTCGGTTTGCATCATCATTTTCAAGAAACGGTATCAAGGCTGCAGCCACAGAAACCAGCTGTTTGGGCGACACATCCATCAATTCAATATCAGTTGGACGGGCTAACCCAATATCCCCTGCACGGCGCACAGGAATCAGTTCACCAACAAACTTATTGTTTTTGTCAAGTTCGGCATTGGCCTGTGCGATTGTGTACCGACCTTCTTCCATTGCCGAAATATAGCTTACCTCAGCGGTCACCTTGCCATTTACAACCTTGCGATATGGCGTTTCAATGAAGCCATACCGGTTGATCTTTGCAAAAGTCGCTAGGGAATTAATCAAACCAATGTTTGGCCCTTCTGGCGTTTCAATGGGACAAATACGGCCATAATGAGTTGGGTGCACATCGCGCACCTCAAAGCCCGCACGTTCACGTGTCAACCCGCCCGGTCCAAGGGCTGAAACCCGTCGCTTGTGGGTTATTTCAGACAAAGGATTGGTCTGGTCCATAAATTGTGACAATTGCGATGAACCGAAGAATTCACGGACCGCAGCGGCAGCTGGCTTCGCGTTAATAAGATCAGCCGGCATGACCGTGTCTATTTCAACTGAGCCCATACGCTCCCTGATCGCACGCTCCATCCGTAACAAACCGATCCTATACTGATTTTCCATTAATTCACCAACCGAACGCACTCGCCTATTGCCAAGATGGTCAATATCATCAATATCACCCTGACCGTCCTTAAGACCAACAAGGACCTTTAGAATGGCCATCACGTCCTGTTTGCGCAGCACACGGAGATTATCGTCAGTTTCCATTTCAAGGCGTGAATTCATCTTTACCCGGCCAACCGATGATAGATCGTAGCGGTCGGAATTGAAGAAAAGACTTTGAAACAATGCATGCGAACTCTCCAACGTTGGCGGTTCACCCGGACGCATCACACGGTAGATGTCAATTAATGCTTCTTCACGGCAGGCGTTGCGATCGGCAGCAAGAGTGTTGCGCAGGTGCGGGCCATAGTTTACGTTGTCGATAAATAAAATGCTGATTTCTTTTGTGCCATTTGTCTCTAGCTTAGCCAACAGATCTTCGGTTAACTCGTCACCTGCGTCGGCGTAAACTTCGCCAGTCGTCATATTGACAACATCTTCAGCAACAAATCGACCAAGCAGGTCTGAATCACTAATAAGAATTGCTTTAACTCCAGTTTCGGCAAGTTTTTTTAACGAACGCGGCGTCATTTTTGTACCGGCGCTGGCAATGACCTTTTTGGTTTTTGCATCAACCAAATCACGGATAAGTTTGCTGCCCTTTAAGGCTTCAATGTCAAAGTCATAAGCCCAGCCATCGCCCTGACGACGATATTGGATCGACTTATAAAAATTGCTTAAAATTTCTTCACGGCTCATTCCTTGCACTTTGCTTGGATCAACCGCATCACCACTTTCGGCACAACGGTCTAAATAGGTGAGCGACTCCTCATCAGGCAAAGCCATCATAAATGTGGTAGCTGGCAGTTTACGCTTACGGTCAATGCGGACATTCAAAATGTCTTTCGCATCGAATTCAAAATCAAGCCATGATCCCCGGTAAGGAATGACGCGAGCGGCGAACAGAAGCTTGCCAGACGCGTGTGTTTTGCCACGATCATGATCGAAGAAAACTCCCGGTGACCGATGCATTTGCGATACAATAACACGCTCAGTGCCATTTACGATAAACGTACCATTTGACGTCATCAAAGGCATATCGCCCATGTAAACGTCCTGTTCTTTGATGTCGCGGATAGACCTAGACCCAGTGTCCTCATTTTCCTCCCAAACGACAAGCCGAAGTGTTACGCGCAAGGGCGACGCAAAAGTTAGCCCACGCTGCTGGCATTCTTCAACATCATATTTTGGAGCTTCAAGTTCGTAAGAAACAAATTCCAGAATAGACCGTTCGGCAAAATCCTCAATCGGAAAGACGGATTTAAATGTTTCTTGCAGGCCCAGATCATCCCTCTCATGCGTTGCCACATCCATCTGCAAAAAGGTATCGTAGCTAAACCGCTGGACATCGATGAGATTGGGCATTTGGGTAACTTCTTCAAGTTGTCCAAAAGTACGACGTACCCGTTTACGGCTGTCCAGAGTGCTTACATGCGATACCATCAGTGATTCCTCATCAAATTCTAAGCTGTTAACGGCTAAAATTAGGTGCCCCAAACAGTCTTTTAAATGGGTTTTGGATCGATTTAAAAAAATCGCCAATAATTAAACGACCTTGCACCGGACAGCTAAAACCGCCCGGTGCAATACAATCTCATAAAGCTATGAGTGAAGCTGCACTGCCACGTTATTTAACTTCAACCGTTGCGCCAGCTTCTTCGAGCTTGGTCTTAATCTGCTCAGCTTCCTCTTTAGACGCCCCCTCCTTCACTGCTTTCGGTGCACCTTCAACCAAATCCTTGGCTTCTTTCAGTCCAAGGCCAGTGATCGTGCGGACTTCTTTAATGACGTTGATCTTTGACGACCCCGCTGCGGTCAAGACAACGTCAAATTCAGTCTTTTCGTCTCCAGCTCCACTGACGTCTCCATTAGTAGGCATCGCCATTGCCATGGGAGCAGCAGCGGCAGAGACGCCCCACTTCTCTTCAAGCATTGTTGCTAACTCAGCAGCTTCAAGAACTGTGAGGTTAGAAAGGTCTTCTGCAATTTTTGCGATATCAGCCATGATATACTCCATTAAGGCTTGAACTTCTGATTATGAGGACTTAAG
>QCPZ01000017.1 GCA_003212345.1 SAR116 cluster bacterium AG-447-A06
CAGTCATCTCAGTAAACGAATGTATATCGCTCATCTTAGTAGTACGAGTGCGTTCACCGAATTGTCCCACCTTTGGTTGGCCATTTAAAACTCCTGACCAACCATCTTTTTTTTCTGTATCTGGCATATAACTAACTTCTTTTTTTTTAAAAACTGTTTTAAAAAAGGGCAGAGTGCAGGGTCGTATCTCTTTTTGTATAAATCCCGCTAGTAATATACAGACCAATCGGTACAATACAAGTGGGAAATATTGTCACAGGTATTAAAAAAATCAATTTTAATGCGTGGGCTTTTTAGCATTTGTTCGAAAAGTTGAAACTATTCAAATTACTTGCTATCTCGGGGGGGCATTTTGAAGCAGTTCAGGACTTTACCGACTGAGGATTCTTAGTTTGGTACGCGTCCAATTTAGGTGTGATAACTTTGAATGAAGCGGGGGGTCATCATGAATAACGTTTATATTGCTAGTGAAAAACTTTCGTGCATCGGTCAGTTGAATGGAATCCTTAGTCGCTTCTTTGCAGTCGAATTTTGCAACGATATAATCACTGGTCTAATGAATGGCATTAACGCATTAGTTTTTGACAAAGACGCAATTGGGCATACGCGCAGTGACTACTGCCACGTTTAAAGAGTGAAGAAATCTACTTACCAACTTGGTATGAATTAGCGGATGATAGAAAATTGAAACAAACAGAACAAGCAAAGAAGATAACTAAGGTAGCAGCATCTTTGTTCGCACAAAAAGGCTACAATGGAGTTGGCGTCGCGGAAATTGGAGCCGCTTCAGGTTTCGGTCGTGGTACGCTCTACCATCACATAGAAAGCAAGGAAGACCTTCTTCACGAAATTGCTTCACAGTACATTTCAGACCTTGTTCAGTCTGGCCATAGGATAGCTATAGAATATCCAGACCCTGTTCAGCGCTTGAAGGCGCTCAGTAGACACCTGATGGCTGTAATCAGCAGTAGTTTAGCAGAAATAGTTGTCTGTTTTCGTGAGGTACAGTCTTTGACGGGCTCACGGCACCATGACGTTATGTGTATGCATGCAGAATACCAACAAATCTGGTCTAAAACTATAGAGGAAGGTGTACAAAAAAATGTGTTTAGAGAAGTCGATAAAATTGCTGTGAAGGGCCTTTTGGGGATGTATTTCTACTCCTGTCTGTGGCTAAAACCTGATGGTCTTCAATCTCCTGAGGATATTGGAGATGTTTTTAGTGATCTTGTTATTCGTTCTCTTTCGAGAAGCCCGGAAGTATAATGAGGGTTTACTTATTTTACATAAACCCGCTCGCGATGAAATAAACTACTCATTCCTTGGTTATGGCCGGGGAGCACAGGGCAGCGATATTACCTAGTCACAGTTCAACTCAATTTTAAAAACGACTGTGGTTGACCACAAAATGGACAAAGAATCTAAAGTTTTCCTTTTCTTCGTTTTACCAGCTTATTTTTTAATGTATTTGAGAAAGTCTGGTTGGTTTTATTGAACGCTATTTGGGAACAGACAAGCCGATTCAAAACGCAAAGGATTAGTTTGTCTATTAATTAGATGATTAACTGTTTTTCGAAAACACCAATCTTTTGATGGGATTAAGTTAGTGCCAAAAGTTGCTATTAATAATCACGAAATATCATATAGTTTCAATGGTGTTTCTCGAGACATTAGCAGCTCAGAAATAGTTCTAATTCATGGCGCAGGTGGGCAAGAGATTGATTGGCCGATGGCATGGCGTAGCGCCAACGACCTAACTGGATCAATGGGATTGACGCCAAGTAACCAAGGCGTAAGCAGGCTTTTTAATGCCGGATTAGACGATTACTCGATTTACGCTGTTGATTTACCTGGGCATGGAAAATCGGAAGGCAAAAGTAAATTAAGCATAGATGAATATTCGAGCGACATCATAGATTTTCTGGATGTGATGGACCTCAAAAAAGTATGTTTAGTTGGACATTCTATGGGTGCCGCAATCGCATTAAACGCTTCCCTGCGCCGCCATTGGCGTATTTGTTCGGTTGTGGCGATTGGTGGTGCGAGCAAGATGAATGTCAACCATGCTATTCTTCAAGGGCTGCAAAATACATTTGAAGCAACTGTCAACAGTATCGTTAAATATTCATGGCATAAAAAAACTGGAGCTGTCGCAGACAGTGAGCAAATGGCGGCGTATTTTAGGGAAAAAGCCAAGCAAAGAATGCTAGATGCGGGCTCAAAAACTGTGCATGGCGATTTTCTCGCGTGTAGCAATTTTGATTTAAAGGCGCGCTTGGAAGAAATTGCTGTTCCTGTGCTCGTAATTGCCTCTGATTGTGATCGAATGGTGCCTTTAAAGGTGAGCCGGGAAATGGCTGAAAAGTTACCAAATTCTAAGTTTGTTTCTTTGGAAAATTGTGGTCACTTTCAGCACATTGAGCAAACCGCGAAAGTTGCCGGAGAATTAGTGACTTTTTTATCTAAACTTCGAAATACTTGACGAGCTGTTTAACGATCAATGCTCCATCAGACGCGGAGCCATAATAAAGAAGATAGGAAGGCTTATGCAGGATCAATCAACTCAAAATGGTAAAAGCTTGAAACAAGGCATGAGTGAGACGGTTCTTCAACCGCGATGCCCGTCGTGTGGCCGTTCAGAAAATATTATTTGGGTACATGGGCATGGTCAATGCGCGCATTGCAAGACAAATGTAATGCCCTGTTGTGATGGTGAAATTTGTCAAACAAGCTGAGGTTTTTAATCCCTTGCGCCAGACGCAACATTATCGCTTGGCGGCGAATTAGCTCTTGTAATCACGTTTGGAAACGCTATAACTCGGTCAATATTTAACCACCGGGAGATCAGTCATGGATGTAAACATTGGCGTCCTGCTTGTTATTGGCTTTCCACTGGCGCTTGTTCTCACCCTTTGGGTATTTGGCAAAGTGTCAGTTCGTCCAGAATAAGACAGTGCATTAATGGATTACGTCATTTACGTTAAAGACTAGTCCATTGCCTTGATCGCGGCGTCAAATGCAAGAAGAACACACTTTTGTCGGTTGCGGATTTCTCGAACTGGCATAAAGATTTCCATGTCTTCATTCGGGGCATCTTCGATAAGCTTGGCGATCCAGTTGGTAAAATCAGCTTTCATTTTGCGTGCGTCCGCAAGACTGCATCCCTCGAATTTTTTGAGTAAAAGGCCAGCTCCAGCTTCACTCAAAGCACACCCGCGGACAGTCACCCCGATATCATGAATAACGCCACCGGTGCATGAAAAAGAGATGTCAACCCGGTCACCACAGGTTGGGTTACTGTAGCTGGCCTGCAACGGAGCGCTGGGGTCAAAATTGCTGGTGCGAGATTGCTGCGCGAACTGAAGAATTTGTTTTTGATAAAGCGCATCCAATGATTAATTCTCGCTTCTTCCGTTAAGCTACACGGCGCCGCTGATAAGCAAATAAATAGCTGCTGATGCAACGATATACGTGACGACAATCATCCAGTGCATAGACGTATATACATTTTCCTCTGGCACTCCGGATGGACGCGGCTTTTGTGAAGATGATGCCATTTGTTAACCTCCCAATATTGATCCGTGCATACCCCAACCCGAACAGTTTGGCACGACCTTACATTTTAAATGTTTAGCCTGCGGCAATGCCAAAAACAACCCAACAGATGTTGTTTTTTGAACTGCTGCAATCGCATCAAGAGACATATTTGCCACGAGAAAAAATATTTTTTTGATTTTCTTGCATTGAAGATAAACCAAAAGCTATTTAAGGTTCCCCCTTATCATTCCCAACACGGTGATTTATTGATTTGATGCGTCTCCTAACATTATTTGTCATTTTGTTCGTCGGCTGGCTTCTAATGTCTGGTCATTATAATGGCCTGTTGATTGGGTTAGGTGTGGCAAGTTGTGCGCTTTGTG
Source organism: SAR116 cluster bacterium AG-447-A06 (assembly GCA_003212345.1). Taxonomy (GTDB): domain Bacteria; phylum Pseudomonadota; class Alphaproteobacteria; order Puniceispirillales; family Puniceispirillaceae; genus UBA3439. The sequence goes on from QCPZ01000017.1 coordinate 3,921, forward strand.
CGTGGCTTAGCCTCCGCATTGGTGCCACTGACAGTGAGGGGTTGCCAGTACATCTATTTAGCCGCCTTTTTCCCTATTTAACATGGCTGATTGGCGAAATTATTTCATCAAATATAGCGACAGCCAAAATCATTCTTCGTGGAACGGCTGATCCAGAAATTTTTGAAGTTCCGGCTAATCAAACAACTTCGGCCGGGCTGGCTAATTATGCCAATTCAATTACCCTGACGCCTGGAACCGTTACAGTTGACATTGACGAGGAGAAAGCCGGAACAAGCAGGTTCCTGGTTCATGCGCTGCACCCACAATTTGGGGAGGATGTGCGCGGAGGCGATATGGATAGACGAAATTGCGATCTCGAAGGGATGGGCACAAAACTCTCAGGATCAAAACCATTGTCGGGTACACCAACAAAATCTACTGCGAAAAAAGTAGATAGAAAATCACCAGGAAGTATTTCCAAATGATGATGATTGTTGGAATAGTCGCTTGCGGGGTTTGCCTTGTGATGGCGCTTATCCGAACCGCGTTAGGACCAACGGCATTTGACCGTGTTTTGGCAGTTAATGCAATTGGCACTCTAATGATACTGGGGATTTCACTTCATGGCTTTATAATGGAACGGCCAGAATTTGTTGATATCGCTTTACTTTACGCAATTCTGAATTTCATTGGCACCTTTGCCGTGCTCAAAATCTTCAGTACTGGCTCACTTGGTGACCGTGGAAAGGGGTCAAAATAATGGAAATACTAATCCTCATCCTCTCCGGTCTGTCGATCTTTATTGGTATCGTTGCACTGCTTATTGGGAGCCTTGGCTTAATCCGCCTACCAGATGTGTTTTGCCGGATACATGCAGTTGGCATGATTGATACCGCCGGTGCCAGTTTCATTATCCTCGGCATGGTGATTTACGAAGGCTTTACCCTTGTGACGGTGAAGCTATTATTTGTTGGCATTTTTCTGTTTTTCACGAGCCCAATCGCGACGCATGCGGTAGCGCAAGTGGCGCACACGATGGGGGTTGAACCTGTTGGCCGAAATCTTACGAAACGGCCTGTCGCCAAAACAACAGCAACTCACCGACTGGGTAAAGGGAAATAATAATGATAAGTCTGTTTGTTGATGTGTTTTTGCTGGTATTACTTGTCCTAATTGCTGTGATGGTTGTTCGAACTTGCAATCTATATGCGGTAATTGTGATGTCGGGTGCTTACTCGCTGACCTCAGCTGCAATTTTTGTAAACCTCGATGCTGTTGATGTGGCTTTTACCGAAGCGGCAGTAGGGGCTGGCATTTCAACCATTCTTTTTCTTGCAGTCATGGCGTATGTCCCAGCTGACGAAAAACCTAGTTTAAATCGAAATGTTTTGGCTGGTTTTATATGTATCGGGGCAGGAGCGTTGCTGTTACTTGCCGTGGCCGATTTACCATCTTTTGGCGATCCGATGTCGCAAGTTCATCAGCATGTGGCACCCCGTTACCTCGCCGAAAGTGGAAGCGCGTTGCATATACCTAACGTCGTTACAACAGTTTTGGCAAGCTACCGTGGATTTGATACGCTTGGTGAAACGATTGTTGTCTTCACCGCGGGTCTTGGCGTTTTAATGCTCCTCGCCGGAACAACTCGTACCCATCGTATGGCAAAAAAAACCGGTAAAAAAACTGCGTCAGGGGTATCAAAACGAGTGTCAAAGGTTTTACCTAAATCAACGGGGAAAAAGGTATGAAGCAAAATCCTGTATTCCGCGTTGTTGCTAAAATTCTGTTCGCGCCAATTATCATGTTTGGCTTGTACGTGCAGTTTCATGGGGATTATAGTCCAGGTGGTGGGTTTCAAGCAGGGGTTATTATAGCTGCTGCCTTTATTCTGCATGCAATTGTCTTTGGGCTTCAAGCGGGTCGCGAGATCGTATCAGCAAGGGTCAATCTCTGGATGATGGTTTTTGGCGTTTTGCTTTATGGTGGAGTTGGCGTTGTTTCTATGGCGAAAGGTGGTCTCTTTCTTGATTATACGGCGCTGACTGGCTCAGTTGCAACTGGCCAGCATATTGGGATCTTGCTGGTTGAACTTGGTGTCGGTTTGACGGTTACAAGCGTAATGCTGGCGGTTTTCCATGCGTTTGCCGGTTTTGTTGAGGATCGTGCCAAATGATTGAGCAACTCGGAGATAGTTGGAACTATATCATTGTCATCATCTTGATGATGACAGGTCTTTTTATAGTCATTGCACGTACAAATTTGATAAAAAAGTTGATTGGGCTATCTATCTTTCAAACCTCGGTTTTCCTTTTCTATATCTCACTTGGTAAGGTTGCGGGTGGTACAGCTCCCATTCTTAATGGAAATCCAGGCACGTTATATTCAAACCCATTGCCACATGTGTTGATTCTAACTGCGATTGTGGTTGGGGTGGCAACTACGGCTCTTGGGCTGGCACTTATTTTACGGATTAACGAAGCCTTTGGTAGCATCGAGGAAGATGAAATAATTGCGGCAAAGTTAAACCAGTCGTTAGCGCGCCCTAGACGCCCACTTGATGAGGCTTCTGAATGATGGGAAGCGTTATTTTAACAAATTTGCCGGCATTGCTGGTTGCGGTTCCGTTGCTGCTGGCCCCGATTAGCGCTCTATTTCCATTTGCTGGTTTGGCCTGGGCTGTTGCGCTTGTTGGCACAGGAGCGTCTTTAATTTTTGCGCTATTGCTGCAATCAGTGACTGAAACCGGTGCCCGTATCAGTTACCACCTGGGTAATTGGGAACCACCATGGGGCATTGAGTTTGTTGTCGACTCAGCAAGCAGCTTGACACTTGTTGTGATGTCGGGCCTTGGGTTCCTTGCAACACTTGCTGCTCGCCAACTTGTGACCAATGAAATAGCGGAAAAAGATATCGGCAAATTTTATGCAGCATGGCTTCTTGTCAGTGGTGGGTTATTTGGCCTTGTAATGACAGCTGATGCCTTTAATCTTTTTGTATTCCTTGAAATTTCTGCATTGGCATCGGTTATTTTGATTGGCATGGGCGCGGGTACCGACAGGCGCGCACTGATCGCTGGTTATCATTATCTTGTGATTGGCGCGGTGGGGGCCACTTTTTATGTAATTGGTGTTGGGTTTATTTACGCCATGACCGGCAGCTTAAACATGGTGGATATTGCCAACCGCATACCAGATGCTGGCGGCAGTGCTGCTATTTATGTTGGATTTGGTTTTATGGTGGCTGGCATCCTTGTTAAGGCGGCAATTTTTCCAGTGCATATTTGGCTTCCCGCGGCCTATAGCTATGCTCCGTCAGCCGTTTCAACATTGCTGGCATCAATTGCGACTAAAGCAGCACTTTATGTGTTGGCAAGAATCCTTTTTACCGTTTTCAGCGGTATGCCGGATGTTGTGACTATTGCCCTGTCAAACGTTATTGTGCCGCTTGCTGTTGGTGGTGTTTTCGTTGGCACAATCATGGCTATTTATGAGGCTGATGTTAAGAAACTGTTTGCTCATTCATCGGTTGCGCAAATTGGATATATAGCTCTTGGCCTTGGTCTTGGAACGCCTGCCAGTGTCAGTGCTGCATTTATACATATTGGCAATCATGCGCTGATTAAGGGCGGTATTTTTATGGCCATCGGCGGGTTTGTTGCCGCTCTGGGTGCGCGTGCTAGCCTTGACAGTCTGATTGGGATAGGGCGGCGTCTTCCTCTCACTGCGACAGCATTTCTGATATGTGGGCTTAGCCTTGCCGGATTACCCCTTACTGCTGGATTTATCTCAAAATTGTATTTGGTGCGTGCGATCCTCGAAACCGAGTCTTATGTTATTCTCTCTTTGGTACTGATTAGCAGCGCCTTATCAGTGGTTTATTTATGGAAGATCATGGAAGTCATGTGGATGCAACCAGCTCCTGCAAGATCGCCAAAACTAGTTGAAAATCCGGCAATATATTTGCCAATTTGGATCGTCGCCCTCGGCAATATCTGGTTTGGGATTGATGCCAGTTGGCTTGTTTCAGCCTCGCAAATGGCGGCTCAAATACTCTTTGATATATCACCAGGAGGCGGGGCATGATGTCGGTTCAAACTGCAATGCTGATGGGCCTTTTAGCTCCCCTTATGGTTGCAGTTTTAACGCCGTTTTTAGCTGTGCGCCATGTTTGGCGTGATGCGGCTGGGCCTGTGGGAGGCGTGATAACCTTTATCGCGGCGGTTGAGGTTGCGCTGGCAGTTCTTGATGGAGAAACCCCGCGTCTATTTGTTGCGCAAATAGCTGAAGGCCTTGCCATCGAATTTGCCGTAACGCCGCTTGGTGCAATCTTTGGTCTTGTTGCATCCGGCCTTTGGATTCTGGCTGCTCTCTATTCGGTTGGATATATGCGCGGCAATCATGAAAAGCATCAAACCAGGTTTGCGGCTTTTTACGCCGTTGCTGTTCATGCCGCAATGGCAGTGGCGTGGTCGGGCAATCTTCTCGTGCTTTTTATCTTCTATGAAATTCTTACGTTTTCTACATATCCACTTGTAACACACAAGGAAAGTGCTGCTGCGCGAAACGCTGGTCGCCTGTACATGAGCATTCTTGTTGGTACTTCGGTTATTCTTTTGTTGCCAGCTGTCGTGTGGGTATGGTTCAACACCGGCACCCTCGATTTTCGACCTGGCGGCTATCTTGAGGGGCAAATTGATCCAACTATGGTGCCTATTTTACTCGGGTTATTTGCATTTGGTGTTGGCAAGGCGGCGTTAATGCCAATTCATCGCTGGCTGCCCGCTGCAATGGTGGCTCCTACGCCTGTATCTGCGTTGCTACATGCTGTTGCAGTTGTTAAAGCGGGTGTTTTTACTATTCTGACCGTTGTTGTTTATGTGTTTGGTATCGATTTTCTAGCTAAAACCGGCGCTTCGCAATGGTTGATTTGGCTTACTGCTTTTACCATTTTAGTGTCAAGTGTGGTGGCCATCAGCAAGGATGACATTAAGGCACGCCTTGCCTATTCAACGATAAGTCAGCTTTCTTATATTGTTTTAGGGGCCGCGCTCGCATCACAAATGGCTGTCCAAGGGGCTGCTCTACACATCGTTATGCATGCGGCGGGTAAAATTACTTTATTCTTTTGTGCAGGCGCTATATACGTGCAGGCGCATCTCACTAAGGTTTCTGATCTAGACGGGCAGGGGCGCGAAATGCCATGGGTTTTTGCCGCATTTTTTGTTGGTGCTTTGTCCATTATTGGTATTCCTCCGTTTGGTGGGAGTTGGTCCAAATTCATGCTGATGGTGGGTGCTGCCGATGCTGGCTACATCGCCATTCTTGTGGTTCTTGGATTATCATCATTGTTGAATGTTTATTATCTGTTAGAGCCATTATCCCGAGCTTTTTTTCGAGAGAAAATTAAATCGGTAGAAGTCAAACGTCATCCTTTGGTTGTTATTCCGCCGGTTATGACCGCTCTGATTTCTGTTGCGTTATTTTTCTATAACGAAACTCTCTTGGAACTCGCAATCCTTGCAAGTAGGGGGCAATAATGAGAGACAGTATATCAAATAAATTGAGTGTCTTGGGCTCTAGGTCAAAATTAGTACTTATTACGTTAGCCTTTTTGTTGCTCGTCCTCGAATTTTTTGTGCATCGCCACGCTGAAACTGATGTTGAAAATATCTTCTTTTTCCCGGCTCTATACGCATTTGTTATTTGTGTGGCGATTGTATTAGGAGGCATTGTTCTCAGGAAGTTAGTCATGCGCCGCGAGGATTATTACGATAATGGCTGAGTTGTTTTTAAATTTTCCTCCTGGCTTGATCATGGTTCTTCTGGCGATCCCTGCGGCATTGGTGCCACATCATTACAGACAACTTTTTATACTTTCGGTTATCGCACTGTCTGCTTTTTTTCTGACTGCTGGTCCCGGTGTTCATTGGGAAACTGAAATTTCAGGATTTAATTTAATTTTAAATAGATCAGACCACCTTACTTTGCCCTTTGCTATCGTATTCCACATAGCGGCCGCTCTTAATGTGATATATGGATGGCACGAACCAAAACCTTTAGAACATTGTAGTGGTTTGGCCTACGCTGGTGCCGCGATTGCCGCGTTACATGCTGGGGATTTGTTCTCGCTTTTCATTTGGTGGGAATTGACCGCCGTAACCTCAGTGTTTCTCATACTAGCAAGTGGTTCAAATCAGGCCAAATACTCGGCAATGAGATATTTAATCATTCAAGTATTATCAGGAATGTTCCTCCTGAGCGGTGCCGTTCTAGTTTTTCAAGATAGTGGATCGCTGGCATTTGATAAGATGAATCTGGGTACGGTTGGTACCTGGCTTATTTTTGTAGCTTTTGGGGTAAAGGCAGCATTTCCTTTCCTTAACGGTTGGTTACAAGACTCTTATCCAGAGTCAACAGTCATTGGTACTGTAATGTTGTCCGCATTCACAACAAAGCTCGCGATCTACGCTTTTGCGAGAGGCTTCCCAGGAACAGATATACTAATAATAATCGGCTGTGTGATGACTATGTTTCCCGTTTTTTTTGCTGTGATCGAAAACGACATGCGACGCGTTTTGTCATACAGCCTAAACAACCAGCTTGGATTTATGGTCGTCGCAATAGGGGTCGGAACAGAGTTGGCAATAAATGGTGCTGTTGCTCATGCTTTTGCACACATTATTTATAAAGGACTTTTATTCATGAGCATGGGAGCAGTGCTATATAGAGTTGGAACTGTTAAAGCTTCTGAACTTGGTGGCTTGTATAGAATGATGCCACTCACTTGCATTTTCTGTATAATTGGAGCTATGTCCATTTCAGCTTTTCCTCTTTTTAGTGGTTTTGCGGCAAAGTCCCTAATCATGTCCTCGCTTGGATATGAGGGCTTGGTTTATGCGTACTTGGTTTTACTAGCTGCTTCAGCGGGAGTGCTGCACCACTCGGGTATAAAAATCCCTTATTTCGCTTTTTTTGGTCACGATGGGGGGCATCAAGTAAAAGAAGCGCCTCCCGGAATGATCGTTGCCATGGGAATCGCTGGATTATTGTGTATTCTGATTGGAGTACTCCCGTCTTTATTCTATTCCATTTTGCCGTATCAGATTGATTACAACCCCTATGACGCCGGTCACGTGCTTGCACAGTTGCAGTTGTTAATATTCTCAATACTTGCATTTGCATTTTTAATGACTTTCAAAATATACCCGCCGGAGTTGAGATCTACCGTTTTAAATTCTGACTGGTTCTACCGCAGAATGTTACCGGCCGTCGGTTGGCCGATACTTAGTACTGTTTTATCAGTTTGGGGGAGTTTCTTGCGCAAGGTGCGAGGCATCGTGAATGTCGCTTGGGATGCGATTGACAAAATTATGCATAGCCCATGGGCTGGCCCAACGATAAGTGGGCGGGCTGTTCTTATTCAAGCAGTATTGTTGTCCTTTTTGTTACTGATTGTTTATGTGGCGGCTGGCTGAAGTGCAAGTTGATGCGAGCTTATTCGCTCGGCTTCGGCACCTCGTTGTTGTTTTTTTAATTTTGATACCCACCAGTGCGCATGCGACAGATGAGGTGATGCTCGCCCCAGACTTCGCTACAGCGCAAATCCGGTTAACCCCGACAGACAGCTCAATTCCCATTGCTTTTAGCGTAAGGTTGGCGGTAACTCCATCACAGCATGCCTACGGGCTGATGTTTTCTCCGCCATTGCCTGCTAAAAGTGGAATGCTGTTTTTATTTGAAGATATGAAACCACGAACCTTTTGGATGAAGAATACACCCATCCCTCTCGATATATTGTTTTTTGATGATAACGGTGGGCTAGTTTCGTTAATCTTGAATGCGAAGCCCAACACTTTGACTTTACGCCATTCAAGGGCGGCGGCTAGATATGTTCTTGAAATTGGTGGTGGAGAGGCGTCACGTTTAAATATAAAAGTTGGGTCTCGTCTGCATTTACCGATTGTAATCACTGGCAATGAGCCTCAATAGCGAAAAAAATAAATAAATTGACAACCTTGCGTGATGAATGCTTGAAATTTTTTTTAAGGAGGGATAAGAAAACACCGTCGGAGTGTAGCGCAGCCTGGTAGCGCATCTGGTTTGGGACCAGAGGGCCGGGAGTTCGAATCTCTCCACTCCGACCAATCACTTTCATAATAAAAGCGGAGATATATTAATTACTCGTAAGAGGGAACACCAGGATATTGAGTTCCTTTATCACCGTTTCCAAAATTATAGTTTGAGTGACTCTATGGTAAATTTGCTTTAAAGCAATGCCCGACGGAGATGTAAGTTCGGGTCAAATCGTGCATTGATTTAACTATCAACTCGGAAGAGGCGCTCGCCCTCGGTAATTTGAATTCGATTTTGCGAGCGGACTTCTTCTACCTCTGGTTTTATTTTATCAAAGACTGAAAGTGCGGTCTTTTTATCTGGGTAGTGAATAATGTAAATTCCAGAATTTTCAGAACTTTTTACAAACTCTGCTGATATAGCACCCAAGCTGATGACTTTTGGTGACCACACGTTTTCGAAATAGGTGACTGTCATATCAAATTGCATTTTTGATTGTGCTGTGATCGAAACAACTCTTATATACATTTAAGACTCCAATTTGATGTTACCTCGGCATAAACAGACAAACACGCACTATGTAAGACGTGATATTAGCTTTGGATATTAGCAATGTATAGCAGTTGAGGTTACTAGGCTAAAAGCTGTCTTTTTTGTCACTATGTTTGGATTATTACCTTGTTTTTTGAAATTTGAACCTCGTCTAATGTTGGTTGCCCACTAACATTTAAATTTCTGTGACGGCGACCTCTGTCTTGGATAATGCAGGTACAAAAAGGTAATCAGAATGTTCGTTTAGTTTATTTACTTGGTCCCATTCATAGTCAGCATTGAGGACAAACGCCTCGTACCCTGCCGCGATGAAGTTTAAAAAAATTTTCTCTGCTGATCCACTAAAATTATCTGTACGCCTTTGGACTAGCTCAACAAACCAGATTGGTCGTACATTGTAGAAAAGGTTTGGAGCGCCAGCGATAACCTGTTCTTCTGCACCTTCGACGTCTAATTTTACGATGTCGACTTGATCTACTTTTTCATCAGTCAATACATCATCAAGTCGTTTAGCTTCAACCGTCTCAACAAAGACTTGCTGATTATTAACATTCCCAATATGTGACAATCCAACGCGCAAAGAGCCAGATTTCTTCAGCGGTGTCTTTAAATGGACGGTTGCTGTCTCATGGCTTAACGCCATTTTGCGACAACGCACTGAAGGCATAGTTGCCGTGATATTTAACAAAATAGAAAACACATAAAATGAAGGCTCAATTGCAATGATGCTCTTTGGAGTTTTAGGTCCTTTCATGAAGGCTTTTGTATACAAACCAACATTAGCCCCAATATCTATAATTACTGGATTTTTTTCACTGGTTTTTGTGCTGATCGCTGCAGCCAATTTTGACATGCGGTTATTTCGCCGAGTTTTTAATAGCAGAGCAATCCATCTGATTTTTTGCTGAAGCGTAAACGATTTATTTAAAAGGATTGAACTAGAACCAGAATGCACAAAAAACTCTGAAAATAATGGGCTAACGAACGCTATAATTTTGTTCAAAAACAAAAAAGCAAGTGACCGTGTGGGCCACCACTATGTTAAAATGTAACATAATCCTAGTGAGAGTAAAGGTATCACGGAATAATGGCAGCACAGGATTTCACACAAAATTTCAATTGGAATATTTTTAAAATGCCTCTTTTCGTAACTCAGTTTTGGAATTATATTATATCTAGTGTTTTGTAATTCGGTGCACATCCGAAAAAAACGGGTGCAACCTTGATTATAAACGGGGCCATTATGAACGCGAGAATTTACAAACCCAGCAAAACTGCGATGCAATCAGGACGAAAAGGCAAAATCAGCCGCGGCTGTGAGTGGGTTTTGACCTATGCTCGCCAAAGCGCTGCAACCCCCGACCGTCTAATGGGTTGGCAATCATCATCCGATACGGCGCGCCAGGTTCGGATGTATTTTCCAAACCTTGAATCGGCTATTGCCTATGCAGATTCACATAACATCGACTACGTGATTCAACAGCCAAAATCGCGTCGGGTAAAGCCAAAGGCTTATGCGGACAATTTTGCTTTTTCACGAAATGGTGCATGGACGCATTAAGTGACTAAGGCTAAGTTAGCCATGATACTAATTTGATTTCTATTCAATCAGGTATCAATCGATTTGCGCCTTGTTAGAAACGAAACTGCGTTTAGCCAGTCAAATCCTAAGTAGTGATATTGCGCGTTGAGGCTGGGTGCATTATCACGAAAGGCGATCCAGGTTACACGGGGTAGTGTCAATTGAATGTACTTTGCATCAGATGCCCTTGGGTGTTAGTAATAGGACCGTTTAAAGTATGCTGATATGTTAAAAACGGTTCCGTAGCTCAACTGGATAGAGCAACTGCCTTCTAAGCAGTAGGTTGGGGGTTCGAGCCCTCCCGGAATCGCCATTATCGAAATAGATTTTTATTTTAAATAAATTTTGTTTTTAAAGCTGGGTAAACTAACGTCGCAGAAAATCCCTGAAAACGTCATATTGTTATGTTAGTGATTCGGTCTTCCGCTAGTTTTAATGGCAAAAATACATGAATGATAAATTGGCTCACCTATTTCGCAGGCTCTTGTATCGCAGAAGAAAAAGATTGAGCTGGTAAAAGTTTAACTACATCATCATTTATTAATAATTCGAGGGCATAAAAGGTGAATGAGAGAGATATTAGTTCATTGAATAAAACTCTAACCATTCATTTTCCAATGGATGAACTTGGTGTTTATATGCATGGATCAGAGTTAGACGATAAAGCAATACCTATTTTAGCTAAAAGCCTATCCATATTGGGGCTTAAGTTGCCCAAGGTTCCTAAAAAAATTGTTTTCAGAAGCCGCTGGTCGGTGCCTGGCTACGCACCTGATGAGACTATGAGCCTTTTATCGATAAAAAAGAATAATCCAAATGTAGAATTCAGTAAATTGGAACGTCTTTATGAGAACAATATGCTCTCAAAATTTTTATGGGAAGAAGGCTTTTCAGCAGATGATCTAAATTGGAGAGAATTGCTACTTTTGTGTAATCGTTTGGTAGAACGCTCAGCAACAGACTTTGATGTGTTCCTCAGGTTTGCCTTGATGGGAGATGAGACCCTTGAATTAATCACAAATTAATATCAAAAAAAGGTAAACAGGCAACATTCGAACTCTAAGGGTTTGTATCAAGGCAACAAATTTGCATGATCCGTTAATACTCAATTGCTTTTTCTGGTGTCTTTCAAGGTGCTGTTGTTTGGATGTATGACAAGTTTGCAATTTGGAGCCCACTGGTTACATGCTCCATGTTTGAGAGCGTCGAAGGACGGAAAACAGGTGGGACATTTGTTATTTATGTGCACTTTATTCATTTTTTCTGACGTTTGTATGTGAATAATTAACAAAGGGATTGCCATGTTTCTTGTTATAAATGCTATTAATGAGATCCATCCTGCGCTTCTAGCACAGTCAATTGAAAGCATTAGTTTTCTGAATAGGGAACTCTAAATGAGGACGTTGTCCATCTTTATGTCGAGTGTTGCTGCTTGCAGCGGGGTTCCAATTGTTCCAGAGATTTAATTGCCAGCAATTTGGTGCCTCTGTCTTTGTTTTTTAATCAATCCAAACCTCCACTGGTGTGGGCTTGAAGCCGTTGCAAGGATTATGTATTTGCGGACAATTTGAAAGTACTGCCAAAACATTACATTCAGCTTTTAAACTGACAAAACTTCCCGGTTTTAATGCGGCTTCGGCTATACCTGCTGACCCGTCAGCCATAACTGGAACGCTCATGAACCAGTTTACATTCGGAACAATTGAGGTAACACCCATGCCACGTTTTTTAAGCTCTTTTGTAAAGTTTGTGTAACAGGACTCTGTCGTTTTTGCACCGTAACGTAGTTTGTTGTTGGGGTTGCTGCAGCAACCATAAATTGTGTCATGTTTTCCAACAGTATCCTCAATAACTTGTAAAAGAGGCTTACCACTATCGGCGTATAATACTGTTCCTTTTCCAATATAAACATTACCCTGAACTTTTACTGTATTTGTTGCGGAATAACGATCTGATGTGTTGTCTGCATCATAGCAAATGAAGTCAACGGCTTGCTGGCCATAGGTGTCTTTAATCGTAAGCACTTGCTCCTTTTTGATTAATCCAGACCAAGACTGCTTTGCAGGTACAATTAAGGTTTGATTTGGCATTTTTAACTCCCCAAGAATTGAATGCAAAAGTGCATTTACTTTCATTTTAACATATCGAAGAACGCTTGAGACAAAACATGGCTAAATGTGCCAAGATGTTTTCCGGATGGCAGTGTCAAAATTATTTCGTAGTTGCTTGGAACGCTTTTTATCGATAGATCGGACTAGCATTCATCGGGTGTGGCACTGCTGCTAACGTTTAAAATTAAGATTACGTCAGTTAAGGAGCATTCCATGAAAGTCAAAGCCGCTGTAATTTTTGATCAAGGTATGCCAAGACCATACGAGAACAGTAAGGCAGTTAAGATCGAGCAGGTCGACTTATCTGGTCCAAATGAAACTGAAGTAATGGTTCAAGTTGCAGCTGCGGGTGTGTGCCATTCTGATCTCTCGGTCGTCAACGGTAACAGGGTACGGCCAGTACCAATGGTTTTGGGGCACGAGGGTGCTGGTGTTGTTGTGGAGGTTGGGGCACTTGTAAAAGATATTTCTATTGGTGATCACGTAGCCTTTATTTTCATGCCAAATTGCGGTGATTGCTTGCAGTGTCGTGCTGGAAAACCGTCAAATTGTGAACAAGGAAATGCCGCAAATGCAGCAGGAAGGCTATTATCGGGGAAAAGACGAATTGCACTAAACGGGAGAGAAATCAATCATTACGCCGGTGTCAGTTGTTTTGCTGAATACGTAACAGCAGATCATCGATCAGTCGTTAAACTTCCAAAAGAAGTGCCATTCGATGTTGCTGCCGTTTTTTCTTGCGCCGTCATCACTGGTGTTGGCGCGGTGGTAAACACTGCTAAAGTTCCCATGGGGGCTTCCGTCGGCGTCGTGGGGTTAGGTGGGGTTGGATTGTCTGCTATGCTTGGTGCCAAGGCAAGCGGTGCTCGACAAATAATAGGTATTGACCCTATCAAATATAAGCGGGATGGGGCAAAACAGCTTGGAGCAGATATGGTCTTTGACTCTGAGGACAGTGATGTTGTTGAAAAAATTAAGGATGCCACAAGTGGTGGCCTTGATTATGTTTTTGAAGCTGTTGGCGAGGTAGAGGCAATTGAACTTGCTTATGCAGTTACTGGTCGAGGTGGCACCACTACCTCGAGCGGATTGTCGCATCCCTCCAAGAATTTTTCAGTGAGTCATGTGCAGTTGGTTTCGGAAGAGCGAACTATTAAAGGTAGTTTTTTGGGTAGCTGTGTCCCTAAAAGAGATATTCCAAATTACATAAAGATGTACCAGGATGGAAAGTTGCCGGTTGACCAATTAATTAAGGGCTATATCGACCTTGAAAATATAAATGAGGCTTTTGATAAGCTCGATCAAGGAGAAACAGTACGTCAAGTTATTATTTTTAAATAAATTTTTATACGATATTACGTGTGTCACGATATAAACGGCAATACCCGAGATTTTTAAAGACCAGTAGTCCTTCTGATTGCAGAGTGGTCCCTTTTACCGCAAGTGGTTATTAGGGTCGTAAGTGTTATGTGCTCAGATGGCTTGCAATTTTGGAAATTTCATCTGATTTATATCTTCAACAAGGCAGACCCGCAGTGGTGAAAGGCCGTTGAAGCCAACTGACGAGTAGGTAGCGGTATAAGCCCCAGCATCGTGTACTAGAACAATATCTCCAGTTTTTAGGTCAACCGGCATTTCAACCGGGTTGCGTTCATACATGGTATCAACTGAGTCGCAGGTGGGCCCAGCAATGATTGCTGGGGTGCTAGTGCTATCTTGGCGTTCTGGAACGGTTAACCGATAACGGATTGCCTCTCCCTCAGTCTCAGCAAGTCCGTGGAATCTGCCAACATCTAGATATACCCAACGTTGTGCATCATTCGAGCTTTTCTGGGAAACTAAAACGACTTCGCTAACAATGATGCCAGCATCGCCGACCAGTGCCCGGCCGGGTTCTGCAATCACTCTTGGTGTCTTCCTTCCAAAATGAACATTTAATGCAGCCTTGATAACACTGGCGTAGTTGGAAATATCCGGAACTGCATTATCACCAAAGGTGGTTGGAAACCCACCGCCTATATTAATTGTGTCCAGTGCAATACCGAGGTGTGCTAGTTGTTTGAAAATTCTACTTATTTGGGCAATTGGTGCCTGCCATGCGGTCGGCTCAGTTTGTTGAGAGCCAACGTGAAATGAAATACCAGAGGGAATAAGTCCCAATTCACCTGCTTCACACATTAAATCAACGGCCATATTTTCATCACAGCCAAATTTACGACTAAGTGGCCATTTTGCCCCGGTTCCAAAATCATTTGTTAGTATACGGCAACAAACACTGGATCCCGGTGCATGGTCGGAGATCTTTTGTAACTCTTCCCTGGCATCAAAAGTGAAATAGCGTACGCCAACTTTGTATGCGTCAGCAATGTCGGTGGATTTCTTTAAGGTGCTACCAAAACAGATGTTCGAGGGATGGCTGCCGGCCGCAAGAACAAGAGTAATCTCATGAAAAGAGGCGCAATCGAAATAGGCACCTTCAGTGACAAGAAGCGATAAAATGTCAGGATGCGGATTCGCCTTCACAGCATAGAAAATATCTATCTCGTCCATTTTGTGGCAAAAATTTCTATAATTTTTTGCGATCTGCTCCCGGTCAAGAACCAAGCAGGGAGTGGCAATCTTTGTGTCAATGAGTGCAGTTTCAATGCGCATGGTCATCTTACACATTCCCAAGTTATAACGTCTTGTTGGCTTAACACTCGGTTATCTTTTCCAACATAAATTTGCAGAGAGATGCACAGGAATTAACCGAAATTCATTGGTGATTCAAGTTTAATTTAGTCTTTGATTTATTTTAGATTTTCACTTTGTAAAAAGTTTCAATGTCACTGGGTAGGAAAGTCGTTTACAGCTTTGTTGCAAGCGTTGGTGGGGGCGCGTGAAAAGTATTTTTTAGAAGCGTCAAGTTTATTAAAAAGCCGTCAAAAGAAACATATACCCTATTGACTTTACCCCTCCGCCTATGACCCTATTAAATCTAAATTTTTCACAAAGAGGTCGTGTTATGAAGAAAAGTGCATTTACTATCGTTCTTTTAGCAAGCTGTTTGGCTTTCGGTGCTTGTTCAAGCTATCCAACATGGGTTCCCGATTGGGCACAAATCGGAGCTGATTAAGCGGGTATAACACGAAGAAAATCAAATCGTTGTTCTCATGGAGACTACTTTGAGAACGGCTCTGGCTCTATAGCGTTCACAATAGCACAGGCTTTGACCTGTGCTATTGCTTTGCGGTTCTGATTTCTTATATATAACTTAAAAATTAAATGATAATTTATTGTTTTTTATTAATTTTATGGACATAATTTGTGATTTGTAGGATTTTTTGACATAGGGAGGGAGCAAATAATGGCAAGACAAGTGGTTTCTGTCTTTGGTCTAGGCTCTATGGGGCTCGGTGTTGCTTGTTCAGCGCTCGCTGGAGGACATGATGTTTTTGGCTTTGATATAGACGCACAAAGTCAGTCCAATTTTATTGCAAGGGGCGGGCAGACTGGAGATATAAAAAATACCGTCGCAAAATCTAATGTGGTGGTTTCGGTTGTGCTAAATGGAGCCCAGACTGAAGATTTGCTTTTTGGTGCGGAGGGTGTTGTCCCCCAAATGCAGGCTGGCTCTGTCGTTGTGTCTTGTGCAACACTGGCTCCTGAAACAGCCCAAAGGCTTGCCGATAAATGTGACGATTATCAAGTTCTTTATCTGGATTCACCTATTTCTGGCGGTCCTGTTAAGGCGTCTAAGGGTACGCTAACCATCATGGCCTCTGGTCCCACAGCGGCTTTTGATGCTGCAATGCCTGTGCTTCGTAGCATCTCTGAAAATGTTTACAACCTTGGGGAGGAGGCTGGCCCCGGATCTGCAATGAAATCGGTAAATCAACTTTTAGCCGGGATTCATATCGCGGCAATGGGAGAAGCATTGACCTTTGGCATAAGTCAAGGCATTGATGCGGCCAGTATTGTTGAAATTGTGTCAAAATGTACGGGTACAAGCTGGATGTTTGAGAGTCGTGGTGCAAATGTGGTTGATGGTGATTACACGCCGTATTCGGCAATCAATATTTGGTTAAAAGACCTTGGAATTGTCCTTGATGTGGCCAAGGCATCACAGTTTTCGGCACCTCTTACCGCTGCAGCACTTCAACAATTTGTGGCCGCGGCTGGGCAGGGGCTTGGAGGCGAGGGTGATGCAGCTGTTGCAAAGGTTTGCGCGCATAATGCCAACATAAAATTGCCAAAGTAAGGCAAAACAATGGTGTGTGAATATTAATCACCAGCTTCGATAGGAGCATCAGATGCGCCCCATTCACTCCATGACCCATCATAAACTCGCACATTTTCATTGCCGAGAAGGGCAAGTCCTAGGGCAAGTCCGCACGCTGTCACTCCTGACCCGCAGGTGGTGATAACCGGAAGTGCTGGATCAATCCCCCCAGCGTTAAAGGCCTCTGCAATATCTTCAAGTGAGCGGAGGCCGCCTTCATTGTTGATCAGACTATTAATCGGAACATTTGATGCTCCAGGTATGCGTCCGCTGCGTAATCCGGCTCGCGGCTCAGGTTCAATGCCAGCAAACCGGCCGGGTGAACGTGCATCGGCAATTTGACCGGCAGCCTCTTGCCTAACAAGTTGACGCAAACTTGCAATTGAAATTGTTTGCGCCCCAACAGACGCTCGAACGGTAAATGCTCCCTGGTCCGTTGGCGGCGTTTTGAGCCCACTTTCCGTGGCTCCAGATATGGCAAGCCATGATTTTAGACCACCGTCCAGAACACTAACTTTGTCATGCCCAAACAACCGCAGCATCCACCACGCGCGTGCAGCGCTGAGAAAAACCGAGTCACAATAGACAATAACATGATCGTCATTTTCAATTCCCAATGCTTGCATTTTTGATTGGAAAAACTCGGCAGACGGCAGGGTATGCGGCAATTTTGATGATTTATCTGCAATCTTATCAATATCAAACCAGCCCGCACCCGCAATCCGGCAGGCAAGATGTTCTTCTTTTGCGTTGCGCCCCAGTGTCGGCAGATGCGATGTGGCATCAAGAACTTTTACTTTGGGCTTGCCAATGTTGCCAGCAAGCCATTCAGCGCTGACGGTGAGGGGGGTGGGAGGTGAAAGTGACATTGAACAACTCGTTTTTTCAGCAGCGTTTTGGTAAATATTGAACATCATGATATGGACTTAAATCATCCCAAGCTAGAGCCATGAGGGAATGGGTAAGTCCTTTGATTTCAAAAATTCTGGATTCCAGACTTTTGACTGATAGCGTTGTCCGGAATCGCATAAAATTGTCACGATTGTGTGGCCGGGGCCCATCTCGCGGGCCATTTCTACCGCGCCGGCAACGTTAATTGCGCTCGAGCCACCGAGGTAAAGCCCCTCATACTGCATCAGATCAAAAATGAACGGTAATGCGTCATAGTCTGACAAGCAAAAGGCCATATCGACGGGCGCTTCAGCCAAATTGGCGGTAATGCGTCCCTGACCAATGCCCTCGGAAATCGAGTTCCCATCTGATTTTAGCTCACCATCCCTGTAATAGCTAAACAGTGCCGATCCTTCAGGGTCGGCAATTCCAACCTTAATCGATTGGTTTTGTTCTTTCAAAAATTTACCAACACCAGCGATTGTACCCCCAGAACCAACGGCACAAATAAAGCCGTCAATTTTGTGCTCTGTCTGTTCCCATATTTCAGGGCCCGTTGACCGGTAATGGCCATACAAATTTGCAGTATTGTCAAATTGATTGGCCCATAACACGCCACCGTCATGCGTTTCGGCGAGTTTTTCTGCCAGTGCTTGGGAGTAGCGTACATAGTTATTTGGGTTCTTGTAAGGGGCTGCTGGTACAAGTCGAAGATCTGCACCGCAAACCCTCAGTACTTCTTTTTTTTCCTCGCTTTGGGTTTCTGGCATTACTATCACGGATCGATAACCCTTGGCGTTGCCAACCATCGTCAGTCCTATACCGGTATTTCCTGCGGTACCCTCAACAATAAGTCCGCCTAAGGCAAGGTTGCCGCGTGCTTCCGCATCTTCAATAATGGCTTTTGCAGCTCGGTCCTTAACCGAACCGCCAGGATTCATGAATTCCGCCTTACCGTATATATCACATCCCGTCAAATCAGAGATACCCTTCAGGCGTATTAACGGGGTATTCCCAATCGCGGCAACAAATCCCGGTAGATTCTGTTGTGGCATAAAAGCACCTAATAGTTAAAACGATTGAAGACTTTGATAAGTCGGACTTTTAAAATAAGTAATTGGAATTAATAGTTCAGCAGTTACTGATAACCGTTGGCTCAGATGCGGGATGGCCGCTAACACACAATAATGTAAAACGTCTGTCTAATTTGTAAATCGAAAACTTTATTCCACAATTTGGTCAATCTTATGTTTTTATTTTTTTAGTTATGCCGCATAGGAGGATTCCTTTGTTGGCATGAGACGGAGTTCGTGGCAGTCTTTTAAAGATGAGGCACGGTATTCAATAACCGTGTTTTGGAACAATCAAGTAAATTAGACAAGCACGTTATGGCTCGTATTACACTTATTCGACATGGAAAAACTGAGCTCCCCTCTCATGAAAAACATGATTTTGATCGATCACTGATCTCGCGTGGACAGCAAAATTCAGCTGCTGTTGGGGCGTTTCTGAGAGAACACAAAATGCTGCCAGAGCTTGTTCTCGTGTCGTCTGCGGCTAGAACACGCGAAACCTATGAATATATGAAACTTCAATGGCCTGATGGAATAGCCGTTAAGTTTATTGATGAGTTGTATGAGGCGTCTGCTGACACACTGTTAAGCGTTATTTTAAACAACTGTGGTGTTAAATCAAATGTCGCAGTGATTGGTCACAATCCCAGTTTGGTTATTTTACTCAACCATATGATAGCTGATAATCACCATGCAGCTTTCAACGGTCGGGTTACCGAGCATGACCTGTCTTATTTCCCTACTTGTTGCTTCGCTGATATCGGGTTTGAGTCGCACCAGGTAACTGATATTCTGGTAAGAAGTGGGAAACTATTATCTATGAAACGGGTGCTTGAACTTTAATCTAGCAAGTAAATTTTTGCTTTTTACGCTCCATTAGTCATTGTCAAATTTGTATCAATGTATTAAAACGATGACACAATAGTACTTTATGTTGCGCAAAAGGGTGAAATGACATGAAACGGGACCAGATAGAAACCGTCCATGAAGATGATTTATTTGACGCTATTCTGGCGTTAAAGACCCCCGATGAAACACGTAACTTCTTTTATGACCTTTGCACCCCCGCTGAATTAGAGGGTCTAATTGACCGTTGGCGCGTTGCCCAAATGCTAATTCAAAAAACCCCATATCGTAAAATAGCCGAGGAGACGAAAGTCAGTACAGCGACAATTGTCCGGGTAGCGAGGTTTTTAAATAATGGATTTGATGGATATAAAACGATTATGCATAGACAGGGGAAGTTATGAGCGAAGAAAAACGTCTTAAAATAGCCATTCAGAAATCTGGTAGGCTGGCTGACATGTCCCTACAGTTGCTAGAAAAATGCGGCATTTTTCTTACCAAAAGCCGCGATCAATTACTGTGCCGTGCGCAAAATTTTCCACTGGATATATTGTTAGTGCGTGATGATGATATTCCAGCTTTTTTAGCCACAGATGTGTGCCAATTGGGCATTCTGGGGCAAAATGTACTTCTTGAAAAACAGGCCATAAGCAATGGTATATTTTCTAGTCTGGAGCAACTTTTGCCAATTGGTCAGGGTAAATGCCGCCTGTCCATCGCGGTACCACATGACTTCATATATGAATCCATTGCTTCGCTTAATGGAAAGGTTATTGCTACATCATATAAGGGGCTGCTTGGGCAGTATCTTGCGACCCATAAAATCAAAGCGGATATTGTGACGATGGAAGGCGCGGTCGAGGTAGCACCTCGTACCCATCTTGCCGATGTTATTTGCGATCTCGTGTCAACGGGAAGCACATTAATTTCAAACGGGCTTGTTGAAAAAGACGTAATTTTGGAGTCGCAAGCTGTTTTGGTAATGAACCAGATTAGTGATCCTGAAATTGCTGCAATTGCAGATAAGATTACTTCTCGTATAAAAGCCGTGCTGCGGGCAGAAAACAGCCGCTATATAATGCTGAATAGTCCCACCAAAAGCCTCGAAGCAATTAAAGCCGTTCTTCCCGGGTCGAAATCACCCACCGTGATGCCATTACAGGGTTGCGATGACATGGTCGCCGTGCATGCTGTCTGCGAGGAGGGCGTGTTCTGGGACACAATGGAGGATTTAAAGGATTGCGGTGCTAACTCTATTCTAGTTGTTCCTATCGAAAAAATGTTGGATTAACATTGTGTCATCTTTAGTCTCAAATAAAAAGGGTATCTGCCAGCGTGCGCGCCCGGAAGTTCTAGCAATGGCAGGCTACACCTCGGCACGGTCTCTTCAAGTACCTGAAGCTCAAACGATTTTTTTAGATGCGAACGAATGTGCGTTTGAGCCCTATGTTGGGGCAAGTGGTCTTGCGCGCTATCCATTACAACAACCAGGCTTGTTGGTTGACGCGCTTTGCCGCTGGTTGGATGTGTCATCGCGCAACTTGACCATTACTCGCGGAGCTGATGAAGCGATTGATTGCCTGATGCGGGCGTTTTGTGTGCCAGCCCATGATAATGTGGTGATTTGTCCGCCAACCTTCGCCATGTATGAGCAATCTGCGATGCTGCAGGGGGTTGCGGTTAAAATCGCCATGTTGGACAGGGATTTTGGCTTAGATTTGAACGCAATTACCAACACTGTTGATGACAATACAAAGATGATTTTTGTTTGTTCTCCGAATAATCCCACCGCTAATCTGATGGATACTGGGAAAATCATAAGATTGTGCGAGACTTTTCAGGACAAGGTATTAATTGTTGTTGATGAAACCTACATCGAATTTAGCGCTCAAGAAACAACCATCAAGCAACTTGATAATTTTGCTAATCTGGTGGTGCTTCGTACCCTGTCAAAATCTCATGCGGCGGCGGGTTTGCGATGCGGTGCGGCGGTTGCGCATTCCGATGTCAGCGCGCTACTGCAAAAGGTGCTGGCGCCATATCCATTGGCTGTGCCCGTGATTGATGAAGTCTTGTCAATTCTAAAACCAAAAAATGCGGCGAAACTTGTTAAAAAGCGAGCCGATATTGTTACCCGTCGCGATGAATATGCCGCAATAATGGCGAGTCTAAACGATGTCATATCTGTCCTACCTTCTGATGCCAATTATTTGTTGCTGTTGGTTCGTGATGCGGAGGCGCTGTGTCACCGCACCCGAGAGGCTGGTATTATTATACGCAACCAATCACATCAGCGAGGCCTTGAAAACGCCGTTCGCATCTCGATTGGGAATGATGAAGAGATGCAGCAGCTTCTGATGGCAATGGATGGTAAACCTGCGCCTGCAATTGAGCACCAGCGCATTCAGACAATTACCCGTAAGACAAGTGAAACGGCAATCTCGGTTAACGTTAATCTTGATAAAACCAACCCTATTCAGATTAATACCGGCGTTGGTTTTTACGATCATATGCTGCATCAGATAGCCAAGCATGGAGGTTTTTCACTTGAACTTGAATGTGATGGTGATCTGCACATTGATCCGCATCATTCAGTTGAAGATTGTGCGATTGCTCTCGGGCAGGCCATTCGCGGTGCGCTCGGTGATAAGCGGGGCATTAGCCGTTATGGTTTTTTTCTACCGATGGACGACTCATTGGTAAAGGTTGCCCTTGATTTTGGGGGTCGGTTTTACCTTGATTTTAAGGCCAAATTTCCGGAAAGCCATGTTGGTGACCTGCCATGCGATATGGTGCCACATGTATTCCACTCGCTCGCTGAGCATATGCAGGCCAATTTGCATATCGCCGTCACTGGTGACAATACGCATCACATGGTAGAGGCTTGTTTTAAAGGGTTTGGCCGCGCTTTGCGTCAGGCTATTAAGATTGAAGGCAGCGAAATGCCAAGTACAAAAGGCATATTGTGAGGGCTTGGCATGATTGCAATTATTGATAGTGGCGGTGCCAATATCGCTTCGGTAAAATTTGCCCTTGAACGACTTGGTGTTGGGTCAGTATTGACCGATGACGTGAACGTCATTCGTTCAGCAGAAAAGGTCATGTTGCCCGGGGTTGGCGCCGCGCCGATTGCGATGCAGCGCCTTGCCAGTGCTGGCCTTATTGATTGCATCCGAACGCTAGAACAACCAGTTCTGGGGATATGTCTTGGCATGCAATTGCTATTTGCGCACTCGGATGAAGGCGACACAAAACTTCTCGGCCTTTTTGATGCCAACTGCAAGGCTTTTACACCAACTTCAAACCGATCTGTCCCACATATGGGTTGGAACCAGTTAGCCTTCCAACAGGACCATCCGTTGCTTGCCGGTGTGGATAACGGTGCGCATGTATATTTTGTCCACAGTTATTTTGCGCCAGTGACCTCTCAAACTATTGCTGAGTGCTCTTATGGCCATGATTTTACCGCCATTGTTGGTGAGAAAAATTTTATAGGATGCCAGTTTCATCCCGAACGGTCTGGATCTGTTGGTGCCCGCATATTACAAAATTTTTTGGAGATGCCGTGATGATCATTTATCCAGCTATTGATTTGATTGATGGGGCTGTTGTAAGGCTGCACAAGGGTGATTTTGACCGATTAACTGCATATAGCAACAATCCGGTGTGCATGGCTCAATCCTATGCTGATGCCGGGGCGAAATGGCTGCATTTGGTAGATCTTGATGGTGCAAAAAACCCTAAAAATCGGCAGATTAGCCTAATCGGTCAGATCATTGATAATACAGGTTTAAACGTTCAGGTAGGCGGTGGCATCCGTTCTTTTGACGATGTCACAACACTCATTGCGGCTGGAGCCAGTCGCGTTGTGATTGGCAGTCTAGCGGTCCGTGATATCGAGACAACAAAGCGTATTTTTGATGCATTCGGGCCAGAAAGAATTTGCCTTGCAGCTGATGTTATCTGGCATAATGACGGGTTTCATATTGCCGTTTCAGGATGGCAAGAAGCTAGCAGCCTTGGCTTGTTTTCCTTTATCGAAACTTACCTTGATAATGGCTTAAGGCACACGCTATGTACCGATATTGATCGGGACGGCACCTTGGCAGGATGTAACCGCGATCTGTATGAAATGGTTAAACAGGCATTCCCTAATTTGCGCTTGCAGGCATCGGGAGGGGTTAGCGTACTCGATGATCTGGTGGGACTGCCTACTGATGGTGTGATTATTGGTAAGGCGCTTTACGAGGGTCGTTTTACTGTCAAAGAAGCATTGGAGGCGGTTATATGCTAACTAAGCGGATTATCGCCTGCCTGGATGTAAAAGACGGGCGCGTTGTGAAGGGGGTACGATTTCAGAACCATGTTGACATGGGCGATATTCTTGATCTGAGCCAGCGTTATTCGGATGAAGGTGTTGACGAGTTGGTGTTTTATGACATTACCGCCAGCAGTGACGGGCGAGTTGTTGATAAAAGTTGGGTTAAACAAGTTGCCCGCCGCATTAATATTCCGTTTTGCGTTGCTGGTGGTATCCGCAGCATTGAAGATGCCAAGGTCATTTTGAATAATGGTGCCGATAAAATCTCGGTAAATTCGCCTGCCTTGGAACGTTCTGAATTTATATCCGAACTTGCGAAAATTTTCGGTACTCAATGCATTGTTGTTGGAATCGATAGTCGTCGTGTAGATCACGATTTACAGGTTTATCAGTATACGGGTGACGCGACAAAGACAATAAGATCAAAACGCAAGACGGTTTCCTGGGCGCAGGAGGTAACTCGGCTAGGAGCGGGAGAAATTGTTGTAAACTGCATGAATAATGATGGGGTGCGTGAGGGATATGACATCGAACAGCTGGCGGCAGTGCGGTCCGCAGTTAGCGTGCCCGTAATTGCATCCGGTGGGGCTGGTGATTATAGCCATTTTGCTGATTTATTCCACCAAACAGATATTGATGGGGCTCTTGCCGCATCGGTGTTTCACAGCGGTGAGATTACCATTCCTAAATTAAAAGCCTATCTCCGATCCAAATTAATTGAAGTGCGAGTATAACCATGCCGGACATAAATGTTGATCAAGTTGATTGGGAAAAGGTCGATGGACTTGTTCCTGCTGTGATCCAGAATGTCAATAATGGCCATGTGTTAATGCTAGGCTATATGAATCAAGCAGCACTAAGCCACACCATAAATAGTGGCAAAGTCACGTTTTTCAGCAGGTCAAAAAACCGGCTTTGGACAAAGGGTGAAACCTCTGGTAATTGGATTGATTATGTGAGGGGAGAAATTGATTGTGATGCTGACACTATCCTCATTCAGGCACGCCCACATGGGCCCGTTTGTCATACCGGTTCAATAAGCTGTTTTAATGACGTCGCCCCAGACAACACGCAGTTTCTTGGCCGACTCGGGTTGTTAATAGCTGAACGACATGCAGCATTGCCTGCTGGCAGTTACACAACAAGCTTGTTTGCTAATGGCAAGGCTCGTATTGCTCAGAAGGTAGGGGAAGAGGGGGTTGAACTTGCGCTAGCTCTAATAAAGGATAACCAGACCGAAATAACAAACGAAGCAGCTGATTTGTTGTTTCACATAATGGTCCTATTGCAAGACGCAGGGCTGAAATTGGGTGATGTTATTGAGGTGCTGGAAGAGCGGCACCGATAGCAAGGTTATAATTTGGATCAATTGCTAAAAAATAACCACGAGGTGGCAAACAAAATCGAGACAAGGATGGTTTTTCTTTAGACAGACCTGACAACATTACTCCGTGAATTTTTGCTGATTATGGCGTTAGTAACAAGAATTTTCATTATAAGGCCTTTTTTTTACGAGGGCTGGTGACCGACCTCAGCAGATACAATTTTTATTAAACACGATGTTTTGTATTGCGCCAACCTAATACGGAAAAACTGGAAAAAAATTGCTTGCTGCTACATTGTGCCAAACATAAAATCAGTGTTCTTATGCCTGATAATAGAAAATATTATATATTTATATCAGTAATTTATAAAACAAATATAATGCTTTTTATAAAGTGCCTTTTGATCAGTCAGTCGGCATCGACTTTTTGATTATTCGCTGTGCCCCCATCCAGAATAAAACAGCGCTCATAGCGTAAATGGCTCTTTCTTCGAATGCAAACTTTCCAGAGATGATCAAATAAACACAAACAGCTATGAGGATGCCATGGTTGATACCTACTAGAAGGCTGCGAATTATGGTTTTACTTGTCCTAGTCGTCATCAGGCAAACCACCCGCGGAAATGCTTTGAAAAAAGGTTTAGCACCGGCCGAACTCAGGTATATTAAGGAAGTGGCTCCCCGGGACGGATTCGAACCGCCGGCCAGACGATTAACAGTCGTCTGCTCTACCGCTGAGCTACCGGGGATAAATGCCTTGCAATGCGTTATACAGAACAAAATCCGATATGCAAGCTAGTTTTCAACCAAAATATTATCCGCTGCTTAAAAATGAAACATGTAAGCTTGATCAGATAGCTCATTCTTATAATTCAACTGTCAGGTGCCATCAATTCACTGGCCAACCGAATAATATCATCCTCATCAAGCTGTGTTGCGGTAAGTGCCAAGATATCAGTCAGCGTGCGTGAAGCGGTTGACCGGGCATATGATGGGTCATAATGCGTTTTCAGGATGGCCGTCACAAATCCATCCCAATTTTGGTCTTTTATATCGGTTTGCCAGCTCTCAAAAATCTCTCTGCTGTAGCGTCGACGTAGGCCAGATAACATCTTCATCAAACTATATTTGTTTTCAATAATGTGGCTGTAATCGCGCTGCAAAAAAGCCACACGCGCTGCTAGTGGGGCGGTGATCGTCACGCGGAGTGCTTTGCGCATTGATGCCCATAAAGCCGATGGAATATGAACTTGTCCGATCTTATTACTTTCTGCTTCGATATATACAGGCCGCGTTGAGTCAAATGAATTCAAACAAGCCACGAGACGCGACTCAAATAACCGTTGGGCAGGCTGCGGAATTCCCGGTTCACTGCCAAG
>QCPZ01000018.1 GCA_003212345.1 SAR116 cluster bacterium AG-447-A06
CCCGCCCAAGAAAGGGAATGCCAGTGGCAAAAACAGCCTCGGCCAGATACCGCCGTCCCGAAACCCTTAACCGGCGATCATTCGCATGAGCACCGGACACGTAGGCACCTGATCCGGTTTCGGCAAAGAAATATTCATGACGTAGCGGATCAAACACAAGCGCTGCGGTAATCTTGCCCTTGTCACGAACCGCAATTGAAATGGCAAAATGGGGAATGCCATGCAGAAAATTTGTGGTGCCATCCAACGGATCAACAATCCAAGAAGGCGCATCAGGATCTAGGCCAGCGGTAATGCCGCTTTCTTCCATCTCAAAGCCCCAGTCTGGGCGTGCCTTTTGCAATTCTGCTTTGATGATTCGTTCGGCGTTGGTATCAACGCGAGAAACAAAATCGGCAGGACCTTTCCGGCTGACCTGCAAATTCTCAACTTCGCCGAAATCGCGAAGCATATTGCGGCTGGCATTAGTTGCTGCCTTGTGCATGACATTGATGAGGGCGGAACGGTTTGGCATAAAGAGTCCTGTAAATCTCGAATTTAATTCTTCGCACGCTCTACATAGCTCGCATCTTCGGGACGCACAACAATGCGTGTTCCGGTTTCAATATGTGGCGGGACCATAACACGCTCACCATTTTCTAGAATAGCAGGCTTGTAGGATGATGATGCGGTTTGCCCTTTGACAACGGCATCAGCTTCAACAACCTCCATCACGACTGTATCGGGTAGTTCCACCGAAATCGGATCCCCCTCGTGGCTGGACATTGTAACGACCATGCCGTCTTGCAAAAATGCTGCGCGTTCCCCAACCATGTCTTTTTCGATGCTGATCTGCTCAAAGGTCTTGGAATGCATGAATACTAAGTGGCCGCCATCGTCATATAAAAACGTACACTCGGCTTCATCCAGAATAACGCGCTCGACGGTTTCAGAAGACCGAAAACGCTCGTTAAGCTTTGTGCCATCGCGAATATCGCGAAGCTCAATCTGAGCAAATGCGCCCCCTTTGCCGGGTTTTACATGGGCCACTTTTACAGCGGTCCATAGGCGGCCATTGTGCTCTATCACATTGCCGGGTTTAACTGCGTTTCCGTTTAGTTTCATCAATCTATCCTTACATAAAAAACTGCGATTGGTCGGCGATATCTAACCCCGCCTAATCTATTTAGGCCGAGTCCCGCCTATAAAAATTTTCCAATAGCAGCAGCGTTATCCAGCATACGGCAGGAAAATCCCCATTCATTGTCATACCATGCCAGAACCCGAACCAAACGCTTGTTCAATACGCTTGTTTGAGTCAGGTCGGCAACTGAAGAATGAGAGTCATGATTAAAATCAATCGAAACAAGGGGGCGTTCATTGACGCCAAGAACATGTTTCATTTGACCGTTTGCAGCATTGCTTAGCACCTTATTGATCTCGTCAACCGATGTGTCACGGCTTGAAGTGATAACAAGATCAACAACCGATACATTCGCCGTTGGAACACGAATGGCAGAACCGCTCATGCGACCTTGTAACTGCGGCAGCACCTCACCAACGGCCTTGGTTGCTCCGGTGGACGTTGGGATCATCGACATTGCAGCAGCGCGCGCCCGGCGCAAATCCTTGTGACTTGAGTCAAGCGTTGGCTGATCACCGGTGTAGGCATGAATGGTTGTCATGTACCCAGCTTCAATTCCTACATTATCAGCAAGAACCTTGGCGATAGGGGCTAGGCAGTTCGTGGTGCATGACGCGTTCGACACCACATTATCATTGGCGGTGAGATCGGCGTGATTAACCCCATAAACAATCGTTTGATCAGCATTTTTACATGGGGCTGATACCAATACCTTTTTCGCGCCAGCAGCAAGATGCGCTGCTGATGCGTCACGATTATTAAATTTGCCCGAACATTCCAAAACAATATCAACTCCATGCTCGGCATGCGGAATATTTGCTGGGTCGCGTTCGCGAGTCATGTGGATTTTGCCGGTGCCAATATCCACCCAGTCATTTCCATAGGTGATCCCATTGGCCACCCGGCCATGCACGGAATCAAATTCATAAAGGTGGGCAGATGTTTCAACAGGCCCGGGACTGTTAATCAAGACAACTTCCATGTCTTTGCGCTGCATTTCCTGGAGGGCACGAAGGGTCATCCGACCGATACGGCCAAAGCCGCTAATCGCCAATCGTAAGGTCACGAGTCTTTCTCCTCAAGTTTCAGTCGGGTCGATATCTTTAAAGAGGGCCATATCTAGCTTATTCCACCACGACCCTTGGGTTTAGATCAGCATCCAAGCTGGTTTTTTGCAGCAACAACCACTGCATCAGCGGTAATGCCGAAATGATTGTAAAGATCATCAATTGGAGCTGACGCCCCAAAGCCGGACATGCCAATAAACACATCATCATCGCGAAGCAACCGATCCCAGCATTGCTGGAGACCGGCCTCGATTATAATGCGCGGCGCTGTGCCCAGAACGTTCATACGATAGCTGGCCTCCTGCAAAAAAAATAGATCAAGGCATGGCACCGAGACAACAGCGGCGGAAATACCAGCATCGGCCAGCATTGTTTGTGCTGTCATGGCAATGCCTATTTCCGAGCCGGATGCAATCAGGGTAATCTGACGGTCTCTATCACAATCAGCCGCTAAATAAGCTCCCTTTGCGGTTTTGTTTTCTCGCATATCGCCGCTGCGAAACTGTTCCAGACCTTGCCGGCTGAGGGCCAGAACCGATGGGGTTGATTTCGCTTCGAGGGCTGTCTGCCATGCTTCAGCGGTTTCTACGGCGTCACCCGGGCGAAACACGAACAGATTCGGGATCGCTCGCAAGGCGGCTAGATGTTCAACTGGCTGATGGGTTGGCCCATCCTCCCCAAGCCCAATCGAATCATGTGTCATTACATAGATCACGCGCTGCTCCATCAGCGCTGATAGGCGAATTGACGGGCGGCAGTAATCCGTAAAGACCAGGAATGTGCCGCCATAGGGGACTGCCCCACCATGTAGAGCAATACCGTTCATTGCGGCTGCCATACCATGTTCGCGTACTCCGTAATGGACGTAGTTGCCGCCGTAATTCGTTTGGCCAAAAATTGAATGATCGGCAACGCGAGTATTGTTTGATCCGGTCAGGTCGGCCGAGCCGCCAAACAAGGTCGGGCAAGCTGGCAAAACCACTTCAATAGCTTTTTGACTGGCGACGCGGGTCGCCAATTTTTGTGGTTTTCTGGCCAACTGTTCCTTCCACGCCAGAATGGCACTGGCAACGGGCTGGTCGAAGTCATTATTTATGGCAGCAGTGAAGGCTTGAGCATTCTGGCTTTTGCTGTATCGGTCCTGCCAAGCCTCGCGCTCGGCAGCACCTTTTGCTCCAACCGCACGCCATGCGCCAAGAATTTTGGAAGGGATTTTAAAGGTCTGGTGTGGCCAGTTCAGTGTATCACGGACAAGAGCAATTTCGGCATCGCCGAGTGGGGCCCCATGTGCGCTTGATGTGCCTTGCTTGTTGGGTGCGCCGAAACCGATGACGGTTTTACAGCATATCATGCTGGGCCGTGGGTCGGTTTTTGCCGCTGTGATGGCGGCTGAAACAGCATTCATATCGTGCCCATCGCAGCCTAGAACTTGCCATCCATAGGCTTCAAATCTCGCTGTCGTGTTGTCAGACGTTGAGAGATCTGTGCTGCCATCAATCGAAATGCTGTTATCGTCAAATAGAACAATCAACCGACCCAGTTTCATATGACCCGCCATTGACGCTGCTTCATGGCTTACGCCTTCCATTAGACAGCCGTCGCCCGCGAGAGCATAAGTATGATGGTCCACCAAATCATCGCCATAGCGGGTTGCCATATGGCGCTCAACCATGGCCATACCAACCGCATTGGCAATGCCCTGACCAAGCGGTCCAGTGGTGGTTTCAATGCCCTTAGCATGTCCAAATTCTGGATGGCCGGCAGTACGTGCGCCCAATTGCCGGAAATTGCGGAGCTGATCAATGGTCATATCGTCATAACCGGTAAGATACAGCAAGGCATAAATCAGCATTGATCCATGTCCAGCTGACAGCACGAATCGATCGCGATCTGGCCAGTCTGGGCTCGAAGAGTCAAATTTTAGATGGTCACAAAACAGGGCAGTTGCGACATCAGCCATGCCCATTGGCATTCCTGGATGGCCTGAATTTGCTGCCTGTACAGCATCCATCGCAAGCGCCCGAATGGCGTTTGCCATCATTTGACGTTGTGACGAATTTGGCATGGGCGTCTCCAATAGTTGCTGCATTAACGGTTCGACGGCATTGGAACCTGTTTGCGGGACTTGTCCGGTAACATGATGGTTGGGCGCAATTTGCCCTTGTTGGGATCGTTCGTCAATGCACCAAACATCAAGATTATTACAAGTTCCAAGACCATCTTTACGTCAATGAATCAATTTTGCTCTTTATTTCGATTTGTGAATCGGGCAAGCTTTTTTGTATAACATATTATGTTCAAGAGAAAAAACCCAGCCACCTTTTGGTCACTTCGGTCGTGGAGCTGACGCAGTTTGAAGCATTTGGTGATGGTAAGAAGAGAGATCCGAGCCGTAATGACGCGATTGAAAAACGCTAAAAAGCAGTTAAATGAAGCCCTGGCGGCGTTGGAATCGGCGGCATCAACGGTAATTAAAGCAGCTCAGGAAGGCAATGCATCAGCAAACCCATCACAAATGGTTGGTCAAAAGGTTGCAGGTGCCGATTTATCTGCATTGGTTGAGGAGGTTAGTATCATCGAGGCCAAGCTAAGCGAGGCCGTTGCATTGATTGCCTCGGTTGACTCGAGCACTGTTGGGTCTAGCAACACCATTGGTGGAGATACAAAGTGAGCCAGTCAGTTGTGACCATTCGTTTGAACGGGCATCCCTATAAGATTGGTTGCGGGGCTGGTGAAGAAGATCATGTGGCTAAGCTGGGAGTCGAGGTTGAGGCAGTGATGCAATCGCTTATTGCGTCGGTTGGCCAAATTGGCGAGGCGCGGTTGCTGGCAATGGTCGCGTTGATCCTTGCTGATCGTGCGGTGGTGCCATCAAACGGCACGCCACATAATGTTGCTGGGCCCGCATCCACTGATATACCTGAAAATGATGACACCGCCGCGGAGGCACTGGAAGATGCGGCGGTGCGGATTGCCGCGCTTGCATCAAGGCTTGCATCTGGGACCACAAACTCGTAAATGATCAGGTAGGCGACGGCTGCGTTTTCGCGTTTGGTTCTTCAATCCCTGGGGCCATAAATTTTCTCTAGGGAGCTGCCTCTGGCTGGATCGTGGTTCGGTTATGTGGCACCCACCTGCAAAGCAGGTCACAGAGGATGAACACACTGACGGTCAAGGTGGTCGCTGCCGCTCATTGAAATTTGTTTGCGAGTACTACATGCCGCTTAACCCCATTGGTGATTTTACTGCTGGAACCAGTAGCGATATTGACGCTGCAAAAGTGGCGTGTCGGAAGCTGGCGACGCAAAAACGTGCCAAACTGGCCAATGGATCCCCTGATGCGGCAATTATGCTTGCTGGTCACGCGGCCCATCTTACTGCCCGTTATGGTTATGGGGTCTATGCCGGTTACATGCCGATCCGCAGCGAGCTGTCACCGCTTGCACTTCTTGAAAATCTTGTTGGTCTTGGCTGCGATTTAGTATTGCCAATCACACCGGAGGCGGGCCAGCCGTTGGGGTTTCATAGATGGGAGATTGGTGGTCCGCTTGATGATGGGCCTTATGGTACCAAACAGCCACCTGCAGGCAATGACAAATGCACTCCCGATGTAATATTGGCACCGATGCTAGCATTTGATTCGGGCGGTTGGAGGCTAGGATATGGGGGTGGGTTTTATGACCGCACAGTTGTCGGGTTACGCGGGTTTGGGCAAGTAGTCACGCTGATTGGCATTGCATATGAGGGGCAAAAGGTGGACAAAATACCGGTAGGCCCCTTTGACATGCCTCTTGATGCGGTGTTAAGTCCAGCTGGTATGTTCGAGCCAGAAAGGAACCGTAAACTTTGAGCGCGTTCCCTGCCGCGGCGCATTCCTCTTTGCCAAGCGGAAAGCGATAATGCGCCTACATAGCCGATAAACCTAAATGCTTTATAAGTGAGGAAAAGCGAAATGCGTGTTTTGTTTTTGGGAGATATTGTTGGCCGAGCCGCACGCAATGAGGTGATTGAGCAATTGCCGGGTTTGCGCGACGAGCTGTCCCTCGATTTTGTCGTGGTGAATTGCGAGAATGCGGCCGGCGGTTTTGGCATCACCCCCAAAATTTGCGAGGCATTATTTGCGGCTGGTGCCGATGTTCTGACAACTGGCAATCATGTCTGGGACAAAGAGGAAATCATTGATTATATCGGCGACGAAGGGCGGTTGCTCCGGCCTTTGAATATGATTGAGGGCACGCCTGGGAACGGAATGGTGCAGATAAAAAATTCTGCAGGGTTGCGGCTTGTAGCGGTCAATATCATGACCAATCTTTTCATGGCCTCAAACGATCCGGCCTTTGTTGCACTAAATGACGCGCTGGTCCGGAACAAGCTGGTGCGTGATGCCGAATTCATTCTTGTCGATGTGCATGGTGAGGCAACTTCTGAAAAAATGGCACTTGGCCATTATGCCGATGGCCGTGCGTCGCTCGTCGTTGGTACCCATACCCATGTTCCCACGGCCGATTTGCGAATACTGCCTCGCGGAACGGCCTATCAAACAGATGCTGGCATGTGCGGTGATTATGATAGCGTCATTGGCATGGAAAAGCAGGCTGCAGTGGATCGGTTTCTTGGGGGTGGAAATACCCGATTGTCAGTAGCGTTGGGTCCCGTAACTCTTGCTGGTGTAATTGTTGAGACGAATAATGCAGGACTTGCCACCGCTGTTTACCCATTGCGACGTGGTGGAGTTTTGTCAGCAACCTGATTACTGGCCGAGCAACTGCTGAAACCGTTGATTGGCTGGCTGGTCAAACCATGATTAAAAATCGATGCCAAGGCTGGTTTCAATGGCTTTCATCTGTTATAGACAAGCTATCGGTTATCTGCGTTGAGCTTTTGCGCGGCGCCCCTGAGAACAAAGTGGAAAAATCAGCACGAGATTATGGCAGGCCATTCCAAATTCAAAAATATCATGCATCGCAAAGGCGCTCAGGATAAAAAGCGTGCAAAAATTTTTGGGCGGCTTATTAAGGAATTAACCGTAGCCGCCCGTAGCAGTACCGACCCCGACTCAAACCCGCGTTTGCGCACAGCCCTATCGGCGGCACGGGCTGCAAATATGCCTAAAGACAATATCGAGCGTGTTTTGAAACGCGCGGAAGGTGGTGAGGGCGAAAATTATGATGAAATCCGCTATGAGGGCTATGGGCCCGGCGGTACTGCGCTGATTGTGGATGCGATGACAGATAACCGAAACCGTACCGCATCTGAAGTACGGGCTGCCTTCAATAAATTTGGCGGTTCTCTGGGTGAAACAGGATCGGTTAGTTTTATGTTTGATCGTGTTGGACAGATCATTTACCCCGCAGATGCGGTTGATGCTGACACAATGTTTGAAGCGGTCTTGGAAGCGGGCGCCGATAATGTGGAGTCAGATGATAACGGCCATGAGGTGATATGTGCGCCAGACGATTTCAACGCTGTTCGCGAAGCGCTGGAGTCAGTGTTCGGTGCGCCGGAAGCATCGGGCCTGATCTGGAAGCCTCAAAATTCTATTGCCGTTGATGAGGCGCAGGCATCAACCCTGTTAAAGCTGCTTGATGCGTTGGATGACAATGATGATGTACAGAATGTGGCATCCAATTTTGATATTCCGGACGATGTCATTGCCAAGCTCGCCTAGGCAACGCATCTGATGCGGATACTTGGCATTGACCCTGGATTGCGAAGCACCGGTTGGGGTGTGATCGCATGTGATGATGGCAGGTTGAGCCATATTGCGAATGGTGCAATCCAGCCCAACCCTAACTTTGCTGATGCTGACCGTTTAAGGATTATTTTTAGTAAGCTTGATGATGTGATTGCCCAGCACAAGCCGAGTCAGGCTGCGATTGAACAGATATTTGTGGCAAAATCGGCTAATTCGGCGCTTCGTCTTGGGATGGCGCGCGGCGTCGGCCTTCTCGTATGCGGTGTCAATGGGCTTGCGGTTGGCGAAATATCAGCAAGAGCGGTGAAAAAAGCAGTTACCGGCACTGGGACGGCCGAAAAAAAACAGGTACAGGACATGGTTACCCGCCTATTGGCCGTTACTGCCAAGAATGCGGATGCGGCGGATGCGCTGGCAATCGCGATTGCAGTAAGTAATGATGTTGGCAAACTGGCAAACGTCGGGGTAGGGTCAAGCAAGGGTGAAGCCACAGTCGGCCTGTCGGCGGCCATTGCTGCGGCGCTTGCCCGCGATGATGCGAGCAACGGGGGCAAGACATGATTGCGCAATTGAGTGGCAGCATAGTGCAAACCGATGATCAGCGCACAATCCTTGATGTTCATGGTGTTGGTTATGCGGTGCATGTGTCAGGCCGCACGCAAGGCCAACTGGGAACGATGGCCGGCAAGGTGACTTTGTTAACCGAAATGCAGGTTCGCGAAGACAGTATGACGCTATTTGGCTTTCTAGATGTCGCTGAACGCGATGCGTTCCGGCTGTTAATCACTGTTCAGGGCGTTGGTGCCAAGGCTGCAATGGCAATTTTGTCTGTTCTGGCCCCGGCCGATTTGACCAACGCCATTATTTCCGGGGATAAGGCCATGGTTGCTAGAGCCGATGGTGTGGGGCCAAAGATTGCCCAGCGAGTGGTCAATGAACTTGGTGAGAAAATTGGCAAAATCGTCTCCCTTGGTGGAGCGTTGTCCATTGGGAATCCCAGTGGTGAAACAAGCGGCGCGGCGGCGGGATTAGTTGGCGATGCAGTATCGGCATTGGCTAACCTTGGCTATGGCCAGACCGAGGCGCATAGCGCGGTGATGCGGGTGCAAACTAAATCGCCAAGCGACAATCTTTCGGACATAATTGCCGCAGCCCTTCGGGATATTGGCACATGACGCATTCGGACGACTCAAACCGTCTGATTGACGCTGGCAACCAAGAACGCGGTGATAATGCGTTGCGTCCAACTTCGCTCGTTGATTTTATTGGCCAGGGTAATGGGCGGCGTAATCTTGAGACCTTTATACATGCTGCGCGTGACCGCGGTGATGCGATGGATCACACACTACTACACGGCCCGCCTGGGCTCGGCAAAACAACATTGGCACAAATTATTGCTGCTGAATTGGGGGTTGGTTTTCGGGCGACATCGGGGCCGGTGATTGCGCGGGCTGGGGATCTCGCGGCGCTTTTAACAAATTTACGGCCGCGAGATGTACTGTTCATTGATGAAATTCATCGGTTGGCGCCGGCGGTTGAAGAAGTTTTGTATCCCGCAATGGAAGATTTTCAACTTGACCTGATTATTGGTGAGGGGCCGTCAGCGCGTTCAGTGCGCATTGATTTGCCACTTTTCACGCTGGTTGGTGCAACCACTCGGTCAGGGCTACTTACCACCCCGTTGCGCGACCGGTTTGGTATTCAAATGCGGATGCAATTTTACAATGCTGATGAGCTGTCGGTAATCCTGACCAAACAAGCGGCGAAGCTGGACCTTGATCTTGGTGCGGATGGGGCTGCCGAAATTGCGGGTCGGGCTCGTGGCACACCGCGGGTGGCCGGACGTTTGCTGCGGAGGGTCCGTGATATTGCTGCCGTCGAAGCTGCTGGAACCGTGACCGCTGAAGTGGCAGATGCTGCGTTGCACCGTCTTGAGGTGGATACGATTGGCCTTGACCAGATGGACCGGCGGTATCTTAGCTGTTTGGCTGACTCGTATGCTGGTGGACCGGTTGGGGTAGAAACCCTTGCCGCGGTTTTGTCTGAACAGCGCGATGTCTTGGAAGAGGTGATTGAGCCTTATTTGATGCAAACTGGATTGCTGATGCGCACGCCGCGCGGGCGCTGCTTGTCGGCGGCTGGATGGGGTTATCTCGGCATGACACCGCCAGCAGCAGCCACCAAACAGCTGGATCTTCTGGCGCGAACCGCCAGTGAAGAGATGAATACAGATTAGTGTATCATAGGGGATGATTGGCAGCAAAATATGACAATTACTGGCACGAACGCGCATTATGACTCGGCCTTGGATGCGGCGCTTGACGGTGCTTTTGATGGAGCGTGCCATCGCTATCCGCTTCGCGTTCACTATGAAGACACCGATGCAGGCGGGATTATCTATCACGCCCAATACCTTGCTTTTGCCGAACGGGCGCGATCAGCATGGCTGCGTTGTCTTGGGATTAATCAGCCTGCAATGCTAGTGGCTGAAAACCTGGGATTTGTTGTGCGCCGTATCGAAATTGATTTTCTTCTGCCATCTGGTCTTGGGGCTGTGCTTGAGGTTGAAAGCAACCTTCTAGGGCTTGGCGGTGCATCGCTAAAATTACAACAAAATATTATGAATCGTGAAAATGGCCATATTCTTGCCCGACTTGTCGTAGACATAGGGCTTGTTCAATTTAGAAATGGGAACCCGCCAAAAATATATAGGTTACCCATTGCGATCAAAACCAAGTTTTCTGGTTTGGTGACATCAACCAGTTAGCGTCACCGTAATATTGGCGCCAAAACAAATGTTGTTAGGGTGAAAACAAAGGGTAGATAAATGAATTCTGTGGAAATGACGGTTACGCACTCAAGTGCGGATCTTAGCATCATGGGTCTGTTCTGGGCAGCAGATCCTTTTGTAAAGTTGGTGATGCTGCTATTGGTATTGGCATCGGTCTGGTGTTGGGCAATCGTGGTCGAAAAGATTACTATTATCCGGCGCGAGCGGCGCTTGGCTCAGGCTTTTGAGGACTCTTTCTGGTCGGGTGGTTCGCTTGACAAGCTGTACGATGATACTGGAGCAACTCCGCGTGATGCGATGTCGATTGTGTTCGTGGCGGCGATGCGCGAATGGCGGCGAGCTACAGCGCGCGGACTTGCTGATGCTGGGCGCGCCGATTTGCGTGCGTCATTGGTTAGTCGGATTGACCGATCGATGAGTTTCACCATCACCCGTGAAATGGAACGAATGGAACGTGGAATGAATTTTCTGGCGTCGATTGGGTCGGTTTCACCGTTTGTCGGGTTGCTGGGGACGGTCTGGGGAATTATGAGTTCGTTCCAGTCGATTGCTGAGTCAAAAAATACCAGCCTTGCGGTTGTAGCCCCGGGTATTGCCGAAGCGCTTTTTGCAACCGCGCTTGGTTTGGCTGCGGCAATTCCGGCTGTGATTGCCTATAACAAATTCGCTGGTGATCTGGAACGGTTTGGTGCAAGGCTTGAGACATTTGCACAAGAGTTTAGCACTTTACTCGCACGTCAACTTGATGAGGGCGGCAAATAATGGGCGCTGGTGTTAAACGATCTGCTGGTGGGCGCCGGCATCGTCCTATGGGGGAGATTAACGTCACACCCTTTGTGGATGTGATGCTGGTTCTACTAATTGTTTTTATGGTAACAGCACCACTATTAACCGTTGGTGTTGAGGTGGATCTGCCAAAAACCAAAGCTGGCGCAATCAATGCCGATGCGGCGCCTTTGGTGGTCTCGATCAAGTCTGATGGGAGTCTTTATCTGCAAGAAACTGTTGTCGAGCCAGAGGCATTGATACCGCGACTAAAAGCTATTTCCGACGCGAATCCCGATGTTCGTATTTTTGTTCGCGGTGATCGGGCCGTTAGTTATGGTGAGGTTTTGTCTGTTATGGGGCGTATCCAGTCAGCCGGATTTGAAAAGGTCGCTTTGGTAGCAAAATTGCCCGAAAAGCAATAGTGGCTGTATGATGAAACACCCCGTGGAATGCTAGAGATGGATCGTCGTTCGCTGATAATTTCGCTAGGATTGCACGTCAGCATTGCGTTACTGGCGTTGATTGGCCTGCCTTCAATAAAGCGTGACTTGCCCGTGGAGCAGCCCATTGTCGTGATGGAAATTGTGCAATCTGTCCCAACAACAAATCTGAAAGAGGGTGACAAACCTAATACGGCTAAACAGGAACAAAAGGCGTCGCGGACAAAAAAGCCACCACCGCCAGCTCCACCGCGAGCTAAACCGCCAGCGCCAAAACCTCCAAAAACAAAGCCAAGAATTGAGGCGTCTGATCCAGAAGCAGAAATTCTGCCCCAAAAAGTAGCGCCGAAATCAAAACCAAAACCCGAAATTGTAAAGCCGCCGGCCCCGCCGAAGGCTAAGCCACGGCAAGCTGCAAAACAAAAGGCCCCAAAACGTTTACCGCAAACACCGCCAAAACGAATCAATAAGCTTGTGCAAAAAAAAGCATTGCAAAAGAAGCGAGCTGACGCGTTAAGTGGTGTTATGCAAAACCTTGTCAAGGCCAAGGCCGTGTCTGAAGACGCCGAAAAGAAGCGGCGCCAAAAAGAACGCAAAGAAGCGGCTGAAAAACTAACCAGTAACCTGACGGCTGCTGCGGGGAACGCCATCCGGGCAACAAAAAAGCCGGTTATTGGGCCAATCGGATTGTCGGAAAAAGCGATTGTGGAACAACATGTATCAAAGTTTTGGTCACCTCCGGCTGGCTTGTCAAATGATGGCGGACTAATTGTTGACATAATTTTAAGTATAGATGCTAAGGGTAATGTCTTGCTCGCAGAGGTTGATGAGAGTTTTGGTTCTGCTTCAAATAAGCGTCGTCGCATTATGGTTGAGGAAGCTATAAGAACTATTTATAAAGCGTCACCGCTCCCGTTGCCGCTGGACAAAGCTGAACTATGGGTTGGAAAAGAGACCGTATTTAAATTTGATCCAAGTAAATTTGTACAATGAAAAAGGGTTTGCTGATGCAAAGATTAATTGTTTTTCGGGCACTAAAATTTATCCTCTTATCGTCTTTTTTCCTTTTATTGTCCCTTTTTTCAACGTTAACCAATGCGCAACTACAGTTTAATATTACTGATGGACAAGTTGCTCCTACACCCATTGCCATAGCAAATTTTACAAATGAAAATGGAGAAATCTCTGATGTTGGCAAGCAGATAGCCCAAATCATCTCCAATGACCTGGAAAGCTCTGGCTTATTTAGCCCAGTTGATACGGCAGCATTCATTGCCCCTCCCACTGCACCCGCGGTGAGGCCTAATTTTACAAACTGGACACCTCTCGGTGTTAAAGGACTGTTGGTAGGCTCAGCGCAATTTGGTGAAGGTGGAAAAACACTTGTTGAGTTCGTGTTGTGGGACGTGGTTACAGGAAAGCCCATTGCCAGTGCAGAAGGTGAGGCGGATCGCAATGGCATTCGGCGGATAGCGCATCAAATAGCTGACTTTGTTTATGAAGAGTTCACCGGTGATATTGGCTATTTCGATACCAGAGTTGTCTATGTGGCTGAGTCGGGATCACAAAGCCGCCGGCTGAAACGATTGGCGATAATGGACCAGGATGGGCATAACCATCAATATCTAACGTCAGGTGCAGACTTGGTTTTGACTCCACGCTTCTCGCCAACAGCTAATGAAATTGCCTACCTTAATTATTTCAATGATGAACCCAATGTCTATCTCTTTGAAATTGCGACAGGACGAACTGAACGGCTTGGCTCGTTTCCTGGGATGACCTTTGCTCCGAGATTTGCTCCGTCAGGGGATAAATTGATCATGAGCCTTGCGCAAAATGGCATGACAGATATCTACGAAATGGATATGCGCACCCAAGCAATTAACCGATTAACATATTCAGCCTCAATCGACACATCACCATCCTATTCGCCGGATGGTAAAAAGATTGTATTCAATTCGGACCGTGGCGGCAGTCAACAGCTTTACGTGATGGATGCGGACGGCAGCAATGTAAGAAGGGTTAGTTTTAACCAAGGGCGCTATGCAACACCAGTTTGGTCGCCGCGCGGTGACATTATTGCGTTCACAAAAATGGCAAACGGCCAATTCTACATTGGGGTAATGAAAGTGGATGGTTCCGGTGAACGCCTGCTTGCGAAAGGATTCCTTGTGGAGGGACCAACTTGGGCACCTAATGGACGTGTTTTAATGTACTTTAAACAGCAGCCCTTCGAAGCTGACGGCAGCGGTGGTGAAACCCGTGTTTATCGAATTGATATTACAGGATTTAATGAAACGCCCATCATTACTCCATCTGACGCTTCAGATCCTGCATGGTCACCAGCCTTGCGTTGAGGCTAAATGGGAAAACATCGTTTTAACGGGCGATGTAACACGATGAGTGATATTCGCACTTTTTTTTACAGCTTTGTTTTTTCTGTTCTTAATGGTGTGCGGATGCATGCGAGAGGTGGACAGTCACTGTTATTGGTCTCAACCGATGTCAGCAAATTCTTATTTCTAAGGTTGTAAACCAATTTTTTGGTTTCATTCTGTTAGTTTTTAAGTTATGCAGGGGTTATAGTATGGGCTTTGAGATACGGCCTAGTTAGGTGCTTCCGTTAGATGAATGTCGTGACTGTGCAGTGCGAGTTATTTATTTGGTCACCTGATAACGCGAATAAAACTCATCCGGCTTGCCGGACAAACAAATTGGGAGCATATAGATGTTTCAACGACTCCTCGCTCTTTTTGCGGTAGCGTTCCTTTTTGCTGCTTGTGAAACAGCCTCGAATGTTACCGGTGACAGTGCCTCTGGTAGTTCATCAAGCAGTGCAACGGGAAGCGCTTCTGCTACTGCATCAGCGCCAGCAACAGCAACAGCAACAGCGCCAAGTAGCGCGACTTCTGCAACGCAAATGAGCGATGCTGAAAAGTTGGCACAGGTGGGTAACACGGTTTATTTTGGATTTGACAGTGCTGAACTGGGTGGCAAGGCGCAAGCTACACTTGATAGGCAGGCAGCATTTCTTAATGTCAACCCCGCACTGGTAGTTATTGTAGAAGGGCATGCCGACGAGCGCGGCACCCGCGAATACAATCTTGCCCTCGGTGATCGCCGAGCAACTGCAGTTCGCGATTACTTGCTTGCGAAAGGGTTAAATTCGGCGCGTATTCGTACGGTATCCTATGGCAAGGAGCGCCCAGCAGTTTCAGGGTCTAATGAGGGCTCTTGGGAAAAGAACCGCCGCGCGGCCACAGTTCTTAATTAGCCAAAAAAAAGCTAGAAAGGGGAGCGATGGCTCCTCTTTTTTTTGCCTAATTTCTGCCAAAAACTGCGCTTAATGTAACAAAAATTGCACGTGTTCATTATTTTTTAGTTTTTATACTGGGAACAAACCTAATGAAAAAACAGATTTTCTTTTTGGTGGTAGCGGGTCTGTTGCTGCCGATGAATGCTTCCGCGCAAAGCGTGGTTACCAGTGGGGATGCTTCGTCAAACACAAGCGCGCTATTGACACGTCATCAGCAGCGTATGGATATTTTGGAACAAGGACTAAAGGAAATTCGCGGTGTCGTTGAGAAGGATTTACGTGAAATCAAACTGAAAGTTGAACAACTTGGGTCCAGTTCAGCGCATGCTGGTACCGCTCAAGTAGCAGATCTGAACGCACTGCGAGCTGAAATGGAAAAGCTGAATGATACGCTGGCCATGACGAGCCGCCGCATGGAACGCACGCTGGAAATCACCTCAGACACCGAATTCCGGCTCTTGCGATTGGAAAAGCGTGTTCAAACTCTTATCACCCTTGGCGGTGACGTCGTTGCGTCAGCAGCAGCCCAGCAGGATACAACCGCTGCAGATGCCCCTGCTACCGTCCAAATGAGCCGTGACAGCAACAGTGGTGTGACACGATGGTCTGTTGAGGAGGGTGCGTTAAATCGCGAACTGGGGGTAAAGGATCCTATTACGAGGTCAAAAACAGATGAAAGCGCATCCAAAACGGAAGGAACAGGAGAGGATAACGCAGGCGCCACAGCCAATGCAGATAAATCAAAAGGCGAGATCGGCTCTTCCGTGGAAGTTGAGCAGGTTGTTCTGGCCGAACCTGAGGTGTTGCCGGCAGTCAGTCCTGAAGAACAATATCGATTTGCTCTGGGGCGGGCTTTGCAGAATGACCTTGAAACTGCGGAACGTGCCTTTTCTGAATTTCGTATTTTCAATGTAGGTCACGAACGGCAGGCCGATGCCACATTCTGGTTAGGTCGAGTCCAGTTCATGCGAGGTGAATATGAAAAGGCAGCTATGACTTTTTCCGAGTTTAATAGTGTTTACCCCAGAGATGCTCGACTTGTTGACACCACAATGTGGATTGCTGAGTCTGTCTCGCATTTTGCGCCACCAGAACAGGCCTGTGAAATCTATGCATCACTGCCAAAGCTTCTGGATACGCCACCTGAGTCCTTCGTGACACAGCTTGCTGCTCTCAGTGCTGCTGCTAAGTGCGAGGGTTGATATGACAGCCGGTGCGAACACCGGTGGGTCAGTCGGAATGCCAACTAACAAGTCAAAAAACATTGTTGCCGATGTTCAATCCCGTTTTGCCTTGGCCATGCAGGAACTTCAGTTAGATGTTCACAGTTCTTACCTAACCGCGCTGTCTGGTGGAGCGGATAGTTCTGCCTTGGCACTATTAACGCAACAATACGCAAATGCCGTCGGTAAACGG
This sequence comes from SAR116 cluster bacterium AG-447-A06, assembly GCA_003212345.1. Lineage (GTDB taxonomy): Bacteria > Pseudomonadota > Alphaproteobacteria > Puniceispirillales > Puniceispirillaceae > UBA3439. The sequence continues at coordinate 16,617 of QCPZ01000018.1, forward strand.
CATCTTGCGGTAATTGTTGATCATGGGTTACGGAGGCAATCTTTTGCTGAGGCAAGCCGTGTTCAAGATCAGATGCGCTCTCACGGGGTTGCTAGCGATATTATTTCCATTGATGGTCCGCGGCCAACATCTGGTTTACAGGAATGGGCCCGTTTACGAAGGTACCAAGTTCTGATATCGGTTGCACGTGATCGGCAGGCGGTAGTTTTGTTCGCGCATCATGCGGGTGATCAGGCCGAAACCATTGCGATGCGGCTTTTGAGGGGGTCTGGCCTAATTGGCCTTGCCGGAATTCCATCAACCCGTACTCAACATGGTATCAAGATATCACGTCCACTATTAGGATGGTCACGTGAACAATTGCTGCGTGTTTGCTACCACTTTGGATATGCCTTTGAAGATGATCCTAGTAACAAAGACCGGCAATTTGAGCGGGTTCGCATTAGACAGTTGCTTGGTAATCTCGTTAAAAGGGGCGAGGAGCCATCATCGGATCAGCTTTGCCGTCTTGGCCTGATCTCTGCAAAACTAACCGAAGCCGCAACAAATGCGAATGATCGTCCGCTTGAAGAAGCCGTAAAGTGGCATGGTGCTGGCTATGCGACGATAGTTATTAAGCAATTGGTTGACCTTCCAACGTTTCGCTTTGCGCTATTGATGCGCCGCCTTGTGATGTCAATCTCGGGTAGTCGTTATGCTCCATCAGGGGCAGCTTTAGACGAACTGCGCAACCGCATTGATGATGGCCTTTCGGCGACCATTGGTGGCTGCCATTTTAGCCCGCTTCTGTCGAAAAAAGGCCTCGGCAGCAATGACAAGGAAGAAACCACAATCTACCGCTTGTTTCGGGAGACTGGCCGTCATTTGAGCACAATGCCCATCCGGGCTGGCAATGAAGTGGTATTTGCGGGATGTTGGCTGGTAAAAAGCCAACAGGAAGGAACACTGCACGCTCTTGGCGACACGGGCAAAGTTTCGGATAATTTTGATCGGGCGATAATCGCCAAAAATATGCCAGAAGACTGGCATTTGATGCCACATCGGGCGCGCCAAGCAATTCCTGTGCTAACAACCCTTGACGGTGGGTTGATCTATCCCCAAATTGGGTGTTACGGGAAATATCAGCTGGCTACCCCGTTAGCGGCCAGCTTTTTAGGAATGGCGAAAAACCCAGTGTTTCTTGCCAACACACAGACCAGCGTTCCATGCTGATACTTTGATAGGAAAAATATCGTGAATAATTTGGCACGTAACATAATTATCTGGCTCGTTTTTGGCGCAGCTTTAATGGGACTGTTTAACATGTTTCAAAGCCCATCAACGGGCACTCCATCTGACGAGGTGGCATATTCTGATTTTGTGGGGCAGGTCAAAACGAACCAGATTGAAGAGGTGCTAATAGATGGGCGTAATTTGCGCGGTAAAACCGGTACAGGCCGCGTTGTTACTACCGTCATGCCGCCCTCAACCGATGTGGTGAAGGTTCTTGATGAAAATGATGTGCGGATTGTCGCGACGCCAGAAGATAGCGGCATGCCAAGCTTCTTCTCAATTTTACTATCTTGGTTCCCGATGTTGCTTTTTATCGGGATTTGGATTTTTTTCATGCGGCAAATGCAAGGAGGATCTCGCGGTGCGATGGGATTTGGCAAGTCCCGGGCAAAATTGCTGACTGAGCATCAGGGCCGCGTGACTTTTGAGGATGTTGCCGGTATTGATGAAGCCAAAACCGAATTGGAAGAAGTTGTTGAGTTTCTGAAGGACCCAGGCAAGTTTCAACGCCTCGGTGGTAAAATTCCGAAAGGCGTGTTGCTTGTTGGGCCTCCCGGTACGGGCAAAACATTGCTTGCTAAGGCCATTGCCGGTGAAGCAAACGTGCCATTTTTCACAATTTCTGGATCTGATTTTGTGGAAATGTTTGTTGGTGTCGGTGCTAGTCGCGTGCGCGATATGTTTGAACAAGGAAAGAAAAACGCGCCTTGTATCATCTTCATTGACGAAATTGACGCTGTTGGGCGGCACCGTGGTGCCGGTCTTGGCGGCGGCAATGATGAGCGCGAACAGACTTTAAACCAAATGCTTGTAGAGATGGATGGTTTTGAGGCTAACGAGGGAGTGATCCTGATTGCCGCCACCAACCGTCCTGACGTTCTTGATCCGGCATTGCTGCGCCCGGGGCGATTTGACCGGCAGGTTGTCGTACCGAATCCAGATGTAATGGGCCGCGAGAAAATTTTAAAAGTTCACATGCGAAAAACTCCACTTGCCGAGGGAGTCGAGCCACGAGTAATTGCTCGCGGCACGCCAGGGTTTTCAGGTGCAGATCTCGCCAATCTGGTTAACGAAGCTGCGCTGCTAGCGGCGCGAAAGGGGCGGCGCACTGTCTCGATGGCGGAATTTGAAGAGGCAAAAGACAAGGTTATGCTTGGATCGGAACGCCGATCAATGGTGATGACTGATGAGGAAAAACGTTTGACGGCTTATCACGAGGCGGGGCATGCAGTGGTAGCCTTGCATTGTCCGGCATCGGATCCGATCCATAAAGCGACAATTATTCCGCGAGGACGTGCTCTTGGTATGGTAATGCGTTTGCCAGAAGGTGACCGTATTTCCCTTGCACGCGACAAAATTCACGCCGATTTGTGTGTCGCTTGTGGGGGACGCATAGCCGAAGAATTGATATTTGGTGAAGATAAGATTACGACGGGAGCTTCATCAGACATCCGCATGGTAACCGACATGGCGCGCCGTATGGTTACTGAATGGGGTATGTCGGAGAAGTTGGGCTTCTTGGCTTACAGTGCGGATGAACAGGAAGTATTCCTTGGGCGTTCAGTTTCGCAGCAGAAAAATGTCGCCGACGCTACAGCATCGATCATTGATAAAGAAGTGAGACGTGTTGTTGACGAAGCTTACAAGAGCGCAACTACCATTCTAACAAAATATGATGTTGAGCTAGAACGTCTCGCACAGGGCTTGCTAGAGTATGAAACGCTCGATGGGAACGAGGTAAAAATCATCGTTGAAGGCGGCAAGCTTGTTCGCAAAGATGCTGACGATACACCGATCAATCAAAAGCCAAAGCGTAAATCACGCACCGGACTTCCCGGAACTGGGCGACCCAAAAAGCCTGGCAGCGAACCTGCCTAGCGCGTGGTTCCATGAAATCAGCCAAGGATAGCAAGGTTGTATATGAGGCGGTGCCGCAAGCGCCGCCTTTTTCCCAATTAACATGGCTGCGTCCAGTTATCACATCCTTCGGTGGCCATAGCCTTGCCGGCGGTCGCGCCAATTTTGATTTAATTGATGTTGTGATGGCGTGTCCGGACAACGGCTATGTTGCAAGTCGGATGAGTTGTGACCAACTTTTGGCATCTGCTGATGATAGGAACCTTGCCAGCGCCGCTTTAAACAAGTTTGTCGCTGCACGTCCTGATTTTGCTGGCCTTCAAATGGACCGTATACATTTGATGGGAGTTTTGAATGTGACCCCGGACAGTTTTTCTGATGGCGGTGTGAATCTTAGCCCAGCCAAAGCGATTCAAATGGGCAAGGCCATGTGGGCCGACGGTGCATCAATCATTGATATCGGCGGTGAGTCAACCCGTCCAGGCGCCGCATCGATCACCCTTAATCAGGAATTAGCGCGCATTTTACCCTCTATTACTGGCTTAGTGCGCGATAATATGCGGATATCAGTCGATACGCGCCATGCGGCGGTAATGACCCGAGCCACCGAAGCAGGAGCGTCGATTATAAATGATGTTAACGGATTACAAGGCGATGGGGTAATGGCTGCTGCTGCTGCTAGTAAGGCGCCGGTAGTGATAATGCACATGCAGGGCACGCCAAAAACCATGCAGAAGAGCCCAAGTTACGATTTTGCACCTATTGATATTTATGAGTTTCTTAGCAAAAGAGTCAATGCTGCGATTGACGCTGGTATTCCGGCATCGGCAATTGCTGTTGACCCTGGCTTTGGGTTTGGCAAGTCTGTTAGGCATAATTTGCAGCTTGTGAATTGGTTGTCATTGTTTCAAGGCCTTGGAGTTGTGGTGTTGTTTGGAGCAAGCCGGAAATCTGCGATTGCCAAATTGTCCAAGGGAGAGCCGGCCAAAGACCGGCTCCCAGGATCGCTGGCTTTAGCGACAGAGGCATGGAGACAGGGAGTTCATATTATCCGGGTTCATGATGTTGCTGAGACGGCGCAAGCCCTAGCAATTGAGTTGGCGTTGCGCAATGCAGATTGATAAGGTCTCTGGCTGTTTTAAAGCTTATGCTCTGTACACTTGTGAAAGAGTGAAGAGCTACTCTATTGTGGTGGAACATTATTAGAAGCAAATGTTATTGGCAAAGGTGGTGTGCCAAGCTGTTCAACTGGCAGCAATTGCAGTCCTATTATTGTCGGGACGATGGGGAGAGAGTATGGCAGGGTTATTCGGAACTGATGGAGTGCGGGCAAGGGTTAATACGGGGCCTATGACGGCAGAAGCGGTCGTGCGTTTGGCACTGGCGGCTGGCCGTTGGTTTGCTGATCATAACAATCGATCCACCAATACGCGGCCCATAGTCGTTATCGGTAAGGATACGCGCCTATCCGGTTATATGTTGGAGGCGGCTATGGTGGCGGGATTCAGCTCAATTGGTCTTGATTGCCGTTTACTTGGCCCTATCCCAACACCGGCTGTTGCCCATTTAACACGCTCGCTTCGAGCGGAACTAGGGGTGATGATATCGGCCAGCCATAACCCCCATCATGATAATGGAATTAAGTTATTTGGTCCCGATGGTTTTAAACTTGATGATCGCATCGAGTCTGAAATCGCAGCTCTTGCTAAGGTGCCGATTGCCCTTGCCAAGCCACACGAGTTGGGACGGGCACGCCGTATGCTTGATTCTGTTGGCCGTTATGTGGAATTTGCCAAATCAACTCTGCCGGGTCGTACACGTCTTGACGGGTTAAAGCTCGTAGTTGATTGTGCAAACGGGGCTGCTTATCGTACTGCGCCGGATACCCTTTATGAATTGGGAGCCGAAGTAATACCGTTGGCGATAATGCCAGATGGATTAAATATTAACGAAGATTGTGGCGCGGTTCACCCGCAAGTAATGGGCGCGGCGGTTGTTGCGCATGGCGCTGATGCGGGTATTTGCCTTGATGGTGATGCGGACAGACTGATTATGGCAGATGAAAACGGTACCGTTATCAATGGCGATCAAATTCTGGGTTGCCTCGCCCTAGCTATGCAGGAAAAAGGCACGTTGTCCAGAAATACTGTGGTGGGTACAGTGATGAGTAATCGCCGACTTGAGACGATGCTAGGAAAAGCAAATATAGATTTGCACCGTGTAGCTGTGGGAGATCGTTATATTCTGGAAAAAATGCGCAATGATGAATTGAATCTTGGTGGTGAGCCGTCAGGCCACATTTTGATGACTGACTTCGCAAGATCCGGTGACGGTCTGTTAACCGCCTTACAAATGCTAACACTCTTGAAAAGCAGCACAAAAAAGGCTAGCGCGCTGTTTAATGGTTTTAAACCGAGCCCGCAGCGCCTTGAAAACTTGACTGGCATCGACCCAATTATTTTACAGCGTGAGCCTTTGCAAGCGGCTATTCGAGAAATAGAAACTGGATTAGGCACGCGGGGACGTGTCCTTGTGCGCCCCTCAGGAACCGAAGCCTTAATCCGGGTTATGGTCGATGCGGAATCCGAACCGCTGTTGACGGCTACGATGGATGCGTTGATTTTGCGCATTAAGGAGGAAGTAGATAAGAATACATAAAAATCAATTAGTAAACACATGGTGATTTATTTTTGCCTCTGGCCCAGACGTTATGTTGACTTGGGCTGAGCTTTTATGCGATTTCTTTTTGCGGGCCGTCATCCCCCAACGGATGGCTACAATTGAGCATGAGAATTTGCTATGACAAGATATGCCAAACCGTCTATTCGGCCGGCTGCACCGTATTTTTCTTCCGGTCCAACAAAAAAACGTCCCGGATGGTCGCCAGCCGCTCTCGATGATGCTTGTATCAGTCGATCGCATCGATCAAAACCAGCAAAACAGAAAATAAATAATGCGATGACGCTGGCACGAGACATTCTTGGCTTACCTGATACGTATCGTATTGGTATCGTCCCCGGATCAGATACTGGCGCAGTTGAAATGACCATGTGGTCAATGCTTGGTGCCCGTAGGGTTGAAGTGCTGGCGTGGGAATCATTTGGTAAGGATTGGCTACAGGATGCTGTAAATCAGCTGAGAATTGATCCCATAACCCATGTTGTTCCATATGGCCAATTGCCTGATCTTGAGGCTATCGATTTTGCCAACGATGTTTTGTTTACTTGGAATGGAACCGCGTCGGGGGTAAAAGTGCCCGATGGCGACTGGATTCCTGATGATCGCGCCGGCCTGATAATTGCTGATGCAACATCTGCCTGTTTCGCGATGGAATTACCATGGAACAAGCTTGATGCCGTGACCTTTAGCTTTCAAAAATCACTTGGCGGCGAGGGCGGGCATGGTGTGCTGATTCTCTCGCCACGTGCGGTGGAACGGTTGGAGACGCATGTACCAAACTGGCCCATTCCAAAACTGTTTCGCTTAACCGCTAAGGGCATGCTGAATGAGGGCATCTTTGGAGAAATGACAATAAATACGCCATCTATGCTAGCTGTCGAAGACGTGGTTGACGCTTTGAACTGGGCGAAATCAATTGGCGGTTTGCCAGCGTTAATTGCACGTTCAGAAGCAAGCCTAGACATTGTCAAGGAATGGGAGAAGACCACTCCTTTTTTTAGCTTTCTTGCTAAAGAACCAGCAACTATATCCAATACTAGCATTACCTTGGCAATTACGGATCCATGGTTTGTCGAACTTAATGATACAGAAAAAGCTGAGGTTGCTTTGCAGCTAACTAAACGTCTCGAGAATGAAGGGGTCGCCCTTGACGCCGCCTCATACCGAGACGCCCCCCCGGGCATTAGGATCTGGGCTGGGCCGACGGTTGAAACCGACGATATTGCGGCATTACTGCCATGGCTAGATTGGGCCTATGCTGAAGTTGCGCAACAGCGATCTGTATCGGCACAGTCGTAAGCGTTAAACTGTTGTGAAGAATAAATGAGAATTGAGGTAAGGCTATGCCAAAAGTACTTATAAGTGATGAGCTTAGCGCCCGCGCAGCCAAGATATTTATGGAACGTGGCGTTGATGTTGACGTGAAACTAGGTTTGTCACCTAACGAGTTGCTGAAAATTATTGGTGACTATGATGGTTTAGCTATTCGTTCGGCAACCAAGGTCACGGAAGAGGTGCTGGACGCTGCGGCCAATCTGAAAGTTGTTGGCCGTGCTGGCATAGGTATTGACAATGTTGATATTGGGGCTGCCACTAAACGTGGCGTAATTGTGATGAACACTCCGCACGGTAATTCGGTAACGACGGCTGAACATGCAATTACAATGATTCTGGCCCTTGCGCGCCAAATCCCTGAAGCAAACGCATCAACAAAAGCTGGAAAATGGGAAAAATCTCGTTTTATGGGAACCGAAATTACCGGAAAAACGCTGGGTTTGATAGGATGCGGCAATATAGGAACTATTGTTGCCGAACGTGCCCAAGGATTGAAAATGCGTGTTGTTGGTTATGATCCCTATCTCAGCCCAGAAAATGCAAAAAGGCTTGGTATTGAAAAACTTGAACTTAATGACTTGTTGAAACGGGCTGATTTTATAACGCTTCATACGCCGCTCACGGATGCAACCCGCAATATTGTAGATGCCAACGCGCTGAACAAAACTAAAAAAGGGGTCCGCATAATTAATTGCGCACGTGGTGGTCTCGTTGATGAGTTGGCTATGGCGGCTGCATTAAAAAGTGGGCATGTTGCTGGCGCGGCCTTTGATGTGTTTGAGGTAGAACCAGCAAAAGATAATGTTTTATTTAGCTTTGAAAATGTGATTGCAACACCTCACCTTGGAGCTAGTACAACCGAAGCCCAGGAAAAGGTTGCACTTCAAATCGCTGATCAAATGGCCGATTACCTAATAAAGGGCGCGATAACAAATGCACTTAATATGGCATCGGTATCTGCAAAGGAGGCACCCATTCTGAAACCTTACATGACGCTAGGCGGGTTGCTTGGTGGATTTTTGGGCCAAGTGCAAGCGGCTGGTATAACTGGGATTGTGATTGAACTGGATGGCAAGGCTGCTGATCTGAATCCAGACCCTATTGTGGCGGCAACTCTTGCTGGTTGGCTTGGACCGTTCATGGAGTCAGTAAATATGGTGAATGCGGCGGCTGTGGCATCATCGAATGACATTGCGGTATCAACCATTCGGCATGACCGGCAATGCGATTATGAGAGCTTACTTAGAGTCACTATCTCCCACATGGGCGGCGAGCGCACCATTGCCGGTACATTGGTTGGTGGCAATAAGCCGCGGATCGTTGAAGTCCAGCACATCGCTGTTGAGTCGGACTTTCCACCTTATCTTTTATATTTGCGCAATTACGACAAGCCAGGCTTCATTGGTGATCTTGGAAGCCTTTGCAGTAAGCATGGTATCAATATTGCGACTTTCCACCTTGGCCGGCGTGAGGCGGGCGGTGAAGCGATTGCCCTTGTTGAAATTGATGGTGGATTGCCAGCGTCCGTGTTGCCTAAAATTCGCGGTCTCGAACAGGTAGTGCGTGTTGATTCGCTGCAATTCCCACCGCTTGGCGAATAGGCTACACTTAACCACTAGCCCGTGTTTTGGCATGTATCATAATGACCAATCTAACCCCAGGGGCGAGTGATGACAGCATTGCCTTTGAAGCGTGAAATCTGCTATGAGTAAAGGACTTCCATGTGGCCGGGTGGTTATCAGGTTTTACCTCATGCTTGGATGTATTGGTGCGTTTTCAGCGACGGGATTTTTTCAGTCCTTAGTTCTCGCCATCACTCCCTTTGTTGAATAAAGGTTTTTTCATGACAAATGTAGCGGTAATTGGTGCCCAATGGGGTGACGAAGGCAAAGGCAAAATTGTCGATTGGCTATCCAACCGTGCCGATGTTGTTGTCCGGTTTCAAGGTGGACATAATGCCGGACATACGCTGGTAATTGATGGCGTTGAATATAAGTTATCGCTGTTACCATCTGGCATTGTGCGGCCAGGAAAATTATCGGTTATTGGCAACGGGGTCGTCATAGATCCAGCGCATTTGTTGACGGAAATTGCCACTTTGCGTGATCAGGGGGTCCTCATAAGCCCTTCGAACCTGCTTGTTTCGGAGTCTGCTTCGCTGATCCTGCCGATTCATCAGGCGGTAGATGCAGCGCGGGAAGCCCTACGAGGTGCCGAGAAAATTGGTACTACCGGCCGTGGTATAGGTCCTGCGTATGAAGATAAAGTTGCTCGCCGGGCAGTTCGGTTTGGCGACCTGGCATCAGAGTCGGTGCTAACCGAAAAACTTGATGCGCTTGTTGCTTATCACAATGTTTGGCTTGGTGCCGCGGGACATGCAATGGTAGATGCTAATAAAATGCGGGCTGAACTTTTGGCTATGCGTGATGAGCTTCTGCTCTATGTCGGGCAAAGCTGGCGCTGTCTTGCCGACGCGCGTTCTGCCAACAGGCGTGTTTTGTTTGAGGGAGCACAAGGCGTCATGCTTGATATTGATCATGGTACTTACCCGTTTGTGACCTCTAGTAACACAGTTGCTGGTCAGGCGGCTACCGGTGCTGGCACTGGCCCAACCGACATTGGGTTTGTTCTTGGAATTACCAAGGCCTATACAACGCGTGTCGGCAGCGGGCCTTTTCCCACTGAGGATTGTGGTGATGACGGTGATAATATGGGCCTGCGTGGTCGTGAATTTGGCACAGTTACGGGCCGCAAAAGGCGGTGTGGTTGGTTTGATGCTGTTATGGTCCGACAAGCCGGTCACGTGGCTGGTATTTCGGGCATGGCATTGACCAAGCTAGATGTTCTTGATGGGTTCAAAGCCCTGAAAATCTGCATTGGTTATCAGATTGATGGCACCGATAAGGTTATAGATTACTTTCCGTCCAATGCCGAATCACAAGCGGCGTGCAAGCCGGTTTACGAGGAAATGCCGGGGTGGTCAGAGCCGACTTTTGGGGCGCGTAGCTGGGCCGATTTGCCCATTAATGCCGTGAATTATATTCGCCGTCTTGAGAAGCTCACGAAGTTACCAGTCACGGTGCTATCAACCAGCCCAGAGCGGGAGGATACTATTTTAGTGAAAGACCCGTTTGAAGGCTAGGGCATCAACGTTTTCGTAATATCAGCTCTCCGGTCTACAACGTTATGATTCAAAGTCACCAGCTAATGGCAAAAGCTGCAAAGTGGAGGCCTTGTCGCGTACGGCTTTTTGAAGCTTTTCGAAAGCGCGCACTTCGATTTGCCGGATACGCTCACGACTTACGCCGAATTCGGTGGCCAGATCTTCCAGCGTTAACGGCGGTTCACTGAGACGACGTGCTTCCAATATGCGTTGTTCACGCGCATTTAACCCCTGCATCGCTCCAACCATTAGGTCACGGCGTGCATTGTATTCCTCCACTTCAGCAAATGTGGTTTCTTGGTCGGTACTGTCATCTTCCAACCAGTCTTGCCACTCACCCGTGCCCTCGCCGTCACGGTTCAGTGGAACATTTAACGAGCGATCGTTACCAGCCATTCGCTGGTTCATTGAGATTACCTCGCGTTCAGACACGTCCAAACGAGTTGCAATTTGGGTTACATGTTCTGGTTTTAGATCGCCGTCATCTATGGCTTGGATCTGCCCCTTGATACGGCGGAGATTGAAAAACAACTTTTTTTGGCCCGCTGTTGTACCGATTTTGACCAAGGACCAAGAGCGCAAAATGTACTCCTGAATTGCTGCTTTGATCCACCACATTGCGTAGGTGGCCAGGCGAAACCCTTTCTCTGGTTCGAACTTTTTGACGGCATGCATCATGCCAAGATTGCCTTCAGAGATAAGATCAGATACTGGAAGCCCATATCCTCGATAGCCCATTGCAATTTTCGCGACGAGCCTTAAATGACTGGTCACAAGCTTGTGAGCAGCCTTAACATCGCCCTTGTCTTTCCATGATTTTGCGAGCATGTATTCCTCACTCGGTTCCAACATAGGGAAGGACCGTATTTGGTCAAGATAGCGTGACAGGTTACCATCCGGGCTTAAAACGGGTAGCGTTGATTTTCCGGCCATCCTACATCTCCTCGGGGCTGAACAATTCACATTACTGCCGAGTTTGGGTCCTTTAATTAGACTGCACCCGGCGGCATGGGGTAATTAACCACAGATGTTGTTTAGGATTAAGGCTCTTTTTGGCAAAACAGTTTTTCTATAATTCTAATTTTCGCACAAATATGACATGAACCATGATCTATTTACTATATTTTTTGCAAAAATAGGTTTAACCAGTTGAGCCGGTTTCGCCGCGCGCACGCGCGGAAACGGTACCCTCAATCAATGCCAGTAGGGAAGCCATATCGGCCGGCAAGGGCGTTTCGAAAGATAGCGCCTCGCCCGTAACAGGATGCGAAAAGCCGAGATATGCGGCGTGCAAGGCCTGCCTATTGAATTTTCGCATTTGCGACAGCCCATTTCGGGCAAAATTATCAGGCATTTGTGCTGCGCGTGGGGCGCGCCCATACAAAGGATCACCTATTACTCCATGTCCAACATGTGCCAAGTGCACTCGTATTTGGTGGGTACGGCCAGTTTCTAGTCTGCATTCTATATGAGAGCCAAATGGAGGAAATTGGCGCAATATCTGCCAAATGGTCCTCGCATTCCTACCTTTTGTTGTTATGGCTTGCCGTTTCCGGTCATAGCTGGCTCGGCCAATTGGTTGGTCTATAATGCCCCCACATTTAATGCTGGTGCCCCAAACAAGTGCCTGGTAGCGCCTATCGAGATCATGTGCGGCGAACATTTCCACCAGTCTTAAGTGCGCCACATCGGTTTTTGCTACTATCATTGTTCCTGATGTGTCCTTATCGAGGCGATGAACAATGCCGGGTCGCATCACTCCCCCAATGCCGGTTAAAGATGGCCCGCAATGTGCAATCAATGCGTTAACGAGGGTACCGGTCAATGATCCGGGCGCGGGATGGACGACAAGGCCAGCCGGTTTGTTGAGCACAAGTAGGTGCTTGTCCTCAAAAAGTATGTCTAGCGCAATATTTTCGGCTTTAGGCACCGCATCAATAGGTGGAGGTAGCGTCAGCAAGTAGTGTGAGCCTGGTTTGACCGATGCTGATGGATCAGTTAGGGTGCGACCATCTTCGCTAAGCTGTCCCGCTAAGATCAAAGCTTTGACCCGACTTCGTGACAATGGACGGCTTGGCGTGGCCAAATGGACCGTCAGAAATCGGTCTATCCGCTCAGAGGGGCTATCGTCTGCCGCGAGCACAGTGTGAGTCGTTGGTTGATCGTCAGAGGAATAGATCATGGATCAAAGTAATAGCGCAAAAATGGCCACTACAAAAGCCCCACAACTAGCAGACATTGATACGTTAGCTAAAAGAGATAGCGCTCTATCCCCTCTTGAGCGTCACCTTGGTTTGATCAAAGCAATGGTCATCATCATGGCGGTGTTAATCTTTGCCGCACTTGCGGTCATTGTTGTTACCGTATACAGCCGACTCAACGGTGTAGAGGCGACCCAAAATCTCCAAGCACATGAACTGATGATACCTTCTGACAGCCAAGTAACCAGTGCTAGCCTCACAGAGAAGGGCCATGTTCTGTTACTTCTTGAGGATGCAAATGGCCAGCAATTATGGCAAGTTGACCCTGCTGGTAAAGTTCGTCGCAAAACACGTGTTGTACAATCGCCGTAAGCGCTAACACCCACTATCGAGGCCCTTTACACCCAGCATGTCAGCCCATAACTAGGCGCTCAGAAACCCAGATCCGCCCATGCTGATAATAGAAGGCGTTCTAGTGGCATATCGTAGAAATTCCAAACTTCAAATCCAACCAGCAATGGCAAAAGGTAATAGCGCAAAATAAACAATACTAGTGCGCAATAAAGGGGTGTTAGGCGCGTGATAATAAAGCTAGGTTTTATTAGATTAATCGCCCGATGAATTGGAGAATTGGCACTGCGTAAAACTCTCAAAATAATGAAAGCAGCATCTTCTTTCATCACCACAGTGAGTAAAAAATGCGCGACACTCGTCCACATTAAAACGCCAAACGGCAAATCAATTAATATGCCAACTGGTGGAATTGTCGTTATCATCAGAGTTGTTTCCGGGTCATCAGAGGTGAATTAGACCATACAAACTATAATAGAACCCAATACGCAGATTGACGCAAGTGGAAGATAACGGCTCTTTTCCCCTGGTTCCCCATGTATACGTGATCGGGGCTGGCATATTATGAAAAAAAAAGATAAATAAGGGCGCACGGTTGAGAATTAGACAGGCAGCGCTCATAAATGCTTGCCTCAGCAGGTATCCACTTTGTTGTTCTGTGCTGGAACCGTTTGACTAGCAACCCTTGTAAAAAGGACTTTAAAACCATGGCAAGCCAACAGTATGTTTATGTAATGAATCGTTTGAGCAAGTCCTGGCCCGGCGGTAAGGAAGTTCTTAAGAA
>QCPZ01000019.1 GCA_003212345.1 SAR116 cluster bacterium AG-447-A06
AGGAAAAACAATAAAAAACACGCAGATTTGATTTAAATTTGTAATGATAGATTCTTTATTATTCAAAAATTAATCCTTTCAAAGTTTTTTAGAAGAAATGAGAGAATTGATAGAATTGCCAAATCAATTGACTTAGCTTCATTTCTTAAAAATTGATTCTACTACTTTGTAAATAATGCAATGACGGTTAGCTACTTCCTCCGATGTTTCACCGTATCCGCCACCCATTGTCGTGGCGATCGGTATCTGCCGTTTTTTGAAATGTGACAAAACATACCTATCCCTCGCCTCGATGCCATCTGAGGTCATTTGAAGGAGACCAAGCTTATCTCTAGCGTGCACGTCAACCGCCGCGTCATAAATTACCAAGTCAGGAATAAAGTTAGTGCGGTCTATTTTAGACAAACATTGCCCCAACAAAGATAAATATTGCTCATCGCCAGCTCCTCTTGGAATTGGAATGTCGAGATCACTTTTGGCTTTTTTTGCTGGATAGTTGTCCGCACAGTGGATTGAACAAGTAAAAATATTTTTATCTTTTGCCAGTATTCTTGCGGTTCCATCTCCTTGATGAACATCACAGTCGAAGATCAGAACTTTTTGTGCGAGTTTAAGTTCAATTAAAGCACGTGACGCATAGGCCAAATCATTAAAAATACAAAAGCCTGCTCCAAAGTCCGAATGTGCGTGATGTGTGCCGCCTGCCGCATGACAAGCTATACCAGTTTGCAGAGCGAGCTGTGCAGCCAGCAGGGTTCCATTTGCTACTAAAAAAGAGCGACTTCTGAGTATTTCGCTCCATGGCAGTCCTATTCTTGTTTCATGTTGCTTAGATAAGTTGCCTAACTCAACAGCTTGCAGATAATTTTGATCATGAACGATTGACAATTGTGCTGCAGTTGCAGGTTTAGGACTGTATTTTAGGAAACTTTTTATTAAACCTTCGCTCTCAAGAATCTTCAGAAGCACGCTATATTTTGATCCAGGAAAGCGATGATTCTCTGGGAGCGGTATATCGTAGGCGCGATGATAGACAAGTGGAGTTTTTTTCATATGGATTATAACCACTATCAAAGATCAGTTTGCAAGCGACGTAAAACACAGAGGCCGCACCTTCCCCGTTAAGATCTAGTCGAACAATAAAAAACGGGTATAAGTACATGTGCTAAAATACCGCACTTACTGGCATTGGATATAACAATAACATTTAACATATATACGGGGTCGGTGAATGGAATGTATGGAGAATAATAATGTCAGTAAGCACGGCTTACAAATATACCTGCCAATTCTGCAATGCTGCCCAAGATGTGTTAGCATCTCTGCACACTGCAAACATTGCTGCCTTGGCGGCTTCTCGAGGTGATCACGAGAGAGCTAAAGCAATTATCTTCGAAAATTGTATTTAAAACAGGAAAGTAGTGAATGATGTTTTTATCTACCTTTATCAATGCAAAGTTTAATCTAATAGCTGGGATGGCAATTGGCGTTGGGATGGGCATGATCTGCAAAGGAATGTGCAAAAAAAAGTGTAAATTAGCCAATAGAAATACCGCAACACAACACGAAATCAGCGATTAGGTAAAAACCGAGATACGCTAAAGTTTCACTCTTAGAAAGGTAGAGCAATGTCAATCACCATGCATATTACGATTACAACTAAAGATGGTTGTTTTGACGAGTTTCATGCCCTCGCAAAAGAGGAGCTAGCATTCACTCGAGGGTTCAAGGGTTGCCTCTCAATTCATACCTCCTCATCCAGAGACACAAACACTATAAAATTTGCTGAGGTTTGGGAAAGTGAGGAAGATTTTAACACTTATTTTGCGAAAAGAGTTGAGCGTAGCGGAGATGATTTTGGGCGATTATTGTTAGGGCCGCCTGAAAAAGAATGTTTCCAAACTGATGATTGGGGCTACGGAAAAGAGTGGCAAAAATAATTACTAAGCTACAAAAGACGTCGGCAGCGAAAAATATTTGTTTTCAGCACTGCTAAGCAAAAGGTCAGTCACAAATTTGTGAGGTAACGAGCTTATGACCGCATTTGTGTTTATTTTTGTGTACTATTTAGGCAAGCGAATATTCACCAATTTTGGCATTTCCGATCGTAATCGCTTTTTTGTGGCTTTGACGATTGGCTTAATTCTTGAAACTGTCGTCTTTGCGATTACCGGCACATCAGGATACAAGTTAATTGGCCCAATGTGAGTTCTAAGCGATTATGGGCCTATTTGCAGGCTGCAATCTTTTTTTGTCTTATTTTTAGGTATTGAAAACAGCCTCTTACATATAATTTAGGGAGATGACCTTTCAGCCCACTCCTCTCTAAAAAGCCATTTTTTGATTATTTTTACTTGCCCTACATCTTAAGCTATAAATGCTTTTCAGCGGTGATAAATAATTTATTTTTGTCTCTTGCTATCAAAATAGATTCCCGTTGAAATATAGGATAGAAACTCACGCCTCCCAAAACATGGATTATAATCAATGACTTGAGTCCGCATGAAGCAGACTGTTACCAGGAAACTACTGGCGCATGAAGAATTGTCTCTTTTGTCACAACACCACCGCGGTCACCAACGTCGAGGTTCCCATATGCTTGCGAAAAGGTTGGCGGTAACTCTCTGTCCCCAGGCAATGAAAGCCAAAGTCTTAAGAGATGCCGTTTTTTTTCAGGCTCTGGCCAATCAATAAAACCAGTTCGATCGTGAAAAAGGCTGTGATTATACACAAATTGCATGTCACCTGGTCTCAAACGCATTTTAAGGTTGATTTTGTCATCGTTCAAAACTTCATCGAAAAGGTCAAAAGCTTCAATCTGTGATTGAGTCAGCTTTGGTGCATCTTCATAACGTTGAGCAGACATGATGTATTCTCTTTGGTAAATGCAAGTTAGTTTTCCCCGATACCAGTTAACAACCGGAATGGTCATATAAGGCTTTTGACCAGTCGGTATTTCCCCGCGACGATCATAAGCGACAGGCAACATTAATTCTCTGGCTAAATCTGGTGACTTAACCATTACTTCATTGAACGCAGTTACACTAGAAGCCAACAGGGAGTCACCGCCCTCTTTCGCTTCTTTTATACATAGTAAGCCGACAGCATCTGAACGGTCAGTGTGAAAAGTTTGACGTGCTGAGGTCTGATAAATTCTTACTGATGGATCTTTAGCGCTCGCCCCTGTATCTCGCACATGACCCAAGAGGTGCCCCGCAGCATTCTGAGACCTCGCCTTACCTAGATAGCTACCCAAGCCGCAAAAAACCGCAGAGTATATTTCAGGGGCAAGTTCTTCTACTGGCAAACCAGAAATAAGCGTAAATCCAATGCCTGTTTTAAGTTCCTCTTGGAGTGCCGAAAGCCTGAGTGCAAACTTATTTAACACAAAATTTTGTTGGTTAATCTTCCCAAGCTCTTCTCCCGATGCGCAAAATTTACTTGCGGCTGAGATTAACTCGTGAATTTCTTCATCCTGAAGTGTGTAGTGCCAAATATCAGGCTGCTTTGCGAGTTCACCTCCAAACCATGCGGCCGGAATATTGATGGGACTAGGAAGCATCATGATCGACATAACAATAGCAAAGAAGTGAAATAATCATGGTAAAGGATAGCATCACCCACGAAGTACGCCAACCTTTCAAAGCTCCGATAGTCAAGACGCAATACTGGACCCGAGCCAATCTCAAGGCGGTCTGTCCAACACATTCTAAAATAGAAAACATCTAAAGCACTACTAATTCTTTATTTAGTTTCAAACCCTGTGCAACATAAAAGCGTAACTTAATCAGTCACTTGAGTCGGTTTAAAGCTGGTTTTAGCAGATCAACAAATCGCTAATTTGGGCGCTGCTGAAGATTTTCCGTGCCAGAATTGATTGCCAGTTTCAAGAATCAATGTGGAGGAGCAGAAATCGATTGCTGCATCGCTATTCTGGTCAACAAGTATTACCGCAATACCTTTTTTAACCAACTTCCCCAATGCGTTGTAGCACTCATCTACTACGCTTGGCATAAGGCCCAATGAAAGTTCGTCTACAAGCAAAAGGTTAGGTTTAGACATCATTGCTCTCCCAAATGCGAGCATTTGCTGTTCCCCTCCAGAGAGGGAGCCGGCAAGCTGGTTTTTTCGATCAAATAACCGAGGGAAAACTTCAAACACGCGAGCCATACTCTCAGACTGGTTGTTACTTGGACGAGAATAACCACCCACTACAAGATTCTCAAAAACTGATAAATCGGGAAAAATTCTGCGCCCCTCGGGAACCAACCCTACTCCCAAACCGCATCTCGTTTCAGGCTCCTTATTAACCAAGTCAACTCCATTTAATCGAACTTGACCTGATTTAGGAATGATGTGACCAGCAACAGACATCAATAAAGTCGTCTTTCCTGCGCCATTCGAGCCTACCAGAGCAAGAGTTCCTCCCTCTTGTAACTCAAAATTTATGTCGCGAATAACAGTCATATCTCCATATCCACAACACAAACCCTTAATCTGCAACATCTCTAGACCCCCACTCCAAGATAAGCCTGCCTTACCGCGGGGTCGGCCATAACGTCATTTGTTACTCCAAAAGCCAACTGGCGACCATTCGACTGAACGTATAATGTTGGGCAAATACGCTGCACCTGCGGTAAATTGTGCTCGATCAAAATTACACTTAGACCGACTCTAGGAAGGTTGGATATCAGGTCTGCCATTTGTTCAGCTTCAGGTTTACTTAACCCCGCTAAAGGTTCGTCTAACAACAATAAAGATGGATTTAGGGCCAATGCTCTGGCAACCTCTAGCCTCTTCAAATACCCTAGGGGAAGTTCACTGGGTAATTTTTCGACATGATCCCCAAGTCCCACTTGTATCAACAGTTTCCTCGCCAACTCACGCTCGTCACAACGCCTTTGCACCATTAAGGCCCTAAAAGGTGAAAGTAATTTTTTTCCACCGGAAGCAAGCGCAACATTGTCCAATAAAGACATCTGTCTGAGGGGTTTAACAATTTGTTGTCCAAGAGCAACACCCGCATGTATGCGTTGGACCGATTTGAGGTTTGTAATATTTCTGCCATTTAACGAAACAGTGCCAGAAAGTGGATTTACCATCCCCATTATCACACGCATTAAAGTAGTCTTACCCGCTCCATTGGGCCCAATAAACCCAAGTAATTGATTGTCATCAACCTCAAAACTAACGTCGTCGAGAGCCAAAAGACCGCCAAACTTTACCGACACGTTTTTGATTTGAAGACGCTTTGCTGTCATTTCACGGCTCTCCGCCTAAAAATCTTTTTCAGTAGCCCATCAATGCCCTCGGGAGCAAAGCGCATTGCCCCAAACAAAAGCAATCCATAAACAAGTAACTTATAGTCATCAATTACTTGGAAGAACTGAGGCAAGGCAGATAAAAATGCAGCAGCCAAGATGACCCCCCAGATTGAACCAATTCCCCCAACAATTACCATCGCAAGCACTGAAATAGACTCAACAAATCCAAAACTATCTGGCCCGATAAATCTGACTTGGTGAGCATATAACGCACCGGCTAACCCCGCGCCTGCCGTACCAACAACGAATGCAAACAGTTTGAATTTCGGAACATTGATTCCCAGCAACCTCGCGGTGTCCTCATCCTCAGAAATTGAGTCAAACGCAAACCCTGCCCAGGACCTGCGCACCCAAATTGTAAAAAGGAGATAAGCCAGGACACACAGTAAAGAGGTAGCAAGTAATCCTACTCGTCCGAAATCAGGCGCAGGTATTCCAGAAATACCAATTTCACCGCCGAGGATTTCTTGTTTTCGAACAATTCCAGTGAATAAAAAAACTACACCCATCGTTGTTATCGCAAGAAAATCGTGTCGCACACGCAGTGATGCCACACCAACAACCAAACCAATTAAAGCGGCCATGCCCATTGCTGGGGCAAAAGTTATGACTATCGGTACTCCCGATTTACTGAGCATGGCGCTTGTGTAGGCACCTATTCCCAGAAAAGCGGCATGCCCCAGACTAACCTGACCACAAAAGCCAGTAATTACATTGAGCGATAATGCAAATAAAACCGCTATTGCCATATTTGTTAGAACAACAATTTCATAAGCCATAATATTAACCTCGCGCCAACAGACCCTGAGGGCGAACCATCAAAACCATTATGAGAAAGGCAAAAGCGATGGAGTCTCGATCAAGAAGGTGACCAACATAAATTGTACCGAACGACTCTATTATTCCAAGCGCCAAAGAAGCAACAAGTGCGCCGCGCACGCTCCCAAGCCCACCAAGCACAATTATCGCCAAAGCTTTATAGGATGGAACGGCACCCATGGTTGGCTCTACCAAATTATTTAGGAGGGAAACCATAACTCCTGCAGCACCTGCAAAAGCTGAACCTATGAAAAAACTTCCAAACCGAATCATTTCAACATTGATACCACTGCTCGCAGCCATTTCGGGATCAATTACGGTGGCACGGGCCGCAATCCCTACACGCGTATTAATGGCCAGCCAACCCACACCAGACAAAAGCCCTATAGCAAGCACTACTACCAAAATGCGTGCGTGGCTGAGTGAAACTCCCGATAGAATTTCGATCTGACCCTGTAACGGCGGGTTTGTATACGATAGGCCATAAGCACCAAAAAAAATTCGAAATAATTCCTCCGAGGCAATAAAAATACCAATAGAGGCTATGAGAGCTATCAATGGAGTTCTATTGAGTAACGGCTTGTAAATTATCGTGTAACTGCTCATTCCCACAACGCCGACAATGAGCATTGAGGTCAACAGAGCTAGCAGGAAACTTCCACTGCCATTGGTCACGATTACCCCAATATATCCACCCAAAGTAAAAAGCGCAGCATGAGCGACGTGGAGAATACGCAACAACCCATAGACCAACGTCAATCCCAAAGCTATCAGTGCGTAAATAGCTCCCTGAATTACACCTTGAATACATAGATCGAAAAACAGCATTTTGATGAGTTCAAAAACAAGCCCCCAAATTTCAACGAGGAGCTTGTTTTATTTCTTTATAATCTATTATTTGGAGGGTGGTGCCAAAAGAACTGCATCACTGATCACCGAGTGGTGGCGCCAATTACCGTCCTTCACAACTTGAACTTGAACATCCTTTTGAACCTCGCCCAGTCCGTTGAAAGAAATTTTACCTGTGGACGCCGAGAGACTAGTTTTAGAAATGGCATTACGTAGCGCTGAGGCATCACTCGAACCGGCCCTTTTTAGAGCATCCGCGACCACCAGAAGGGCAGTATGGCCAGAAGCCGCGACCATATCGGCAGGATAACCAGCCTTTTTAGCAAAACCGCTTATAAAATCCTTCGTTTCAGGAGAAGATGAGTCTCGGTCTAACGAGGTTGTAATCATTACACCCTCAGACGCTTTGCCAGCAATTTCAATGAATTTCTGACTATCATAGCCCTCTTGACCAACTATCGGCTGATTTAATCCAGCCGCGCGCATTTGACTTACCATTGGCCCCGCCGTAAAGAAATATCCGGAGGCATAAATGGCATCTGGTTTGTCTGCTTTAATTTTCGAGATGATTGGTCCAAACTCCCGATCCTTAATGCTGTAGTCATACTCAGCCAAGACATTTACACCAAAATTTTTTGCCTGCTCTCTAAATCCTGCGGCAAGAGATTTACCGAAGTCATTATTTAGTGTCACCATGACAACACGCTTTTTACCAAGCTTTTCCCCAATTAATTTTGCACCAGCTCGGCCTTGAACCTCACCCATGAAGGATGTTCTAAAGACATAATCACCGGCTCGAGTAATGTCGGGATGAATAGCATAAGCAGAGATATACGGAACTTTGCTCTCAGCAAAGATTGTAGCTGCAGCGCGCGTCGCACCTGAATAACTTCCAGAGATACCCGCAACAACTCCATCTTTGGTTATCATCTTCACGGCTAGTGGTGCAGATTCCTTTGGACTCGCCTGATCATCGTAAACCACCAACTCCAACATCTTGCCATTCACCCCGCCAGAGCCGTTCACCTGTTTAACCGCCAATTCAGCGCCATGTAGGGCAGATTGACCGTCAGCAGCAGCAAATCCAGTTAGCGGAACATTGAAGCCAATTTTAATATTATCAGCAACCGCAGGAACAATTGTTCCGCCAAAAGCCAAAATGCTACTCAGCAATATAGTGTTGAGGTGTTTTTTCATTTTTTTCTCCCTAAGTTTGGTCAAGCGAAAAGTGCTTTCATAACGAAAAAGCATCATCCCAAATAAACACTACGCCCTTAAGCACATAAAGGTCAAAACTCTATAAGTGCGTTCACCAAAAAATAATTCTAGATCCTGCCCATTCCAATTATCGCCGATATATGTAAACTATGGAGCAGATAGTATGTAGATTTTCACGAGTCCACTAATGGTTATTGATGTCATCCTAATTATAATTGGTTTTATTGCCTGTTGGCTAATATTCCCACTCACACGTAGCGTTTCTGATAATTTTCAGACGTCACCGATTATGTACTTCATCTTTCGTTTTATGTTTTCTGTCAGCATCCCCTATGTTGTTGTAAAATTTCTAATGTAAACAGTATGAATAATAGTATGGCACTGACAAATATACGGCGAACCATCTCTACCCTCAGTCTTAGTTTGGTTTTAGTTCCCGGACTTTGGGGGTGCGACGAAGCGTCCGAAGAACAAACAAAAAAACCGCGCGATCGAAGCAAAGAAATGGTGCAAGAACAGTTGAAGCAAAAAAGCAAGGGAATGGCAGCGTTCTCCTTGATAAGTTTCAACATGCAGAGTAATGGGCAAGCTGTCACGTTAAGTGACGACTCCCGCGATAAAATTCTGCGCATTACAAACAGCCTCTGTGGCTTTCACAAAACAAATAACACTGATCCCTCAAAGACCCGCAAAGCCAAGGTCCGTGAGCTTATCAGTAATTTGGCAGAATTGGGCTACAAAAATGTTTCTCTTCAAATTGTCAAAGGTCACGCTGACAAGAGTGAGCAAAAACAGGAGATTAATGTCCACATCCAAAATGAGCAAAGCTCTATCAACTGTGAACAGGGCTCTTTCTAAACTCAAAGGAGTGTTTGACAAAACTGTCTGCCACTGAGCCATAATTTTTTAGTCCAAAAATTAACTTACAGGATTAATGTCACCTCCATTAAAGAAACCAATGTTACCAAAACTAAAATTTTACATTGATGATTTATTAAGCAGAGGCTCAAACAGCCTTATTATATGGCTTGGAGTGATCTCAACTCTGGTGGTTACAGCGGCGTCTATTCTGGTCTGGGCATTTAAACTAGGGCCACAGGACAATTTTGGCGGCTTGTTCTGGGATCTAATGATGCGGGCGATTACTCCCTGGGAAATTGAGGCAAGCATGGGCTCACTACCCTATCTTTTGGTTCTGCTTGGCATCACCCTGTTTGGTATTTTTGTACTGTCAATCTTAATCAGCTTGCTATCCGCAATTATTGATGCCCGAGTGCAAAATGTTATGCGTGGCTCACACCCCTTTCCATTTAACAATCATATTGTCATCCTAGGATGGTCATCCCGTCTTGCTGCAATTGTTGAGGAGCTAATTATTGCCAACGAAAGTAATAAGCTCCTCCGCATTTTAATTTTGTCATCCAAATCTGCTGATGATTTAGCCGGCCTAATCGAGTCCTCATTTGCCGACACAAAAACAACAAGACTTTATTGCCGCAGCCGCGACCTGTGTAATGAGGGAAGTTTTGAAAATGCCAATCTGCAAGCAGCGAGACAAGTTCTTGTGCTAGGTGATGAGTCAGAAGAAATTGAAGGAAATAGACTTAAGATATATCTATCGTTGAGACGCTATCTCATCACCCGCAACATTGAGAAGGAGGTTTGGCCAGAAGTAATCATAAATGTTGATAGTGATGATGAGTCTAACGTCATTGACATGTCTTCCAGTGGTCAAGCTATTACAATCAATGTGAGCGACATTCCGGCAAGGTTAATTGTGGAAACGATAGTACAGCCAAACCTGCCTGATATTTATGAAGAAATACTAAGCTTTGATGGGAACGAAATCTACATTACCGCCAGCATGAAAGAACTTGGGCTCAAAGATTTAACTTTTGCGGAGACTTGGTCAGCCCTTCATCACAGTATTCTAATTGGTATCTGGAAAGACGGAAAACAAGTTGAGATTGCACCTGCTGGCGAAACAATTGTTGGAACCAATGATCGTTTGATTGTCATTTCTGAGGATGACTCAACTATCAAAGTAAAAAGCCATCCAAATAACAGCCGCGAACCCATACACAAAAGTCAGCTTTTAAAAGATCTTGATGGCAAAAACTTTGCTGCGCAACGTGTTTTGATGATTGGCATGTCAACCAACCACAAATATATTTTTGACAGGTTGATCAAATTGAAAAGTAATTTGAGAGCCCTGACGGTCTGCCTTCCAGACGATCATATGGGACAGGCAATGAGAGAGGAACTCGCCAAACAGAAAAACGTAAAAGTAAATTTCATCCTTGCACGGACAGATAACCCAGCTGACCTAAAAGCCTTGAAGCCGGAGTATTTTGACGCAATTATTGTGTCTCACACCGCCTCAACTCAAACTGGCGGTACAGATGTGCAGACTATTAAATCAATTCAAATTCTGCGAAGTCTGCTGGCGGAAAAACTGTCCGAAATACATCTTGTCGCTGAAATGGCCGAGGGTAAGAATCGTGATATTCTGGCCTATGAATTAGATTCAGACTTTGTTGTCAGTGAGAAAATTGGAAGCAAGGTTTTTGCCCAATACATCGAAAATCCAGCATTGCGACGCATTGTTGACTCGCTCATTTGCTCGAACTCACATCAAATTAAAATATATCCAATGAAGAATATAAAAACACCACTCACGAGTAGTTTTAGTGAGCTTGGACTAAGATTGTTGGAACAAAGAAAAATCATAATTGGCTGGATCTACCATTATGAAGGCGAGCGCGTTTCAAAAATGAACCCGGGTCCTGATGCAAAATTGCCAGATGGTTATGAAAATTTGAGCCTTATACTAATTGAAAAATCATCGATCTGATTTGTCACCAAAAGATTTAACGCGAGCAATTTGATGAAAACTTATCTTGAAAAAAGTCTATTTCCTGAAAAAGAAGCTAAATCAACTTTTCTTGAGAAAACGCTTGGATACATCATTTTACTGTCTGTTTTAACCTTGGTATTTGAAACTGAACCCACTCTGAGTCAGCCCTACCAAATCTATTTTGACTACGCGGAGACTGTTTTCCTGACCGTTTTCGGCTGTGAATATTTGATAAGATTACTGCTCGCAGGTGTCAGGTCAGAGTACTATGGCATAAGAGGTCGAATAAAATATATTTTCAGTCCCTTTGCCTTGATTGACCTTATCGCGATTCTGCCAGGACTAGTGGCTGGATTAATGCCTGATCTAATGCTGATGAGGCTGATTAGGCTTATAAGGATTTTAAGAGTCGCCAAGCTAATTAAATCAAACCGAGCCTTATCCGCATTTTTTATGGCTTGTCGTGCATCTGCGAGCCAGCTAGCAGCAAGTTTAGTGGCAACTTTGCTGATGCTTTTTATCGGTGCAGTTCTTCTTTATGTAGCTGAAGCCGAAGTGCAGCCCGAAACCTTTGGGAGTATCCCTAGGGCTATGTGGTGGTCAATGGCAACACTAACCACTGTTGGGTATGGTGATACCTATCCAGTCACAGTTTTGGGTAAACTGTTGGCAAGCATGGTTGCTATCCTCGGCATCAGCGTTGTAGCGTTACCGGCAGGCATAATCGCGGCAAATTTCAGTAAAAAGCTTGAAGATATGAAATCAAAATCATGAAACATATTAATATTCATATAGGTAGGTACGCTTTCAATAAATTCATCCATTGTGTTCTCTCAGTCACATCGATTGGCACAATATTAGTTTGTGGCGCACCAGCCACTGCTTTTGAAAAGCTGGAAAAAGGGCAAACCGCCTTTATCGCCTGCAAGACAGTAAACGTTCACACTAATCCGTCAGCTCTAAGCACTATCAAGGCAACACTTCATTTTGGTGATAAGGTAACTGTTAGACAATTAGCCAATATTTTTGAACTGCCAGACTCAGACTACCATTCACGCGTTAAACTAAATGAAGCGAACGCTCGAGCCCGAAAGCAGGGAAAAGCTCCGACAGCCATCCAAAAAACTGACCACACACGTGCAGCTTGGATTGAAATCGGTACACAAAAATATTTGCCTGCCTCCTGCCTAGTAGGTAAAAAATTATTTGACGAACAGACACTGGAAATAGCAGAAGAAAAAGTTGTTGCCATAATCACAAAGAAAGCAAAACGTAACTTCTCTGAAGAAGAGGACGGTGACCTGCGCGCCATGCGCGGTGCAGCAGGCAAGGCGGCTGGCGGCAAAGCTGACTTCGCCACAATTGACAAATTAATCTCAAATGCACAAGGCCAACTAGATCCTGCTGTGCAAAAAGCTTTTCGTCAGGCCGGCCGGCTTGGAGAGTTCAAATGAAATATGTTCCAAATTTTGTCACCGTTTTAGCTGTTACTATTGGTATGGTCTTTTTTGGTCAGGCGCATTCGACTGAATTGTCCGACCCATTCAAAAACATGAAAAATGATGGTTTTTTTAGTGAGAGCAACAGCGACAGCCTTGATGCTGACTTTGACAAAAAAATGGATGATATGTTCGCTACCATAAAAAAAGCTCAACAGTCTGTCGAGAACACGAAACTGGGCCCAATGGGGCGATATGTTCTTGGGCGCAACCTCGCAGCACGCGTTTTTGGCATCTATAAACCCGTTGAGCTAAGTGATCCTCGTCTTCCCTATTTACGAAAAGTTGCAATCGCAATTATCGAGGCGAGCCGACGTAGCACTACCTATATAGACCCAGTAGTTATCCTACTCGAAGCTCCTGATGTCATTAATGCGTTTGCAGCACCTGGTGGCTTTATATTCATCACAACCGGAATGTTGGATTTTCTTAAAAATGAAGACGAGCTTGCCTTTGTTCTTGCGCATGAAGTTGCTCACATCGAGCTGGATCATGGCTTGAACGCAATAAAGCAAAATGAAGGTGCAAAGATTTTTACTGAGGCAACAACTGATGAGAATAGCGATGGGTTCTTTACTGCTTTTCAAGATTTTGCCGAAATTGGGTTCAGCCAGAGCCTCGAGGGTGAAGCAGATATCCGTGGAGCTCAAATCGTCTCTGAGCTTGGTTATGATTTCACTCAGGGAATTGAGGTAATCCGACGGTTGGAGGAAATAACATCACGCCAACATGGCACAGGCTACCCCAATAATCGTCAAGATTTATTGCGCAAAGGCGCAAAAGGCAAAACTATTTCTGCTGAAGTGGTTGAAATCCGAAAGCGGCGATACAGCCTTGAAATTCAAAAATAGAAAACTTTTTATTAAATTAAGCCTCGAGGGGCACAGATATGTCAGACTCAAAAGACCCACAGAAAGTAACGGAAGACACCGCTAGCTTGCAAAGCGTCATTGCCAGCCAAAACGAGCTACTAAAAAAATTACAAAGTACATTTGGAGCTGAAGAGGAAGAAGAGCGACAACGTCGAATTGTAAAACTGTTCCTTCGTGGCGCATCACTGATTGCTCTGGCCATTTCTGGATTAATTGCCACTTGGGAACTTGGTGCCTATCTGAAAGAAAGTTGGGAAACTGATCAACTTGCACAGGGATACGCAAAGGTTGGTCTTGAGCTCTACTATGAAGAAAACAACGCCGATGTCGCGCGTCAATTTTTAGGTAAAGCACTAGAGTTAAGTCCCGATGACGCAGATTATCTGTATATGGACGCTTACATCGACGGTATGGCAGCCGTGCGCGACCTATTCAACCTTGACCGGCCATATAATGCTGATGAATTAAATGCGGCTCATGAGGCTCTCGCCAAATCAGTGCTATTGGAAAACCAACAACCCGAAAGTGCTGAGCCATATATTCTTCGGGGTCAAATATACGCTGCCTTGAAGGACCATGACCGTGCCCGTGAAACATTGTCAAAGGCTATTAGCTTAGATCCTAAAAATGACTTTGCCCTAATGAGGTTGGGCGTTGTTGAATATAACGCCGGCAACCTTGGTGATGCTAAAACCTACCTATCGAAAGCTTTGGCGTTAAACCCAGAATCAAAATGGGTTCATCTCTGGAACGGGGTCATTGCCAGCGATGGTGGTAAAATTGATGAGGCTATGGGTCACTTTACAAAAGCACTAGAAGTTGACCCCCGGTTTGATTTAGCTCATTACAATATTGCATGGGCTTATCTCGGTCGAAAACCCAAGGTCTATGACAAGGCCGAAAGGTCTTTTCGCAAAGCGTTGACGCTAAACCCAAATTACAAACAATCACTTTATGGCTTGGGCATGGTTTTTGGCTATCAGCGTGACTACGAAGTAGCCCATGGATATATGTCGAAAGCACTTGAACTCGACCCACAATTCTTAACAGCACGGAAGTGGCGAGGCATTGTAAATGAAGAGCTTGGTGACCTTGATAGCGCTCATGCTGATTTTTCGGCAGCCATCGCAATTGATCCTTCACAGCCTGATTTATATGTCCGACGCTCACGCGCCCTAACTAAAAGCAAAAATTTCAGCGGTGCCCTGTCAGATCTTCAATTCGCCAAACGTCTCGATCCAAAGAATTCGCGTATTGAACTTTACTTGTCACGGATCTATCAGAAGCTTGGGCAAAGTGACGCCGCAATCGACAGCGTCAATAATGCATTAGCTATAAAGCCATCTTATGCAGACGCACTTGCCCATCGTGCAGAGCTGTTTCTTGAAGCAGGCGACTGGGATAAAGCAATAAGCGACTACGAAACAGCCATTAAGAGCACATCATATCGTCAAGATCGGTTTTATCTTGAAATTGGAAAGGTTTACGCTGGCAAGAAAACGTTCACAAAAGCCGTTCAAAATTTTCGAAAAGCGCGCAGAATTAACAAAGCGAACGGTGCAGCATGGAAAGCAGAAACTGAGGCGCACATCGCACTTGGAAATAAAGTTGATGCTGCTAAAGCTCTGAAAAAATATATTTTATTGAACCCTGAGGATGAAGATATAAAAACCTTAAAAACACAAATTGATTAAGTGTAAAGCCAACATCAAACACAAAATTTTTTGGAGCAATTTATGAGACAAAATAAAACTGATCGTAGAAAAATGCTCAAGTATAGTTTCAGTGCAGCTGGCACTTTAATAGTCAATCCCTTTTTTTCAAAAATTGGCTACGCTACAGTCAGCCAGACATCATTTACAGGCTTTGATGGACAATCAATTGTCTGGGGTGGCGTGGGATATCTTCCAAATGACAAAGCCGCGTTGCCAAATATCATGCCGGTAATTAAGATGAAAACACCAAATGGCGCGCAGTTTTTAAACCAGTTGCTCGGGAAAGAATTGTTCTCTGAGAATGGACAGACCAACTCATTTTGTCAAAGCATTAATGGAGCTAATGTTTGCTGGGGGAAAACAGATGATGATGGTGAGGCACGTTTTGGAATGATACTCGGCATCGCTGCCGAACTCACCATTCAAGACAGCCGTGATGAAGTAGCTAGCTTCACTTTTTTAAGGCTAGTTAGCTACAATTTCATTTTCAGTGTGACGCCTTCAGGTGGAGTGCAAATTATCGCAAGTTATCCAGTTGGTGGACGCATCGATAGCGTCAAATATGGCATGGATAAAACACCACTCAGCGATTACTACCTGAAGATGTTCTCCCGGGAATCAACCACTGGTGAGAGCATCCCACAACAATATAAGAGGCTCTTTGCCACGCGTCCTTTTAATGAGATTAAAACTGGGCTTAACTACCGAGTGTCACAAGTAAAGCTTCAAAAAAAGGTTGTTGAGTATTTTAATCTTGATGGGGTCAACACGGAGCACTTTACCGAGTGGCTAGGCACTGCTACGACTGTAGCGCTAAGTGATGGCCTTAATGTTAGCGTTCTTCCGTTCAAATTAAGCGATGCCACTTTTGCTATGGCAGAGCGGTTTGACGAGAGCCAGGAGTTGTTTTTTGAAATTCCAAATGGAGACATTGAAGTTGAACCAACCGTTCTATTAGTCAAAGTGTCATTGAAAGATCATCCAAGAGATGATAGTAAATTCTTGCAAAAACTCTCTGTTTTTTTGCACTTAAAAATCAGCACAAATTTGGGCAACCAAAAGGACGTGATTTTTAAACAAGTAATGTTTGCTGAGCAATTCCAGGTGATTTTCAAGAAGAAAGAATGGCGCCAAGCCGACTCCACGACGGTTTATAAATTAACCGAAGACATGCTAAACATGACTACTATTGCAATCAAGAACCCGAGCAAAAGAAAAGAATTGATCAAAGGATTCAGACAAGACGGCAAATCCAGTAGCCGAAATGAGGAGATAAAACCATATATCCGTATCAAACTTCGGCCAGAAACTGCACCCAATTTTGAGGCAGAGTGCGACGCGGTTATCGAGTATACCTAAAAATATAAAATGTAATAAATGAAGTAGTTAGCCCCCATTCACACTGTATTGGGACTACGGGATTTCAAGTGAAATCGTGTCGCTATCCTCACCTATGTCACTGACTACGACAGCTGGCTTACCCTTTTTCGTGAGCTCGTTGTTTAACGTATCAAGCATTGAACAACTTTCTGAAACACTGCTGAGCAGGGGTTTTGCAGCTGCTAATTGCAACGGGCTGTACTCGCCTCTTGAGGCTTTTTGTATTAAAAACCCCCTAATCTTGTATAAATCTGTAACCAAAATGGCTAGTTCCTTCATAGATTTTCTGAACTCCCGATCTTGCTTTTCAGACATCGCTCCCATACCGCCAATTACTTCTTTTATCATCTCATCTGTACCGGGTATACTAATCCTGAGGTCTTTTGACTTTTGGTCTGACCAATCTCGGTCTTGCTTAAATTTTAAAACTCTTTCCTCTAGACCAGTTGCCTTTTGGGCATTGCCTGTGGATCGAAGTAGCATCGTATGGATCTCACCCATTCTGATTAGGTAAGCCCTTTCAGTCGCTGCAATGCCCGGGGATTTCCCTTTTGCGTCCCTCACCGCTTGGCTCATTCCCTGGCGCATTTGCTCTGATTGTTGTATCAACCCCGCATACATCTCTCGACGTTTATAATTTGGCTCACTAACAAGACTTATAAACTCTGACTCAACCAAAGACACAAAAGCAGGATCTAACGTCAATACACTCTCAAACACGTCCGTTTTTCGCTGTCTTTCTTGAACGGCATTATATGACTTTAACATCCAGTTTGCAGCGACAGATAAGTCAATTTGTTGATCTATACCCTTGTACGCTCTGTGCCCCATCTGATAAGTCGAAATAAAAGATTCTTTGGGATTTGATTTTGCTGCAGCTTTTATATATTTCATCCCAGCAGATTTATTTGCACCAATACCGTTATAATACAGCAGGATTACCCCATAAGCTTGTTGCGCATCACGCTTAAACGCCTTTGCACTTTTATTAAAACCTGCCTTTTTATCCGCGACTTGTTTTATTTGTGAAATTAGATCGGCCTTTTCTGTTGTCTTTAAAAAATGGCTGAATACGACTGCAAATTCCGCTGACTCAAAGGCATTTTTATACCAATCAAGGCTCAGAACGTCTTTACCTGCAGTACTTTTATCAAGAGGTTTGTTCAACGCCACATTGAGCGCCGCAATATCGCCCGAGAAATCACCCGCAAGTAAACGAGGGTTTGGCGATGGTAGGCCTTTTAATACCTTTGCCTTGTTTACCGTTGACCCACCAATTTCGTTATCACGACATATGCACTCTAATTTTTTCTGGTCAGGGCCACTGCAGCTTGTACCGGCGGCCGTCATGCCGCTCCCAGAGGGCACACCGCCAACGGAAGGCACACCGCCAACGGAAGGCAAGCCGCCAACGGAAGGCAAGCCGCCACCACTCTGATTAGGTAATTTTAACCCGCCACCTTGCTCTAGTTGTTGAACAGCCGCTTCCATCTCTTTCTGCAAAGCCTTCAGGTCAAAAGCAAACGCCGCACTTGCCTGGAAAAGTGTTATACAAAAACCAAAGTAAATAATTTTTCGCATTGTGCCCTCTCTTGGCTGCCATAAGAAGCTTGTACCCTGATCAAATGAGCATTTATTCTCTAATTGAGACTCATTATCTGTTAACATTACAATTTGATCAATCGCCTAATTCATTTTTTATAGCCATCCGACTTCAGTACTAATTGGGATTGTCTTTACGCAGAAGATTAAAGGGTAATAAAATTCGTTTTTTGGACGCGAGAGCCGTTTTACTTTTTAATAATGCCAGCAACACAAATAGCACCAGCTTTTTAAGAAAAATTGGAATTATTAATTTAACGTCAAAGCTTCATTTACACTCAGCTTTCATTATGAAAGATGTGTTATTAATATACACCAAACCCGCTAAGATTCCCTTGGCCTTTTTCAGGGATTTGAAACTTTGTGCCCTGACCTTCTGATTTTTTAAATCTTGTATCAAGCAGGTTTGTATGAAGAACCTGTGGAATGGCCCTAAACCCATGGGCGTGGAGCCTTTCTTCAAATTTTTGGGTTTTCTGGAGGTTTACTCCATCACGTGGTAAGTTATTGAACAATTCAGCCATTGCAACATTTCGTCTATCAAGTTCTTGAAAAACCTCTTTTTTGCCTATCATCATTGGAGCAATATTGAAACTATGGCCGGAATTTATCAAAAAATAGATTATAGGATTATCTCTTATTTCAATATTAAATTCTTCCTGCAATCGATTAACCTCCTCAAGGAGCGGATTTTTTGAAACCCGCTCATTGCCTAGTCTACCTTTCAGAAATAAACAATATGACCCCATCAGTGCTGTTATTTGAGGATAATCTTTTTCTGCAAGCCTCAGTGTATGGGAACAGACGGTTTGATTAGTAGGCGCAAGATCAAACAGCCTTAAACTATCGGCAACGGTTTCAGGTAAATCGCTCTCAGTGATATCTTTTAGAGAAAATTTGATAGCATCAGCGCTCAGTATTGCTCTCTCAAAGACAGCATTGTAGGAATGATTTGGTAATGATCTTTTCCAGAGGCTTTCCAAACCTTTTTTCGTTACTAGATCAGGATATTGTAAAGCCAATTCGATAAGAACAGGAAACCGCTCGTCACTATACATCTGCTTTGTCATCAAAAAGAGCTTGGGAAGGGTGGATTTTTGGATCCTAACTATTTCTTGGGGAGGCGCAATGAAACTGTAATGAAAGGTTAAGGTGCCCTCATCTGATTCAAATTTCTCCAGTTTAATCCCGTCAATGTCGTACTCAAAGCCCATCGAGCCGAGAATGATTTTCTCAATATTTTTACGGAGGGCATCTGAAAATGCAAAAGTATCAGACCAAATGAATTTAATCCGCTGCATTCCGATACGATTTAAAAGAATAAGACGCGCCCCCCTTTCTAAACGTTGTACGCTTATTTTATGATCAGGACGGACGATTGTTACACGGTCCTCTGCTCCGAGAGAGACTCTCGGATTTACAAGAAAAAATAAGAGCACGAAACCCACAAAAATGAGCTTGGTAAAACAACAACTAACTTTTTTCTTCGATAGCTGCATAAAATTTGCGTATTCAAAATGTATTCAGTTTTGTTCCACCGGCAGCCCCACCTTCGTACCCAGAAGAGGATTTTTTCTTGGCAGTTGGGGTACTACTTGAAGTACTTGTATTTGTCCGCGGCTTTGGAGGAGTATTAATGTCTCTCGACATCACTTTAGAGCCAGCTATCGTTGATGAACTCCATTGATAAACTGCAACCCAAACTTCGTTGCCGCTGGTTGGATGACGAAGACCAATCATGTCAGACCGTTCAGCACCAGTCACGTCCATCCTATCCATAACTGACTCAGTCTTGTCGTTCAACACCTCTACCAATTCGTCAAAATCTGGCACATCGCCTTGGTAGGCTTTTGACACCTCCTCTGTATCTGCAAATGTTGTTGAAGATAAATTCTCGCCAATATAAGCCCGCAAAGAGTCATACGCCCGTGTTTCGGCCAAACGCTTGGCCTTGTTACGGCTGATTTTGCTACCTTCCTTTTCAGGACCAGCCTGACCATAGGAAATCAACCAGAAATTACCCTGGTCATCCGCCCGCACATCAACACCCATCTTGTTAACTAGTGTCAGACGACCTTCATTGGTATTCTTATCTGGAATAAAACTATCAACCGGTTCACCCGGCGATGTCGCCGGCATCAAAGACAAATCCTTAGTTGACATGGCATCAGCAATCCGCTTCAGCTTATTTGAATAAATTGTGGCAACACAAATCTCACCCTTTCCATTCTTTGGCGATTTGTCAGCCATATACAAAATGCGAACACCTGATAAACGATGCATCGCACCGAGTTTAGTTGTATTCTTGTATCTCTCTGAGCCTAACTCTTTATGGACCTCAACCACTTCATCAAGTGACTTCGCCGGAGGCTCGTCTTTCTTAGGATCTGTCTTCGCTAACTCCTTATCCAAGTCACGGTTCAACAGTTCAAGACTCTTAACCCATGCTGAATTTAGATCACGTGTATCTTCATAATGCTTGATCTCTTTTAACTCTTCTGAGGATGTGTTTACCTTAAGTTCTTCCTGATCCTGTGGTGGCAACATCTCAAAAGACGTTCGACGCTCAACCTCCAAAGCCATATACTCTACCATAGATCTTTTGGCTTGAATCAGCGCTTTCTCATATGCAACCCAACGCTTTGATGCATATTGAGGGCCACCAACCGGCGAATTGATCGTCCCTGTGCCAGTTGCTATGTAAAAAAAACCTCCGTCCGGCTTGGTGTTCTGACCAACCTTATAACCAGAATCCCTTACAAACTGCTCACACTTACCATTGTAATCGTCAATCAGCTCCGTTGTGTAGGGTTGTCCATTTAACTCCAAATTTAACTCATCACTCGCCTTAGAAGTGCCAGGAGTAACACTAAATAACACCAGACATACAAGCGATCCTGTGAACCATTTAAATCGAGGTGCAAAACTTTGACTAGATATCAAAGCATATTTATTACCAGTCATCCTTACTTTCCTTTTTAAGTTTATTTAGGGAGTCATTCCCAAATTTTTTGACCTGTTCCAACGTCGTTTTATTTTTCTTGGGCGGTTGTGTTGTCGCGCGGGAGCCCGGAAAAAATGAATTTAAAATATTTACCCCCGCTGCTTCCCCAAGATAATTTATTGTAACGCCCAATGGGTATTCACCCTCCAGCGACAGCGTATCCGCAAATTTAATTTTTGACGTAGCAACGTCAATTACACGATAGAAAATAGTACCATTCGAATTTAAGGAACTGAAAATTTTTCCATTTGATTTCATGGTTCGTTTTTTGACCCACTCATTTGCACTTGTCACCGTTCCTACCACAAGGTAATCAGCCCCGACACGATTACCAATTCGTGCTAATTCCTCAAGATTAAAAGATGGTTTTTTGATCAAATTTAACTCTGTCTCACTAAGCTCCGTATACTGACGATCAATTAAGGTTAGTTTTTTCGAACCATTTAATACATTGGTAATCAAGCGCGGCACATTTGATGCGATTCTACGGGCAGCTGAACCTGATTTGATTTCCGGTCCAAAATAAAAAACTGTAGTGGCGATGCGCGGCAAGTTTAGCGATGGACCTCCATCATATTTTGTTACAGTCACCAACATCTTTAAATTGTACTGATCATTGGTGCTGTCTTTTGATTCCGACAAAACCTTCCAACACCTAACCAAGCCTTTGGTTGATGTAGCAATCACCTTTTGAAATGTCTCTGATCCAAAAAAATTTATGTCATTGCCCTCCTCAACTGTTGCAGTAGCTAAAGAAGTTTTCACCTTGGAAGAAACTGCCATTCCATTGACTTGGCTAATGGCATCCTCTAGTCCACTCAGGATAGCCTCCTTCAAATTGTTACCAATGCCAAAAGCCTCCACTGTCCGACTTTTGAAACGATGAGAGTCCTCTGACTCACAACCCGTTTTTACAGCCCCACCTTCGTACCCAGAAGAGGATTTTTTCTTGGCAGTTGGGGTACTACTTGAAGTACTTGTATTTGTCCGCGGCTTTGGAGGAGTATTAATGTCTCTCGACATCACTTTAGAGCCAGCTATCGTTGATGAACTCCATTGATAAACTGCAACCCAAACTTCGTTGCCGCTGGTTGGATGACGAAGACCAATCATGTCAGACCGTTCAGCACCAGTCACGTCCATCCTATCCATAACTGACTCAGTCTTGTCGTTCAACACCTCTACCAATTCGTCAAAATCTGGCACATCGCCTTGGTAGGCTTTTGACACCTCCTCTGTATCTGCAAATGTTGTTGAAGATAAATTCTCGCCAATATAAGCCCGCAAAGAGTCATACGCCCGTGTTTCGGCCAAACGCTTGGCCTTGTTACGGCTGATTTTGCTACCTTCCTTTTCAGGACCAGCCTGACCATAGGAAATCAACCAGAAATTACCCTGGTCATCCGCCCGCACATCAACACCCATCTTGTTAACTAGTGTCAGACGACCTTCATTGGTATTCTTATCTGGAATAAAACTATCAACCGGTTCACCCGGCGATGTCGCCGGCATCAAAGACAAATCCTTAGTTGACATGGCATCAGCAATCCGCTTCAGCTTATTTGAATAAATTGTGGCAACACAAATCTCACCCTTTCCATTCTTTGGCGATTTGTCAGCCATATACAAAATGCGAACACCTGATAAACGATGCATCGCACCGAGTTTAGTTGTATTCTTGTATCTCTCTGAGCCTAACTCTTTATGGACCTCAACCACTTCATCAAGTGACTTCGCCGGAGGCTCGTCTTTCTTAGGATCTGTCTTCGCTAACTCCTTATCCAAGTCACGGTTCAACAGTTCAAGACTCTTAACCCATGCTGAATTTAGATCACGTGTATCTTCATAATGCTTGATCTCTTTTAACTCTTCTGAGGATGTGTTTACCTTAAGTTCTTCCTGATCCTGTGGTGGCAACATCTCAAAAGACGTTCGACGCTCAACCTCCAAAGCCATATACTCTACCATAGATCTTTTGGCTTGAATCAGCGCTTTCTCATATGCAACCCAACGCTTTGATGCATATTGAGGGCCACCAACCGGCGAATTGATCGTCCCTGTGCCAGTTGCTATGTAAAAAAAACCTCCGTCCGGCTTGGTGTTCTGACCAACCTTATAACCAGAATCCCTTACAAACTGCTCACACTTACCATTGTAATCGTCAATCAGCTCCGTTGTGTAGGGTTGTCCATTTAACTCCAAATTTAACTCATCACTCGCCTTAGAAGTGCCAGGAGTAACACTAAACGCACTCCAAAAAGTTAAAAAACTGAGAGCTAAAAAACCTTTAACTTTGAGCATGTCCACTAACCTCTAACGAATTCCAGCCGCGTTCATTTGGGATGTAATTTCATTGGCTGTAATTTTAGTCATTTTTTTCATAGCTTGCTCGAGAGCCACGTTGTCTGCGGATCCCATACCATCGTAATACTTTGTGCTAAAAGATGCGATATCCACTGGCAAAAAATCCCGGAGATCCACAACTCTTCCAGTGATCTTCGCTTGAGTTTGCCACCATCCGTCTCTTATTTTGCTTCGTTGCGGAGTATTTGCGTCGACTGTTCCAACCGCTATAAATGGGATATTACATTTTTCGGCCAAACACATGCCAATCATATCCCAAGAGTCTGCGGAGAGCTCTCCTTCGTTTGCCAATTCGGCCTCAATAATTTCCGCGTCTACACAACCACATTTTCTCCGTGTCGCCTTATATGGGACAGGTCTAAAACCATTCTCTGTCATAATTTCTTTAAAAGTCGCGTCCATTCCCTTGGTTGAGATCATTTGATAATCCCGGGATCCCATTACATTGGTGTTGCCCACAACAACAGCATCTTTTTGCACGTCACTGCCACCTGTAGTAGATTTAGACATGGTCTCTGACTGTGACGCAGTCATCATCGTATCACCCTGTTGTGCTGACATTTCCGTAGCTTTGTTCGCTTGTTTTTGATTTTGAATTCTGGTTTGTTTTTTGAGAAATGTTTGTGTTGACCCTCCACCAGAACTTCCATCTACAGTCGTAACCGCCTGTCTACCAGCAAAAATATACACCATGAATTGAGCAGAGCCTGATTTAGAAGCAGGCGCATTATCTTGAAAAAATGCAGACAACATATTCCCTTTTACAGCTATCTTTATTGATGTGCTGATCTGTTTGTTCTTTTTATCTACGCTTTGTTTTTCAAAAAGAACTGTAACTAAGCTATCTATCTGACTGGTAATCTTGGTCTTGTCACGAAGATATATTTTCAGTTGTCCTCCTGTAAGGCACTCGTTTGCATACTGTTCAAAAGCTGCGGCGATTGCCTGGGTTCTACCAAGTGCTAAATCTTCAGGCTTCGGCTTGACATTGGTTCCAAATCCTACCTTTTTAAAACCAACATTTGATTGCGCGGAGAAAGCGGCATTACTCTCACACTTGGCATAAGCGTTACCAACAGCAACAAAAATGAGCGCCCCAAAACAAATTGCTGCAGAATGCCCACAAAATCTACGGAACATTTTAAAAACTAGTCTTTCTATCTGTTTGATCATCGTTGCCTCTTCAATACTACTACCATTATGGGAATAATCGGGATGTTTTTGCACAATAAATCAGTCTTAACTGTGCCGAGCCAAATCTTTTTAATCACTAATCAAGTCATAAACATCCATAGACTAAACGGAAAAATTCCTTTTCAGCAACTGCAAACATGCGTGATTTTGGCCTCAAGAAGCGCTACCCCGCCAATTACGTCACGCAAAAATTAGCCAAAGGCGTCCATAACACAAGTAAGAAAATACCATTGGAATTGAAACTAGTTACTAAGGAGAGGATCAGCCTTATGGGAATAGATGCCACCCAAGTTTTGAGAAACAAATCAGAAAAGAGCGTTGCACATCTACTTTGCCTATTCATCTCTTGGTCCTCCGCATGCTTTATAGCGCTAGCAGTAACCTTTTCTGGACCTTCCAAAGCGGATGAGTTGCCAAGACAAGATGTAAAAGAGCTAATCATTCACCATTCAAATGAAAGTCAATACATTGATCCGGCGCTCGCCCTAGCTGTAGCACGTATCTTGTCGAATTTTGACGCTGCTGCTGTTGGGCCTGCACAGCGCGTTGGCGTGTTTCAACTTGATCATGAGCGCCTAGCTGGCGCCTATCACAAAGCTGACTTACTGGACCCATATTTAAACATCAAAATTGGACTTAAAAACCTTGATCATCTGATAAAGACAAATGATGGAGATATTGGGATGGCGCTTGTGGACTTTAACAATGGGCATGCTATTGGCCCCTGGCCTAACACCCGTATCGTCGACACACCTCATGGGTTTGTTGCTAATGTTTTTGCCGCGCGTGCAGTGTTTCAAAGAGAGCTTTCGAGCAATCATCATGCAACCAGAAAGCCTGAGCTGCGCAGTTTATATACAAGTTCAGGCTCAAATGATAATCTATATTCAGGTATGAAAAATCTTAACTTGCCACGATGGCACAAAAAGATTTTAGAAACAATTTATTGGCTTGGCGAGGCAGAACGAATCAAGCGTATGCAAACTTGGTAGCCAAGTTACCTTATTCACCAGCAAAGATAATTGGCATCAGAAAAGAGCAACACACATGTATTTTATTAGTCGGTCTTTACAAGCCTATATAGTTAGGAGTTGGAACGTAAGAATTTCTAGTTTGCCCAAAACTTGGCCGTTGGCTGAGACTTTAAATGCCCTCTTTAAGTGCATTGTGATCTGTTTTTTGCTGGTCCTGTCAAAAGCTCATGCAGCGGAAAAACAAATTCCCGTTTTTATAGCCCCTGTCCATGAGGCTAGTCGACTTGATGCACTATTCGCTCGTGAGATAGAAGGCGCCTTCATTGATCTGGGAATCTCCTTGACTGATACCCGTGCGATTATCGGTGGTTTAAATAATAAAAACACGCTTAATGGACAAGGTGCCATTTTTGATAAAATCATCAAACATTTTGGAAAGCACAGCAGCCAAGGTGTCATGATTGACACATCACTCTCTCAAATTGAGAACCAACGCCTCATGCCTGTGCTACGGGCCATTGCCCTACCTTCTGGGCGTTTGATCAGCAGCGTAGCCAGCTTAGATATTTCAAAAGACGCGATACGCGATGATTTGCGTATTGCAGCGGTATCAACTGTACGCCGTGCTTTACGTCAAATGCAAGACAGCATCGGCGATCTAGGCTGGGCACAGGGCACAGATTGGGCAGGCAACGAGCATGTCGTACATATCACGATTGAAAATTTCAACGTTTGCGAACAAAATTATATTTTGGAAGAAATGGAAACTGAGTTCCCTGGCTTTATCAGTATGAATATAGTTAGCTCCACACACAGCACTTACGCTAAATATGACTATCGCACTACAGCAAAAAATCAGCGCTTAACAAAGTGGCTTCAAATATTCCTGCTGGAACATCAGATGATCCCAGGAAAAGATTTCAATATTCTTTATCACCAGAAAAAACTGCGTCTAATTCGAGAAAATGGTGCAAAATTAGGAACAGTCTGCAATGCATCTTGATATACTACCTTTGCAGGCATTGACAGAGATTAGAGGTTAGCGAATGGAACATCCTAATCATATCCGCAGATATGCAATATGGCTATCGCTCGTCTTTGCGACGGTGGTCCTGTTGGCAACGTCAGCTAGTCATGCCGCCACTCAGATTATCGTCTACCAGGAACCAGACCCTAACAATAAGGTAACCGGATTGGCAGACGTGGCAGCTGACGCTTTCAAATCCAGATTAAATCGAATGAATTTCATGGTGCTTGATACGGCCACAGTGTCGCGCAAAGTTGGCATCAACACAAATAGTGCGTCACGCAATGACGTTTTGGCGAGGCTCTCATCCATTCGGTCTCATTATGGTGACGTTCTAATTATTTTTTTGCAATCACGGCTTCATCTACCGGCAAGCCGAAATGCCTATCTGCAATCGAACGCAACGGTTTTTTCATCAGCAACAGAAAGTCAGATCGTATCATCAAGCGTAGATGGTGAAGGCTTCTTACTTCCGCATAATTGTGATTTGGATTGTTCACAAATTCTGGGCACTAGAGCATCACGACAAATTGCCGAAACCTTGGCTATGCGCATTGGTAAGCTACTGAATAGCCCCTCTGGGTCAATGGCGAATAACGGCAATCCGTTAAATAAGGTTGAGTTTGACCTTGTTAATTTCAATGACGAAAAACAAGCGCGTTTTATCGATCTGTTAATTAACGAATTTCCGGGATTTTTGAAAATTGTAAATATTCAGCGGGCCGGGCCACATATACGTTTTGGCTACTTAAGTGAAGCACCGAACGAAAAATTGCAAAAATGGATTTCTATCAGCCTGCGCGATATCGGCATAAACCCCGAAACTGGTGCCGATATAATGGTTAAACCCGGGGCAATCCAGATTGTCCTGACCACAACTACTAAAAGTCGTGGTAGCATTGGCAACCCCCTAAAATACAACTAGTCCGTCACAAAACATCGTCAAATATTCCCATTAGAACACTAGTGGTAAAATATTGTAACAAGGAACAAACCGATGCTGAGTGATGATGGCGGAAACCCGCTTGCCGAAGTTGGTCTAGCACTATCTATGGCCTTTTTTAGCCTGATGATACTTATGTTGGTGGCGATTCTGAACAGTTCACCCAACAAGCAGCGTGTCAAAGTTGGCGAGGATGGCAACCAGCAAACCACTGAAAAAATGGATTTCTATGTTTACAGTAGGGGTCAGCTATTTGACAAAAGTCTCAAACCACAGACTATTGACACGCTGCCAAAACATCGAAAAATTTTGTTGGCTGTTGATCCTCAACTTGAATTATCCGCCGTATTAGACATCATCACCAAGGTAGGCCATCAAAACCTGCAAATCACCAAACTCGATCTGGCTTGGCAAAAAAGACTCCAGCAAAAGGGAGTTGCACCATGATAATGCTGCTCAAACAGGCCGGGCGCCAAAGCTTGACTAGCTTTGCAACGATCATAATCCTCTCGTTTACAACACTACCAAACGCAATAGCTTATTGGTCAATTGACCGCATCGAGCAGGTCATCATTCAGGAAAGCCTGAAATCAAAGTTTGTATCGCCATCTCTGGCTCTTGCCGTTGCAGAAACTGAGTCAAGTTTCAGGCCACATGTTGTCAGCCATGCTGGTGCTGTCGGCGTCATGCAAGTTATGCCGGCCACGGCATATGACATGTACAAGGTGAGGCAAGAGGCTTTATTTGATCCACAAATAAACATCCGAATTGGCGTGCAATTTCTTGACCATTTGATCAAGAAATATAATGGCCGGATTGACTTAGCATTATCTCACTATAATGGCGGCTCTCGCGTAATCAGGGATGGCAAAGCACGAATATTACCATTCACACTCGATTATGTTGCTCGAATACTTGCCCGATCAAAACATTTTAAAGTAGCGTTAGCGTCAGACCCACAGCTAAAAACAAGGCAGGAACTTGCTGTACAAATGTCAAAAAATCATGCTAAGCCAAAAAAAAGAGCAAGGGTGTCACCACACGTCGATCATGTAGATAAATGGCTGAGCTTTATTGAAGAGTTAACCCCAATCAGAAGGCGATAAACAAAGTTGATGTCGAATGTTTCATACAAGCTATTACATAAATTGGCGCTGCAAGACGATGGGCCAAGTAACACTCTGCAGGCCCTATTAACATCAACTCTTGAAACAACCACCGCAGATGGACGACCAAGGCACAGCGAACAGGCACAGCAAAATTTAATTAGGGTTATCGCCAGCCATAGCTACGCAAAAGTCATATTTCCCCTTTGCCACTTCATGGTTGTTGCCGCGCAACGAAAAATTCCACTCTATTATTGGTTCACTATGACCCATCCAATGACTGCCAGCAGCCTCGCAAGCAGCCTAAGGTCAGCTGGCGACCAGATACCACCTGACAATCATACCAACATGAAAAACCATCTAGTGATTACCATAGCCTGAGAGAATTATACG
>QCPZ01000020.1 GCA_003212345.1 SAR116 cluster bacterium AG-447-A06
CCTGAAGCTATGGCTGGGATGCATGGCCCAATGATGCATCATATGCCTCACGATTGCATGAGCGGCATGGGGCCAATGCATATGGAGCACATGCCCCATGATTGCATGTGTTGTGGACCACAGCACATGGAAATGATGCCACCAGAGGCTATGGCCGGCATGGGGCCAATGCATATGGAGTATATGCCACCTTATGCTATGGGCGGCATGGGACCAATGCATATGGAGCACATGCCACCAGAATGCATGGGCGGTTTTGATGGCCCAATGATGCATCATATGCCTCACGATTGCATGGGCGCCATGGGACCAATGCATATGGAGCACATGCCACCAGAAGCTATGGCCGCCATGCCGATGCCACCAGAGGCATATGCAGGACCAGGAGCCTGGGGTGACACGACCGGTGGATTTGATGGCATGGCCCCGATGGGTAGCGCTCCAATGGGCGTTGATCCAATGGCTGATCCAATGGGCGGCGACGCACCAATGGGCGGCGAAGCGCCAATGGGTGGCAACCCAGCGTTTGACGGCGCTATGGCAGCCATGGATGGTGCTCAGGCAGCCAACATGGCTGAAGGCATGGATGCAGCTAACACGGCTGCTGAAGCTGATGAAGGTAAAGTTGATACCGAGCCAAGCGGCGGCGACGTCGTTTAACATGAAATCATTATTCCGGCACTGATGGGGGTCGGTGCCGGAATTTTCTATGTAAGGATTTGTAATTATGCTCTCAGGTGCCATTGGCCTCCAAATCATTGCACGACGGTTAGGTGTTGAACTTGGAGAGCAACAATTCAATAAATTTAATGATATAGACAAACGCGAACTCACCTTCAGAGAAATCAAGAAGCTGACGAGCGATCATTCACTTGTGTGTCGAGCACTGAAAACCAACTCGAATGGGCTCGCTGCAGCTGTGAAAAAACAACCTGTACTCGCGCAGCTCAAAAGTGGGCGTTATGTTATTGTGCTGAAGTTTTCTGACGGTATTAATCAGAAACAGACAGTTACAATTATTGATCCCAAAGCTTCCAACCCTAAAGCTGAAAATATCAATATTGATGAATTTAACTCTGTTTGGAATGGAACTGGGTTAATTTTTAAAAAATCCAGGCGTTTAAGACAAGAATCCGGTGAAATTAGCGTCGGAGCGATTTTTGATGATATTTTAGAAGACAAATGGGTTTGTGCACAGCTCGTCTTAATTATTATTTTTATAAATATTTTTGCGTTGGCACCCATTGTATTTT
The DNA here is from genome assembly GCA_003212345.1 of SAR116 cluster bacterium AG-447-A06. Lineage (GTDB taxonomy): Bacteria > Pseudomonadota > Alphaproteobacteria > Puniceispirillales > Puniceispirillaceae > UBA3439. The sequence continues at coordinate 1,254 of QCPZ01000020.1, forward strand.
TGATGATAGTTCTCGACAAGGTCGTAAATTATGAGAGCTATGCGACTCTTTATGTTGTGGCAAGTGGAGTGCTAATTGCACACATTTTTAACTTTCTCCTAACATATTACAAGTCAGCGATAATAAATCTCGCATCAGCTAAAATTGAAGCTAAGTACGGCATGCTTATTTTCAATCAAATCATGAATTTGCCAGTATCAACATTCAAAGAGCAAAGCCGTCAATTTCCTAACTTAGGGCAAAGCTTAAACAATATTCGATCAGTCATAATAACAAAATTCCTTGGCATCATTACTGACCTTGTAGCGGTTCTATTATTTGTTCCAATTTTAATTGTATACAGCCCCATACTCGGCGCAATAGTTGTCGCTGTATCCTTATTAAACTGTATTATAAGCGCACTTCATGAACGCCGAAACCAATCTGTTGTTCAAGATTACTCTGCTAGCTCTAATGATCGTCAACAAGTACTTACTTCGGTCGGCGAGGGTTTTATCGACATCAAGAGACTTGGCCTAGAGCGCGATGTCATAAAAGAGTGGAAAACTGCAGAAGGTAATTTCCTACGTGCAAACGATCGTAATCTGGCAAGCAGCGCATTTATCAGCGAATTTGGGACGCTACTGAATAATATTCTCACGGTCGTAGTCTTATTCGTTGGTGTTCTCATGGTTTTTGAGGGGAGCTTGTCCGCTGGAGTTCTCATTGGTGTGAACATGTTAATCGGCAAAATTTTCCGTCCAGCTCAATCTTTAGTGGAGTTTCCGGGAGAGATGAAAAAATTATCTCAGCTACTGGACAGTTTTGCATCAGCGACCTCACTAACTACCGAAAACCGTACAGCGGGAAATTTTCATGACATTGTTGGCTCGATAAGCTTTCAGGACGTCTCTTTCATAAGAGACCAGACAACATCGATCATGGAGAATGTCTCTTTTTCAATCGATGTGCATGAAACCGTTGGTATCTGTTACTCTCAAGATAACACTGACACGGTAAGCTCAGTGGGGCATTTGTTACAAGGTCTCTTTCCCACTACATCTGGCTCTATTTTGCTCGATGGTAATGATGTTTCGACTTTCAACATTCAGCATCTACGCTCGAACATAGCTCTTGTCGACAAGACCAACCATTTTTTCCCTGGATCGTTGCGAGACAATTTCCAAAGAATTCTCCCGAATGCAAATAATGATCGAATTTTATGGGCATGTGAGATTGCAAACGCCGCTGAGCAAATGCAGAAACTTAATGTCTCACCCGAAACACAAATGGAGGAGTTGCAGGGCATTTGGAATGCAGACCTCAAAATTAAACTCTCTTTAGCGAGAGCATTGCTTAGGAACCCCAAGGTCCTCATCTTGGATGACATATTTTCAGATATGGACACTGACAGCATATTACAGTTCAAAGCGACGTTTGATAAAATATCCAAAAGCAGAACTATGATCTTAGTTTCTAGGGATCTCCATAATCTCACAGTTTGCAAAAAGTTAATGTTTTTTGATGGAACTGAACTAGCACAGTATGGCCCAACAGCATCAATCCTCGAGCAAGATGGGCCAGCAAAAGATTTGATGAAAAAACAACTCCGCGTCATGAGTCCCAAATTTGAACAAGACTATAAGGCTTCGATTAAGAGTGTGATGTCATGAGTAAAGAAGAAATCCTAAACCTCTTGCCCGGTGATTATATCTTTCGTGAAGGTGAGTTTGGACAACACGCCTATATAATTAACAGTGGCACAGTTGAACTTGTAAAATTTACAGGTGACCAGCAATCAGTTTTAGCTGAACTCGAGAAAGGCGCGCTTTTCGGTGAAATGGCTATCATTGATAGTAGCGCTCGCAGCGCATCTGCCCGTGCTAAAACTGAATGTGTCTTAAAAGTTGTTTCAGAAGAACAACTTAAGAAACATCTCTCAAGTTCGCCAACTGCGTCACTAGACATGATGCGGCGGCTGGCCAGCTATGTAAGAAACGCAAATGAACGTTTAAATAGAGACGCATTTGCCGAGGTGCCAGAAAACGACAGTCCAACCAGTGACACGTCTGACAGATCAGACAACATTGACGTCTACACAAAGAAAACTCTGCGCGAATTCAATGATGATCTAGATGAATTTGCAAAGATCTCACCAAAAAAGCCTTTAGCGGTAGCAGGTATGGTTATAATAGCCATGGTATTGTCTTTTGGTGTTTGGGCCAGCTTTGCTGAAATAGACGTTACGGTCTCAACGCGTGGCAAAATCCTAACATCAATTCCAAATGTTGAAGTTCAGTCTAATCATTCATCAGTGGTTAAAACGATACTTGTGAAGGAAGGTGACGACGTAGTCAAAGGTCAAGCGCTAGCTGAATTTGATGAGACTTTGATAGCATCTGACTTTCGCAACACAAAAGATGAATTAGCAGCTACAGATAAGGATATTACACGAACAAAAGCAGAATTGAACTTTATTTTAGATAAAGAGTTTGAGGCTCCTACTGGTCGGCTCCAATTAGCAGTCTTTGAAGGCCAGGTCAGCGAAATACAAATGCAAAAACAGGATCATGAGGCAAAGATTTCTGGACTAGAGGTAAAGCTAGAGCGCACAAACATCAAATTAGATCGTGCGATTCTGAAAGGTGAAATACTTCGCGACGAATTAAAAAAAGCAGTCCGCCCAGATATAAAAACAAAGAGACAGCGGCTAAATGTAAAACAACAACTTCTCGCGTTTTTGCAGAACAAGCCATATTCATTTGATGAGAACAGTCCGGCTTTAGAATATTTCAATAGTAAAACAGCTGAAATTCAAACCTCACTCTCAGATCTAAAAGGACAAATGACCCTCGCACAAAAGGAAGTTGACAGATCTGAAGGTTTATTGGCTGCAAAGATACTCCCAAAGGCAGATTATGAAAAAAAGGTTCATGACCTTGAAAAGGCAAAAATTAATTTTGATAAATATTTAACGTCTCAAATTGCTTCTACCTTCGAAGAAATACAGAACCTTTCTACTGAATTAAATAGTCTTGAGCAGCGTGAGAGAAAGCTTGTTTCTGATATAAAAAATACAGATATTGATAGAGATGAGAATGCTCTTGAGCTTGAGGAAAACTCCTTGGAGTTAATGAAGGCTAATTTAGAGCAAGAAAAGTTTATTTCAGGAAAATTGAGCGAAAAAAACTCAACACTAAAAGACCTGACATTGAAGCAACAAAGCTTAAAAGAAAAGGTAATCAAACTCACACGTCAGATTGAAGATGTAAAGCTAACTTCTCCTATTGATGGAACCGTTCTCAAACTGGAAGATCAGTTCGAAGGTACAGTGATCAAACCCGGAGACGTTATAGCTACATTGGTGCCAAAAGATTTAAACTTCCATATTGAAGTCGATATCGATCCAGCTGACATCACACATGTTTATGAAGGAGCAACAGTGAAGGTTATGCTTGATTCGCTTCCGTCTCAAAAACATGGCGAATTGTTGGGTAAAATTACTCTACTGTCAAAGGACACTGTTGATGAGGATGTGTTTGGCGAAAAAAACAGCGTTTACCGCGCTGAAATTGAAATAGTTGAAAATAATCTTGTTGAGTTACCTGAGGGCTTCAAACTACTGCCCAGCATGAGTGTCGCTGGTAATATTAAGTCTGGGAAACGTACGGTGATGACCTTCTTGATGTTCCCAGTAATTAAAACACTCGAAACTTCATTCAGAGAGCCGTGAATCAATTCTCATTGCAGGCGCACATTCCACTGACAAAAACCTTTTTTAGGGATAACCCTACCAAAAATTAAGGGAATTTCTGAGAGGGTTTTCTGGCCTTGGGCTATCTGATAGCTTATCCAAAGCATGCCCAATCCCAAGTTTATTTGCTGTTAGGCCTCCTGTCGCTGCTATCAGCTTAAACTCTTTCAAAATTATGTCATGTCTGGCTTGAACAAGGCGGAGTTCAGCGTCGTTAAAGCCTTTCTCAGCATCGAGCAGATCCAACGTGGTTTTTAAGCCAAACTTCAATTCCTTTGCTACCCCGTCAACTACCAAACGGGAAGCCTCGACTTCAGCTTCAACGGCCCTTAGTGTAATTTTCGCACCTTCATAGTCTCGGAATGCCGATCTCGCCTCAATCTTAATATTATCAATTGCCTCTTTTAGATCGATCATGGACTGAGAGTGCAGCGCCACCTTTTTTCGCGCACCAGATACTGTGGAGTTGGTCGAATAAAGAGGCGCAGAAACCGAAATCGATGCTGAAATAGAATTTGAGGAGTTGCTCTGGGTGGCGGAAAGGCTGAGACCTAGGGTAGGGTTTTGTTCCACCCTAGCCAAATGTAATTCCTGACTTGCCGCTTTTTCAGCTAATTTGGAAATCATCACAGTGGGACTGTTTTTTAAAGCCAGTTCCTCGGCGAGTTGCTGACTCTTGGGAAGAATGTGGTCAACCCGCAATAGGTGTGCTTCACCTAGATCATTGTCCGCCTGAATGCGTGTCAGTTTAAAAAACAAATCCTTTGCGTTTTCCAAACTAGTCGCGAATAAGGCTCTGTCTGCTCTAGCCCGTGCGTAACGTGCTTCAGCATCAGCCAGACTTGTTGGCGTTGCCATTCCCTCGGCAAGATTGACCTTGGCCGCAGCAACATGTTTTTCGAGCCTAAGTACATTATTTTTCAATAATTCGATTTCTTGATAAGATTTAGATAAATTTAGATACGATTGAACTGTTTCAAGCACCACCCCTTGTTCAGTATTTCTAAAACTGGCAGTTGCGCTCTCTAGTTGAATTTCAGCTAACTTGAGTTTCTCAAGAGATTGTCCGCCATCAAAAATATTTTTTGAGAAAGTAATCTTATTGGAGTAGGAGTCCGATCCGGTATAGCCACTCCCGCTGTCTGTCTCGCTTAACGACCCACTTCCCGAATATTTTAAAGATGATTCTTTTGTGGCATTACTTGAAAAAACAGACTCCCTCGCGGCGATCCAGCTGTCCCTTGACGATGCAATTTTATTCGAATTTTTTAAGCTTTGGACCAACGCTTCTTCCAGCGACAGGCCCAACGCAGATCCAGTCCAACTAGCCAACGTAAATGCAAAAGCTAGTGTGATCGCTCGACCACCAAATTGCATGTGTTTCACGTTGTACCCCCCGTCCTAAAAGGTAAAAGCACGTAGCATATAACCACGCATTAACAAAGATAATCAAATATTTCTTTTATTCTTGTTATCAACAAATTGGGTCAAACATTTATTTGGACGTCATAACCCAAATTCCATCCCAGTCTTTTGGGTTTTTTTCTCGCATAATTTTACACCTTTCCAAATATGTTTCTGACAATCCATCATTTGGATTACACTTCAAACACTCATCGAATGATTTAATGGCCTTGTCCCAATTGCCACTTTTAAACGATGCACGCCCCTCATTGAAGTGATTCACGTTATCCATGAGATTTGGAAACGTGTCTTGCGTGTGATAGTCGAGCACTTCCCGTACACCAACAGGTGTCGTTTTACCCTTCACAATGACGTCATCTATGTATCTGATTTGGTATGTTCCTTTAAGCCTTTGATATGTGAAGTCGCTAATCAAAATTCGAGCAGAATAAGACTTGCAAGCGCTTTCGAGCCTGGCCGCTAAATTCACACCATCGCCAATCATCGTGTAATCCATTCGTTTACTAGAACCAATATTTCCAGACACAACTTTGTCAGTATTCAAACCAAGGCCCATTTCCACTGGAGGCTTTCCATCACTTTCTCGTAAACTGTTCCAATCCCATAGGCGCTTAATCATATTTATGCCCGCGCGCACGCCTCTATCCTCATCGTCATCATGAGCCAACGGAATTCCAAAGCCTGCCATTATAGCATCCCCAATGAACTTATCGACCATTCCCCCTTGTTCACTGATTGCCTCAACCATTATATCAAAATATTCATTCAAAAGAGTAACGGTTCCTTGAGCTCCTAGGGTCTCGGTTATGGTGGTAAAACTTCGTACATCAGAAAACAGCACCGTAGCAAGAGTTTCCTGCCCACCCATAATGTCTGTTCCATCAGCCATTAACTGGTCAGCAATCCCCGGGTCAATGTATCGTGACATTGTTGATTTCATTCTTTTTTCATCTGAGATATCTTCGATGACGACAAGCGTACCCAAATGCTGAGATTTTTGATCCGTCCTCCCTTCTGAGTCATTGTTTTCTAGTGGCAAGAAGCTTACATTCGAAGAAACAACCTCAATATTATCCTCTTCAACGGTTCCAACTTCAAACGTAACATCCATCAAATCAATGTTTTCCTTTGACTCATTACATTGATTAAACTTCTCCAACATCCAAGCCCGGCTTCCTGAAAAAAAATCTTCAACGGTTTTACCAACAATCTCTTGCGCACTAACCCTAAAAATTTTCAAACCCGCTTTATTACAGGTTGCAATTATTCCATCCTCATTAATAGTAACCACCGCATTTGACATGCTGGCAAGCATGCTGTCACTGTAGGTCCGTTCTTTTGCCACTTCCTCAAACAATTGGGCGTTTTCCAGTGCGATGGCAACTTGCTGGGTAAAGGCTTTCAATCGGGACTCATCTTCATCAGTGAAGCCACCTCCACTTTTGTTGAGAACCTGAGTACAGCCAATACAAATGCCATCTTTATTCATTATGGGGACACAGAGAATAGATCGAGTGAAATAGCCTGTTTTTTTATCAAATGCTGGATTAAACCGAAGATCTGCATATGCGTGTGGTATATTTATTGTCTCCCTTGACTGAAAAACTGAACCAGCTATCCCAACATTATCAGGAAGACGAATTTCCCCGACATTATCTCCCATTGCTATCCGAGAAAACAATTCACTGGTTTTTGAGTCATGAAGGAAAAGAGTCGCCCGATCTGCATTCAACATTTTTGTTGCTTCAACCATTACACGTTGAAGTAAAGAACCCAGTTCAATCTCTGCAGTAACATCCGAAACCAGATCAATAAATAATTTTTCTTTCTCACGAGCTAAAGCCTGTTGCTCCAAGCCCTGAGCATTTTGCAAAGTTGCGGATACCTGTTCTGTTATTGCGTGGACCATTTCGAGATCACTTTTTGTGAAACGACCTTTCTTCTTATTGAGCACCTGAACAACGCCAATAATCCCACTTTGAACGGTCAGGATTGGCATGCAAATTATGCTTCTTGTTTTAAAACCCGTTTGTTCATCAATAGATTTATTGAACCTTTGATCGCTTGTAACATCATGAATTATTTCACCTTTTTTTGAGTGAAAAACAGAGCCGGCAATGCCCGAGGTATTCAAAAATCGAATTTCTCGTGTCAACTCTCCCTGCGCAACGCGTGAATACAACTCATTTGTAGAAGTATCATTCAAAAAGAGGCTACCTCTCTCGGCACCAAGCTCTGAGACAACTTCATCAATAATGTTGAACAATATTGTGTTCAAATCTGTTAGCCCTGAGACCTTTCGGTTTACTGACAATAGTAATTCTGCACGCCGAGATTTTTTTTCTAATTTTTCAAGCTGCTTTTTGAGGTCTTCAGGATCCATTGTTTTACTTATACTTTCCAACATAATATTACCCTCTTTTAGAAAATTTACTGAAGGATTTAAAAAATTGTTGTCGATCAAGAGTTCGTAATTTTTTATGCCTACTCTATTTTTTACTTTCCATCTCAGACCGAAGACTTGCTATCGTACTTTTTAATTGCTGAATTTCATCTGCAGAACTCTGTATTGCTCTTTGAACAGCTGCATCTTTTTCAAATCGCAGATTTTCCAATTCACTTCGAAGGCTAGACGTAGTGTTTTTTAATTGCTGAATTTCATCTGCAGAACTCTGTATTGCTCTTTGAACAGCTGCATCTTTTTCAAATCGCAGATTTTCCAATTCACTTCGAAGGCTAGACGTAGTGTTTTTTAATTGCTGAATTTCATCTGCAGAACTCTGTATTGCTCTTTGAACAGCTGCATCTTTTTCAAATCGCAGATTTTCCAATTCACTTCGAAGGCTGCTCGCCATATCTTTTAATTGTTGTATTTCGTCAGAGGAAAGCAAAACCGCTCTTTGGACAGCTTTGTCCTTATCAAAAGATAGCGTTTCAAGTTGCTCTCGAAGCGCAACTATTGTCGCCTTTAAGTGCGTTATTTCTGTTTGACTTTGATTTACTATTTCAGTTTCCACAGCACATCCGGTCATTTTTAATAATTCAAGAAAAAGTTTAGCCCATTAGAGCTTCACAGGCACATAAATAAATTTTTGATTTGTATCCCTAAATAATAAATGTTGATTTTTCAGCCTCTACCTTCTTGAATCATGAAAAGGGTGTATTCTAAATATTAGTTCAAGAAGCGTCGGTCATAATCGAAACATCTTTTTAAAACCTGATAAAAATGATAATAATATTTTGGATTAAATTTTGATTTTTATCCGAAGAAAGTCAAAAGTCAAAATTGACGCCCTGCTATAAATTTAAGAACAAGTGAAAGTTTGGGAGAAGAGGCATGCGTAGTTTAGGAGTCATATTTTTAGCTGATATCGTTGGCTATTCAAAAATGATGGCCCAAGATGAACCTGGGACCCTAGAAAAACTCCGTAATTTCACTAAAGAAGTGATACGCCCTACGCTCGAAAAACACAGTGGCAACATGATAAAATCATTAGGGGATGGGTGGCTGATCGAATTTAACAGCGCTTCGAATGCCGTAAACTGTGCCATGGAATGGCAAGAAATCTCTAAAAGCCAGGGGCAGCTCTCGCTAAGAGTTGGGATTCACCTCGGCGACGTTGAACACGAAGAAGGGCCACCGCCTGATGTCTACGGTGACACAGTTAATATTGCAGCAAGGTTGGAATCAATTGCAGAGCAAGGCGATGTTGCCATCTCCACCTCTACGTATTTGTGTCTGGACCAAAATCAAGCCAAAGTCTTCAACAACTGCGGCAAGCAAACCCTTAAAAATATTGCAACTCCAGTGGAAGTTTGGAGCACAGGTAGACTAAACGTTGGCTCGAAAGGTATGGATAGAGACAGTGATGGACCAGCAATCGCTATTAAGCCATTCACGGGTGCTGGTGAAGACGTTGCTTCTTTTGGTGGTGATTTGACAAATGATTTAGCAAAATATTTAGATCAGAAAGACTGGATTGACTCTTTAATTCAACAGAATCCTAGCGAGGACGATTACCAACTAATTGGAAGTATTACCGCAAATGGCCCAAATTTTGATGTCGATATCGTTTTGAAAGCCCCAGGAGGAAAAACCTTATGGTCTGGAAATACAGGCGGCCCGTTGAGCCAAATGGCACTTGTTAGTGACACGGTTGCAGACCAAATTTCAAACGCCGTTTTCCTAGAAATTATGAAAGTTAAGGACAAGTTCAAATAGGGCGCAAAATAGGCCAAAAGCTCACGTTGGCTGATAATCAAACGGAAAACGACATAGCCTCATAACCGAAATCAATACGTTTCAAAGCTAGATTTGCGCGTATTTCATCGATGTCTGAATCAAAACGATACGGAGCGTGGTGGCAGATAAGGGTTTTCCTAACATCCGACACCTCTGTAAACTCAACTGCTTGTTCAATTGAAGAGTGGCCCCACCCAGCTTTGGTTTGCAACTCGTCTTCGGTAAACATTCCGTCCCAAATCAACAAATCTGCATCTTTGCAGAATTTCACTAACTCATCTCGTTGAAAGTCTTGAAATTCATTATCAAGCAATATCACAATTTTTTTTCCCCTTGAAACAAATGAATAACCCACCGCTCCCCCGGGGTGCTCAAGATTAATAAACTTCACTTCAACTTCACCGCTGAGAGATGATTTCATCTCCTCAAAGTTTTGAACTTCTAAATGCCCCAAAGATGCAAAAACATTTATTGGGAAAAAACAGCCTGAAAAGTAACTTTCTAAAATTGAACGTGTTTTCTTTCCATCACATAGGGCGCTAGATACAGAAATTTGACGACCTTTCGCGAATAAACCTGGATTAAAGGGAAAGCCTTGGATGTGATCATGATGAAAATGAGTAAAAAATACTGAAACCTCCTTTTTATCGCGCAAAAGTTTTGCCGAACGAAAACCAGTGCCCGCGTCACAAAATATTTGAGTGTTGCTAGTTTCAATCTCAAAGCAACTTGTGTTTCCTCCGTATTTTAAAAAACCAATATCCGGAGTTGGAACAGAACCCCTCACTCCATGGATCGTAAATTTCATCTTACATTCTCGCTTCACTACTCAATGCACAACCATAACTGGAATTAAAGCATTTAGGAATGCATATCACAAAATTTACCTAAAAGTTAAAATCTAGTGATCTTACAACCACAGACAAAGTTGAGGTCGGTAAAAAATTTATGCAACTCATTATTGCTTGAGTCTTATTACAAACGATACATTTTATGGCAAGATTTGCAACTTTCTACCGCCTCTTTAAAAACGGCAACAACAGAGTCCTGAGAACCTATCTTGGCAGCTTTTGTGAGTACGATAGCTGTCTTCCAATTTGATTGAGCCGCTGCCGTAAAGCCTCATAGTCTGACCAAATTTTGGAGACGCTTCAGATGGCTTCATATCGCTTCCTGCTGCAAAATAATTCGGCATCTTCGCGCTTCAACTTGCTATGTTATTGGCTAGCTTTAAAATAAACCATTCGTTCATTAACAATGCCTGTCACTCCCAAATGGGCAGTTGCATCTCCGATTGTTACGCCGGTCAAAATCCGGATCGCCACTATTATCAATTTCGCATCACGATCTCCAGTCCTCGTAAACATACCCTTTAGAGTCATGTCCATAAAATATCCGAAACAAAAATGACTCTTTATCGTCCATTGGACGCACTAGCCATCTTAATTTTTGACCAGCAAGATACAGATTTACGCGTTAGCCAACCCATAGTAATAGTTGTAATCCATTTTTCGTAGGCTGCAGGTGACAACTTAGTCACCGGCTCATAATCCATCTTATTATAATAGGAAAACACCTCAATCTGAAGTTCACTAATTTGCCTTTCGGCCAGCAAGTCATCAATTTCCACAGTAGTTTTATACCGGAACCAACGCTCAAAATGTTTATTCAGCCGCCGTTCGATCCAGTACATGTGGTTCGAACGATAGTCGGCCTCAATAAGATCGAGTAGTGCTTGATCCTGAGCTTTCATTGATAAATTACTCCTAACAACAAAATATGAAAAACGTTAATGTTTAAAAATATTATCTACCTTAAAAACACAACATCACGATCCAAGGAAACTCAAAAAGAAAGACCGGGTAAATGAGTGAAGCCAGCGCCCTTATTGGCCTTTTTCTATCTGCATTTCTTGCTGCCACATTGATACCAGCGCAGTCTGAATTGGGTTTAGGGTATTTGGTTATTAATACCGATTATTCAATGGTCCTATTGGTCACGGTTGCCAGCCTTGGCAATACAACCGGAGCAACAATCAATTGGGCCATTGGTCGAGGGATTACAAGATCAGTTGTACGGTTAGAAAAAATCCGAACATCAAACTGCTATTGGACTATTATAAACTGGTATAAGAAGTATGGCCAATGGACATTGATGTTGAGTTGGGCGCCATTTATTGGCGATCCTATTACCGTTATTGCTGGCATATTTAAAGTTCCGCTAAAAACCTTTTTGCTTATCGTAGCTTTAGCAAAAACATCACGTTATGTGATCATTGCAACATTTGCCGAAAAATTTGTTTTGGGACAATAAGCATGAACCACTATTATCCAAGATTTAAGATTTTGAACAATTATGGCCCTGCTTTAAAATAATTTAATAGCATTATCAGAGGAATCTCTGGTTACATCTGAGCAGACTTATTTGCAAACAGGAAAAGATGCATGATTGACTTTTACACTTGGACTACCCCAAACGGTCGAAAGGTGTCTATTCTTCTCGAAGAACTTGGGCTTGACTATAGGGTTCATCCCATCAACATCGGCGCGGATGATCAGAAAACGCCAGAATTTCTAAAAATTAGCGCCAATAACAAAATACCAGCAATCATTGATCATGATACGGGCGTTAGCTTAATGGAGTCAGGTGCCATTCTGGTTTATCTTGCCGAAAAGCATAACCGATTCTTGCCTTCAGACAGCATCGGACGTGCCGCAGTCATGGAATGGTTGATGTGGCAAATGGCTGGCTTGGGACCGATGCTTGGGCAAGCTCATCATTTTCTACATTTTCATCCGGGGAAGTCAGATTATGCCGAACTCCGGTTTAAAAATGAAGTGACGCGGCTATACGGCGTATTGGACAAACGTCTTGGCGGTCGGGATTATATTTGTGATGAGTACTCAATCGCTGATATAGCCTGCTGGCCTTGGATTTCGCGCTATGAATGGCAACAAATTAATTTGGCTGAATATCCAAACATTCATGCATGGTACAAAAGGCTGTTAGCACGTGATGCGGTAAAAAGAGGTTATCATGTTCCAAGGAAAGTCAGTGAGATCCCAACAGGGTGAGACTGCACACCTGTAACAAAGAAATATTTTCATTATTCACAAAATATTGTTTAACCTTATGACATAGCGACCTATGTCTAGTCAGAATGGAATTTAAAACATAAGGATATCCAATACAGATCGGGCCATTAATGAGGTGATTTTGGCATGAAAATTGCGAAGGGTTCCCAAGGCCAAACTACTTTTTAGTTCAAGATGTCCTTTTGGGCGCTTGACACTAAAAAGCTTGGTTTTAGCCTCCGATGAGAACCCTCATTAGTCTTAACGACTGATGAGGGTTTTTTTTAATGAATTTACCTGAAACCTGGATCGCTTGATTGTCGAAGCGGTACATTCATCAGATACAAATATTTTAGGCATCGGGCACTCTATTTTGGCAAATCTTTGGATTGCATTCAGTCATAAGGCCATTGGATCAACTCTGATTGGTGTTCTGCTTTTTGGAAGTGTTACTAGTTTTCTGGTTGATTAAGCCACCATCTCAAAAAGTGACAAACGCGATCCCAACACTCCTCAGACAAGCGGACGTTTCTCATCAGCCATGCGCTTTTCATATTGTTTCTTTAAAAAAGCAAACAAATGAAATGTCAGCATTGTTAACAAAAAATATGAGGCAAATTGATCAACAAGATGGTCGATCATTGGCTGCTCAGTGTCATCATCTTGCATATTCTGTCCTATGAACCTCCAGTTCAAAATAGACCCAGACACCCACAAGGCCTGGGTTTCAAATCACCATTTTTACTTTAGTCAGGCTGGAATATTAATTACCATGGAAACCTTTATTATAGTAGACAAATACCCAATTCCATGCATTACGACAAACAAACTCTCAGAAATGGCACTTGCATGGTTACAAAAGACAGTTCAATGTCTTCATAGGTATCATTTGCCCGCTTTTTTCATTTTGTTCTCATTCAACAAACAGTGCCAGTGACCTGATAGGAAACCATCAATGATTGACAGTTTGACCCGTCCGTTCCGAGGCAAAACAGTTGATGATATTTATATTAACATCAGCCACTTTCTTGACCATTTTATAATGCTTATTTTTGCCAAAGCCGCCTATGATGCAGGTCGGCACTTCGGCTTCAGCTATGATGAAATTATAGTTTACGGGGCTGTTGGATTTGTTCTTTTTGGTGGAATGGCTCCCTTTGCGGCTCAACTCGCAGACCGATTCTCGCGATCACTGTTAATGGTAATTTTTCATTTTGGCATTGGCTTTGGTGCAATTATGGCGGGAATATCACAAAGCATTGGTCAGCTTATCACTGCCCTCGGTGTGATTGGAATTTTTGCCGCTATCTATCATCCCGTTGGTATTGCAATGCTGGTTAAAAGCAATAAGCTTATCGGATTCCGTCTTGGGGTAAATGGGGTTTTTGGTAATTTTGGCGTTGCTGCTGCCCCACTTATTACCGGCTTATTGCTCACAATTGGCGATTGGCAGCTCTGTTTCATTATTCCAGGTCTTTTTTGTATTGCCTATGGCGTAGCATTTGCCAGGGCTCTAAAAGATGACACAGACAATACAAGTAAGTCTCGTACAAGTGCAGTTGAATCTTTCGCTCCCAACTGGAAGCGAGCACTGGCTGCATTGGCTCTGTCAACAGCGAGCGGCGGTTTTATTTTTGGGGCAATGACATTTATTGTGCCGCGTTATTTTGAAATTTCAATGGTCAGCCTTTCCACCTCAGTTGCCGTCACCGGCCTTCTGGCGGCACTGGTTTATGCGGTTGCATCATTTTCACAAATTGCCGTTGGCTGGCTAATCGATCGTTATTCACCAAGGAATGTGCTACTTACCATGGCGATTGGGCAAGTTGTTTTCATATATCTCGCGGCACAATTTAATAATTTGGCGTTATTTTTTGCCATGCTTCTAGCGATGAGTTTTGTTTTTGGACAAATTCCTATCACAGACGCAATTTTATCTCGCTACGTGCCCGATGCCTGGCGGGCCCGTGTGTTCAGTGTTAAATTCATGCTGAATTTATCAATTGGAGCCAGCGTACTTCCAATCTGTGGGATTATTTTACAAACTGGCTATTCAATGACTCATCTTTTCACACTGATGAGCGCAATTGCGACCCTGATTGTTATAGCAGCTATCGTTCTACCACAGCAACAGAGTGATCAACGCATTGACCATGCACTGACGAAGTAGCAAACAACCCAATCAACTCTTGGCATATTTTATCTTTGCCTCACGACGTAGAACTTTGCCAACCGGGCTGCGAGGCAAGTAGTCACTGATATGAATCCTTTTTGGCGCTTTCACCGAATCCAGTCGCGATTTGACAAATGCAATCAACGCCGCCTCATCACTATCAGCCGTTTTCGACAGCTCAACCGCAGCATGTACGCTCTCACCCCATTTGTCATCTGGCAATCCAAAAACAACACATTCAATAACATCAGGGTGCTGGCCAAGCACTGCCTCAACATCATTCGGGTAGACATTAAACCCGCCAGTGATAACAACATCACGTATCCGATCCTTCACGAAGACAAAACCGCGATCATCAATTAGACCAACATCACCAGTATGCAACCAACCATCGACGATAGTTTCAGCGGTTTGATCTGGCATTTTGTAATAACCCTTCATTACCAAATCACCAGCGAGCACAATTTCACCATCATGTCCCGGAGGCAGTAAATTGCCAGCCCCATCCATAATGCCAATTTTGGTCATACAGGTGGCGCGGCCCGTCGATGCATAGTTTTTTGGATCCTGCCAGTCCCTAGCCCGCATACAAATCGCAATTTGAGGGACCTCGGTCTGGCCAAAACAGGTTTCCATAGCATGGTTAAAGATAGGCATGGCCCGACCGACCACATCGGGTCGGATTGTGGCGCCACCAATAATAAAATGGCGTAAAGACGTCAAATTCACATCGTTAATCCGGTCCTCCTCCAACATCATATAACACACTGTTGGGGGCACAAAAATTGTTGTTGCACGCATTTTTTCAATTGCATCTAAAATGGCTGCAGGGCTTGGCTGGCCCATCAAGAGTTGAGTTCCGCCAACTGCAAAGATTGGCAAAATCATTGTGTTGGCACCATGCGTCATAGGAGCTGCCAACAAATGCCGATCACTGGACTCAAACCCAAAAGCCACCAACATTGATGTAATACAGCTATTAAAGACACGGTAGGTCTGCATCACACCTTTGGGTGTCCCAGATGAGCCGCCAGTAAATTTGATCGCTTGCAAATCTTCTGCTGTGTTGGGGTAGCGTACTGGCACTTTCCCCTTATTTACAGTAATCAGTTCCATCATATCACTGGTTGCACGCTGAACTTTTTTACCGTCTTTGCCGCCCAAGAGATGCGCCGATACAAGGCCAAATTTTTCATCACAGTCCGCATCGAAAATAATGATACTTGGTGCTGTTATTTTAATGATTCTATCCAACTCGCTGCGTCCATTGCGTGGATTTAACGGCACCCATACCTTCCCAGCCGCAAAAGTTGCAAGCCAGCCAAGTAGGTGCTCAAAGCTGTTATAGGCGCATATACCAACACAGGTCTGTGGGCTTGGATCAATTTTCTGAAGCGCTACCGCTAAAGCATTCACCTGATTTGCCAAATCTTGATAGCTGATTTTACGCTGTTCTTTCTGGGTGCTGATTTCAACCGCAGGCCGGTCTGGCCATTGTGCCGCCGCCCGGAAAAAATTATCAATTGGCAACATGATTTGAGAAATAAGAATGTCCTCACCAAAGAAGGCTTAATAAAAAACGAGTATGGCTGAAAACAAACCCATCACGCAAGACCAACCAATCGGTTATGACAATAGGATGTGGCAACCGAGCCCTCCAATTGCGATCAAGAATAAGCGGCGGAAAAGTTCCTGCGATAGATACGCACGTGATACCTGCCCAACCCCCATCCCAAAAAGAGCAGGCAGCAGTGCAGCACAAGATAAAATACCAACGTCAAACGGCATACGGCCATGCCAGTAAAGTGCCAGCCCCAATGAAGCTGTGGATACGGCAAACAGCATGCCCATGGCCTGCACCAAAGCATCTCTTGATAAGCCAATTGCTTGCAAAAACATAACACCAGGAACAAACAAGGTACCAGTTAACCCTGTCAAAATCCCGTTGATTGCCCCAAAGATTGGACTGGAAACCCTTTCCTGAATAGGTGACAGTCGGAGTGGTTTTCTAACCAGTGCGAGCAGCGCATATAGCAATAGTAGCGCCCCAAGGCTCCTTTGCAAAAGCACCATTTCAACCATGTTAAATAATTCTGCCCCAACGTGAACCGTAATGAATGCCAACAGCAAAAACAGCCATAGCCGTCGGAATAAATAAGTGAACTCGCCTCCAGTAATAGCTTGCCAAATATTTGTTACAAGCGATGGCATGACCAGTAACGCCATTGCAGTTGGTAAATCGACGAACAGGGATAAAAGCCCAAGGCTAACAGTCGGAAGGCCCAACCCAACCATACCTTTGACAAACCCAGCAATACAAAAGGCGAAGGCCACCGAGGATAGCATGCCTGGATCAACCATATTCACAAACCAGAATTAAGCTCTGTCTGAGTATCAAGCTATCAGATTGATTTAATCGCCTCATTTGGTAGCTAAAAAAACACATGATCCAAGAGTGACAAGAAAGACGTCTTGCGGCAAGCCTCTAACGCATCAGCCTTCGAAAAGAAAATACAACAAATTGCTAACCAGAGATAAGCCGGATTACAGTCCGCCGGTTCTTGGCCCAGGCCTCGGGTGATGCCCCCAGCATTGCTGGACGTTCCTTTCCAAAGGACTTGGTTTTTATTCGACTATGGTCAACGCCTTGCCTTACCAATTGTACCCGAATGGCTTCGGCACGTTTTTCTCCAAGAGCGAGATTATAGTCACGCGTTCCCCGCTCGTCACAATGGCCTTCAACAAGAATACGCTCAGTTGGATTGGCTTTTAGATATTCTGCAACAAATAGTAAACCGCTTATAGCGGGTGTCCGCAAGTCAGCGCTATCAACGTCAAAATAACTCAGATGACCATCTATTTGATTAACCACATCAACCGCTGACATTGATGCTGTCTGGCCGACTGTTCCTTGTTGCTGCGATGCAGATGAAGCTGTTTCATCTGCTGAGGTAATATTTTGGGCAGTATCATCCTGTTCAAGCTCATTCGGTTCTGTACCTTTCGGCACAGGAGCCACTTTAGTTGCATCAATCGGACAGGTTTTTTGAGCTGGGCACGCGGCGCTGTCCTCAAAGACGACAACACTACAGCCACCAAGCCAAAGCCCAATAAGGCCGACCATCATTGTACGGCAGCTTGTTTTCATGTTTAGCCACTCACGCTCGTATCACTGAATATTTTGGCTACTTGCCTTAATACGTAACGACAGAGTTTCACTTTATGATAGTTCATCGGCTTCATTTTTCCACGTATATCTGATTTTCCCAGCTTGTCGCAAACCTTTAAGGCGATTAGCCTTGGGATTAGTTTTATAAAAAGCAGTTATATAAAAGCGTGCAGCTAGTGGGAGCCAAAAGCCGATGAATCTTTTTACAAAACTTCAACAGCGTGATGCCACCAACAATCGAATACGTGTTGGCATGATTGGTGCTGGCAAATTTGGCACCATGTTTCTGGCACAAGCAATCAGGCTTCCCGGCATCCACATTGTTGGCATCACGGACCTTAATCCGGCCAATGCCATTTCAAACCTTGCCTTTGTTGGCTGGCCGAATGACGCATATAGTGCAAAATCCGTGGAGGATGCAATTAAAACTGGGAAAAGTTTTATTAGTGATGATTGGCAAGCTCTAGTTGCCCATCCTGCTATTGATTTGATTGTTGAATGCACTGGTGATCCAGTAGCCGCAGTGCATCATGTTCTAACTGCATTTAACCATGGCAAGCATGTAATCAATGCCACAGTAGAAGCTGATGCATTTTGTGGCCCGAGCATTAGCCAGGCTGCAGCCGAATTTGGTGTTATCTATTCGATGGCCTATGGTGACCAGCCAGCCCTCACCTGCGAATTAGTTGACTGGGCAAGGACCTGCGGCTTTAAGGTGGTTGCAGCTGGCCGGGGACATAAATGGCTTCCAAAATATCGGTTTTCAACACCGGATACAATTTGGGATTACTGGGGCTTAACCGCCGAGCAGGCCCAGCGTGGACGGCTCAACCCAAAAATGTTCAATTCGTTTCTTGATGGCTCAAAGCCAGCAATTGAATCAGCCGCGATTGCCAATGCAACTGGGCTTGGGGTACCTAAAAATGGACTTGCCTACCCACCGGGCAATGTTGATGACATACCTAACCTCATGCGGCCCAAATCAGCTGGTGGTGTTCTGGAAACACCGGGACTTGTCGAAGTGATTTCATCCCTCACCAAAGATGGGGACGAAATTCCAAATGACATCCGAAAAGGGGTTTGGGTCACTCTCGAGGGCGACAATGATTATATACGCAACTGCTTTCAAGAATATAAAGTGGTAACGGACACAACTGGTCGCTACATGAGTCTGTATAAAAAGTGGCATTTAATTGGCCTCGAACTTGGTATATCAGTGGCATCAGTGGGGCTGCGTGCCGAGCCAACGGGTGCTGCCATTTGTTTCAATGCTGATGTGCCGGCAATTGCCAAAGTCGATCTTAACGAAGGATCAATACTGGATGGTGAAGGTGGCTTCACCATTTATGGTGGGGTTCGACCAGCAAGGCTTTCTGTTGCCCAAAACTATCTTCCCCTAGGGCTGGCAAACCATGCCAAATTAATTAGGCCGGTGAAAAGGGACCAGCCAATTAAGTATGATGATGTCGAGATCGATACCAATTCTTCCGCCTACAAGATGCGCGAAAAAACAATCGCCCTGCTTAACAGCTGATTTGGATATCTATCTTTAAAGCCAATAATATTACAGCTGAAGATAGGTTTTTACCATGCTTGCTCTATTCCAGTGAGACGGCTACAACACTAACTGAAGAGAGGGACAGATTTTCCCAGTCAAACTACGCCTAATCTAGGCACAGACTTGTCCTTTCTGAGTTTGGCTAACTAAATTGAAAGAAGGAATATTCATGCCGATTACGTTGAAACAAGCCCGTATCATTGTTGAAGCCAGCATTGCAAAAGGGCGCGAACTTAAACTAAAACCACTAAGTGTTGTCATCCTTGACCCTCGCACATCGCTTGTAGCCTGCAATTCAGAAGAAGGTGTTAGCCAGATGCGCTGGCGGATTGCACAAGGTAAAGCAAATGCCGCCATCCAGCTAGGCATGGGAAGCCGAGCTCTGATGGTCCGCGCCGAACAGCAAGCATATTTCATCCAATCAATGAACGGCCTTGCTAACGGTGAGTTTGTGCCGGTTCCCGGTGGTGTTCTCATACGTGACGCTGACGGCAGCCTATTGGGTGCTGTTGGTATTTCCGGCGATACATCTGATAACGATGAGACTGCCGCTCTTGCTGGTATTTCTGCAGCTGGTTTAGTTGCTGAAACTGGTTGAATTGGAACCAAGGTCGATCAGAGCCCAATATTTATTGGGAAATAAGTCATTAAAAATCCTTATTTAGCTGAGTCTTGAAAGGTTGAGCCGAATTCATCACGAAGTATATTTTTCTGTACCTTACCCATCGTGTTGCGCGGCAAGCTATCAATAACAAACAGTTTACGCGGTTGTTTGAACCCTGCCAAACGCTGCCTAATCACCTCTTCAATAATATTAAGATCAAGCGACTGGTCGTCCTCAGCCACTAGGAGCCCAATAACGCTCTCACCAAAATCTGAATGCGGAGCGCCTATAACGGCACTTTCCAGAACACCTGGTAGATCGTCAAGAACGAGTTCAATTTCCTTTGGATAAATGTTATAGCCCCCCGAGATAATTAAATCCTTGTTGCGGCCAACAATCTGCAAATATCCTAATTCATCAATTCGACCAAGATCACCAGTAATAAAAAACCCGTCTTCACGCAGTTCCTCACGGGTCTTTTCCGGCATTTTCCAATAGCCTTTAAACACATTGGGGCCGCGCACCTCAATTTGGCCGATATTTCCATCAGTCAGTGTTTCACCTGTATCAGGATTGGTGATTTTAATATCAATGCCCGGAAGGGGTTTACCCACGGTGCCGGGTCGGCGCTTGCCATCATAAGGGTTGGATGAATTCATATTGGTTTCTGTCATGCCGTAGCGTTCCAGAATGCGATGCCCCGTGCGGCGCTCAAACTGGACATGCGTTTCAGCCAGTAAAGGCGCACTTCCTGAAATGAACAAACGCATATGTCGCGTTAATTCCGGCGTAAGACGCGGATCATCAAGTAGGCGCGTATAAAAAGTTGGCACACCCATCATCGTGTTTGCTTTTGGCAAGGCTTCAATCACCGTATCAGTAGAAAATTTTGGCAGAAAAATCATTGTCGCTTTGGCCAAAAGAATTGTATTAGTCGCTACAAACAATCCGTGCGTGTGAAAAATTGGTAACGCATGAAGCAAGACATCCTTTGCGCTAAACCGCCATTCACCTACCAATGTCTCGGCATTTGATAAAAGGTTGTTATGCGTCAGCATGGCGCCTTTTGACCGTCCAGTTGTACCAGATGTGTATAGAAACGCGGCCAAATCATCACGGCCTCGTTCTACGGTTGAAAACTGGTCGCTGGCATTTCGCGCAAGATCGCAAAAACTGCCACTGCCATCCCCGTTAAGACATTCTAAAGCCACCCCATGTTCAACAACAACTTCACCAAGATCATAACTCTGATCAGCAACAAGCAATTTGGCGCCGGAGTCGCCAACAAAATAGGATATTTCGGCTGGCATGTAGGCGGTGTTGAGCGGCAGGAAAACAACACCAGACTGAATGCAAGCCGCATAAAGTGCTAAGCCCTCCGCTGATTTTTCAATCTGTGCAGCCAGCCTATCACCAACCACAAGACCCAGTTGCTCGATCACATTCGCAAACCTCGCCGTCTGGCGCAAGAAACTGTCATATGATTGCTGCGATCCGTCCGCAAACGTCAAAAATGCTTTTGTCTCACCCTCATGGCAGCCAAACAAACGGTCAAACAAAACATTAGACATGAGATATTCCTAGAGGTAAAAAGCCCAACACACCCAATTATACATTTGAATCAGCGAGGTCAACTTCATTGGCAAGCGCCTTTACAGATCTCTCTGAGACTACCGTTTGTTTGTTGGCAAAGGCTTCATGATGTTCACTGATTCGGGACAGATCATATCGATAATTTACCATGACCCCACAAGATTGCGCCATGCCATTTTTCGATATATCAGCGTTGGCGTGGACTGCGGCAACAAGCGCACCGTTGTTCAGGTGAAACCGTGCCACCGCATCTCGCGGTTGGCCATTCTGGTTTTTTGAATTCAACAAATAACTTGCCGCTAACTTCATTTGTGTTTCATCGTCAGCGTTTGCATCATACAGGCCAGTTTCATTCAACCATTTTACTAATCCCGGAATTGGTGAAAGTGTCACAAAATTTCGAATTTGCGGTAATTCACGAAGCAAGTGCTGAACCACAGTTTTAATCAGCGAATTACCGAAGGAAATGCCGGCGAGACCTGCCTGACAATTTGAAATCGAATAAAATGCAGCTGTATCGGCATTGTCTGCACTTATCACATCCCTACCTTCAAGAAGAATTTTTTGGATTGAGTCTGGTGTTCCTTCAGTCAACGCGACCTCAACAAAAATAAGTGGTTCATCGGGCATCGCCGGATGAAAAAACGCAAAGCATCGGCGGTCCTCAGGCTGTAGGCGACGGCGCAAGTCATCCCAGTTTTCGATTTCATGAACCGACTCATAGGTAATAATTTTTTCCAGAATATGGGCTGGGCTGGACCAGCTAATTGGCCGTAACACGAGAAAACCACGGTTGAACCATGACGCAAACAGATGTTTGAAGTCGACATTGAGTTTTCCAAGATGTGGATGATTTGGTAAAAACTGAATCAAATCTTCACGCATTTTAACCAGTTTTGTCGTAGCGTCTTGGGTTTGATTTAGCCGGCGGATTAGTTGCAGCCGTGCCGGCTCGACGGCCCCAATCATAATTTCATAAGCCTGGTTTGAAGGTTTCGCATGATAGGCTTTGATAGCAGCAATGGCAGTTTCGGCTGGCACATCCATATCATTTGCAAGAAGCAAGAACCAAGAAAGCTTGCTAGCCTCATCAAAGCTGGCATACCGATCAAGAATCAACTGCGCAAGCGTCATTCCAGAGACATCACCGCGGCTTGATAGCAACGCCCCGCATAATTCTTCAATCGGCTTATTGTCATCTTCAACTCGCCGTATTAGTGAGAGTTTTTTCTCAAACAGGCTAGATAATAGGTCAGCAAAAAAGGTCACTGATTTTATCCTTTCCCACACGCGATTAGATTATATTTGGACCCCTTGGTGTTATGATCCAGCCAACAATCTATCAGCAATCATTCAAAAGACCAGTTTAACGATGAGATAAGAGTGCATTGTTTTGATATTAGCGTCCGCAAAGGAGTTACAATAGTTGAACATTGAAGGAAATACTGATCTAAACTAGTGGTGGAAGACCATCAATCACGCGGCGCATGTTTACCCAAAATCCGTTGCAAGGTCCGTCGGTGCATTCGCAACCGCCTTGCTGTTTCTGATACATTACGCCCACACTGCTCATAAACTCGCTGAATATGTTCCCAGCGCACGCGATCCGCACTCATTGGGTCTTGAGGCGGAGGCGGCATTTCATCACCTGATTGCATCAGTGCAGCATTGATCTGATCTGGATCTGCTGGTTTTGGGAGATAATCCAGCGCTCCCGCCTTTACCGCTGCTACTGCTGTTGCGATATTTCCAAAGCCAGTTAACATCACAATTCGGCAATCGGCCCGTTTTTTGCGCAGTTCTTGCACCAATGTCAATCCAGTGCCATCCTCAAGCTTCATATCAAGAATCGCAAAAGCTGGTGGGTTATTACGTACGATGTTTATTCCATCCTGCACAGTTCCAGCATCCGTAACTTCAAAACCGCGCACCTCCATGGCACGACGCAAGCGACCTCGGAGAGGGGCATCATCATCCAGAATTAGCAAGCTTTTATCCATTACAAACATTTCCATTTAGCAAAATCTGCATCGTCTATAAACCATTCACTGCCCGACCCGGCCATTATCATTCATGTTTGGGGCACACCATTTAACTCTTCCAACGGAACTTTGAGTTCTACATTGCCGCCACCGCCATCAGCATTACCAAAATGCACGGACCCACCTATTGACTCGAGCAACGTACGCGCGATGAACAAACCGAGGCCACGGTGCCCTCCCTGACCTGTCCGGCTGCTATTCCAGGGCTGGCCAGCATGAGCCAAAACCAATGGTGAAAAACCGGCGCCATCATCAACAATCGAAACTTTGATATTTTCTTCCGTCCAACTGATATGGATATTAACCTCATGTAATGCAAATTGTTTGGCATTTTGCATTAGAGTTTCTAGTGCATGCAACCATTCAGGACGTCGGGTGACGCGCAGAATTTCCCCATTTCTATTACCGTCATGAATGATTTTGAAATTGATATCACCAGTGCCAACCCGTTGGTAGATAAGCTCATCAATAAGCAGCGTAACAGGTACTGGCGGCTCATCGGCAATTGTCCGGCGCCCCTGCACAACATCCAACTCACTTAAAATCACACGGCACCGTTCTATTTCGGTACGTAAAAGTTGAATATCATCATAAATAGGATCGTCAGGAGAAATGTCCCGCGCCAATTCGTGACCAATCACCGTAATTGTGTTTAAAGGTGATCCGAGCTTGTGTGCAGCGGCCGTTGCCAGTGAACCAAGAGCGCGTATTTGCTGTTCTTCAACAACTGCAAGTTTGGCTTCAGCAAGGGTTGCGGACAGGTGACGGGCACTTGATGACACCCACCAGATATAACCTCCCAAAAAACAACTTGAAAGTATTAATGCCATCCAGATGCCAGCTAAGTAGTAAGGTGGCAATTGTACAGATTCCTGCCAAGCAAGAGGATGATGAAAAAATGCTAAAAAGCTGACTGATATAGCAACTAGGCCGATAAGCATGAGCGTCGATTTGCGGCCTAATACTACCGCAGATACAACGACAGGAGCTAGGATCATCACTGAAAACGGATTTAATAACCCACCAGTTAGATAAAGCAAGCCTGCCAACTGAAGCACATCAAAGCCCAATGCCATAGAATTATGCCAGTGCCGTTGTCGTCTGGATGGAGAGTTTCGAATTTGCGATAGATTGAGAAGTACAGACAGACCAATCACAAACAATGCAGGTAAAAGTGGCAAATCAAGTTTTAGAAAAATGGCAGTGAATAAAAGCGCTGCACCCTGGCCGAGGATCGCTACCCAGCGAATATTATATATAACCCCTTCGCTAATTGGACTATGATAATCTGTGGCTAAACTGTTATCAGAACGTCGAAACAGCATAATTGACTCTTTTTCGTTAGCGCTTATTGTCGCAATCATTAGACATCAAGATTGGCAACGCGCAGCGCATTCTCCTGAATGAAATTACGCCGTTCTTCAACCGCCTCGCCCATCAGGGTTGAAAAGGCATTATCCGCATCGTCTTCCTGATCAATGGTCACTTGCAACAGAATACGCTGCTCAGGATCAAGTGTTGTTTCCCAAAGCTGGCTTGGGTTCATTTCGCCAAGACCTTTGTAGCGGGAAATCTGCGCGCCTTTGCGTCCAGTTTGAAAAATTAACTGCGATAATTCTGTAGGGCCGCTGATCATCACCGTTTGGGAAGGCAATCTCAATTCAACTGGCTTACCATAAATTATCTGAAGATGCCCAGCAGCTTCATCAAGGCGCTGCGCTTCAGCAATACTCACGATACGGCGATTAATCACATGCCGTTCGGTAATTCCACGCAAGCGGCGCTGGACGACAAGTGCCGGGCCATCATCAGTCTGCTCAACACTGCCAGACCAGCCTTTTTCTAATACGTCTGCCTTTGCCTCAAGTCGTTTTGCAAGATATTCAGCAGCTTCACTACTTTCCAACGTCGTTATATTCAATAGGCCTGCAATAGCAGCCTGCTCGACAACATCTCGATTGCCAAGCTTCCGGGACACAGTTTCAATTAACCGGCTTGTTGCCACCGCCAAATTAGCAACACCCGCGAGATCAGCGCCTGCCATCTGGCTTGCATCCGCAGTGGTCAGCACAGCATCTTTCAACCCAGCTTCCATCAGATAAGTATCCAGCTCCTGCTGGTCTTTTAGATAGACCTCAGACTGGCCCCTTTTTGCCCGAAACAATGGCGGTTGCGCGATATACAGATAGCCCTGCTCAATGAGTGGACGCATATGACGAAAGAAGAAAGTCAATAACAACGTCCTAATATGACTTCCATCAACATCAGCGTCAGTCATGATAATGACTTTATGATATCGGATTTTTTCAATATCCATCTCAGCATTACCCACCCCAGCACCAATGGCGGTGATCAGTGTGCCAATTTCAGCTGATGACAACATCTTATCAAGTCGCGCACGTTCAACATTCAGAATTTTTCCACGAAGCGGTAGAATAGCCTGATTCGTTCTATCCCGACCCTGCTTGGCCGACCCACCGGCGGAGTCCCCTTCAACAAGAAAAACTTCAGATTTTGCGGGATCACGCTCCTGACAATCGGCTAGTTTGCCCGGTAGGCTGGCAATATCCATGACCCCTTTGCGCCGCGTCAAATCACGTGCTTTGCGGGCTGCCTCTCGGGCAGCAGCCGCTTCATAAGCTTTAGATACAATACGTTTGGCATCTGCTGGATGTTCTTCAAACCACTGCGCCAGACAATCGGATACCGCCGTTTCTACCACGGGACGTACTTCAGATGAAACCAACTTATCTTTGGTCTGAGACGAAAATTTTGGATCTGGCACCTTAACTGACACAATTGCTGTTAGGCCTTCACGTGAATCTTCGCCAGTCAGCTGTACTTTTTCCTTTTTGGCGATGCCGCTTTGCTGAGCATAATTATTCACGACACGGGTCATCGCCCCGCGAAATCCAGCCAGATGGGCCCCACCATCACGTTGCGGAATATTATTTGTGAAACATAATGTGTTTTCGTGAAAGGAGTCAGTCCAAGCAAGGGCCAATTCGACGGTAATATCATCACGTTGACTTTCAGCGGTAATAGTTGGATGGATCGCTTTTCGTGACCGGTTCAGATAATCAACAAATGCAGATAGCCCGCCATCGAAATAAAATTCAGACTTTGTTCCATCTGGTGTGCGTTCATCACTGAGGCGTATCCTTACCCCACTATTCAAAAATGCTAATTCACGAAGCCGGTGTTCCAACGTGGTGAAATCAAAAACAATATGGGCAAAAATTTCAGTCGATGGCATGAAGGTTAAGTGCGTGCCACTCTCATCACCCGCATCACCAACAATTTTCAATGGGCCATCCGCCTCACCCATCCTGAAGATAATCTGGTGCTGTTTATCATTCCGGAAAATGACCAACTCTAACCATTCAGACAAGGCGTTCACGACCGATACGCCAACCCCATGAAGACCACCCGAGACCTTGTAAGAATTATTGTCAAATTTGCCACCAGCATGAAGCTGTGTCATGATCACTTCCGCCGCTGAAACACCTTCTTCGGCGTGAATATCAACTGGAATTCCTCGGCCATTATCAGTTACCGTGACCGAACCGTTCGCATTCAGCCTTACATTAACAATATCGCAATGCCCGGCCAGCGCCTCGTCAATGGCGTTATCGACTACCTCGTAAACCATGTGATGAAGACCAGACCCATCATCCGTATCGCCAATATACATGCCGGGGCGTTTACGTACCGCATCCAGACCACGCAAAACTTTGATCGAGTCTGCGCCATAATCTTCATCACCAGGTTGGGTCTTGTCATCCGTCATTGCATCACCTCAAACACAGGGGATTCGCCCGCTGATTTCGCAGCAGAAATTTTTACAAATTGAGCTGTTTT
>QCPZ01000021.1 GCA_003212345.1 SAR116 cluster bacterium AG-447-A06
CTGCCGGTGCATTGGTTGGGTCAAATGTGACACCAGCTCAAGCATCCGCGGGCAGTGCTGCTTCAGTTATTAAAAAATCAGTGTGCACACATTGTTCGGTTGGTTGTACTGTTATGGCAGAAGTGTCTAACGGTGTTTGGACTGGGCAGGAGCCAGGATGGGATAGCCCAATTAATCTTGGTGCTCATTGTGCGAAGGGCGCATCTGTTCGTGAAACAGCGAGTGGCGAGCGTCGATTGAAGTACCCGATGAAATTATCGGGTGGCAAGTGGGTTCGCATGAGTTGGGATGATGCGATCAACGAAATCGGCGATGAAATGCTGGATATTCGAAAAAAGTCAGGTCCTGATTCGGTCTACTGGCTTGGGTCAGCAAAATTCAATAATGAGCAGTCCTATTTGTTCCGTAAGTTTTATGCTTACTGGGGTTCAAACAATGGAGATCATCAGGCTCGAATTTGTCATTCAACAACAGTCGCTGGTGTTGCAAACACCTGGGGCTATGGTGCGATGACCAACTCGTATAATGACATTCACAATTCCAAAGCAATTTTTGTCATTGGTGGAAATCCAGCTGAAGCTCATCCAGTTTCTCTTATGCATTTGATGAAAGCAAAAGAGCAAAACAATGCTCCGATTATTGTTTGTGACCCGCGTTTTACACGTACCGCTGCGCACGCAGATGAGTATGTACGCTTTCGTCCAGGATCCGATGTCGCTTTGATTTGGGGCATCATGTGGCACATTTTTGAGAACAAGTGGGAAGATAAAGAATTTATTCGCCAGCGCGTATACGGCATGGAAGATGTAATGGCTGAGGTCAAGAAGTGGACTCCGGCTGAAACAGAGCGTGTCACTGGCGTTCCTGGGTCTCAGCTTAAGCGTGTTGCGAAACTGATGGCTAACAATCGGCCTGGCACATTTATTTGGTGTATGGGCGGTACGCAACACACAAATGGCAATAACAACACTCGCGCTTACTGTGCATTCCAGTTAGCTCTGGGGAACATGGGTGTGTCGGGAGGCGGAGCCAACATTTTCCGCGGTCATGATAATGTGCAAGGTGCGACTGACTTCTGTATTCTGTCTCACTCGTTGCCGGGCTATTACGGCCTCTCAGCCGGGGCTTGGAAGCATTGGTCGCGTGTTTGGGGCGAGGATATTAATTGGCTCAAAGGCCGTTTTGCTTCATTAAAAGGCAAAGATGGCAAAACTAAGAGCCTTATGAATATGAAAGGTATCCCGGTATCGCGCTGGATTGACGGTGTTTTGGAAGATAAAAAGAACATCGACCAACCCGACAACGTACGTGCTATGGTTTTCTGGGGACACGCACCCAATTCTCAGACACGTATGAAGGAAATGAAGACAGCTATGGAAAAGCTCGACCTAATGGTCGTGATTGATCCATATCCAACAGTCTCTGCTGTTCTGTCTGATCGTACGGATGGTGTGTATCTGTTGCCGGCAACTACTCAGTTCGAAACATACGGCTCGGTTACAGCGTCGAACAGATCGTTGCAGTGGCGGGAAAAGGTTATTGAGCCTTCATTTGACTCGTTACCTGATCACACCATCATATACAAAATGGCCAAGAAGCTCGGTTTTGCTGATCGGATGTTCCGTCAGATTAAAGTTGAGAATGACGAGCCATTGATTGAAGATGTAACCCGTGAATTCAATAAGGGTATGTGGACGATTGGCTATACAGGTCAATCCCCTGAGCGTCTTAAGGCACACATGGCAAATCAGCATGTCTTCGACAGGACAACGCTGCAAGCTGTTGGTGGTGAGCTAGATGGTGAGTACTACGGTCTTCCTTGGCCATGTTGGGGAAATCCTGAGTTGAAACATCCTGGCACTCCGAACCTTTATGATACGTCAAAGCCTGTAGCTGAGGGTGGCCTTTGTTTCCGTGCCCGTTTTGGGGTGGAGCATGAAGGCAAAAATCTCTTGGCTGAAGGGTCTTATCCGGTTGGATCAGAGATCAAGGACGGTTATCCTCAGTTTACAATGGGGATGCTGAAAAAACTTGGTTGGGACGGTGACTTAACCGCCGATGAGCGTTCAGCAATCGAAAAAGTCGGTGGTGACAAGGCAAACTGGAAAGTTGATCTGTCTGGCGGTATCCAGAGGGTGGCTATCAAACACGGATGTGCACCATTTGGTAATGCGAAGGCGCGCGTAAAAGTCTGGACATTCCCAGACCCAATCCCGCTTCATCGTGAGCCTCTGTACACTTCACGGCGTGATCTCGTTGCTGACTATCCGACTTATTCGGATCGAAAGCTTTATCGTCTGCCAACCTTGTACAAGTCCATCCAGGATGTGGATCACACTGCAAAGTATCCGATGATTTTGACCTCAGGTCGCCTTGTCGAATATGAAGGTGGTGGTGACGAGACCCGCTCAAACCCATGGCTTGCAGAATTGCAGCAAGACATGTTCGTCGAAATAAACCCGTTTGATGCGAATGGTAAAAGTATTCGTGACGGCGACATGGTTTGGGTGAAAACCCCAGAAGGTGCGCAGATTAAGGTGATGGCTCAGGTTACAGAGCGTGTTGCAAAGGGCGTGGCTTTCTTGCCTTTCCACTTCGGAGGTCATATGGAAGGCAAAGATCTTAGGTCCAAGTATCCTGAGGGCGCAGACCCTTACGTACTTGGTGAAGCAGCAAACACGGCCATGACTTATGGCTATGACTCAGTGACGTTGATGCAGGAGACGAAATGTTCGCTCTGCACAATTGAACGCGTATAAGGGAGGTACACATGGCTAGAATGAAGTTTCTATGTGATGCAGAACGCTGTATTGAATGTAACGCCTGTGTAACTGCATGTAAAAATGAGCATGAGGTTCCTTGGGGAGTAAATCGCCGTCGGGTGGTCACAATCCAAGATGGCAAGCCAGGGGAACGCTCTATCTCAGTTGCATGTATGCACTGTTCAGACGCGCCTTGCATGGCCGTTTGTCCGGTAGATTGTTTCTACCAAACGGACCAAGGTGTGGTGTTGCACTCTAAAGATCTCTGTATTGGCTGTGGTTATTGTTTTTACGCGTGTCCTTTTGGGGCACCACAATTCCCGCAGGCTGGCAACTATGGCTCACGTGGTAAAATGGACAAATGTACGTTCTGTGCAGGTGGCCCAGAGGACGATATGAGCAGCGGTGAGTTCCAAAAGTATGGACGTAACCGCCTTGCCGAAGGCAAACTACCAATTTGTGCAGAGATGTGCTCAACCAAGGCATTACTTGCTGGTGACGGTGATCAAGTCGCCAATATCTTCCGCGAGCGGATTGTTGCAAGGGGCTTTGGATCTGGCGCTTGGGGATGGGGCACTGCCTACTCCATTAAGAGCTAGTTTAGAAAATAAAATTGTGGACCCCTTGTTCTATGGGGGTCCACGATTTTTTTTATTTTCCAGTTCAGCGGGGGCGTCCGATTTTATAATCTGCTACTGCGTTTTGTGAGGGAAAATGTTCATAATTACACGTAAAATTTTTATTTTATTTTCGCTGATAGGGCTTTCTTTTGGGTTGATGGCTTGCACAGAGGAAGAACGTGATCGTGTTCTTCGCTATGAAAAAGGGACGTATCTTGGAAAGGCCGATCAGCAGTTGTCTCAAGATCAGTTACGTCAGTTGATGCTTCGTTCAAATGGCCAGCGTACATAATAGTATTTGCGCTTTTTAAGGTAGGGAGATTAAATAATATGTTTCAAAGATACTTGGGTGTATTAACCGTATTGTTTGCTTTATCGATTGGCTCCTTTAGCACTTTCACGCCTGCCATTGCTCAGACAAAGGGAGAAGTTCCGGGTGCCGCACTCGGTATCAAGTCAGACAGTGACTTGTGGCGTTATGTTCGGACGGGCAATGCTGGCACCTCGCAGATGAAAAACGAGTTGGCTGGTGTAATGATTCAATCTGAGGGTGACAATTGGCGTGCATTCAGGAACGGACCTTTATCTGTTTACGGTGCATACGGTTTGGCCGGTATCATTGGTTTGCTAATCGTCTTTTACCTAGTACGCGGTCGGATACGGATTGATTCTGGCCCCTCCACTGATAAGATCCAACGATTCGGTCCAATTGATAGGTTTGCTCACTGGTTGATGGCGGGATCGTTTGTAGTTTTGGCTATCACTGGATTAAACCTATTGTACGGCCGTCATGTATTGATACCAATTTTTGGGAAAGAGGCGTTTTCAACCATCACAACAATCGGAAAATTTGCTCACAATTATTTGGCCTTTGCTTTTATGGCTGGCCTTGCCTTGTCCTTTTTGTTGTGGGCGCGCCATAATATTCCTAACAAGTTAGATCTCAAATGGCTTGCGATGGGCGGTGGTATCTTTGTAAAGGGCGTGCATCCGCCAGCCCGAAAGTTCAATGCGGGCCAAAAAGTTATTTTCTGGGCTGTAATGATTGGCGGCCTGTCCGTAAGCATGTCAGGAATCGCTCTAATGTTTCCGTTTCAGACAAGTATGTTTGCTGACACATTTGCCATGTTGAACATGATTGGCTTTAGCTTGCCCACTGATTTCACTGCGATGCAGGAACAGCAGTTAAACCAGCTCTGGCATGGCATTGTTTCAATGGGACTGATGACAATGATAATTGCGCATATTTATATTGGTTCCGTTGGCATGGAAGGTGCCCTTGATGCTATGAATTCCGGTATGGTTGATCGGAATTGGGCAAAAGAGCACCATAACCTTTGGGTGGAGGAAGAAGATCAAAAGGCCAACCCAAAGCCCGCAGAATAGTCTATTTCTGGTTGGGTGATAAGTGTCATCTAGTCGCTCCATAATTGTGACAGCCGAGCCTCGTTTGGTTCGGCTGTTTTTATGTTTTATTCTTTATTTGATGTTATTGCCGTCATCGGCTTCTGCTTTTGATCGATTTACTGCCCACGGAGGACCAGTTCGTGATTTGGCATTATCGCCCGATGGCGAGAATTTCGTGACCGCCAGTTTTGATTATTCGGCTGTTTTATGGTCAGCAAATGATATCAAAGAAAAATCCACCCTTTATGGGCATGAAGCTGCCTTAAATACAGCAAAATTTTCACCTGATGGACGTTGGCTCGCAACGGGTGGTGATGATGGCCTTATAATGCTCTGGCGAACCAGTGAATTGAAGCGGGACGATGTTGAACCAATAATTTTGCGGGGGCACAAGGGCAAAATTGTTCATCTCGCGTTTTCTAATGAGAGTAAACAATTAGCGTCCGCGAGTTGGGATGGATCAATTGGCTTGTGGCAGCTTGAGAATGATCCGGAAAATACTGAAGTGCATAGCCGCTTTATTAGAGGTCACGAAGGGCCCGTAAATGCGGTTCAATTTTCTAATGATGGTGATTATCTTTACAGTGCCGGCCAGGATGGTCAAATCCGCTATTGGCGGCTGGCTAGTGATGAGTATTTGCGCAGTGTTGTGCGGAATGGCTGGAGCATATCAGTTTTTGCCATTGACGAGACAAAAGACATTGTTGCCTTTGGATCATCGGATGGGGTCATGAGCGTTGAACGCCTGTCAGACCAGACTACGTTGATGCGAGTTGGTGATGAGCGTGTGCCCGTATTATCGCTATATTATGCCGATGATGCGGGTGTGTTGGGTTTTGGCAATGCCAAGGGACGGGTTTTACTCGTCGATACGTCAAACTGGTCCGTTATCCGTGATTTTCATGCAGCAAATGGCCCAATTTGGAGTATGCTGCTTATGCCTGATCACCAATCACTGATGGTAGCGGGCCTCGATGATTTCATCACCCGGTGGCCAATTTATGAATTTCCCCCCGAATTTTTGGATAAACCTGGCCCCGCTCGTCGATTTCATCCCAATCGGGATATCAGTAATGGTGAGCGTCAATTTGCGCGCAAATGTAGTGTCTGTCATACATTGAAGGCCGATGGAAAACGGCGTGCTGGGCCAAGTTTGTTTGGGGTGTTTGGACGTCAGGCAGGTAGGCTCGAGGGTTACCCCTATTCACCGGCTCTGCAAAAATCGGATATTATTTGGACTTCGGCAACAATCAACCGGCTTTTTGCCGAAGGGCCGGATAAGGTAACGCCAGGAACAAAAATGCCAATTCAACGAATGAAAAATGAGCAAGACTTAAAAGACCTTGTGTCGTTCTTGCAATCTGCGACACAAAATTAGATAATATTGCAAGCCGTCAGTCGATTTGGCAACGGCGAAAGAATGGAGACTTTTGAATGAAGATGTTTTTAATCAGTAGCGCTGTCGCGGTCGTCATTGCTGTAGCTGTCTATTACGTGCTGATGAGTACCGGTATGGACACAGCTTCAGTATATTCCAGTACGAATGTCCGGTTATAGAAATATTTGATAACCCTATTTATCCGAGAGCTTTGGTAACCTGATGGGAATGTTCTGGTCACTGATATGAGGTGGGCAACTGGGCCGTCTGGTTTTCGACAAGGAATAAAATATAACTTTTGTTAATTTTTACTTAAGCTTGGGTTTGGATGATCTCAGTTGCGAGCAAATTTTTGGATACCTCTCATAAATATACCGGGAGGAAATTTGATTTTGGATGGCCTGATAATTCAGGCAAAACAGCGGAAAACTCTCGGCCAGTTGGCGTATGTCTCCGCACTGTTCGTTGGGGCGCAATTCTAAAAAATGATATGTATGTTACGCCTTTTGATTAGGAACTCCTGCTGTCGAGAATTAAATCGACTCGGAGGTAATGGTATTGGCATTTTTGGGATGAAAATGGCCTTTAATTCGGATTTAACAAAATATTTGGCGCAGAACATCCTAATCTTTCTTTTTGTCTGTTTATGCCTTCTGAGTGTTAATGCCGCGGCTGACCATGGAAAAGAAACATGGATTACTGCGAATGAGTCTATTGTTGTAGTAAATCCAACGTGGCCGGGCTATGCCAAGCCCGGGTTCGGCGCACCCCCGGGAACCGCTCCTGCCGGAGCTGGATTTTATTACAGTGTTGATAATGGGGAAACATCGCCATTTATCGTCACAGCGGCTCATGTGGTAAAAAAGGCAAAATCAATTGAAATAATTAACTATTCGGGAGAAAAGGCCGAGGCCTTTTTACACGCTCTTGACGAGCCGCGCGATATTGCTGTTCTACGGACTAATCTTTTTGGTCGCAGCATCGAGATTAATGTGAAAAAGCCAGAAATTGGAAGCCATGTGTGCGCGATTGGCAATAGCTTTGGCCTTGGGACAAGTATAACCTGCGGTGTTGTATCTGCGTTAAACAGACGTAACATTGGGATCAATATTATAGAGGACTTTATACAGACTGATGCTGCCGTTAATCCAGGGATGTCTGGTGGGGCTCTGGTTGATCCGCACGGCCGGTTAATTGGTGTTGTGGACGCAATTTTCACCAAAACCGCTGATATTGACGCCGGAGTTAATTTTGCCATTTCAGTTGCATTATTAAGCGCTAGTATTGATGCGCAAATCAAAGCAGGGGTCAAGTTCTAGTTAAAATACTGTGTGATCTTGACTAGCAACGGCAGTGAAGTCTCTTTATACTGTAATTATGGAATTGAATGGCTAAAGTTGACGTGGCCGTGGCAATGCTGGCAATAGGTGAAACTATGAGTGATGTAGCTATCCCAAGAAGCCTTGTCGATCCGTTTGGAAGAACGGTTGACTACATTCGTGTTTCGGTAACCGATCGATGCGATTTCCGATGTGTTTATTGTATGGCTGAACATATGACGTTTCTGCCGAAAGCCCAATTATTGTCATTAGAAGAGTTAGAGCAAGTTTGCCGTAACTTTATGGCACTTGGGACGCGCAAAATTAGGCTAACTGGTGGTGAGCCATTGGTGCGTCGTAATATCATGCATTTGATCCGCAACCTTGGTAAAGAAGTTAAGGTCGGCAACCTTGACGAGTTGACAATTACGACGAATGGCAGCCAATTGTCTAAACTATCAGATGAGTTGGTTGATGCTGGCGTGAAACGGGTGAATATATCGATCGATACACTTGATCACGACAAATTCCGCGAAATTACTCGTTGGGGCGACCTTGACAATGTTTTAAATGGTCTTGCTGCAGCAAAGCGTGCCGGTCTTGCCGTGAAATTGAATGCGGTTGCGCTAAAAGGGGTTAATGAGGCTGACCTGGGAGAAATGGTCGCATGGGCGGGTGATCAGGGCTTCGATATGACGATTATTGAAGTTATGCCAATGGGGGATATTGGCAATGAAAATAGGGTTGATCAGTATTTGCCGCTATCACAGGTACGAGCCGACTTATCTAAAAGGTTCACGCTGACTGATAGCACTCATCAATCACCCGGCCCGGCCCGCTATGTTACGGTTGAAGAAACCGGTCGCAGGCTTGGATTCATCACGCCGCTGACCCATAATTTTTGCGAGTCTTGTAATCGTGTTCGGGTGACTTGCACGGGTCAGCTATATATGTGTCTTGGACAAGATGATAGCGCAGATCTGGCGACGGCACTTCGGAGTGGTGGTGAGAACGGTCTGACAGAGGCGATTATCGAAGCAATTGGCCGAAAACCGAAAGGCCATGACTTCATAATTAGCAGGCGTGCTCCATCGGCAGCCGTTGCACGTCATATGAATGTCACCGGAGGCTAGATCGTGAGCGGTACACGACTCATACATCCGGGCCAACATGGCGCAGTTTTTGGATTTGCTGGTTGGTCTGGCTCTGGAAAAACAACTCTTGTTGAAAAGATCATCTCTCATGTGAGTGCTAGCGGTGTTAACGTCGCCACCATCAAACATGCACATCACCGGTTCGACGCTGATCATGCTGGTAAGGATAGTTTCCGACATCGAGAGGCGGGCTCGCGTCAGGTTCTTGTGTCATCAGTGTACAGGTCTGCTCATTTTATTGAACATGGGGATCGTGGCGAAGCTGACTTAGCACAATTATTAGACCAATTACTACCAGCTGAACTGGTTCTTGTAGAAGGTTTCAAAAGCTATCCAATTGAAAAGATTGAGGTACATCGGCCATCAGTTGGTAAACCGTGTCTTTATCCAAATGATGATTTGGTGGTTGCGCTTGCCAGTGATGAAACCATCCCAAATTGCACTTTGCCATTTTTTGACCTAGATGATGTAGCTGGTATTGCCTCCTTTATTCTCCTACAAACTAAGTTAAAACGGGCGAGTTAGGGTGATGTCCAGTCAACGGACGCCACCCATTGCCATTGATAATGCACGAGATATTTTGTTGGATAGCATTATCCCCATTGAAGAGGTGGAAGTTATTTCGCTTGACCAAGCCTATGGCAGAATTGCCGGTGAAACGCTATTAAGTAAAATTGATTTACCGTCAACGCAAAATGCTGCGGTGGATGGCTATGGTGTCCATTCCGACAGCCTGTTAAAAGATCCAAATCAGGCATTCAAAATTGTCGGCATCGCGCGGGCGGGGCATCCTTTTAATGGCGTGATAGGCAAGGATGAGGCAATTGAAATTTATACTGGCGGCGTGATGCCAATGGGACCAGATTGTGTCGCCATGCACGAAGACTGCAGCCGGGATGGCAACAAGGTAATCGTTTCAGCAACATTATCTAAGGGCAGCAATATGCGCCCACCGGGTGAAAATCTTGCCAAGGGTGAAACGCTTATCAGCAAAGGGCAAATGATTACAGCGGCATTAATTGGTCAGCTTGCGGCGTCTGGCACCGCCCTGTTACCGGTTTCGCGCCGGATTCGTGTTGCGATTTTATCAACTGGAGATGAAGTTGTTGCTGCAGGTAGTTCGGTAACTAGCGGACAGATTTTTGATGCGAACCGGCCCATGTTAAAAGCTATTTTGCAACATAACCATATTGACTTGATTGATTTTGGAATCGTGCCTGACAATAAAGATGCTTTGGCAGATGCTTATGAGCATGCATTGCAGAGTGCCGATGTAGTAATCTCGTCCGGCGGGGCATCGGACGGGATTGAGGATCACACACAAAATGCCATGTTGCAAATTGGAGCAGAATGTGTCTTTTGGCGTCTTGCCATGAAGCCTGGGCGACCAATGGCCGTTGGGCGGCGTGGTAAAGAACTTATTTTCTGCCTTCCTGGAAATCCGGTTGCTGCGTTTGTTTGCGCGAGATTGTTAATCCTACCGCTATTAGGACGTGCATCTGGTGGGGCGTGGCAACCAGTGCTAAAAATTGGTGTGCCAGCTGGATTTACTCATCGTAAAAAACCTGGTCGCGCTGAGTTTTTGCGGGTTGTTTTGGAAAACAATGGCGGCAAGCAACAGCTTGTTTTGCATGGCCGGAAAGGAGCAGGGGTTATTTCTTCCCTCACAGGGGCTGACGGGCTTGTTGAAATTCCACTAAATAATGCTGGTGTCGAGCTTGGCACAGTGTTGAACTTTCTACCATTTCATGAGCGTGGACTTTAGCTGCGCTATTGGATGAGGATGAGATGACCATAAGAATTACTGAAGATGATTTTGATATCATGGCCGAGCATGAGGCGCTGAAATCACCTGATGCAGGTGCTATTGTCACCTTTACTGGTACTGTTCGCGACCTGCCAGATGGCGGGCTGAATGCGTTGACACTAGAACATTATCCAGGCATGACCGAGTCCGAAATTGAAACCATCATCACCGAGGCAAAAGCCCGTTGGTCGTTAAAAAGAGTTACAGTGATCCACCGCATTGGGCGGCTCTTGCCGACAGAAAATATTGTATTTGTTGGCTGTTCATCGGCGCATCGGGGGATGGCGTTTGACGGCGCTAATTTTATTATGGATTTTCTAAAAACCAGGGCACCATTCTGGAAATTGGAGGATGGACCAGAGGGTGCCGCATGGGTCGATGCGCGGGACGCGGACATGACAGCCCTTGATCGCTGGTATAGATCAGACTAAGAGGCGTTTTTGCTTAAACGTCCTAAACTGGAATATATTCATTTTTCCATTTAAGCACGACATTGAACGAAATCGAAATCCTCGGCATATCCGCCATGTTTGGATGTACGAGATGATGCAGAAATGCAGGCCATAGAAACAAATCACCATCATTTGGCAAAAGCCTATGTTCGGCATCTACCTGACCATCATTACGAATCGAATTCATGTTGGCTTGCGGTCGTGGGTCAAAAAAACTAATAGCGCTTGGATTTAAATCTGAGCGGAATGTGTCGGCATCGGTTTGGTCTGGAACCGATACATAGTAGGTCCCGGAAAGCCATGAGTGTGGATGGTTATGCAGATTGTGATAATCACCTCGCATATTTACATTTGCCCAGCCTTGTAAGATCCATTCGAGATTATAATCGATTCCCGCGTGACGGGCATAATCAAGTACCGCCCGATCGCAACATTGGCGCAGCCAAATTAACGCTGGATGATCTGTTGTGAATAGATTGTCCGACGTGTAATCGACTGTCATATCATCAAGTGCCGCATTTTGAGACAGCAAATGATCGGCTAAAACTGGATTAGCAGTATCATGGCCCGGAAGGCTAATGGACATGAATTGTGTTGGCCAAAGCTGTTTGAAATCTGGCTTTCCTGGCACGTTTTCTGATTGTGACACTCTTTCTGCTCTCTGGATTTGTTTGCTGTATCACCGACAATTCGGAAATTGCCCGAAAGTTCGAGCCAAGTCCTTTTTGCGGGTCACGCCAGTGGACGATATTGAACGCTAGTGCCACTATTCTAGCCTCGTAGACTAGTAGTTGTCTCGCAAAATCCAGTGCAATTGGTAAAAAATACTGTTGGGAATGAATATGAATATAATCAATGTAAGTCAGGCGGCATTTTGTGAGCAAGTTGTGAAAGTTAGTGTGTGTAAGTAGTTCGTTGAAGAACTGACGGAAAATATTCTTTTCGCTATCCTCTTTAGAGTTTTTTTATGGAGCTAAAAGGCTTTTGTTAGTTGCTAAATCATTTGTGTAGCTGTCACTATATTGATAATAATTTGGGATATCTGCCTTCTCCTGTCAAAGTTCTGTAACCGGCGAGTCTTGACATGAATAATCAAATCAGCACCGAGAAAAAAGGGCGTCTCGAAGATATCCGTTTTGTATCTGGCTATGGAAAATTCACCGCAGATTTAGTGCCGACTGACGCACTGCATGCGGTTTTCCTGCGAAGCCCTTTTGCCATTGGCATGTTAAATCATCTTGATTGCAGTGATGCTAAAAAAGCCCCGGGTGTTGTTGCGGTTCTAACAGCTTTAGATGCGACTGAAGATGGATTAGCCAATATGATCTGGACAGGCAATCCTGTCCGTGATGATGGCGGGGTTACTGTTGATAGCCCACGTCCGCTCCTAAACGGGTCCGAAATCCGGCATTTAGGGGAACCATTGGCGATGGTGATTGCAACATCAATGCAGGCGGCAGCTGATGCTGTAGAACTGATTGAGCTAGACATTGCGGCTAGCGATACACCCGCCTTATCCGTTAATGATATGCTTGATGGTCCGCTTGTGTGGCCGGGGACTAGAGATAATATTGCGTCCTTGCACCGCCTTGGTGACCGTTTGGCGGTTGACGCGGAACTGGCAGCATCGGCCCATGTTAGTCACTTTGAATTTAATATTTCGAAAATTACTGCATGTGCTATGGAAATGCGGAATTCCATCGGGTTTATTGATGAAAATGGGAAAACCTGTATTATCACAAGTGCGCAAAGCCCGTTTGCATTGCATGGTGAAATTGCCCAACTTTTTGGCATAAGCCCCGATGAGGTGCGGGTAATCACGCCTGATGTCGGTGGATCATTTGGCATGAAGGGAGCGCTTTATCGCGAGGATGCGCTGGTTATTTGGGCGGCGCGGCGCTTGCAGCAGCCGGTATTTTGGACAGCAGATCGTGGCGAGTCCTTCCTTAGTGATGAGCATGCACGCGCCGTCAGCGGTACGTCCTCACTCGGACTTGATGTTGATGGTAATTTTACCGCGTTGTGGGTTGATGCGCATATTGATACAGGTGCCTATCTCTCACGTCGGTCGAAAGGACTCTTGAATAATATGGGTGGTGTTGCCGGTCAGTATAAAACCCCAAATATCGCAACCCAGATGTCGTTTTTTTTCACCAATACGATGCAAACTTCCCCCTATCGAGGATTTGGTCGGCCCGAAGCAACATACGTGATTGAACGGCTTATTGATCAGGCGGCAAGGGAAACCGGACGCGATCCATTGGCACTTCGCCAGCAGAATCTTATCCCCGCAGAAGCAATGCCCTATCAGACAGCGCTTACATTCAATTATGATTCTGGCAATTTTCCAAAAATTGTTGCTACTGCTGCGAAAAATGCGGATTACGCTGGATTCGCTAAACGCCGCAAAAAGTCTGAATCATGCGGCCTTCTGCGCGGCATCGGAATTGCAAACCCCATTGAAGTTGCGGGTGGCCCCCTGAAGCAGCTCCGCAAAGATGTTGCTAAGGTTACTGTACGTCCTGATGGACAGATTGTCATTGCACCAGGTCTTATGTCGGTTGGACAAGGGCATGAAACCGCATTAGCACGTATGGTATCGAAGCGGCTTGGCGTTGATCTTCAAGATATAATCTACCAGCAGGGTGATACTGATTTACTACCATCAGGAAAGGGCAGCGGTGGGTCTGGAGCAACGGTTATTGGCGGTTCTGCGGTTCATGTGGCGTTGAACGAATTCATCGCATCCGGTAAATCGGTTGCCGCTAGTGTTTTTGGCTGTAATGCTGATGCCATACGATTTGAGTCGGGTCTGTTTCATCACTCGTGGGATGAAAACAAGGTTCCAATGGACTGGGCCGACATTGCCAGTCACAGCAATACGGCTGGCGGTTTGAGTGTTCTTGGCGAGTTTCTGCCGCCTGATGTAACCTATCCAAATGGTTGCCATATTTGTGAGGTTGAAATTGATCCGGCCACCGGTAGGGTTAGTTTTGCTGATTATGTAGTGGTGGAAGATGTTGGTACCGTCTTGAATCAAGATCTTGTGGAAGGCCAGATGCATGGTGGTATTGCACAAGGTATCGGGCAGGCTCTTGGTGAGATATTGCGCTATGATTCTACTGGCCAATTAATTACCGGGTCATTTATGGATTACCAAATGCCAATCGCGGCAGATTTGCCTAATTTTCGAGTTTCGACTATTGCCGTGCCAACCAAGATTAACCCTCTTGGGGCAAAAGGCGTTGGCGAGGCGGGTACCGTTGGATCATTGGCAGCCACGATGAATGCCATTGTGGACGCCATGGCAAGTGCTGGTGTAACTAATTTTGAGATGCCAGCCACCCCCCATCGTGTTTGGAAGGCACTCAACGCCGCAAAATCATGCAACAAAATGCCAATAGGCAAATAAGATTGACGGGATATCCGATTTAATGCTGAAAGGTTTTGTCACGGGCTGCTCGGGACCGGCTAACCATGCCATCAATCTCATGGCTAAGTTTGGCTTTTTCAGCTGGGTGCAAAAATGCACCAACCTCGGCTTTGCGGCCATGGCTGGATAAAATCACACGCTGGCGGTATCGAGCTGATACATCTGGCGTTACTGAGGGGCTTAGGTGGATCTGAAGCCAACCAACAGGAAATTCTGTTATTGCTGACTTTCCGCGCTCATTAGTATGTTTGATCGTTAGTGTTTCAGTGTTTGTTTCGATGGTTTCTCGTACTTTTGCTGCGCGATAATTTAAATTGAAAGCGCCCCACACAACCAGTAATTCTAATCCCAAAAATCCGATAACGGGCCATGCACCAGCCAAAAAGAAACCAACGCCAATGGTGGATAGCAGGCCAGCCAGAATAGTTATTAAAACCATAAAGCCTTTGCGCGACAGTGAACGAT
This sequence comes from SAR116 cluster bacterium AG-447-A06, assembly GCA_003212345.1. GTDB lineage: Bacteria > Pseudomonadota > Alphaproteobacteria > Puniceispirillales > Puniceispirillaceae > UBA3439. Next base: position 14,798 of record QCPZ01000021.1, read on the forward strand.
GCGGCCATATCGTTAGTCGTTCGAGCGGCTGTGATTTTGATTGTTTTTGTGCCATTAATCAGAGAAATGGTGATGAGGTCGGTTACCGTCAAGGTGTTGGGCAAAGCTTAAGACAGATGATTGCTTTTCATAACGTGAGCATTTATGTCTTTTGCTGGGTACACCGCATTAAAATCCAGTGAGGGACGAATGAAATATGGGCCTTCTTTATAAAATATGTGATGTCGATTTATGGGAAAAAGCGAAAGCTAAAGGTCACTTCATCGGCGCAGAAATTGATCTTAGAGACGGGTTTATCCACTTTTCCACGGCTGAACAGATTGGCGAAACGCTGCGCCTGCATTTTGAGGGGGTTGAGGATTTGCTGCTTTTGACAATCGATGGATGCAAGCTTGATTTAAAATGGGAACCAGCGCGCACCGGCGACCTATTCCCTCATCTTTATGATATCTTACCGTTATCCGCGGTTTTGAGAGTTAATCCGCTTTTGCTTGATGATGATGGGCGTCACATTCTGCCTAGCCAGCTTTGAACAGTCGATAGCCGCGCCGCTTTTGTTGTCTCACCTAATGGCTGCATATCGCCTCGCCCCCATATTGTCTGGGGCCATGCGGCATCATCATTGTGACGTGCCACAATGTGCACATGTAGTTGGGACACCATATTACCAATGGCTGCGGTGTTGATTTTAGCTGCATTACAATGTGTTTTTAGTGCCCCGCCGAGATGTCGTGTCATTGCCCATAGAGACCCTGCTATGTCTTCATCTAACTCATGCAGTTCGGTAGCCGTTGTTTCGGGAATAATCATTAACCAGAAATAGCGAACCTCATCAACCAGCCTGATTTGTAATGTGTTTGACCGGCCAACAAAAATGGTGTCTTTTTCGAGCGTCGGGTGAATTAAAAATCCCATATATTTTAACCTGCAACAATTTTGGCAATGGCTTTGCCACAAGACACCGTGTTTGCAGTACCGTTCAGATCACCGGTACGCATTTCTGATGTCGATAGTGCGACATCAATGGCATCGGTGATACAGGTTGCAGCCTCAACAAAACCAAGATGTTCTAGCATCATCGCTCCGGCCCAAATTTGCCCAACTGGGTTGGCAACACCTTTGCCCGCAATATCAGGCGCTGAGCCATGAACTGGTTCAAATAATGATGGAAACAAGCGTTCTGGATTGATATTGCCAGATGGAGCAACTCCAATAGTTCCAGTACAGGCGGGGCCAAGGTCTGACAGGATGTCGCCAAACAGGTTTGATGCTACAACAACATCAAACCAATCTGGATGAAGCACAAAGTTAGCGGTCAAAATATCGATGTGATATTTGTCCCAGGTAACATCTTTGAAGGATTTTGCCATCTCCTCTACGCGTTCGTCCCAATAGGGCATTGTAATCGAGATGCCGTTTGATTTGGTTGCTGATGTTAGATGCCTCCGTGGGCGGGATTGCGCCAATTCAAATGCAAATTTTAATACACGGTCAACGCCAGTACGGGTCATTACAGTCTGCTGTGTCACAAATTCTCGGTCAGTGCCGGAAAACATTCGTCCACCAACTGATGAATACTCACCTTCGGTATTTTCACGCACAATCATCATATTAACATCGCCAGGGCCACGATTAGCTAATGGCGATGGGACACCGGGTAAAAGCTTGGCCGGTCGTAAACTAATATATTGATCAAATTCACGACGGAACAGGATTAGGGATCCCCACAATGAAATATGGTCAGGCACCCCATCTGGCCAGCCAACAGCGCCAAAGTAAATGGCGTCATGACTACCAATTTGGTCTTTCCAATCATCAGGCATCATCTGCCCATGTTTGGCGTAATAATCATAACTTGCAAAGTCAAAATGATCGAAATGAAGGTTGATATCAAATCGGTCCATGGCAGCTTGCAGGACCCGCAATCCCTCGGGAATGACCTCTTTGCCGATGCCATCACCAGGAATGACGGCAATATTCAATCTATTTTTAGACATAGCATTTTTCCGTTTCTTTGACTGAGCTTGTTACCTCTGAGTGAATTATTCACGGGATTATCTTATCTGCTAAAATGGCATTGGAAATTTGCGATAGGCGGTAGCAATATCATCCATTATATCTGGGCTTAACATTATATCGGCCGCTCCAAGGGCAATTTCCAGTTGCTCCAACGTGGTTGCCCCAAAGATTACTGATGTCATAAAAGGCCTTGATTGCGCCCACGCGAGTGCCATCTGTGCAGCATTCAGGTTATGTGTCATTGCGATATCGAGGTAGGTGTCAACGGCAGGCCATATGGACTCACTTATACGCCCACCAAGATCTGCAACATAGGTACGCCGTGATCCATCTGGAATTACATCACCGCTATATTTTCCGGTCAACAATCCTGCAGCTAGCGGCGAAAATGATAGCAAACCGACCTTTTCGTGATGGGCAACCTCTGCCATATCAAGGTCAAAATGGCGGCAAAGAAGACTATATTCATTTTGTACGCTAACCATTCTTGGCAACCCGTGGGCCGCGGCAATCTGAAGCCAGCGCATTGTACCCCAAGCCGTTTCATTTGAAAGGCCTACATGGCGAATTTTTCCGGCAAGTCGACATTTTTCAAGGTGGTTAAGAACTTCGTGCATATGGTCCAAAGCCTCATCACTATTTTGATCGCTAGGATCATAATGCCAGTTCTGACGAAACATATAAGATCCGCGGTTGGGCCAGTGCAACTGGTATAAGTCAATATAATCTGTTTGCAAAGATCGCAGTGATGCCTCAAGGGCAAGGTCAATAGTTGTTGGGGAAATGGGAGCGCCATTGCGCACATTCTCATAGCCTTTTCCACATATTTTTGTTGCAACAATAATGTCTTGTCGTCGTCCCGATTGGCTAACCCACTCCCCAAGAACCCTCTCTGTATCTCCCTGAGTTTCCTTGCTGCGTGGGTTTACCGGATACATCTCGGCGGTATCGATGAAGTTAACGCCGTGGTCGAGCGCCATGTCAATTTGAGCATGGCCTTCACTAGCCGTGTTCTGGGTGCCCCATGTCATTGAGCCAAGGCAAAGCGCGCTTACTGAAATATCAGTCCGGCCAAGTTTGTTGTACCGCATAAAATCCTCGTATTATTTTCTTGGGGTTTGCCAAACAGCCGTTATGTCTTTTTCTATTAAGTTTCTTTAATGATTACCTAAAAAGACAATGAAATGCCAAGCAAATCTAATTATACTGTCTCCGTAAAGTCAGGGTGTGTGTTATGCGAATTGCAGTTATAGGTTCCGGTATCTCTGGCCTGGCGTCGGGGTTTCTCTTGCGAAATCATGCAGATGTTCATTTGTTTGAAAGTGCAGGACGGATAGGTGGGCATAGCAATACGGTTGATGCCCATTTTGGTGATGTTAGCGTTCCAGTGGATACAGGTTTTATAGTCTATAATCCACTGAATTACCCTAATTTAATGTCCCTTTTTGCTATTTTATCAGTGCCCCATTTGAGAACTGACATGTCATTTTCAGTCTCACTCGGTCAAGGTGAGCTCGAGTATGAGGGTTCCATTAGAGGGCTTTTGGCGCAACCTGCAAATCTTTTGAAAAAGCGGTATTGGTCAATGCTTGCTGATTTAATACGATTTTATAAAACAGCGCCTGGTCGGGCTAAGGATGGGCCAGTCAATGAAACTTTGGGCCAGTTTGTTGCACGTCAGGGCTATGGATCTGCTTTTATTGATGATCATTTGGTGCCGATGGGTGCAGCAATTTGGTCGGCATCGCCAGATTCAATGATGAATTTTCCGGTGTGCGCTTTTATGCGGTTTATGGAAAATCACAAATTGTTGAATTTTATTGATCGTCCCCAATGGCGAACGGTTGCTGGTGGGTCACGCGAGTATGTGAAAAGTATTGCGGCATACCTTGTCGACCGGATACATTTGAACGCAAATATTCGCCACGTAAGGCGAACGAATGGCGGGGTTATGGTTAATATTGAGGGGCAAGGCGAGATTTGGTTTGATGCTGTTGTGTTGGCAACCCATGCGGATCAATCGCTTGCCCTAATCCAAGACGCCAGCAAAGATGAGCGCGATATACTGAGTGCATTTCAGTTCCAGACCAACTGCGCAGTATTGCATTCAGACACAAAACTAATGCCAAAACGTCGGGGGGCATGGGCAGCTTGGAATTATGTGTCCGACAGCCTGCCTGGGCAACCACGCGTGGCAAATCTTGGGGCGTCAGGGCAAACCGTAGCAAATGATCTGTGTTTGACCTATTGGATGAATCGGCTGCAATCAATTGATCTGGCATATCCACTCTACGAAACCTTGAATCCCATAACTATGCCTGATGAAGAGCTTATTCACGGAGAGTTTCACTACAGGCATCCAGTATTTGATCACAAAGCAATCGCAGCGCAGCCACGCCTTAGCAAGATTCAGGGTAAGGATGGGCTGTTTTTTGCCGGTGCCTGGACTGGATTTGGATTTCACGAGGATGGGTTGAAATCAGCAATCGCAGTTGCAAAAACCTTGGGTGTAGATATCCCATGGCCATCAGATGTCAGTGCATATAAACAAACAAATAATCCTGTTAAGGGGATTGCCTGATGTCTGCGTGCGACATTGTCGTTTCTAATATTGTTCATACGCGGCATAGTGGCCCTCACCATCCAGCATCGCATGTTTTGAAGCGATCAGGTCTTTCGATTTGTATTGACCTCGATCGCATGGAGCAGGCGGCACGCCAAAGTCTCCTATTTTCTGTTGATAGATTCAATCTGCTTGCATTCCACCAACGTGATCACGGCCCAAATTTCAAATCTAAGGCTCCGCTGGTACCGCTTGGACATTATGTGCGCCAGATTGCTGCTGAGATTGTACCTGAGCAAACTGTGGGCTCGGCATATTTAATTACCTTTCCACGTATCCTTGGTGCTGGCTTTAACCCACTATCGGTTTTTGTAGCCTGTAATACGACTGGGGCTGATGTTCTATATATCTATGAAGTACGAAACACTTTTGGAGACATGCATGCATATGTTGGTGCGCCAAGTGGCAAAAGTGTGACTTTGATAGCAGATAAGATTTTGCATGTTTCACCATTTTTTCCTGTTGATGGGCTTTATCGGTTGAGATTAAGGGTGGATGATAGGTTTATTAAGTTGGCGATGCGCTATTTTATATCGGGTCGACCGGCTTTAACCGCGACATTACGCGGCACTCGCGAGAGATTGACAGATTGGAAAATCGCTGCTTCATTAGTGCAAACGTATCAATTTCCATTTCGTCCAATCATATCCATCCATATTGAAGCCTTGAAGTTGTGGCTGAAAAAATTACCGTTTTATAAACGGCCAGACCCGCCTAAACATTGGTCACGAGCCAAAAATTTTGATGAGGCAAAGTAAATAATGTTCTCTAAGTTACTATGGTTTCATCAGGATAAGATGCTATTTAATATCCTTAAAAACTTGAAATTTGGTACAGTTTTTTTGACCATGCCAAACGGCAGCCAGCATCAGTTTTCAGGCGGGCTTGCCGGCCCAAATGCTGATCTGCAAATTCACACCAAAGAAGCAGTCCGGCGTATCCTCAGTGATGGAAAAATTGGCTTCTGTGAGGCTTTTATGGATGGGCATGTTAGCAGCGACAATTTACCCGAACTAATTGAGCTCGCGGCTCGCCATGATGAGTATCTTGATGAAAAATTAAAAACTGGCCTTTTGCGCAAATGGGGGTTGCAGCTATTTCATCAATTGCGCCGCAACAATAGAGGTGGTTCAGCAAAAAACATCGCGCATCATTACGACCTCGGCAACAGCTTTTACGAGGCATGGCTTGATCCAACTATGACATATTCATCCGCTGTTTTTGACTCGGATGATGATGACTTGACTACGGCCCAACTTAATAAATATCAACGACTTGCAGAACTTGCGGATATTAAGCCGGGAGACCGAGTTCTTGAGATTGGTTGTGGCTGGGGTGGTTTTGCTAAATATGTTGCTAGCAAGATAGGAGCAAACGTAACTGCCATTACCATTTCAAAGGAACAATTTGTTTTTGCCAAAAGTTTGATAAATCAGGCTGGGCTTGAAGATAAAGTCGATTTGCGGCTAATGGATTACCGTGATATTCATGGCAAATTCGATAAAATAGTGTCGATTGAAATGTTCGAAGCTGTTGGAAAGAACTATTGGCAAGCCTATTTTTCCACCATATCTCGTGTCTTAGGTCAGGGTGGCCGCGCGGTGCTGCAGTCAATTACCATTGATCATGCTGCTTATAATTCTTACGAAAATCAGCCCGATTTTATACAGCGGTATATTTTCCCCGGGGGTATGTTGCCATCATTGCCGATGCTTGAGCGTCCGCTCATGGATGCAGGCCTGCATCTGGTTAGTGAGCGCGGCTACGCTAGTCATTATGCCCGTACGCTTGATGAGTGGCGCCGAAGGTTTAATGCTGCCTGGCCACAATTTAGTGAACCAAAGTTTGACCATCGCTTTAAACGCATGTGGGAACTCTATTTGGCCTATTGTGAAGGAGGCTTTCGGTCCGGTCTCATTGATGTTAAACAAATGCTGTTAATGCACAAATAAATGCCAAATAACCACAATGTTTTGGGCTTGCCAGCCTATTTTGTAACCGGTTTTAGCTGAAATAATTTCAATATTGGCCGGATAATGGCCCCGATTACGGGTAGATGGCGTATCAGTTGGCTGGCACTGTCCCAATGATCAATGTGTTGACTAATCTTACCTTGCTGATCCACGTGCACTTCGCTCATGCCATCAAATAGCAGATTTGTATAGGGCCAGCTTTTTAGCTTGCCGGTCATTTGCCAGCGGAGGTAGCTGGCAGTAGCCGAGTGTGCCACATCACTAACTGTAAATCGCGGGTCGGTGCAGGTTTCAAACATATGATCAAAGATGCGACGAAAACCATCCTTGCCCTGGGTGACATTAAAGGGATCAGTGAAGAAAACATCATCCGCAACGAGATCATACAATCTCTCAACATTATCTGGGGTGAGGGTGGTAAAAGCTCTTACGTAAGCGTCGACGGGATGAATATTTTTAGCCATTGAAGTTCCTTGGGATTACCAAATGATTAAAGTGCGCCAGTTTGTTTGCCGACAACTCGGAAAAACAACCGATCGGGCAAAAATCGCAATAGTCCCATTTTGCGGGTGAATGATTTTGGGAAATTTATGGAAAAATCAGTCCCCTTCATCCCTTCAATAATCTTATCAGCCGCGTGGTCGGCGCTAATTAGATTGGGCATTTCAAAATCATTGATGGCGGTGGCTTCGCTCTCAACAAAGCCTGGACAGATAATTTGCAACTTTACCCCCTTTGGTGTGAGATCAAAATATAGCGACTCAGCTAAAGAAATTAACGCGGCCTTGGTGGGACCATAGGCGGCAGATTTTGGCAGGCCCCGCCAGCCAGCAACGGATGAAACGATTGCAATGTGTCCACGGCGCGCTCGTACCATGTCAGGAACTATCGCCGCCAGTGCATTCACTACCCCGAGATAGTTGATGTTCATATGATTGGCATAGATTTGTGGATCAATACGGGTACCGTCCTGCGGTTGGTAAATTCCAGCATTCAGAACGGCCACATCAATTGGGCCGGCATTTGATATTGCAAGATCAATAGTTTTTTTGAGGCCTTTTTTATCAACAACGTCACTCTGATAACCTTGAAAAAGATTGACCTTCTCCGCCGATGCGCCGAGCTGGCTTTTGCGACGAGCGATACCGCTTACAGCATTGCCTGCCTGTGTCAGACGAGTGCAAAGGGCTGCTCCAATTCCAGATGATGTTCCTGTGATAAGATAATGTGCCATGAAATCTAAACGCCTCTTGTGCACCGCCTTGTGGTGAGCATGCCTTAAAATATATCGCTTATAAAGTGGGAATCATTTACCTTTACTCATCTGTTAGCACAATTAGCTTCGCACCTGTAAATCATTCCCGATAAATTAGGTGTTGTACTATCGATGCTTTACCCGCTGCTACGAAAACTTATTGGAAAATTTACATAATCTAATTTTAAGCCATCTGGTGCGCTAGGAAAATTGCCAGATGTCTTGATGGTACTGATAAAATTTTCAATATTTTTGTCAGTGCTGGGTGAGCCGATTATCTCTAAAGTTAAAAGCTCTCCAGTTTTGCTTATCTTTAAAACAATTCTGACATCTCGGCTCAGTTTTGATCCCAAAGTTCGTTTGACGACATCATTGCGAATTGACACTCCCCAAGTTTTGAGTAGATTTTTATTAACTCCCATTTTGGCATCAGATGTAAGGTTCTTATTTTGTTTAATAGAGCTCAATGTCTTTCCGTGGTTTTTTAGTTCGTTATTAAAAATTTTTTCATTGGAAAGAGGGCTCATAATCCTTGATGGGAGAGTGCCTGAGTCTTCATTTTTATTGAAATTATTGATTGTGTTATTTGTTACGGCCTTAGTTCTCTTGGGTGGCTTTTCATAATTATTTATAGCAGCAATCTCTTCGCCAGGCCCATCTATTGGTAGCCTCGTTTGATTTTGTTTATTCAGCGGCTCAGTTTTTTGAGAGCTGGCTGTACTCACTTTGGTTGGGTTCTTTTTGGATGATGATGATGCCTCTTGAAGAATAGGGCTAACATTTTCATTGCCAAAAACCAAATCCTCCATGTTAGGCGAAGAACTAATTTTAATTGCTTTTCTTATCTTGGCCTCATCATCAAAAGTACTTGTAATTGGCAAATTTATTGATGGCTTGATGATTAACTTTTTGTCCGGCTTTTTATCTGACGGTGCTACTGGTGTTTTTCCTTTGCTCTTTTTTCTGTCGGGAGGACTGTTTGATGAAATTTCTTCATCGTGCGTCCCCGTAAGTGTCTTATTGTTAGACTTTCCGTTCACTCGCTCCAGTTTTACATTGTTAACCATAGTGAGTTTATTAGGCTTTCTTATAGGCAATACTAAAATATCCTGTTTGACTCGGTTTTTGCCTGAATTTCTATCACGCAAGTCTTCTTGAATGCTTGCCAATTTTTTTTTATCTAGCTGTTTAAAAGTTAACATTTCTTGAGCGGGCTGTTGGATTGGATAATGCGGCACGAGTCTATTATTTGCTGTCTCAGGCAATGACGCGTTTACCATCGTTTCATCTGGCGTCGCGCCTTTTTGCAGTTTGGTTGGAGAAGTTTCTTCGTTGATTAGATGGACCGTAAAGAATGAGGTGGGTGTGATGTATTCTCTTAAAATTGGGGCATTAAGCAGAACAAAAAAAACACCGATATGTAACACAATAGAGGCAATCCAACCTGAAGGGTTTGCATTTGTTTGGTTCATTTTTTTCATAAAGGGCTTCATTATTTGGAGTAAATCCTGTCAAAAATTCGTTTTTGAATAGCCTCTTTTGGCGTTAAGTCAGCTACGATTTTTCCACTCTTCATTCCCAGGTAGCGGGAAAAGTACTTCTTGCCAATATCGATGTCATGTATCGATGCCAATATTGTCTTTCCTGACGCAGACAAGTGTTGGAGAACTGAGAGTATCGCGACCTTTTGCATCGGATCGAGGCTAGCCAATGGCTCATCGAGTAAAATTGTAGGTGTCTGCTGTACGAGAGCGCGAGCGATCAAAACGGCAGTTAACTCCCCACCTGACAGTGATTTTAAATTATGATTAGCAAGTTTAAGTGTGTTGGTGATTTCTAGCGCTTCTTTTATTGCTGTTTGCTTGATGCTCATCTCAGGCTTTGACACTTCGTAAACTTTTTCCAAAGTAAAGCCAAGCATGGACTCCACTTTTACGTCCCAAACAATATCTCTATCCTGAGGTACCCATGCAACGAGGTTCATTTTTTCATTAACGGATTTTGAGGTAAAGTTTGATTCTCCATTATGAGGTATCAGACCAAGAATAGCTCGCAGTAATGTTGATTTGCCCGCACCATTTGAACCAATGATACCAACATTCTCCCCTTTTTTTACAGCGATTGAAATGGGGTGGAGAATGGTGCTTTGAGCTAATTTCACACCAAGATCTGAGGTTTCAATCACATAGGTCATTTTAATATCGCTTTTGACTGATCAGATATAAGAAGAATGGTGTGCCCAAAAGAGAGGTGAGGACGCCGAGTTTTATTTCGCCTGTTGTTGGAATAATACGGATTGCTATATCTGATATCAAAATCAGGATCGCAGCGATTGCAGGGCTCCACATCAATGTTCGTTTTGGCTCATGATTGACAAAAGGCCTAACCATGTGAGGTGTGATCAAGCCAACAAAACCAACTATCCCTGTGACGGATGTGATGCCTCCAACAATAAGCGCTGTGCCAAGAAGAATATCTAAGCGTAACCGCTTTAAATCAACTCCGATTGATGATGCAGTTTCTTGACCAAGAGAAAGGAGGTTTAGGTCTGAGGATGATTTAAAGAGAAAAAAAGCGCCGAGCAGTACTAATGGACCAGATATTAAAACATGAAAATAGGAGACATCAGTTACTGAACCAAGCATCCAAAAAACTATTTCATTGACGGCAAAAGGGTTGTCAGAAAGACTTAACATTAAAGTTGTTAGTGATCCGGCTAATGCTGAGATACCGACGCCAATAAGTATTACGCTATGTTTGCTATCTGTATTTTGAGTGAGATGGATTAGCGTCCAACATGCCGCCATTGAGAAAATAAGAGCAAAGATTGGCGTATAAATAATCCCATAAGCGCTTACCCCAATTCCAATAGAACATACAGCTCCCAATGCTGCTGCCGAACTTATTCCGACAACGCTTGGTTCAGCGAGTGGATTGCGAAGGTAACCTTGCAGTGCTGCGCCGGCCAAACCAAGCCCCGAACCAACAATCAAACACATTAGGGTTCGAGGTAATCTTAGTTCCCATAGAATTATAGTATCTGCAGTTTTGTTTTGAGATAAACCGTCAAAAAAAGCGGGAAAAAAATCAATTTCTACATGGCCAACTTTTAGAGAAAAATAGGATAAAAGGATCAGTGTGAGCCCCGTAAATGCTTTTAGAGGTCTACTTTCCAGCATTTTTTTTCCTCAAAATTTCTGAGTGTTTTTTACCAAGTTGAGTTATTAGATTAACTGCAGACGGGCTGCCGCATGACCATTGTTTTTGATCGACATGAATGATTGAAGTTTGATCACTCAATTCATAAATGGCGTTGTTATAACGGGAATTTTTTCCATTTTTTGAACTGATTTCATTTTTGTCCAACAGCAGTAATTGTGGCTGAGCTTTTATAATAAATTCGGAAGACAAAAATCCAGCTTGAGGATTTTCACTCATCTGGGAAGGCCTAATAAACCCAGACCTTCGAAAGATATCACTTATCAATGAGTGTTGCCCATTGACATATTTATTTGCCGAGTATTGAAGTGCCTCTAGTTTTACTTTGTTTTCAGATCTGTGCTTCGTTACCTGAATTGTTTTGATTATTTCTGCTGCCTTTTTTGACGCGCCTAATATCTCCCCAAGATAACTTAAATTGTTCTCTACATCTTTTATAGATTGCGCATAATTTACCATTTTAACGTCTAAACCCAATTTGTTTAGGGCTAGGCGTGTTTTGGGCGAAGAAAAGTTAGATGCAAGGACTAATGATGGATTGAGAGCGTAAATTGCTTCAGCGTTAAACTTCACCTTTTTTAGGCTCTTAACCTCGTCGGCGATCAATGAATAGCGAGAGTCCCCCGCCACAGATGAGACGGCAATAACATCCTTAGTTCCGATCAGGGCTATCAGAAGCGCATCAATGCAAAGGTTTGTAGACACAATACCATTGTCAATAATTTTTTTGTCAGCGCTGGCTGATTGGCTAGCGAAGAAAATGGCCAGAATAAAAACTAAAATTGATTTAGAGATTTTTCTGAAATTGAGTGAGAGATACATCTTTCCCGGCATTTTTCAGTCATCTTTTAATTTTTTCAAAAGTTTCTACCACATTTTTTTCGCTGTTAAGTAAACTGCGCGACCCGGATTTCTATAGCCCCAAACGTCTGAATTGTTGACATCAAACAAGTTTGAAATTCCCGAGTAGATTGCAATTCTTCCAAGTTGCCAACCAATGTTAAGGCCCGTCACGGTATAGTCTGGCATTTTCCTTTGTGACCAGTTGGTGGGGTATGCGTCATAATTATCAGCTACGTTTTTAATATTGATTTCAACATACTGCTTTTCAGTTTGAAAACTTCGTCTAACTCTCATAAAAAACTCGTGCCTCGGGCGTCGAGATTCGATGTTTTTATTCGCATCTCGAGAAATTACGTAAGTATAGTTTGAATGTAATTCTAGTTTTTCACGTAGTTTAACACTCAAGTCAAATTCAGTTCCATGCCGTCTACTTTTGCCAGTAGAATTTGTTGGAAAATAGGTAGGCCATGGCCCTGCAGTGATTTCATCTGTCAGGGTTTCTTTGAAAATTGTAAGTTTCGTTTGACCCTTTTGGTCTAAAAATTTTCTTTGTAAACCAATAGAATAACTCACGTTTTTTTCTGGCTTTATACTGGGGTTTCCTTGCGAGCCGAAACAGGCCGTTCCTCCATAGATCTCGCAGTAAGTTGGATTAACGACGCCCGTTCCTGAGTCAAATATAAAATTAGTGTTGTCTGATAAAGGTTTTAGAAGGGCAAGCTTCCATGTCCTTGCTGTCTCATATTTGTCACTACTCTCTGAGCGGTATCCTGCCTGTATCGAGGTGGCGTCTTTGAACTTGTGTCTAAGTTCACCCCCTAACGCAAAAGCTTCACGTTTTTGTGTTGGGGTTAAATTATTTTTGTCATAGTTTTTTTCTAAGATAAGTGAGCCGAGAGTACTTGTTTGGTCTATTTTGTGATCGTCGAGTGCTTTTTTAAATAAATATCTCACACCCGTTTTTATATTGTCAGTAGTCTTTCCATCCGCCACTGTTGAGCTTTCATATTTTGTTTGTCTTAATCCTATCTGGTGAGAAGAAAGGTTTTCATTGAACGACTTTTCGAATGTTACAGAAGCCTGAGCCTCGTCTCTCGTCCCGGTGTCGTTCGAGTCTATAACGTAATCCAAATGGGAAGTTGCTGAGGCTGGCCATTGCACAACATCGTCATAATCATATTTTTCGTGTGCTGTGCGGAGATTAAGCAATATTTTGGCATTGGCATCCGTGTTATGTGACATTTTCCAATTAAAGGTGTTGCGCTCAGACCCGTCTTTATCGCCAGT
>QCPZ01000022.1 GCA_003212345.1 SAR116 cluster bacterium AG-447-A06
GACTTTGCTTTTGCGTCCGTTTAATTTTGAAACACTTGCAACCTACACATACCAGTTTGCCAAAGATGAAATGTTAGAGGTAGCAGCACTGCCAGCCCTAATGATCGTCCTCGCTGGACTAATGCCAGTAATTTTTATGAGCGTGATGCTGCGCCGTTACCGCTAACTACATTGCCATATTGCATACCTCACCAAGTAGTGGGCCTGTTGGACGCATTTGTTGTATTACTCATTGCAATGAGTTAAACCGGATATCAGCACGGGTTGGCTAATTGTTATTTTGTTTAGGGATGGAGTGATGAGGTCAATAGCTTGTATCGGTGATCTACAAAAGCTAGCAAAACGCCGTGTTCCAAAGATGTTTTATGAATATGCGGATAGCGGATCATGGTCAGAAACAACTTATCAAGCGAATGAAACGGATTTAGCCGCTATTAAATTCCGTCAGCGCGTTGCTTTTGATGTTAGCAAACGATCGACTGAAATGTCCATGTTGGGGCAAAAGCTGCCGATGCCCGTTGCCCTGGCGCCAACTGGATTAACCGGTATGCAACGAGCTGATGGTGAGATACTGGCAGCACGCGCAGCGGCAGATTTTGGTGTACCCTTCACTCTTTCCACAATGTCAATTTGCTCGATTGAAGAGGTTGCCGAAAATAGTCCGGCCCCATTCTGGTTTCAGCTCTATGTAATGCGTGATCGTGATTTTGTGTCGCGGTTGATCGATCGTGCACGCGACGCTAAGTGTTCAGCTTTGATGGTAACTCTTGATTTGCAGTTATTGGGACAACGTCACAAAGATGTGCATAATGGTTTAAGTGCTCCACCTAAGCTAACGATAAGAAATTTTTTGAACTTGATGCGAAAGCCGGCATGGTGTCTTGGTATGCTTGGCACAAAACGCCGAAAATTTGGCAACATTGTCGGCCATGTAAAAGGCGTAAAAGACATGTCATCATTGTCCGACTGGACTGTTAGTCAGTTTGACCCGTCTTTGTCATGGGCTGATGTAGCAAAAATCCGAAAGCAATGGTGTGGAAAATTGATTGTGAAAGGAATCCTTGATGTTGAGGATGCGCTTGCTGCTGTCAATGTTGGTGCGGACGCAATTGTTGTCTCAAACCATGGTGGTCGTCAATTGGATGGCGCGGTGTCATCAATTGTTGCATTGCCGCCGATTGTCGATGCGGTGAATGATCAAGCCGAAGTGTGGATGGATAGCGGCATCCGGTCGGGCCAGGATGTGTTACGTGCAGTCGCACTTGGCGCGCAGGGCACCATGATAGGCCGGGCCTTTTTATACGGTTTAGGAGCAAAAGGGCAAGCAGGGGTTCGTCAGGCTCTTGATATTATCCATAAGGAATTGGATTTGACACTTGGACTTTGTGGTCACTCAGATTTGTCAAAAGTAGACTCATCCATACTGATTAAATAAGCGGCCTTTTCTGGCTCCGGGAACATCTAAACTGGCAAGTCGTGCCATATCCCAAGCAATTGCTGAGTTGCTAGAAATAATCGGAATACCATGTTTGGCCTCGGCGGCGTGGATGATTGTGGCGCATTTCAGCGATGTGCAAGATATGAAAATTGCGTCGAGCCGCGTTGACGCCTGAGCAACGATTGCGTCGATCGCATCGAGAATTGATTCGGGATGAATGCAACCAACAATCGAGTCCCGTCCTTCACCAAAAGTAGCAGCAGCGGCAATATGCAATCCGTCTTCATCTTTAAGCAGCGCACACATCTGAGACGAAATTTCGGAAATGTAAGGCGCCAAATATCCAATTTGCTTGGCCCGGATGGCCCGCAAAGCACGCCGAACACCGGTCAGTGGTGTTGTTACATGTTTTACACTAATATTAGACTTTATTAAGTTTTGCACAGCCTTTTCGCCAATTAATAGGGATGCCGAGGTACAACCATACCCGACCACATCAAAACGATAACCAGGGGGGAATAGGGCCAGTGATTCGTCAAACCGGTCGATCATGGCCGTCAAATTTTCTGATGTTACTTCATCATCGCATGCAATCCGGCTATGCAAAATTGTTGGTTTTTGACCACGCCCAATTTTGGTGCCAATGCTATCGCCAATGAAATGGCGTAGCTCAGTTTCGATAGTAAGGTCGGTTTCAAGAGTTATTAACCCAAGCTGGGCCGCTGTTTCATCAGTGCTGGCCTTTCGAAAGGGAAGGTGAGCCAATTTTTGGACAAGAGAGGGTAGGGATTTGTCGGTTGATTGTGACATGACGCTAGCCTACTTTTCGGTCAAGGGGCAAAAATGATAGGTAAATCGCGCGGTGCGCGCTCGGACAGTAACACAATCTCATCAGCGAGGATTAACAGATTTTCCTCTGCCACCATTGTTAGCCCGTCGCCGTAGCTGATTGAGGGTTCTATTGTTAGTGCCATACCTGCCTTGATTTCTGTTTTATCCCAGTCGGTAAGTGAGGGGGGTTCGGTCAATTGAATACCGAGGCCGTGACCATAGCGTCCTACCTCCTCACCGCTCAATTGGCTTGATTGGTCCGGGCGCAGAATAGAATCCATGGCCAAAAACAAATCGTGAGAGGTGATGCCAGGTTTCAAGATTTCAAGAGCCGCTTCAGTCGCGTCAAACAATCGATGGTGTGCTCCCCTCGCTTCATCACTTGCATGATGTATGGCAAAATTCCGGTCAAAATCGCAGAAATGGCCATCCCAGACACAGCCTGTATCGAGCATAAAAACATCCCCGCTCGTAAGCGGACGGCTGTTTGGCGGCGCAATGATGTCTCTATACCCATCTGGGCCAGCACTGCCAACGAGATAGCTAACATCATCAACTCCGGCTTCAAGTGCCTTGATCTTAAATTGGCGAAACAACTCATCAAGCGGCATGCCTGCAACAGCCCAGCTTGGGATAGTTGCGAACACGCTAGATACAGTGCCGCAGATATGCTTTAATTTTTCCTGTTCTGCGGGTGATTTTATCATCCGGATTTGCTGAATATCGGCCGTCATGTCCGTTAGGGTGATACGATCAAGTTGCGCTTTCAGAGCCTCGATGTCGCCCAATGGCATGCGGATAGAGGTTTCGCGTCCCATCATAACACCCAGCTGATCAGTCTTACCGACATGATCATGAATTAACTCTGCCAGTAGGCTAATGCCGTCATCAATTTCTGCTGGTGAGGCCCACGATCGCAAATCACCAACATAGCAATCACGCATTAATGGCACGCCGATTGACGGAATGACAGCAATAGGTTTACCGCTTGCTGGCAATAGAACGAACCAAGGCCGAGTTGGGCTTTGCCAGAATTGGGTCATGAAACCAGTGAAATAACGGATGTCTGCTTCACTCGTCAGCAGCAATGTTCCAATGTTGCGGCTTGCCATGACCTGCTGGGCGGCGCTACAGCGACCTGCAAATTCGGTATTTGTAAATCCGCGCGCAGGGACCGTCACGAGTTTCGTCCTTTTGTAATCATGGAGTCATAAATAACCGGGTCAGTTGCACCTTCGGTTCCAATTAATAGCACAACTGAATCTGGACTAAACCCCAGGGTTTGCCACAAAGCTGGATCACGATTTGCCGCCAGTAAAGCTGCAACACCGGCAGTTGCGCATTCGCCCGCTTCGATGGAGCCGCCGCCGAATGTGCCATCGGCAAATTCAGCCATAAGTGACGCGATAGCATTATCGGTAATTGATAGGCAATGATGTAAGCTTGGCTGTAATATCTCCCAAGCAAGGTCAGAAATTTCCCCGCATGATAAACCGGCCATCAAGGTCTCTTCCCGAATATCAACCAGTTGGGGGGTTTGAGCGTTGACACTCTCCAGAAAGCAGGCCGACATATACGACTCAACGCTTATCATACGACAAAAATCAGCCCCCATCGCCCGCCATAAAGGAGCAACGATGCCAGCGGCCAAGCCACCAACGCCAATCGGCAGAAAACAATGAGTTGGTCGTGCAGATCCTAACTGATCCACTACCTCGCGCCCCATCACGCTGTAGCCAGCCATGATGTCACAAGGTATTTCGCGGTAGCCAGTCCATGATGTATCGGAAACAATATGCCAATTATTCGCTTCAGCATCTGCTTTGCAAGCTGCAAGCGAGTCTTCGTAATTACCTACTATGCGATTTACTTTTGCTCCAAAAGTGGCCATGGCATTGGCGCGTTGTTCGCTAACGTGTTCGTGAATGTATATTTCGGCGCGGCATCCGGCTTGTTGGGCACCCCATGCAACTGAACGGCCGTGATTGCCATCTGTTGCCGTAGTAACTGTAATACTCTCCGGGTCAACCCCCATCGCCGCCTGTTTGGCAACAAGATTGGCAACGGCATAAGCACCACCGAGAGCTTTGAAAGATTTCATATCAAGGCGCTGTGACTCATCCTTGTAAAACACCGATGCCACACCGCAATGACTGGCTAATTTGTCCAGCGATATTAAAGGGGTCGGGATATAGCCGGGCCAGCCTGTAATTTCGAAATAAGCGCTGTCCATATTTTTGCTGTTTAGATTGTCATTAAATTCGGGAAAAGGTATTTGCTGGTGCCCTCGGTTGGCAACAGCTTTTACGATTTCACAAGTTGCAAGCATTTGATTGTCTAGAGCCATGGATTACTTATCCCTAATTTATAATGATGAGTGTGTGACAATTTATCACAATTTACATAACCAAGTCGGAAAAAATTGTTCCTAATCGTTCCATTTTGTAAAGCGCAAAATGGTGGGTTACTTGCAGATTTCATAGGCTTGCATTAGGTTTCATTTATAGTGATTGAGAAATAAAATAAAGAGGCGTAAATGTCGGGACATGGCTATGAGTCTGGTAGGTTAAATCTCCCTTTTGTAGGATTGTGCAGCTTTGGCAAATACCCCTACCAGCCAGACTGGTCAGCAATCGACGCTGATTTTGCTGTTCTAGGGGCGCCATTCGATTTTGGAACTCAGTTCCGAGCTGGCGCACGCTTTGGCCCACGAGGCATACGCGAGGCGTCAACATTATTTTCTTTTGGTCATGCTGGCGCCTACGACCATGAGGATGATGTGACTTACCTCGTGGCCGATGAGGTACGAATTGTTGATATTGGTGATGCCGACATCGTGCACACAGATACTGTTAAAAGCCATATAAATATTGAAACTGGTGTCCGGGCCATTCTTGCGGCTGGGGCAATTCCCATTGTGCTAGGTGGTGACCATTCGGTGAATATTCCCTGCATTGACGCTTTTTCTGATGAAGAACCATTCCACCTTGTGCAAATTGATGCGCATCTTGATTTTGTTGATGAACGGCATGGTGTAAAGCATGGGCATGGGAACCCCATGCGACGTGCGGCAGAAAAATCATATGTTATGGGACTGTCTCAGATCGGCATCCGTAATGTGTCCTCAACCGCAAAGGACGGTTATGACGATGCACGTAGAATGGGCTCTGACATTCAATCGGTTCGACAGTTTCGGGCCTTGGGAGTGGCTGGGATTTTGGACCGAATCCCGGCCGATAAGCGGTATTATGTGACCATTGACATTGATGGATTTGATCCCTCAATTGCGCCCGGTACGGGCACACCATCGCATGGCGGATTTCTCTACTATGAGGTTCTGGAACTGCTTGATGGCTTAACCAAACGTGGAACAGTAATAGGCGTTGATCTCGTTGAGGTTGCACCAGATTATGATCAGAGCGGTAGCACAACCACGCTTGCTGCGCAGTTGCTGTTAAATTTCATAGGAAGAATACATCACAACAGAAGCTAGTTTTCCGTTCTTATGGTGTCTTAACTTGCATAGGGTGCGGTCTTTGTAAAATCAATCAAAATTAATCCTTGGTGTTGCAAAGCACGAGTTTCCATATTAAGTTCACACCTATTAGTTCATTGCATATATGAATTTGCGCATTCAGCTCCATCAAACATGTAAAGTCCGGATATTAATCATGGTTCAAGCCAAAGACCCATTCGTGAGCTTTAAAGGGGTCCAAAAAAGCTATGACGGGGAGACTCTTGTCGTAAAGAATTTGAACCTTGATATCGCCTCAGGTGAATTCCTTACGATGCTTGGCCCGTCTGGATCGGGCAAAACTACCTGTTTAATGATGCTTGCAGGTTTTGAAACCGCCACGCATGGTGATATTGAGCTTGGGGGCAGTCCAATAAACAATATTCCGCCGCACAAGCGTGGCATCGGTATGGTTTTTCAAAATTATGCCTTATTTCCGCACATGACTGTTGGTGAGAATTTAGCATTTCCGCTAAATGTTAGAAAAGTACCGAAAGCAGAAGTTGAGGAAAAGGTCCGGTCAGTGCTGGACATGGTTCAAATGAATGCTTTTATTGATCGAAAACCAGCTCAACTTTCTGGCGGGCAGCAACAGCGTATCGCTTTGGCACGGGCATTGGTATTCAGCCCTGAGTTGGTTTTGATGGATGAACCGCTTGGTGCGCTTGACAAGCAGCTTCGTGAACATATGCAGTACGAGATAAAGCATATTCATGAGAATCTGGGGGTTACGGTTGTATATGTAACGCATGATCAGTCTGAAGCACTAACTATGTCGAACCGTATCGCTGTTTTTGACGACGGTGTTATTCAACAATTGGCAGATCCAGTCACTTTGTACGAAAAGCCGGAAAATTCCTTTGTGGCGCAATTTATTGGCGAAAACAACCAGATGGTGGGGACCGTTAAATCGGTCAGCAAAGGGATAGCAACAATAAATCTTGACTCAGGTGCTGAGGTAAAGGCTTTGGCAGTAAATATTAGTGGTGTTGGTAGCCGGACAACGTTATCAGTGAGGCCTGAGCGCTGTGTTGTCTTGACAAAAAAATCGGCAACGGTCAGTAGACTAGACGCAAAAATTGAAGAGCTAATTTATCTTGGAGATCATATCCGATGTCGTATGAATGTCGCAGGGGATGACCAGTTTATCATGAAAGTGCCGAATACATCAGGGCAGCTTGGGCTTGAAATTGGTGCATCACTTCAAATTGGTTGGCAGAATAATGACTGCCGAGCTCTTGATTTTAAGGAATTAGTTTGATTGCAAAAGCAGTCAAGAATGGCCAAGCTACCTAAATAACTAAGGTGGTGGCTAATACGAGAGAGTGGTGTAGCTCTGTAATTACACAAAACAATGAAAGGGAGTGGACATTATGTCTGGATTAACTAAAAAACTAATCGCAATCGCAGGTGCATCTGTGTTTGTGAGTAGCGCTTCAATGGCAGCTGACTTAACAGTTGTATCATGGGGCGGTGCGTATACAAAGTCTCAGGTTGAGGCATATCATAAGCCATGGATGGCAAAAACTGGCAAAACCATTGTGTCTGAAGATTACGGTGGGGGTATAGCCGAGATCAAAGCGCAGGTGGAGTCAGGAAACGTATCGTGGGACGTTGTTGACGTTGAGTTATCGGACGCAATTCGCGCCTGTGATGAGGGGCTTCTTGAGCCTATTGACCATTCAACGCTACCTCCAGCGCCTGATGGTACGCCAGCGACAGAAGACTTTTTACCGGGGACCCTGCATGATTGTGCCGTTGCCAATATTGTTTGGTCATCGGTTTATGCCTACGACTCTAGCAAAGTGCGTAATTGGAATGCCCCGAAAACAATGGCAGATTTCTTTGATACAAAGGCATATCCCGGTAAGCGTGGAATGCGTAAGTCACCAAAGGTGACGATGGAGTTTGCGTTGATTGCTGACGGTGTACCAACGAGTGAAGTATATGACGTGCTGGGTACTGAAGAAGGTATTGCTCGTGCATTTGCGAAGCTCGACACAATCAAGGAAGATGTTGTTTGGTGGGAAGCTGGGGCGCAGCCTCCACAGTTGCTTGCAGATGGAGAGGTTGTATTTTCAACTGCGTGGAACGGCCGTGTATTTAATGCCAAGAATGCTGAAGGGCAGTCATTCGAAATGGTATGGGATGGACAAATCTATGATTTGGACTTGTGGGTAATTCCAAAGGGTTCAAAAAATAAGGAAGCTGCACTTGATTTCGTTGCTTTCTCGACAGCGACTGAGCAATTGGCTGCGCAAGCCTCGTGGATCTCTTACGGCCCGGCCCGTGCCTCCTCAGAAGCAAGAATTGGAACCTTCCATTCAGACCCAAGCATTAATATGGCAGATCATATGCCAACGGCAGCTGCTAACTTTAAAAATGCCTTGCAGAATGACTTTGAATTTTGGGCAGATAATGCTGATCAGTTGAACGAACGTTTTAACGCATGGTTAGCTAAGTAACACTGAAAACATTGCGGTCACATGGCTATCTCATGTGACCGTTTTTTTATTTAGTTTATTACCAGAGAATTGTTTAAATCATGGTAGATAGTCAAACGGTGCTCTCAGGACCAATCACTGCAGCTGATGGCACGCCACTTAAGAAAAAGCTAGCACAGGCACTCTTTCGGAGTAGGGTTCGTGCTGTCTCGCTTGTGGTGCCATTACTTGCCTTTGTATTGGCAAGCTTCGTGATTCCAATTTTCGCACTGATGTGGCAAGGGGTCTACAATGATAGATTTTCGACCTACACCCCAAATCTGAGCGATCAGTTAAGCAAATGGGACGGTTTAGGAGAACCAGATGAGGACTTGTTTGTGGCCCTCGTCGCAGATCTCAAAAAAGCTAGGAAAGACAGGACAATTGGTAGAATTGCAACGCGGGTGAATCAAGAATACCCGGGCACACGCTCGCTGTTCACATCAACCGCACGAAAGGCCAAAAAACTCAAGGCTCCCTTTAAAGAGAGTGTTATAAAAACCAATAAAAAATGGGCGAATATTGAGGTCTGGCGGGCGATGAAAATTACCTCGCAAGACTTGACGCCAAGTTTCTACGCTACTGCATTAGATGGCCGGTACACGGTTGACAAGGGTTTTGTAAAGCAGAACGAAAACAGGCAGATTTATGTAAAGCTATTTTGGCGAACTTTTATGATTTCGGCGACCGTTATGGCTTTATGCTTACTGCTTGGCTATCCGGTTGCCTACTTACTGGCAACCTTACCGCTACGCTCTTCTAATCTGCTGATGATTATGGTGTTATTGCCGTTCTGGACCTCACTACTTGTGCGGACAACTGCTTGGATCGCTATTTTGCAATCTCAAGGGGTGATCAATGATTTGATGGTGGCGATGGGCATAACAGCAGATGACTCAAGGTTTTCTCTTATTTATAATATGACGGGCACGATCATAGCGATGACACATATCTTGCTGCCCTTTATGATTCTCCCACTCTATTCAGTAATGAAGACTATTCCACCGTCTTATATGCGGGCTGCACGTTCGCTTGGGGCAACGCCAACAATGGCCTTCATTAAGGTGTATGTTCCGCAAACTATTCCCGGTGTTGGCGCGGGAGGTCTTTTGGTCTTTATTCTGGCAATAGGTTATTATATCACTCCAGCTCTTGTTGGTGGACAGGATGGCCAATTGATTTCAAATATGATCGCGTATCATATGCAAAAATCGCTTAACTGGTCATTGGCAGCTGCCCTGGGAGGAATTCTTTTGGCAGGGGTCTTGCTACTGTATTGGATATATGACCGAGTTATCGGTATTGATAATATGAAATTGGGGTAATAGATATGGCAAAGCTTCCCCCATATACCACTACTGGCGAATACATCTGGCACTATATTTATCGGTGTATTTGTGGGCTTATTTTCTTATTTTTAATCCTGCCGATCCTGATTGTGTTGCCATTGTCTTTTAATGTGGAACCATATTTTAGCTTCACCACCGGCATGTTAAATTTGGATCCTGAAGCATTTTCTATGCGCTGGTATAAAGATATTTTGCGTAATGGAATGGCTATGCCGGATGCGGCATTCAGTTTGGCATGGTTATCTGATACATGGAACAATGGGCAGTGGATCCGGGCCATCCGAAACAGCTTTTTCATAGGTATCTGCGCCACTTTGCTCTCAACTGCGCTCGGTACATTAGCAGCAATAGGCCTTAGCCGTTCTGAAATGCCATATCGGCGGCTGATCATGTCAATACTGATCTCGCCCATGATCGTGCCATTGGTTATTACAGCGGCGGGCATGTTCTATTTTTATTCACAGGTGCATTTAAGCCAGACCTATCTTGGGGTTATTATGGCGCATGCCGTGCTCGGAACACCATTTGTCATTATTACCGTGACGGCCACGCTAGTTGGGTTTGACAAGTCGCTGGTTCGAGCATCGCAATCGCTTGGGGCAGGCGCGTTGACAACCTTCCGTAAGGTGCAAATGCCATTGATTATTCCTGGGGTCATTTCGGGCGGTTTGTTTGCCTTTATCACATCATTTGATGAAGTCGTTGCTGTCCTATTTTTAGCAAGTCCCGAACAGCGAACCATTCCACGTCAAATGTGGTCTGGCATTCGCGAACAGATCAGCCCGACAATTTTAGCTGTTGCAACGCTTTTGGTTATTTTGTCAATTTTACTCTTGACTGTATTGGAATTGCTTCGCCGCAGGTCTGAACGGTTACGTGGTATTACCAATAGCTAACTAACACACCCGATTGACCGGAGCCCCTTTTGGCGTCACTCTTGTCAGTGAAGCATTCGGTGTGTCTACGCCAAGAAAAGACGTGGTAGCAATTGGCATGTCACTATGAGACTGGAATAAGAAATATGGATGACAGAAAAATACTGGTTTTGACGGGAGCAAGCCGTGGGATTGGTCATGCAACAGTCAAACGATTTTCCAGCTCTGGCTGGCGAGTGATCACCTGTTCTCGCCACGGCTTTCCCGAGAATTGTCCGTGGGAGGCGGGTCCGGAAGATCATTTGCAGATTGACCTATCATCACCTGATGATGTGCAACGAGGCGCAGCAGAATTGTTAGCTCGCCTTGATGGCAAGCCTCTTCACGCGCTTGTAAATAATGCTGGTATTTCGCCGAAGCAGCCAGATGGCAGCCGCCTTGATTGCTTTGGAACGCCATTAGACTTATGGCAGACGGTTTACCAGGTGAATGTTTTTGCCCCGATTATGCTAGCACAGAAGCTTTGCTCAGCCTTGCGGGAGGGCAGTGGCTCGATCGTTAACGTGACATCTATTGCCGGAAGCCGGGTTCATGAATTTGCCGGATCCGCCTATTCAACATCGAAGGCAGCACTTGGTGCGTTAACTCGCGAAATGGCATCAGATTTTGGCAAGTTGGGCATTCGAGTGAATGCCATTGCACCCGGGGAAATCAAAACTGATATTCTCTCCCCCGATAGTGAAACAGCTATTCTACCACAAATTCCACTTGGCCGATTTGGCGATGCGAATGAAGTTGCTGATACTATTTTTTTTCTGTGCAGTAACCAGGCTAAATATTTGAATGGCTCTGAAATTCATGTGAATGGGGGTCAGCATGTTTGAGACGTATAGCGCACTTAGACATTTGCGGGGATAGGATCACAATAATGACACACGACAGCGTAACCACATATGATCAGCCGCCTGGTGGAAATTCACCAGCCAGTAGAGATATTGCCTTTCACATGCACCCCTATACCAATCCAGCGGTACTTCGTGAGTCGGGGCCGCACATTATGGCT
The DNA here is from genome assembly GCA_003212345.1 of SAR116 cluster bacterium AG-447-A06. Lineage (GTDB taxonomy): Bacteria > Pseudomonadota > Alphaproteobacteria > Puniceispirillales > Puniceispirillaceae > UBA3439. The sequence continues at coordinate 11,554 of QCPZ01000022.1, forward strand.
GCGGGGCAAGGGATCTTTGTGGTTGACGAGAATGGCAAACGATTCATCGAGGGGATGAGCGGCCTGTGGTGTACATCACTTGGCTTTTCTGAGCCCGAGTTAATTGACGCTGCGGTGGCACAATTTAAGAAGCTACCCTTTTATCACAGCTTCGCGGGTAAAACCGTGAGCCCGGCAATTGATCTTGCTGAAATGCTAATAGCTAATGCCCCGCCGGCTGGTGGTGGTAGTGTGATGAGCAAAATATTGTTTGCTGGATCCGGGTCTGAGGCAAATGATACCGCCATCAAAATGATTTGGTATTATAACGCTGCGTTGGGTCGTCCGGAAAAACGCAAGATTATTAGCCGGCGAAAGGGCTATCACGGGGTGACAATGGCGGCGGCAAGCATGACCGCGCTTGCTTATGCACAAGATGGTTTTGGTCTACCACTTGATTTTGTGAAGCATACTAGCGCGCCTGATTTTTACAATGGCGGGTTGCCTGGGGAGAGTGAAGAAGAATTTGCCAGTCGGTGCGCAGCAGATCTTGAGGCGCTGATCTTGGATGAAGGGCCAGACACTGTTGCCGCCGTGTTTGCCGAACCGGTGATGGGCGCTGGTGGTGTTATCATTCCACCAAAAACCTATTTTGCGGAAATCCGTGCTGTACTTGAAAAATACGATGTTTTGCTGGTTGCCGATGAGGTGATTTGTGGCTTTGGTCGTACGGGCAATATGTGGGGATCGCAAACTATGGATGTGCGTCCAGATATGCTAACATGTGCTAAAGCCCTGTCATCTGCTTATTTGCCGATTTCAGCGATTATGCTCTCAGAAAAAATATATGTGCCAATCGCCGAGCATGCAGAACAGCTGGGAATCTTTGGCCACGGCTTTACCTACTCAGCGCATCCTGTTTGCGCAGCGGTTGCCCTTCGTGCACAGGAATTAATGCAGGACCGTGATATTATTGGCCATGTTCGAGCCATCTCTCCGCAGTTTAAAGCGCGCATTGCAAGACTATCCAAATTCGATTTCATTGGCAACGAGCGAGCGGTTGGCCTGATTGGTGCAATAGAATTCGCAGTAAATTCTGATGACCATAAAAAATTTGACCCCTCGCATCAAATCGCGCGACAGGCAGTGTCCATTATCCAAAAACATGGTGTGATTTTACGAGCCTTGCCAGGGGACATTATTGGGTTCTGCCCGCCATTGATTATTTCGGAGGCTGAGATTGAAGATATGTTCGACCGTATTGAGTCTGGGCTTGTTGAAGTGGATAAGCTTGCGGCAAGTTTGCGCTAACAGATCAGCTAGCTTTTGGCAGGGAATATGAACATTCCTCTATTCGATCGTTTCTGGAACAGCGCTCATGCAGTGCTGGCAATGGCCACCCTGATGTGGGCAGGTCACACGGTTGTGTTACGAATGTCAGTTGGGGAGATTTCACCAGTTCTGCTGATGGAGTTGCGTTGGCTTGGTTCCTTTTTGATTTTGCTGGTGCTGTTTCATAAAACGCTGCCAAGCTACTTACCAGTAGTGTTAAAGCGTTGGCGGTGGGTGTTTGGTATGGGTGGTATTGGGCTTGCGGGGTTTACCCTTTTTCTTGTGTATGCGGCGCAACATACTACCGCTGTTAATCTTGGTATTATGCAAGGGGTTATTCCCGCATTTGTGATGTTGTTAGGATGGCTGATTTACCGCACCTCTATTGGCTGGTTTCAGTTTTTTGGGCTTTGTTCATCACTTTTTGGGGTTTTAGTGCTCGTCAGTGCGGGCAGTTATGGAAGCATAATTGCACTTGAGTTCAATAGTGGTGATTTGCTCATGATTGCGGCTTGCCTTTGCTATGCAGGTTACACTGTTGCGATTGCGCGGCGGTTAGAAATACCGCCCGCCATATTGTTGTGTTTTTTTGCATTCTGCGCGTTTGTTTCCTGCAGTTTTTTCACAGTGATTGAATATGCCAACGGTGATCTCATACTGCCGGGGCTAAAGGGGTTTCTGTTAATAATTTATTGTGCGGTTTGCCCGTCCATTCTCTCACAAACATGCTTCATACGTGGGGTGGAGTTAACTGGGGCCAATCGAGCTGGACTTTATGTCAATCTAGTGCCAGTGTTTGCCGCATTTCTGGGAATGCTCATTTTGTCAGAAGCCATGCATATTTATCATCTAATTGCTTTGATAATGGTTTTAGGCGGTATTTTTTTGGCAGATCGGGGTAAAGTATAACCATGCACAAATCGCTATTGAACCCATAAAAAAAGTGCGGTGCCACGTACGTCGAAGCGGCGCGATCCCTACGACTTGACAAGGTCAGGGCGGCAAGCGCATTTTGGCGGTTCAAAATATAGCCTGACAATACTGAATTTTGAAACTTATTTTGGCTCTATTTGCGGCTACTTAACTCGACTTAGGATATCTTTATGTTGGATAAAACCAAATTTTACATCAATGGATCTTGGGTGCCATCAATCGACGGGCGCAAGTTTCCTGTGTTTAATCCCGCCACCGAAGACGCATTTGCAACAATTACGCTTGGTGGTGAAAAGGACGCGCAAGCGGCAATTGAAGCCGCCAAGAATGCTTTTCTGGACTGGTCGCAAACAAGTCCTCAAGACCGTGCAGCATATCTGCAAAAGCTACTGGATGTCTATATTTCCCGCAATGATGAAATGGGATCTGTGATTTCAACCGAGATGGGTGCGCCCATTGATATGGCGGTTCGCGATCAGGCTGGGTCTGGAAGTAGTCATTTAAAAGCTTTTATTCGCGCTTTAGGCTCAATGGAATTTCAGCGTGCTCTTCGCCCTGGCATTGAGGGCCAGGATATCGTCTATGAAGCGGCTGGCGTTGCAGGCCTGATTACCCCGTGGAACTGGCCGATGAATCAGGTTGTTCTGAAAGTTGGTGCTGCTTTGGCGGCAGGTTGCACCATGGTTCTAAAGCCATCGGAAATTGCCCCGCTATCGAGTATTGTATTTGCCGAAATGGTGCATGAGGTGGGTTTTCCGCCCGGCGTTTTCAACATGGTCAATGGTGATGGTGTTGGCATTGGTTCAATTTTATCGTCACATCCCGGCATTGATGTTGTGTCATTCACTGGATCAACTCGCGCTGGCATTCTTATTAGCAAGGCAGCTGCAGATACGGTGAAAACTGTCTCGCTAGAACTTGGCGGCAAATCACCAAACCTGGTTTTTGATGATTGCGATTTGGAAAAGGCGGTTCGGTCAGGGGCTGCGTTCTGCTTCAATAACACGGGCCAGTCCTGCAATGCAGCAACGCGAATGTTGGTTCAGCGTTCAATCTATGATGAGGCCGTTGAAATCGCGGCGGCCAAGGCAGCTAGTACAAACGTGGACTTGCCGTCAAATGAGGGCAAGCATATTGGACCACTGGTTTCAGAGGCACAGTTTGAAAAGGTGCAGAGGCTTATTCAAACAGGGATTGATGAAGGCGCACGGTTAGTGGCTGGCGGTGTCGGCCGCCCCGAAGGCTTAAATCGTGGCTGGTTTGTCAGGCCCACGGTGTTTGCGGATGCAAAACCAGATATGACCATAATGCGTGAAGAAATTTTTGGACCCGTGCTTACTATGATGCCGTTTGATAGCGAAGATGAAGCCATTGCGATTGCGAACGATACGCCATACGGCCTTGCAGCTTATATCCAGACCGGAAGTATGGAGCGAGCACGCCGGGTGGCTGGACAACTGCGTTCGGGCATGGTTCAGGTGAATGGCGCGCCACGCGCTTCTGGCAGTCCATTTGGTGGCTACAAACAATCTGGCGTTGGTCGTGAGGGTGGATTTTGGGGCATTGAGGAATTCCTTGAGATCAAAACCATCAGCGGAATTGTTGGCTCCCGTTAATAGCACTTCGCCATTGTTACTGAGTTAGTCGCTCTCGTTCAGGCCAGCACCTGCGCCTACAAGGCGAGACTCCTCGGTTGCTGGGGCATAAGTGTTTTTAGCGAAGTTTTCTAGAACACTAACACAGGCGGTTGCAGTAGCCGGCACGCGTTGCAAATCTGATACAATGGTGACCGTGATGTCAGGTATGCTAGCACTCACTATTGAAATTTGGCAGGGTGCCGAGTCTCCAAGAATTGCTGTATCACTGTTGGTGTAACCAATCTGGTCTTTTGCTAGGTAAAAACGCGATGATCCTATGTTTACCTCAAGCGGCTTTTCGGTTATGCGAATGGCCACAAACGGAATTAGCAACAGCGGTGTCTTGATCCTTGAAAATTGCGCTTCATCGCCAAAAGCACCATCCCCATAAGCGGCGCCAATGGTAATAGGGCAGTAATGTCCGTGAGCGCCAGTTTCATCTGGCCAACTTGTGAGGTTGCCATGATGACGCCAGCTTAAATATCGGCACAGCGCCATTACACCCGGCAGTTGCCGGCGTTGGAGCCAATTTACAGCGTAACCAGCCTCTTCAGCAAGGCCCCAATCCAATCCGCCTCCGCGGGCTGCTTTTGTTGCAAGAGCGCCAATTTCACCAATCGACCAAGTCATTATCACTAACGATCTAGGTGATCGCTGTGAACAATTGGTGGGTAACACAGTGCATCTGGATCGAGGTAGGCCAGTTCATCCGGAAATGGGGCCCCTTGATACATGGTAATTCGTAGCCAGCGATCTGATCGTGGGTCGAATTTTGAAGCTCCAAAGAAAGACAGCTTGCAACGTAATAAATCAATGGGCTGCATACTCGCTGAGATGGTATTATCCTGAATTTCGGCATATGCAAGTGCAGATACTGTTTGGGTTCGCCTCACAATATGCCGGTGTTCGGGATGCTGTAGCAAAAATTGCGCAACGCTATCATTATTTGCATTTTTGGTTTTCGCCAACCATTCATCAATTTTGATCATCGCCAAAACGGCATCACGCCCCGGAGCGAGCGGCTGCTCATACGGTTCAATTGGCTCGTCAAATCTCTCGCCAAGTCGTGGCTCTAGCTTTTCTTCTGATACATACCAGACTCGAGCCAGGGCATCATTTTGCGTGTAGTCAATTTTATCCGTCCAATGATAGATGGTGTTCATCATCTCACGAAGCCGCGATAAGGGCATCGCGCCATCAATTTGGAAATGAATGGACTCATCAGCGGCCATTCCCGTTGCAAGATCATCAATTAAGGAACCGTGATCTTCAAGCAATAGCGATACAAGCTGTTCCTGCCCTTCAAGGCTCAGGTTAGCCTCGCCCCACAGATAAATTCTATTCCAAGGGTAGGGTGCATCTGCCGAAGTAGCGCTGACAAATGCACTAAGATTGGCAAGATCATCGCGCAAGGCTTGTGTTTTGCCGGTCTGATAAGGACTATTACTTGTCCATTCGTCAGCATTTATCGCCGCTTTAGCTATTAAAGTTAAGAGGTTGGATAAACCTTTCTTGTCGGTGCTTGCTAAATTACGCACTCGTGCTAGCGCCGTTTCACGGGCATTAATCCAGGAGTGAACCAATGATGGGTGATTGATCAGGAATGGGGCCATACCCAGGCCTGTCGAGTTACCGACACCAATTCGGCGGCGAATATTTGGATCAAGGGACACAGCGGTTTTTGGTGATTTCGCAGCTGCCATGTGTTCAACAATATCGATTGCAAAGGAACGGATAAACCAGACCGCCAGTAATTCTGGCTGAAACGAGCCGGAGAATTCGGGCCTCTCTGCCCACAAATCACGATCTGCCGCTCCAAATTTTCCTGAGCCGTAAACTGCGGTGGTGCGCATCAGATAACCAATAGGTTCAATTTTATCAAGGCTGGGTTGGGTGCCCTTAGCTAGGCAATCGCGAACGTAGTCAAATAGCCGAACTGAGCGATTTGCCCGCGATAAAACAAATTCTTCATTCGAAATTCTACCTGCCTCTTGCAAAGGCACATTTTTCTCTAAACGCTCAATATCTGAATCATCAATCAGTCCATCATGTAGGGTGAAGGTTGCATCCCATGCTTCGGCAATTACCCGATCCGATCGTTTTTCAGCTGGGAGATCATGCGCAAATACAACAAGTGTGTAGCTTCGCTTTGGGCCAATTGCTTCATAAGTAGCGGTGCCAACACCATATGCATCAATATTCCATCGACTGCGCTTAAATTGCCATTTTTCGGCCTTCAAGCGGCGCAATAAAACTCGCATAAAGCTCAAACGGCTGTGATGAAATGACCCCATCCGCGCCAGTGTCATTACTTGGTTTGCAGGACGAAGGCCGATATCGGGTGCACAAGTTGTGATTTTCGCCGGATTATTTTGGTGTGCATCTGATTTTTTCATTTTTCAAATCACTTTACTTTGCCCCTGTTTCAGTTTTTTGGCCCTGTTTTGGACCGAAACTACTATCATAAAATCGCAACCAGTTCTCACCCATTATCGCCGCTGTTTCGGTTTCAGCAAAGCCGTGCGCCCTCAATCCTGCTTTTATTGTACCAAAATGCCGATTATCTTCAAACCAGGTTGGCATTGAAGGAAACCCAGCATTTATGGCTGATCCTTCCCCATAGTCAATTTCTTTTGTCCAGCGGCCCACCCGCATCCACTCGACAACGCTGTCCGGTTGGTCTTGGCACAAATCAGAACCAATGCCGATATTATTAATGCCCATCAGATCAGCAGTCCGGGCAATCATTTCGCAAAAGCTCTCGAGGGTGCAATCCGATTTTTCTCTCAAATGATGCGGATAGAGTGAAAATCCCAGCATACCACCTGATTGGCCAAGTGCTCTCAGTACATTGTCAGATTTATTACGCTTTGCCGGATGCCAGAAATAGGGGTTCGCATGAGTTATCGCAATCGGGCGTTCTGATATTTCAATGGCATCCAGTGTTGAGCGTTCAGCAGAATGGCTCATATCGACGACCATACCTACATTATTCATTTCCTTAATGACCTGTCGGCCCATACGGGTGACGCCGCTATCTTCATCCTCATAACATCCGGTCGCCAGAAGTGACTGATTATTATAGGTCAGTTGCATGAAGCGCACGCCAAGCATATGACAAATCTTTATCAGCCCAATATCATCTTCAATTGGAGAGGGGTTTTGTAGCCCAAAAAAAATCGCAGTTCGACCTTGAGTTTTTGCGTGCCGCACATCGTCTCCGGTGGTACCGTGAAAAATCAATTCCGGATATTGTTCGAACCAACGATTCCATTGCTCGATATTGGTTACAGTCTCACGAAACATCTCATGATAGGCGATCGTTACATGAATTGCGTCTACCCCGCCTTCACGCATCTGCTTGAAGATTTTTTCAGACCAATTGGCGTATTGAAGGTTATCGATCAGGTGCATTTTGTCACTCAGGGTTACCGGCGGCAATATAACTGGTCTTGACGATGGTATAAAATTCTTCTGTGCCAGCTACCCGCAATAAAATTTTGTCCGATTTTTAACATGGCTCTTTATGCCTCTCATTGGCATTAAACGGGTGGTGAACTATCTGTCCGACGGGCCGTCTGACACTCAGCAACAGTGACTGAAACAGACTTCAAATACAAGGGTTTTACTCTGGTGAATGACTAAATAGCACGGCATTTAGTTGCAGTCCCCACATTTTCCTGATAAGCGAAGTTTTTGCAGCTGTATGTATAGGTTATGACGGTTCATTCTTTGAGATGCTTAGATCACTCAAACGTTTTGGTTTTTATCAATAGAAGGCTGAGAATGAAGACGATAACTGATAAAATAACAACGCCATTTTTTGCTCTGAGCTTATTAACTATCGCAATGGGTATCATTCCTTTGAATGACGCGTTGATAAAATTAATGAGTGGGGACGTGCCGCTTGGCCAGATTGTTGCCATCCGGGCGGTTGTTACGCTTAGTTTATTGGGAATTTTTAGTCATAGCTTGCACTCTATGCTTGTCCTGCCAGCAAGGGTGTTCTGGTTGTTTTTTGCCCGCGGTATGTGCTTGGTGCTAGCCATGGTTTTGTTTTTTGTCTCATTGGGGTCGCTACCACTTGCGAGTGTTATTGCAATCTTTTTTGTGTCCCCCTTGATCATTACGGTTTTGTCGGTGCCTTTGTTGGGGGAAAAGATCGGTTTGCATCGTCTAACTGCGGTTACCTCTGGAATGTTAGGTGTATTGTTTATCATTCAGCCGGGTGGGTTAGAGTTTCAAATTGAAACGCTTTTTGTTGTCGGTGCAGCCTTCAGTTATGCCGTATTTCAAATCTGGACAAGGCGACTGAGAACGGTGGGTAATCTGACTGGAATGGTTGCTGTTCAACATGTCTGCTATTTGGCCGTTGGTTTGATGTTCACTGCGGTAAATTTTATTTGGCCCATCGATTATTCAGGTAATCCTACAGTTGATTTTTTGCTGCGCTCGCCCACTATGATGTCATACACCCATATTTTATACGTGGTGATTTGCAGCTTTTCTGTCCTGCTGTTGTCGTTTGCATCATCCAATGCCTATCGGTCTGTCGAGGCATCGTTGATCGCACCATTTGAGTATGTGGCAATTCCTCTTGGTGTGGTTTGGGGAATTTTGATCTGGAATGACTGGCCAGACAAAATGGCACTTGTCGGGATTGTGCTGATTTTAGCAGGTGGGCTTTATACGCTATATCGTGAGAATATTAAATCGGTTGATCTTGTTACCTCAACTCCCATGCCAGCAACCGCTGCACTTGCGCAGTCTCAGGATTGCATGGATGATGCTGAGTCCGTGCGCCCAAGCAAAAGCCAAAAGTGAAGTCTGATTAAAAGCAATCCTTTAGTAGATAGGGTGATTTGGCTGATGTTGGCTAGCTGGCTGATTCATTTTTTGCCTTTCCAAACGCCGGTGCTTTTCAATTTTTCTGCAACTTCGGCAGGCATGTAATTCTCGTCATGCTTTGCCAAAACATTGGTTGCAATAAATTTGCCATTATCCATCGACCCTTCGGCGACAACACCCTGGCCCTCGCGAAACAGGCTTGGAAGCGCGTTGTCATAGAGGACCGTAACCTCGGCCGTCCCATCGGTGACGGTAAAGACTGATTGTAGCCCGTCAATGGTAACGCTGCCTTCCTTGACCAAACCACCCAGTCGTAAAGGCTGACCTGATTTTGTGCCAGATGACGCGATGTCAGTTGGCGTGAAGAAAAAAACGATATTCTCGCGCAGGGCACCTAACACGAGCATTACGGCAATCCCAAGTAACGCGGTGATAGCGACAACCACTGATAATCGTTTTGCTTTCGGTGACATGGTGATATTTTGGTAACTCTTGTAATGGTGTAGCGAATGTGTTCCTAATCAGATCGTACACAATTTGCAACAGATTGCCGATTGCGTTGGGTCGCGGCAAGACAGCGCACTACATTTTATGGTTTGGTAGATAACTTTTATGTAAAGCTCTCATATTCGGAGCAAAAGGGGTCACATGAAAAATTATTTTTTTGCTGCCATGGCAGGGAGTTTCCTTCTGGCGGCACCCGCGGTCGCAGGTGATCCAGCCAAGGGTGAGAAAGTATTCCGCAAGTGCAAAGCCTGTCATTATGTGGACAAAGAAAAGAATAAGACTGGACCTCATTTAGTTAACATCATTGGCCGTGCTGCTGGCGCCGTTGAGGGCTATAAATATTCCAAAGCAATGGCTGAGGTGGGCCTTGTTTGGGATGAAGAGACGATGGCAGGGTTTCTGGCAAAGCCAAAAAAATACCTAAAAGGCACGAAAATGGCATTTGTTGGTCTCAGAAAAGAGAGTGACATCGCCGATGTGATTGCTTATCTAAAAGCATCTAAGTAAATTATCGGCCCAAACGGTTCAGCGAGTTGTTGGTTCGTTGGTTTTTGTTCTTTGAGTTGGTCTGCCCAAGAAATTTGAGGCCAAAATATGCGCTGTTGCGGTGGTGAGTTGAGCATGGATTTGATGAATAAATATCCGCGTTTGTCGGACTTAAAAAAACCGGCGGCAAAGCGCATTCCAAAATTTGTATATGCCTATTTAGATTCGGGCACGGGTCATGACCGGGCCAAGGATGAGAACCGCGCTTTTCTTGATGGCATTGAGTTAACGCCGCAATTTATGCGAGGGCGTGTCGACCCTGATCTGACAACAGAGCTAGGAACAAAGACATTCAAAGCGCCGTTTGGTGCGGCACCGATTGGCCTGTCATCATTGATCTGGCCCGGAGCTGAGTCGATCATTGGCAGGGCTGCCAAAAAACACGGCTTTCCCTACACATTAAGCACGGTAGCAGGCGAGTCTATCGAAATGGTAGCTGAATCAGCCGGTGAAATGAGCTGGTTTCAGCTTTATGCACCGAGAGATCGTGATTTGATGCGTGATTTGCTGCGTCGAGCAAAGGGTTGTGGTTATACCACATTGGTCATTACCGCTGACGTACCATCGCCAAGCCGGCGTGAACGGATGCGGATTGCTGGTGCGCCCCTCGGAAGCCGTGGTAATTCTGCCTTTTCACCACGCGTTATCTGGCAGAGCATGATGCGGCCTGAATGGGCGGTGCGGACATTGCTAAATGGAGGGGCGCGGTTCCGAAATATGGAACCTTATGCCAAGAATGATGGCACAATGGGCATTACAAAATTTATTGGTGATCAGCTGAATGGCTCGCTTGATTGGGATTATTTGTCCGAAATTCGTGCTTTATGGGAAGGAGAAATCTATCTCAAAGGCGTGCTTCATGGCCAAGATGCGGCACGGGCTATTAACCTCGGTGTTAATGGGATTGTAGTTTCAAACCACGGAGGACGCCAGCTCGATGCTGCGCCACCACCTTTGGCACAATTATCGGCCGTTCGTGCCGCTGTTGGCAAGGATGTGCCATTGATCGTTGACAGCGGAATTATGTCGGGCCTCGATGTTGTGCGGGTCTTGGCAGCTGGAGCTGATTTTGCAATGATTGGCCGGGGATTTATGTATGCGGTTGCGGCGCTTGGCAACAAAGGTGGTGAACATGCCGCAACAATTTTGCTGGAAGAGGTACGTGATGTCATGGCGCAGCTGGGTTTGCAAACGATTGATGACGTGAAGCGGCTTGGCCACGGCTAGCAAATTTTTATTTACTTGACGGGGGACGGCAATGGTTTTCAAGCAAATGTCACTGTTTGCACTTTTTGCGGCGCTTGTGGGGATGGCCCAACCGGTGGTGGCCGGTGAAATTATGTTTAGCTCACTGCAATTTCGTGCAACGGTTGGATCAATGTCCAGCAGTGCCGCTTATGTATCGGTCATGAATCATGGGAAAATGGCAGACCGTCTTCTAGACGCAACAAGCAATCTGGCGCGCAAAACTGAATTACACCTAATGGAAATGGATAATGGCGTGATGAGGATGCGACCAATTGAGGGTGGCATTGATCTTCCAGCAGGCGAAACAATTCATTTGGCACCAGGCGGCTATCATGTGATGCTGATTGGCCTGAATGCACCTCTTACCGCCGGTAGCATATTCGAAATCACGCTGGTCTTTCAGAATGCTGGCGAAAAAACTATCAAAGGCGTGGCAATGTTGCCATCCGATTTGAAAGTGGGTGGTCACGTAAAAGCGCATAAGCCTGAACATAAGCACAAAACAAATTAGCCTTGTGGAACGTTTTAGAAAATTCCTATGTCGAGTCCGGCTGCCATGCCCAGACATAGTTCGGCGACCTCGTTGATGAACCGGTCGTCCCAATCACCCTTCAGGATCAATGGTTCGGCCACCAATCGCCATTTCAGCCCGGAGCACATACTGGTTAGGGCGCGCTTGGTAGCAGTGCCGTCCAGGCCTGCACGAATATAGATAGCAACGGGTTTGGCCTCGGTTCGATCAATCCAGTCATTATAACAACGATCAAACATATCTTTCGTTGCCCCTGCCATATAGCCAATATTCTCGGTGGTGCCGATCACTACCGCATCTGCTTTGAAAAGGTTGGGCGCGGTTACCTCAAACGGTGTAAGGCACAGGGTTTCAATATCACCATCATCATAAGTCTGACACGCGGCAAGTGCGGCATCGGCAAGTGCGGCGGTGTTGGGTGAGGGACGATGAGCAATTATTAATAGTGTTTTGGGCATGAGTAAAACTTTAGGCTGTTTTTGTGATATTTCAAAGCTGGCATGCAATTGCTTTTTTTGATAGGTTAGTGGTGCCGCTGGTTGGACCGACGGTGGAGACCCCTTTTTTGAACCCAAGAGTGAACCAGATGTCTAGTCGGCTTGATGAAACAGCGGTTATCGCTGGCTTGAAAACCCTGCAAGGATGGCAACTGGCTCGCGATGATGAACAACGGCTGGCAATTGAAAAGGATTATCCTTTTAACAGTTTTAATGCGGCCTTTGCTTTTTTGGGGCGGGTTGCCCTTATCGCCGAACGCGCTAATCATCACCCCGAATTATTAAATCGGTATAGGCGTGTTTTGGTTCGCTGGACTAGTCATTCTGAGGGTGGGGTTACGGCAGTTGACCTAGAGTTGGCCGCAACCTGTGATAAATTGGCGGTTGATACTGGTCTGAAAGCATTGGAATAATTGAAGTAGGGATGGCGTTTCTAGGCCAACCATTTTAGGATCCATAGAGTTGCTAGGCCCGCTCCAATGGTTGTAATCACCTGGCGGGTAATTAGTGCCACAGCAATAGCAATTAGGGCTGCAAGCAATCGTGGATTACCTATAATTGACAAGCTTTGACTTGTTGGGTCAATTAGAACAGCCGGAACAATGATGGCTGTTAAAACCGCAATTGGTACAAAGTTGAGTGCTTCTACGAGCCATGCAGGGAGCTTTTTACTGGCAACCCTGCTCAGCATGATAAATCGTGTGCCAAAGGTAAATATACCGGTGACAACCATCATAAACCAAATCATTGTTTGCGCCTTTTTGAATTGTTGTGACGATTTACCAGCCAGCCCGCCGCAATCCCACCGAGGGCAGCGATAACAAGCCATGAATTCCATGGTAATGATTGTCCAACAATGGCAAGAATTCCAGCGCTGACCGCGGCGGCAATTTCAGCACGGGTTCGCATAATGGGAGCTATAATTGCAATAAAGGTAAGCGGAATGGCGAAAGTCAAAGACCAAGATTCGGGGATTGTCTCGCCAACAACAACGCCCGCAATAGTTGATGTCTGCCAGCTTGCCCACAATAAGGAACCACTGCCTAGAAGATGAAAATGTTGAAACTTTCCAGAGCAACCGTCGGTGAAGCGTCGTATAGAAACTGCATACGCTTCATCGGTAAGCAAGTAGCCAAGGAGAAGTCGCCAACCAAGTGACAAATGTTGTAAATAGGATGCAACTGACGCGCTGTACAAAACATGGCGGATATTAATCACACAAACTGAGCTGCCTAAAATGAGTGCCGGAACACCACCAGCCCATAGTTGAGCAAAGACAACTTGGCTAGCACCGCCAAAAAGGATTGATGACAATAGAATGGTTTGAAGAGAGGTTAGACCGCTCTCAATGCCGATGACGCCGAACACTAGCCCAAAGGGAATGACGCCAAACATCAGTGGTAATTCATCGCGTACACCTTGCCAAAATTCATCCGCTGCAGACGGTTCTTTGATAGGTACATCAGCGGTATCATTAGCCCCCGACATAAGGTGCCCCATTCAATAATTAAGTAATGATAAAAATGGAGCATAACGGAGAGCCGAAATTTCGCAACTAGCTGGAAGTACTTGTTATCTAAATTTGCAGGTATTCTCGTTGCAAAGGTTTTTGAAGAGTCGGATTCCTGCTTTTTGTATCGGTTTTGGCTGGCTCCTCACAAGGTTATTTGATAGTTAGGGTTCTACATAGTTTCATCATTGGTCGGTTTCTTTCCTGCCTTTCTTGCGGGAGTTTTTATTACATTTTCTGAGCGAGGGGCTATCGCGTGATTATATTTGCAAGGAGCATTCAAGGGTCTTGGCAATGAGGGATCAATTCAAATTTGCAGATGAGCTTGATGTCGCGGATAAAACAGTACTTTTGCGTATCGATGTGAATGTGCCTATTGCGAATGGGTTGGTTAGCAACGATACCCGCATTCGGCATGTTATGCCTGGGGTGAGAACTCTCCTTGATAACGGTGCAAAGGTTGTAATCCTCACGCATTTTGGTAGACCAAAAGGAAAGATTGTTCCCTCTCTAAGCGTGCGGCCAGTGGCAAAAGCAATAAGCGAGATTCTTGACCAACCAGTGCCCGTAGAGAGTGACGTCATTGGTGAAGGCGGCAGGGCAGCGGTCGATGCTCTTCGACCCGGTGATATATTGCTAATGGAAAATTTGCGATTTTATAGTGGTGAGGAGAAAAACGATATAGAGTTTGCCAGAAGCCTTGCTGAGCTTGGTGACTTGTATATTGGAGATGCGTTTTCTTGCGCACATCGGGCTCATGCCTCTGTCGATGCTCTGCCACGGATGATGCCATCTGCAGTTGGCCGTTCATTTATTGCTGAACTAGAGGCGTTGCAGGCTGCGCTTTCTCAACCAATACGCCCATTAGGGGTAGTGGTTGGTGGTGCTAAGGTATCATCAAAATTGGCACTGCTCGAAAATTTAGTGACCAAGGTTGACAAATTAGTGCTTGGTGGTGGCATGGCTAATACGTTTCTACTGGCTCAAGGCAAACCAATTGGCGCATCGCTTGCTGAACCTGATATGATTCAAACTGCTCAACGTATTCTCAAAGTCGCGGAATTAAACGACTGCAAAATTCTTTTGCCTACGGATGTGGTTGTGGCAGTTGAATTCAAGTCGGACGCCGCTCATCGGATAGTTAAAATTGATGATGTCACTGATTTTGAGATGATTCTTGATGCGGGGCCAGAAGCAGTTATTGATGCAGGGAGCTTTTTGGAAAACTGCGCTACCATCGTCTGGAATGGGCCAATGGGCGCCTTCGAAATGTCACCCTTTGATGCGGCAACAAATGCACTTGCAAAAATTGTAGCAGCAAAAACTCAAAACAATGGTGTGATGAGTATCGCAGGCGGAGGTGATACGATGGCGGCTCTTGCAAATGCTGGGGTTAGTGACCAATTTTCCTATGTATCCACCGCTGGTGGCGCCTTTCTGGAATGGCTTGAGGGTAAACGTTTGCCCGGTGTTGAGGCGCTCAGGAAAGGCTAATTATTTTGAACGGCCGCAACGGCGAAGCTAAGAGAGACAGTTTAGATGTTGTTCGATAATCCTTTTAAGACACGCCTTCCAACGGTTGATGAGGCATTAGTGGGGCGCGATTGGCCAC
>QCPZ01000023.1 GCA_003212345.1 SAR116 cluster bacterium AG-447-A06
TATACTGAGAACTATAGTTACCACAGCAAAGATGGACTGATAAGCAGTCTAAAAGCTAAGATTTTAGGTCCCTTGTCTAGATGGGTTGCTAACTCGACTGCAGGATATGTTTTTGAACTTATACCACCAGTCTCAAAAATGCTAGGCAGCATGGTTAGACCGGATGTTAAGGATCCAGTTCTCAAGCACATCAAAGAAAGAGAGATACGAACCTTTTTAGACATAGGGTGCGGGTCAGGACTAAAGGCTCACTTTTGGGGGTTAAACAGCTCTATCATAGAGTACAACAAAACTATAAAAGTGTTTGGATGTGAACCAGCTAAATCGGCAAGAGATTTTTTAACAGCAAAAGATATACCATGTTGGTCAAAAATTGATGATATAGAAGAGGGTTTAAAATTTGACTTGATAAGACTCAATTGGTCTTTAGAACATGTTCACTCTCCGAGCGCATATTTTGAATTTATTAACAACCGTTTGTCTGAGAACGGGAGAGCTGTAATTGCTGTGCCAAACTTTCAAGGTTTGATTTACCGTCTCTCAAAAAGCTGCGTCGAACTTCCAATCCACCTTTTTCATTTTTCTAGAGACGACCTGATGAAATACGCGCGTAAACACGATCTGGAAGTGATTGACTCATTCACATTTTCTTATCCTGGAATGTTCTATTTCTCTCAAGATATAGGCCTCCTCCCGCAACAATTGAAGTTTTCAAGAGGAATAACATTCTCTAAACAATTCCAAAAAGCATTAAACGTCTTTGATAGCTTGGGAATGGGCAATGACATTGTCATTTCTATTAAACGAAAACAGGATGGTTAGCTGCTATAAATATTTATGGTCTCAAAATATTTGGCTACATTAAACACCGTGAGTGGTTTGTTAGATTTTTTCAATGAACAACAACCTGCTTTATCCACAGGATAATTATTTCTTTTCGTATAGAAGCAAAATACCCAAGTTTCTACCTAATCATTTTTTATAAATCGAAAATTTTTCATTATTATAAATACGACTAACAAACGGGCAAAAAAGAATATTTCTTTCACTGTTTTTCCGGACAAATCTTGTCATAATTTTATCAGTTTTTTATTTATAGTTATGAGGAAATAAAATTAATATTTTTAATTTAAAGGCATCTATTTTTATTATAAAAGATCCGATTGAGTCAAAACACGGGCGAACTCAGTGGTGCAAGCTTGACGGGAAAACTTTTCCTCAGCGAGCTGCCTAGCATTCTTTTTCATCATAGCTAGCTTTTTCGGATTTTCTTGTAAATTCTTCAAAGCTGCGGCTAAAGCATTCGGATCCCCAGGCGGCACAAGAACACCACAAGCACGCTGTCCTAATAAATCTGAGAGTTCACTGTTTTCATTAGCTATCGCAACAATCGCAGATCCAGCAGCTAAATAATAAAATGATTTGCTTGGTATCATAAGGTCCTCCATTCCTTGATCTAGCGAAACTAAAGCGACATCTGCAAGAGGAAGAGTGTATTTAATTAAAGCCTCAGGTTGAAACGGAAACAACGAAACATTCGCAAGCCTTTCCTTTTGGATGCAAACTTCTACATCTTTATATTTTTCACCCTCTCCAATAAAAAGAAACCTGATTTTTCTATTTTTATTTAGATGTTTAGCTGCACTTAACATACTATCGATATCGTGGGATGAACCCATATTTCCAGAATACAAAACAATAAATTCGTCAGAACTTTTTATAAAATCTTGAGCATACGGATTTTTGTTTCTTGGCAGTGGCTTAATGTTATCCACGTCAACCCATAGCGGAACTACAGCAACACCTGGCGCACCCAACGGAATCTGCGCGTTTACAAGATTCGCCATTCTTTTTCCAATAGTAATTACTGCGTTTGCATTCCTGTATACCAAACGATTCATCGCATTCCATAATGTCACTACAAGGCTGTGATTCTCCAATACACCAAGACGAATGTAAACTTCAGGATGGATATCTAAAACCAAAACGGCATAGGGAATCTTATTGAGACGAGTTAGAAGCCAAACCCAAACTCCTAATATTGGTGGGTTGGATACCAATAATATACCGTCTCCGGCTCTGGCGCACAGAACACTCTTAGATATAAAAAGCACATATTGGAACCAAGATAGCACTCTGGAGGTCCAAGAATTTCGATTATATTCGGGGGCTTTCTTTATGGTCAGGTTTGACACCTTAGTATCTTTTAGCGCTAAGGTATCTGGATGTCCTGTTATTAAAACAGCGCCAGAGTCATAAAGAGGGGCCAAATCCTCCGACAACTCTCTAAATAGTGGGCCTGCCATTTGATTGAGCATTATTAATCTTTTAATTTTTATATTCATTTTCTAACCACTTCAGATTGAATGATGTCATATTACTTATTTAATAAGGTGTTTAAAAACCATCCAACCGAATTTGTCTCACAGTATTACCAGTCGCGTCCGAGATCCATATAATTCCATCTTCAGCTGAGGAAAATGCAAAGCCTTCATTATCAACGTTATCAAGTGGAAACCCAAACGGCCAAAGCTTTTGAGGTTCGTTTACTTGTTTAGAAAAATAAATATTCAGTATGTTATAACCAACTTGATAATTTATGGAGGCAAGAATATTATCAACACCGACAATCAAGTCAGCGAAAAAAGAACCTTCAAATTCTATTAGATTGTTTCTTTGATAACAATAAATACCGTTTTTAAATCGCCTACGCATCATTGTCGTATTCTCGCCAACAATACACATGTAGTTTTTGGTAAGCCTCAAACCTTGGGGAGTTCCTTTCAAAACCCTATAACTTCGCTCTAGTTTAAATTCATTATCTATTAATGAATATACTTTCACAAAATCTTTATAAGCCACCCAAAATTCATTAGCGTCTACATCAAAAGCATCGACATATTTACTAATTGATGTAAAATCAATTACTTGCAAAATATTTAGGGTTTCAGGATCTATCTTTATAATTCGTGTGTCACTCACAAAAGGATAATCATCTAAATCAATTACCCCTCCCCAAATGTATCTCTGATCTTTTGCTAAAATCCCAATATGCGGTTTTGTAATACCCTCAATCGACGGCTTTCTATTCCTTATTAAATTCCACTGGGAATCAAATTTGCTAATGTTAGCTTGATTAGATGAGAAATAGAATTGCCTATCATTGTAATTATCAAAATACAGAATTCCTTGCTCAACAGAACCTTCTTTTATGTGTACTTCTTCCAAGACTTCAACGGAACCTTTGTATAAATTCGGAGGCAGTCTATAATTTGTTTTTTGAGTGAAAAATATAGAAGCACCCAAAAAGCAAGCCGTTAAAAAAAAAATTGCCAATTTCTTAATTTGATTGCTCCTTTACGTTACATCCTTTTTCCAGGTCGACTGTAAACATATCAATAATAATTTTAATTTCTGTATTAAAACTCATGAAACCAGAGGGGATATGTTTCAAATTGGGTAAGCTAACGTCATCCAGCCTAAATAAAAATTCATCAATCAAAAACAAAATTATTAACATCCTCAACTCAGATGGATCAATTTTAGAAAAGTCAAACCAAAAGAACTTTGACCTCTCAGCAACGTCACAGTACAGAAGGAAATTTACTCTGGATGCTAGCCCTTTCAATGATCTCGCGCGAAGTCCATAGACAAACCAATCATAATGACTACATCTTCTACCAGCATACTCCCAATCTATAATATAAACCTCTTTGGACTTATCAACAGATGGCTCCAACAGATTTGCGCTCTGAAAATCACCATGTGTCAATGCTATCGGTACTAGATATTCAGGGTCGATTAAAATTCTGGCCAAAGCTTCCAACTGACCTTTAATGATCTGAAGATCTTTGACATTCTGCCTCTTGAAGCAGGTCGGAAGTGCCTCAATCGCGAGATCCAACTCTTTGAATTTCTTTTTTACCCAAGTTAGGGCTGTTTCTGATTTTGCAGTGTCATCATATACCCTCCGCATAAAAGATTTTGCGGCGAAAAATGCTCCATTTATTTTTGCTTTACGCTCAATCCTATCTAATGGCAATCCAATAATTCGTTCTTCTAAATACCAACCTTCCTCAATATTAAAGTCAAAAATTGTTGGACCAGGCAAATTTGGGTACCTTAGTCTAGAAGAAATAGCATTTTTTAATTTCTTAATACCGTATTCCTTCTTGGCTAGTACCAAACAATTATTCAAATCTAAGTCAACCAGCCTAATTGAATGGTTGCCCGGCAATATACAGATCTTTCTCGGATATCCAGCGTATTTAGTGATATGTAACTTGGTGGAAGAAAAAAAATGTCTAAGTAATGGCGCTAAGCTAATGCTAATATATATTTGATGGAGAAGCCGTCTTAACGGGTTTTTGTGATAAGCGTACTCTGCCACGAAGGGCATCAATTTTTTTTTAGGCATAGATACAGGGTAGATAATATTAAGCCTGGTATTAACGAGCAAATTTAAGTCATCATTACTACTATGCATACCCCATATTATTTTTCCTTCCCATCTGCTTTTTAACTTAAGGTATTCACCTAAAGTGTGATTAAAGACTTGAGGAAAGTTTTCTCTTCTAATTAATTCGTGTAATTTCACTAAGACTATCCTTAAGCCAAATCAAATTTAATTGACGCGTACAATTCTTCAGAATTTTTAGTAATTGAATTTCTTCCATCAATTAAAGTGTACTTATGAAGTGGAAAAGTTGATTGATCCATATAAGCAGCCAACCGCCACTCAAGGGTCTCCTTGCTATCTGGAAAAGGTTCAGCTTTATCTATGGATCGTTGCATCGACGTTTCTATCGGAACCCAAAACAAGAAAGCATGATCAGGGGCAGGCGTAATAGCTGTTAAAAGTCGCCACAACATGCTCTCTTCGACATTTGAAGCCGGAAAGTTTTTCCTAAAATCAAGCAAAGTATCATTTAGATACCGATCACATATAACGATCCTCTTTCCATTGCCAAGCAAGCGAACGTAAAGTCCCCAGAGAAAAATTAAGTCAAGAATAGCAATTGTAAGCCATATGTTTTGGATGATTGGACGCTCAAGCTTTTGCTTACGGCCCTTTGATTGTCCCGAAGGCAACAACTTTTTTCCCATTAGCCGTCTGAGAAACCTTTTTAGGAGTTCAAATCCGTGAGTATAACCACCGCGAGCCCACACGACCTTGACATGGTAGCCTTTACTCAACAGCCTTTCACTCAAACATTCAATTTGGGTACTTTTCCCAGCACCATCCAGTCCACTAAAAGTTATTATCATTCAAGCGCATTCCAAATCAAAGGTTTTCCTTTGAACTATAATTTTTACAGGTATTTTTATTGGATGAGCCTAACACAATGGCATCTATTGGAAAGTGACTGGGATTATAAAATTGCCTATCAAAATTCCAATTCGGCCACCAGCCAGAGAGCAATCTCCTCCTTAATGCCACCAACGCCTTCACAAGTGTATCTGGACGATCTAAATCAAAGAAAAAACAATTTTCAGAGGGTAGCTCCTTCGTGTATTCCGCATGAGGGCAAACTATGGGTAAGTTGCATTTTATAGCTTCTAGAATTGGCATACCAAGACTTTCGTTGCTTGACAAGAACAGTAAAGCGTCTGCTTTCTCATAGAACTCATATATTGTTTCTCTAGAAACCTGTCCAATACAAGATACCGATCCATGCGCCTCAATAAAATTTTTATCCACAGTCACTGACACATCTACCATAAGCTCCCGTTTGATAGTCGACAACAAATGATGGTTTTTATGAGGCACGAAAGCTGCAGGATAGATCAGCCTGATAACATTTTCATGCAGCCTCGATCCAAGTCTACCGTTGCGAAAAAATTTAGGCCATCCGAAGGATGGTGATCGCAGGTCTAATATTTCTACAGTAATTTCGTGGCCAAAATATTGGTGTATATATTGTTTCATTTGTGCATTTTGCACTAAGACAACGTCATTACGTTTTATAAATAATTTGAATAAGATTCTAAAAAGTCCAAACTTAAGGTAGTTTATACTAAATAAAGAAAAGCTCTTAAATATTAGTGATTGCTGACACAAAACGTATTGTTTGGCGCGCGTATTCAAGGGTAAATCACCCAAGATTAAAATATCCGCATTCTGCTCGCGATAAAATCTCCAGCACAAGATTTCAAAAACTCGGGACAACCCACCAAAACGGTATGAACAAATGGCACTCTCGGCTGCAGCCTCACCGTACCCAGAATTAAAGTTATATTTATTAAAGTAAAAATTTTTAATTTTTATTGATTTATTATTAACTATGTCATGCACCAAAGCATTTGAAAACTTTATTGCGCCCAAGCCAAATACATTAATTTGATGGATATCGATATTTTTCACATCTTCTCCATAGAATATCCAGTTTTCTCAAACATCTTTATTTTATTCTTTTCAACGACACTTAACAAAATTTTATCAAATTAAAACAAACTTTAATTATATTTAAAGGAAACTTAGTCCCCTTTTCAATGGGCACTTGTCAAAACAATTTCTTCTAGAAAACCAAAAGCAATGATTTTGTCCAGCCAAAAAACAAAAAACAGCTTTGAAAACGTGATACAACCGCTATGCTTCACGGCCTCCCTTGCAGGTATTAGATAAATGGGACAATCCAGTCAGGCTCTCTTTATTAACTACAAAATCAAAATTCGTGTATCAGAAAAAAAGGGGGTGTTAGAGGGCGGACCGGACATAATTCAATCATTACCCGATAACATTCTTAAATTAATAATGTTTTGAATAAAATTACTTGTCTAAATACAAAAACTTTTTCTTAAATGGATTAGGAAATACATAATATCTCCACTCTCCTATAAGAGTGTACAAGTCTGATCGGAGCCCATTTTTATAGGTAGAGATGCCCCTGGTCGTATTTTCAGACAATCCACCTATGTCGAACCATGCACAACCTAAATCTTTGTAATATTTTATTGCGTGCCAATATAAAGCGGTGCTTGCCCAATATTTCTTTCCTTCGTCATTGATATATAGAAGAAAATCTGTTGCCGTATTCCCATGTTTAATACAAACGCGGGTTCCCAGTTCAACTGCCATCCCCTTGTTGTCCGTCAATTCTGCAACAAAAAAATTGACCTCGAAGGTAGATGACTTCTTTGTCGTTAATACTTTAATGAGATCTGAGTTTATCCCTTCAAAAGCCTTATCCTTTTGCATGGCGGAATAGCACTTTAAAAATTCATTCACGCGCAATTCATTCGTTGGCTCTAATCTGACTTCTATCTTATGCTTTTTAATTTTTTTAAGCGTGCGCTTCCAAATGCTGTTAAGATTGGAATACAGAGTGTCGAGTTCCAAGTTTAAATCAAGTAATCCAGACCCTATCTTAGTCCCTTTTTGCTTATAAAATTTGTGTGCACGTAATTGATACGCCAGATTCTCAGACTGTGGAATTTCAGGAGAGACCTGAATGACACGCCATTTGACGCTCCTTGCGTATTCAGTTATGGCCAATAACGTCAAAATATAGTTTCGGTCATCTTCAGGGTAATTACCCAGTAGCAAGGGTCCACGCGATATCTTGGCAAGGCCGCCCAGCAAAGCAAGCTTATAGTATAAAACTTGGACAAGAGCGATAACTTCGCCGTCAGGTTTTTCCACAGTTAGGCGCTCCAGTTTCCACCCTATCACGCTACTCTTCGC
This sequence comes from SAR116 cluster bacterium AG-447-A06, assembly GCA_003212345.1. GTDB lineage: Bacteria > Pseudomonadota > Alphaproteobacteria > Puniceispirillales > Puniceispirillaceae > UBA3439. The sequence continues at coordinate 7,685 of QCPZ01000023.1, forward strand.
TGAACCATATTCCCATGTGTGCAGTAAATTTTGCTTGTTCACAGACAATAAGTGGCGATTCCATTCATCTTCCTTTACCGGCCTCACTACCCAGTCCTTGATTGTTTTGTAATTCACATCTCTCATCTGGTCACATATTGCTATTGCTTTTAGACTTTGGTGAACTGGGAAAAATAGTTTTTCATTTTTAAGTTTTATGGCTACCTTGTGGCGTATTGGATCTTTCAAGACCTCTGGAGGCAGGTCAGGCCAAGACATCGAGCTTGCGTTTTCTAACCTAAGATCCTCAACACCAGCCTCAAATGCCGCGTTACGTGTAAATGCTGCTATATATGCTGTCTGCGGTTGCTTTTTCAGGTCAGCCCCAGCGCCCAAATATTTATTTTGCAAAACAGATTGCCAAAGCTGAACATTTTTGGCCCTTCGGTCTGAGAAATCATTTAACTGAGGTATAAGTTGCACTAATATTTTCTTGCTGAGCGTGCTCATAGGTCTAGGAGGTAAATTTTCCGGAGTGCCGCCCTTTTTTCCATCGATATTATAGTCAATGTCCATTCTTTTTCTATACCCTGCATACTGCAGCGTCCGCTTTATGATCCACAGAGCATCTAGTCGAAAAGTTTGCGCATATTTTTTGGTGAGGTCATCATAGATTGAGGTTAAAGTATCTAAACTTCCGTCACTATATCCAAGCTGAGACGGACCATTTTTTCTCACAACAAGCGCTGCTCCATCTCTTATCGGGAGATGTTTGTGAGGACTGTACAGAACGCAGTCCCCCTCATTGCCGATACCATCCGACGGCCTCAGAACATGCGCGGCATCTTCAACAAATAAACAATTGTGATTTATACAAAAATTTCTGAGGGTATCATTGCCACAAGGAGTTCCAAAAAAATGCACGTTTACAACTATATCAGGAACACCTAGAGCCGCCAGTTCCTCTAAATCTGAAGCAACCACACCATATTCGGTTGTAATTGGATAAAACATTAAGGAAACAGTGGAGTTTCGCAGGGGTTCTAAGGCTGCATTACAGAAATAATCAGGGAACCAGATTATGAGTTTACCCTTGCTCCTAACTTTGAGTTGCCATAGGACAATCAACTCTAATGAATAGGCCGTTCTGGATAACCAGAATACGTTTTCATCGTGCCTCAACCAAGGGATAGACATCATTGAATTTTCTATTTTTTTATGAAAAAGGGCTGAAATTAAGATGCCCGGCGAAGGCTGGCTTGCAAAACTTAGTTTTTTCATATGTGCTCTAAAAAAATTTACGTGAATGGAAAAAATATTTCGCTAAAGTATGCTTCTTTCTATAAAGAAAATCTAAGCGACCCTCTACAATCGCTCTAACAAGCCAAAGCGGTGATTTAGGCACTAAATTCTGCCTATAAATGAAGTGTTTACTTGGACTATCCTGAAAGACCCCACGGACGTTTGAATATGCCCATTTAAATCTTTTTTTCACGATCGAATGAGACAACTGCCCCGTGGCTTCAACTGACCCAAATGGATAGGCAAAATGCGTGATATTCACTCCTAACTCTGACTCTAATATATTAGCAGAATTCACTATCTCATCCCAAATTTCTTTTTCAGAAATGTTAGAAAGTTTTGGATGGTTTACCGTATGCGCACCAATTGTGTGTCCTTGAGTCACAAGAGCTCTGATATCGTTCCATGTCATAGCATCATAACCACCCATCGGCAATGGTTTTGGCTGAGTGTTGGGATAAAAAGAAGTTTTTGTAAAGTTAAGAGCGCTGCGTCCCACCAAACCAACAAAAGCAGTAGGAACAAAAAATAACGCTTTGATATTTCTTGAGTTCAAGCATTCATCAGCAATCACCTTCTGGCACGCAAATGCATCGTCAAACGTCAGCACTAAATAAGGCCTGGAGCCCCTGTTCGGCATCCTAACTGCGTCTTCAATGTCTTTAACATCAATAAAGTCATGAGACCGCTTAAGGTCATCCAAAACATCACATAACCATTCAACTTCAGATGAATCAATATGATGAAGGGTCAGAAATACAATGCCCCGTTTAGCGGGAATAAATTTCAAAGCTAACCTAATAGCAGCGTGGAAAAATTTTGGATACCTATGAAGCCCCATTACAAGAGACCTTTTAACTCAGTCTTAATCATGTACCAGATTATGATGGGATATTTAAATATCCCATGGTTACGTATAAACTTTTTATAAAAGTACCGGCGTTCAGCCAACCACTTCGCTTTGCGCGTACTAGATATATTTCCGCTATGCTGCCGAGACAACTCAACAATTTCACTTACACTTTGAATCATGTGATTTTGAGAAAGGCGAACCCAAAGATCAAAATCTCCCATCATTTCGTAAGTTTCGTCAAACCTAAATGCCTTGAGCAGCTGAGTATCTATTAAAACGCCACCTATCGAAATTGTATTTCTCAAAATCAATCTAGATGTCAAGGCCCCCGACGGCGAATTAGCTTGTATAAATCCAGTCCTCTTTCCAGACTGATCAATATGCGCATAGCCACCATAGATAATTTTATTATCCTCAGAGAACAGTTCAATTTGCTTTTCAAGCTTATTGGGGAGCCAAATATCGTCAGCATCGAGAAAAGCGACTGCTGCACCACGGCATTTATCCAGAGCAAGATTTCTTGCCACATGTACGTTTGTCAACTTCGGTGCTCTAAAATATGTAAGTTTTTCTGGGTAAGAGCATGCTATCGACTTAGTGTTGTCAGTAGAAGCATTGTCCCAAAATACAATCTCCCAATTTTGATAGGTCTGAGCATACACTGAGTCTATTGCTTCTTTTAAATATTTTTCTCCATTGTAGCAATTGATTAGAACTGATACCAAAGGCCCACTTACTCTAGTCATCTATACCTAACTCCCCTAGCCAGAAATAGTCCCCTATAGCAAGAGACAGTTTTGGTCAAACCCTCATGGAGATTTTTTAGCTGACCAAGAGAGCGCCTTATTTGCAAGATTTACATCCGCATAAAGTTCCATGTTTTCCCCTGTTCTTTAGGGAACTGCAGCAAATTTTGGTCTTCCTGATCCAACAATAGTGCAATATTAAAAATCTTGCCGCCCGCATTATTAGTCATGCCGAAGAACACAGCATCAACAACATCAATAAAGCAATAGCGCCTAAATTGCTCGCCTGAAGAAATTTTGATATCACCATTTTCAAGGCAAACACCTATTGAAAAGAGTAAAAATCTATTCTGAACTTGCTCAGGACCATAACACAAAAACAACCTCAAGGTTATGCCAAGGAACCCCTCAGTCCTGTGTAGCGTTTGAAGAAAATGGGTTGCAGAAACCTTTGCCGCTGAACATGATTATATGATGGTTCTCTGATGGTCTCTGTTGGGGGGAGGGCAGTAATATCGCCATATTCATCGTTGTTGCCAAGATTTATGAAGCGCTTAAGTTTTCTTTGATCAAAATGATTAACAAGGTTTAAAAACCCACAAAAGTGGACCAGGGGGAACTCCTTACCACCATTAATAAACAGTTCATGACTCCCGGATCCACCAGCATTGATAACGTAGTCATATTGTTTATCTAACGATTTTTAATGTCTATGGCGATAGCTATATCAGCTACTATGTAGGTCAACCCAGCTTGTTTATTTGGTTTGACAGAATCAATAACCCGCGACTATCAACCTACCACCCAAATTCTACGGCAATCTTGCTAACTACTTTACCAATAAATCTAACACCTCCAACAATTAAAATATCAATTGTTTTATCTGTTACGCCCAAGGCGCTTTACCTTTTACCCACAAATCTTCCAGATAATTTCTATCTCTAACCGTATCCATGCACTGCCAAAACCCTTCGTGTTTAAAGGCGCTTAGTTGACCATCCAATGCAACACTTTCCAGCGGTTCTTTCTCGAGAATAGTATCATCTGAGGAAATTAAATTTAAAAATTCAGGCTCGATAACAAAAAAGCCGCCGTTTATCCAACCTTGAGTAGTTTGAGGTTTTTCTTTAAAAGACCTTACTTCATTTTGTTCAATATCCAGCTCTCCAAATCTAGCTCCTGGATGCACAGTAGTTACCGTTACCATCTTGTTACTAGTATTATGGAAGTCTACCAACGCCTTTATATCGACGTCGCTTACACCATCACCATAAGTCAGCAAAAAAGGTTCATCGGCTAAAATTGATTTAAGACGACGCAACCGTCCACCCGTCATACTCTTCAAACCCGTATCAACAAGCGTAACTTTCCAATCCTCATTAACTCGATTGTGCCAATCAACATCACCTGTTCTCATATCAATAGTGAAATCCGAGTTTAAAGTAGGATAATTTAAGAAAAAATGCTTTATAATTTCAGCCTTATAACCTAGCGCCAGTACAAATTCGTTATATCCATATTTTGCATAGTGATTCATAATATGCCAAAGAATCGGCCGTTGACCAATGGGGACCATCGGTTTGGGAATTTCGCCCGTCAGCTCAGACAAACGAGTACCAAACCCACCTGCTAAAATAACAACCTTCATCTAGACCTTCCAGTCGAAATCAATTTCATTGATCGTCAAACGATCCACCTCATCAGGTGAGTGCTTGATATCACTTATATTTAATAAAATATTTTCGTTAACCCCTAATCCCTCAAAACCCATCCAAACCATGGGAGGTACAGTTAAACGGAAATAATTGTCTCTGGATAGAACTACCTGTTGAAAAGAATGCTGGGTTGGGTCAGTTTCACGGTCATTATAGATCACAAACCTGACACAACCATATGGAACAACGATATTCATAGTCATTTTCCGATGTCGCTTCCATGCCTTTATTACACCAGTGTTCACCGTTGAAAAATATGCCTCTCCAAAACCTACATAACCCGGGTCATCTAGCTTCAGCCCATGCAAGACATCCCCACCAGTTACAGAAACGATCTCCATTGGTGTGATAATCATGCCTTCAATATTGCTTGGATACGATGTCATTGTTGTGCCCAGCTTATACCCGAGCGCTTAGCTTTTTCAATATAATCATTAATATTATTAACTGAGTATTCGTACATGCTTTTACGATTACCTTGGTAAAATTCTTTATACCATTCTACGGTCATTTTAACAGTATCTCTAAAATCCAAGGTAGGTTGCCAGTTGAGATCAAAAAGTGCTTTATCACAATTAAGCTTCAGCAGAGCCGCCTCATGAAAATGAGTTTTTGCCTGAGACGTGTCTTCCCAGAGAACATTTTCCCAATAAATCTTCATTTCGCTAATTAACCGTCTAACTGAGTAATTTTGATTTGCCGGAGGGCCAAAATTATAAGCCTGTCCATGGTTAGAGGTATCTGTATGCAGATTCGAGCCTAAAGTTAAATAACCGCTCAGAGGCTCAAGAACATGTTGCCAGGGCCGAGTTGCGCCTGGATTTCGAATTTCGGCAGTTCTGCTCTCTGACCATGACTTCATGCAATCAACAACTATTCTATCCTCTGCCCAATCACCCCCGCCAATCACATTTCCAGCTCGCGCAATACCAACTTTGACTTTTGCAGCCTCTTTGGTGAAAAAAGACTCGACATAAGTTCTTATGGCTAGCTCAGCCATAGCTTTAGATGCACTATACGGATCTTTGCCCCCCAGTCTGTCGTTTTCACGATAGCCCCAAACCCACTCAACATTGTCATATGCCTTGTCGCTAGTTATTACTACTGCTACGACTGGCCTACCTTGAACTCGCAAAGCATCGAGGATATTTAGTGTACCAATTGCATTTGTCGTGATTGTTTCTAATGGATTTACATACGATAGTCTAACGAGCGCCTGTGCTGCCAGATGAAACACAAAATCAGGTTGAATATCTACGACCAATTTTTTTACCGCTTGAGGGTCTCGAATATCTAGCCGAAAATCTTCAATGTGAGCACCCAATTTAATAGCGTCAAAATGGGAGGGATCCGATAGCACCTCGATCGATGCACCGTATACTTTTGCGCCTAACTGTTTTAGCCATAACGACAACCAGCTACCTTTAAAACCTGTATGCCCAGTGATCAGAACCTTTTTGCCTTCGTAGCAAGAATTAAACATATAATATAACCTATTTAAATTTCTGCAGAATATGAAAAGAGGATGTATGATTTATTTTTTCAGAGTTCATAGTATATTTACATTCTTACTTTAGCCATTTATCCCTAAAGTACGGTGGCGTTTTTGAAACAAGGAAAGCACTAAAACGGACAAAAAATCGAATTTTTTAAAATTGTGAGTTACCCAAGTCTTTCACATTAAATGAAGTTCGTCCATCGCCGTAGCTTAGGGTCTGACAGAAAAAAATCTTTCGCAATATCACCTTCATTACTGAGGGTTGCAATCGACGTCAATGCCTCAGTTAGCTCAAGCGGAGAACTCACAAATTTCACGGAGTCAAGTCCTCTAAGAGCACTTAGATTAAAGGATGCGTTATCTAAGAATACAATAGACTTTATTCCAGCGAGGTAAGCATCAAGCCCACCAGAACTCCCATGGCCACTGATAACGACATCAAAATTACTCACTATTTCAGCCAAAGGAGCGTCAGTCTGTTTTACATCCAGGCCCAGCCTGTCGCAAGAATTTGAGATATCCGCCGGGTGTGGTTTGTAAACAAATTGATAATTCTTAGACAGAACATCTGCACAATATTTTAGAGCCAACAATAACTTATCTGTTGCCTGATACAAACTCAAGTCACCTACAACCAAAACTTTTACAGTTTTTTCGAGCCATCCTGCCACTGATTTATCATTCACTTCCTTATGCGTATTGCTCTTGAGGTCAAGATAACGTAGGGCTTCTAGCATGATTACTTTATCGCTTGGATATCCTGAGTCTAAAAACGCGTTATATGCGGCAGGACCATTAGTAGACCAAAGATCAGGCACTGGCATACCACCGGAACTTTGATTTAAATAAACGCTTTGATCATTAAAGTAATAAAGGTGCCAAAAAGGTACCGTGGCATGCTGTACAGCCACTATTTTTCCATGCCTGTATTTACGCCATGCCGCTAGCATAGCAAGTTCCCATGCTTGACCTTCATGCAAGTATAAACCGAGTTCCTGTTTGGGTTTATCTTTAAGAGCAGAATCAAACAATGCCACCCAGAAACAATTTGCTGCTGCTATCGAGCCAGAAGTTGACAAGATCCAGTCCCTCTTCAATAAGGGCCATAAATTAACGCCACTCTCACTGACCTGAAACAATGTAGGTAAATCCTTAAAGCTTAGTGCCTTTCGTCTGAGCCTAAACCAACTCTTAAATGTGCGCCAGAGAACCGAAAACCCGAAATAAGAATCCAAAAACATATGATTCTGATTGTTGTTTTTTTGATTATTGAAACTGTCTAATAGTTGTAATCCCTGATTCAATGATATAGTACCACCGCTTGGCAAATAATGATGTAGCCAGTTTATAGTCCATCCTTTTTCAATTAATAAATCAGGCAGTTTAGTCCACATAAATGAGTAGTATTCCCCCTTTTCATAATGTTTACGGGACAAATGGGCAAAATACGAAAAAATTATCAGATTTTTACTATCGCCATTACTTTTGATTTTTTTAAAAAATGTCGCTCGATAACGTTGCAAAAAAATTTTCAAGATTGTGGCTACGCCGGATAGAAATGGTTTATGTGTCTTAAAAAACAATCTTGGTTTCTTGAATGACCGGGACCCTGGTGCGTGGAAAATATCAATATGATCACAAATACCTGCAACAATTTCCTCATATTCAGATTGTTCAGAAGATACACGAACTTCCTTTGGCTTATACTTAACTAAGATCTCTTCGAGAGCTAGCATTAGAAGACTTTTATAGATATCTGGCGATTTAAAAGGACTCTTCTCTGCTAGGCGTGTCATCCACCAGTAGCTCAAACCATCTCCAATTTCCAGTTGATCTGTTATTGAGTAACCGTTAACTTTACGATTACCTAGATCGCCGATGAATTTGAGATATTTTGATCGAAGCCTTTCGGAATTCTTCTCTAAATAAGTAGGCAGGGATATACAAAAATTCTCGTTGTACAAAGAATCAATAAGAATAGCCGTGCCCTTGAAATCTTTTGGAATACTGGGCTTGTCGCAAATTAAGAAAATACCAGATCTCAAGCTAGCTAGTCCTCTAACGCCGTAATTACATCGTCCGGAAGATCAAGGTCAATATATATATCACTGAAATCTGATAACTCTCGTTTAGTAATAGAAAATGCCGTGAAGCATAACGACTGATATGGAGTTATTGCGGATGACGACGGAGTTCCCCAGTACCCTATTCCCTTTATCCCAGATGGATTTAAATCCTTCAACATTGTTATAAGATTTTTACAGTTGAGCACCACATAGGCAGCTATTTCTCCCTCTTTTTTACCTTCATAGTTTATATACTGGTAGCTATCTTTAATTTTATGGCTACCTTCTCCTAAACATAGTCTAAAGGTAGAAACGAAGGTTCCACCAGGCTTAACATGCCTCCATGCAGCTAATAGCATTTCAGCGAATTGGATATTCCAATCTATGCAACTAAGCGAACATACCAAATCAAAGGTCCTGCCATCTAGCGACGCATCAGTTTCATCGAGAATATCGCCTGCGATAAGGGTGGCTGAAGAGTTTAACTTCCTCCCCTTAACAATTGCTGCCGGGTTAATATCCACTCCTGTATAAGATGTAATGCCAACTTTTTCATTTAAAGCTAAGCCCAAGCCACCGCAACCACAACCGATGTCTAGTACTGTTTTCTCTGACGAAAGCGCTATTGACTCAAATATTTTCCTTTCTGAAAGATAGAACTGATCCCACCTCACTCGATTTTTAGAAAAGTAATTATGAATTTCATCAGTTTTGTAATGCGTATTTTTCATACAGAGCTACCCCAAGAATGCTATTGTTAATACAGCTTGGTTATTTCATCTCGAAGTATGCGTTTCTTCACAAGCTCTAGATCTGAAGGACTATCTACTGAGAAAGACTCAATACTTGGATAGGGTGCAATGTACTGAGCAAATGGTAAATCAAGAATTCTATTACTATCGCAGGCCTCCAAGAGTTCCAATCTAGTTTCCGCACTAGACGTAAACTCCTTTAAATATTTCCATCTAAAAGCAAGAATGCCATAAATTCTTCGCGCTTCCAGTTCGCCTGAAAACCCATCTTTAGCAAAGGGAACCGGTGCTCTAGACGTGTAAAGAACCTCACCGTCAGCATTATGAACAATTTTTACTGTGTCAGGATTTAACCAAAGCTTTTCATCCGTAATATGCATGGCTAGGACAGTGCATGGAATACTTTTATTTTCAAGTAACGGAGTGACCACAGCATCCATCATATCCGGACGCATCATTGGCTCATCGCCCTGCACACACACCACTATATCATCTTCATCCACTGTCTCTGAGAGGTTCACAATAGCCTCGGCTACCCTGTCCAAGGCTCGTGTGTGATGATCTCCTGTCATTACAACGGGGAAACTCTTTATGTCACAAAAGTTTTTTATTTCTTCGTCGCAAGTTGCTACGACCAATTGATCCCAACTTTTAAACAGGTTTGCTCGTAAAAATACATGCTCAATCATTGCCTTGCCATGTATCTTAAAAAGAGGCTTTCCAGGGAAACGGGATGCTGCCATTCTTGCAGGGACAACTCCAATAATTTTCAACTTTTTCTCCTTTTTCTATAATGAACGTCATTACAGCATGCTTTGTGAAATCGAAAAATATAACCGTCTAAAGAAATTGTGAATGACTCCTTTTAAACAGTTTTACGCAATAAATTGCGAGTTAATCTATAATGTCCTTAGTGATGACGTGTGTACGATAGAGTTGAGCTAGACCTTCATCGAAACGACCCAATCTGTTGCTGTCACCACCCTTTGCTATGAGTTGCCAATCTTTTGACTCGTCAGATAAATAAAATGAATTCAATAGCTGTATGGTCCCTAGGGTATCCATCATAGTAACAGGGTATTCGATACCATCAGAAAAACACTTAATTATGTCGCCATACATTTTTGCATGACCATTGCCGTAAACATTGCCAGAAAAATCTTCTGAAAAATTTTCACAGGCTTCTGGATCTGGAGAGTATATCTGCAACTCATTAACCGCAATACCACCAAGCTGTGCCAAACCATTTTCACAAACTAGTGATAGACTGGCCTCATAATCATGGGGCCTTGCGGCAGTGGTCACTTCTAGCGTTCCAATTGCTCCACTCTCAAACTCAATAAGCGCAGTAACAATATCCTCAACCTCAATATCCACGCCGAGAGTACGATGAATGGAGAGTACTCGTTTAACCTCTCCCCCCATCTTTCTCATAAGATCGATATGATGTATTCCTTGGTTGGTTAAACATCCACCATCCATTGCGAATGTCCCACGCCAAGCGGCCAGATCATAATAACGCTGGGGACGGCACCAACGCACTCTCACAGCTAGTGTTCTGACTGATCCTAGTTCGTTGTCAGACAATCCCTGCAATACCCGAGTCACTGCTTTGTTATACCTATTTTGAAAAACTGCAAAGACTTTCAATCCAAACTCAGCAGCTTTTGAATAAATTTCTCTTACTTGAGACGGCTTAATAAATGTTGGTTTCTCAACAATGACATGTTTTTTATAGCGGGTAATAATTTCAAGGGCATGCTCGTAGTGCATCCCAGAAGGAGTGGCTATTGAAACGATATTAATTTCGGGATGCTCGTTGAGCATTTGGTGATAACTTTGGTACGCATTGACTCCAAACTCATCACTGTATGCCCGAGCTTTTTCAAGATCCAAATCACAAACAGCGACCAAATCGACTCCGACCAAGCTTATAATCGACCTTGCATGGTGTCCTGAAATACGGCCGCATCCAATTAGAGCCACCTTTACATCACTATTCATCTACTTGATCTCATTTTAAAGACGTTTCAATTATCGATAACACATTTTGCATCACACCCTTAGGAGCAACGGTAAATCGGCTATAGCCCAACAAGCAGGGTTGATCAAAAGACTTCCGATAAAGCACCTTATCACTCAAAGCCTCGTGGACTAGTTTTCCATTCTTTCCAAAATCAACATGAACGAAATTTGCATGGGTATCGATTACCGAAAAACCAAGCTTTTTAAGTGATTTCACGAAAAATGCTTTACCTTCCATTATTCTATTCACTGAACACTCCATTTGCTTGGTGTGCTTGAGGGCATTTGCTACGAACTCTAAGGCAAAACTACTCACCTCATACATCGGTCGCATTTTGTGCAAAAACTTTATCGTATCAGGATGCCCCACCGCATAGCCAATTCTCAATCCAGCCGCTCCCCATGCCTTAGCAAAGGTCCGGGCAACAATAATATTTTTTGACGTTTGGACTAAGGGAACTGCTGTCCTTGAGTAGAATGGATGATACGCTTCATCGACTAACAAAAGCGATCCACTACCCTCACAAACTTTTAAAATCTCTCTAATAACTTTTTCGCCCAACACTGTTCCCGTTGGACTGTCTGGATTTGGAAGGCAAAGCAGCTTTGGTTTAAGCTTTATTATAGTGTCAATTATTTCTGATGAAGAAATTTCTGGTCCAGAGGCATTTTTATGATAACTGATTTCGTGAGCAACTGCTCCAAACATTTTTGAATAGACAGGGTACATTGCAAATGTTGGATTAGTATAAATGACCGTCTCACCCTGTTCCACAAATGACTCAAAGGTCATTCTTATGGCGCCATCAGAGCCTGGAACAAATAAAATACAGTCAGGCGGAACGCCCAACCATTTGCTCAACCTGAAGTATGCTTCAGCAGCTTCCGGATAGGTTGATAAAACTATGGGGTCAATGTCGTCGCAAACCGACTTGATAAACTGAGCTTGTAACGGGTCCATGTTCTCATTTTTATCTAACCAAAGCAATTTTTTATCGCGAGGAACAGATCTATATGTATCTGGTCGGACTAGCTCGTCATTAAGCAACGTTTTTTTCGGAGTCAATAACGTCAAAATTTTACCTTATTCTATATTTGGCAATGAACAATCATCTAAGCCATTAATCGCAGACATTCCCATTGCTATTATAGCTTCCTCGGCACTTCCTCCCAAATGAGGAGTAGCAAAAAAGTTATCTAGCCTCACCAACTCTGTGTCTTCAGGTGGCTCAGTAGAAAACACATCAAATGCCGCAGCCATCAAACGCTTTGATTTAAGCATTCTCTTGAGCTCAGACTCATCCACTACCCCTCCCCGAGCTGTATTGATTAGAATTGCTGAAGGCTTCATGTAATTGAGATGCCTACCATCTATCAGATTCTTGGTAGTTTCATTGAGAGGCAAATGCAATGAAACAACATCAGATTGACTAAGCAATTCTTTTAGGCTAGCCGGTTGCACATTATTTTCTCTATAAAAGTCTTCAAAATGGATCAAGTCATTCGCCAAAAACTTACAATCCCAGCCTCGCAGAAGGCTTATCAAATCCTTGCCTACAAAGCCACAGCCAACTATTCCAACGGTGCGACCTGATAGCAAACCCCCAACGTGCTGTTTCCAATGCCCATCAATCAATTCTTTATTGGCTATTGGGAGATGTCGCAGCATTGCTATCATAAGAGAAACACACATTTCAGAAACAGAGCGTCTGTTCACACCACCAGTCCAGCCCAGATGTTTCCCGAAACGTCTCATCGCTCGCTTGTCAATCATGTCTGTGCCAACACCAAACTTTCCTATCACCTTTAAATTAGGAAGCTGGGACAACACACTCTCATTCATTTCTTCTAGTGCAGTTATCGCCTTTGTAGCGCCTGATAGAAATTTGACCAACCCATCACCCACTAAACTTGCGCCGGCCTCATTAAAGGTTACCTTGGAATAACGTGATAAAAGCTCTTTCCGCAACACCTCGTTCCGAGAAAAAGATCTAGAGCAAACGGCAACAGTATCTTCTGTATTCATACAAAGATCTCATCAAAATATTTTTTACACTGAGAAGCAAACTCATCATCCGCTTTGACGGCAACTACTTCCACCGAAGCTTTCTCACCAATGGGTAAAATCAGCATTAAACTCTCTGCTGTATTCTTTTTGTCTTTTTTCAGTGCGGTTAACATTAGCTCAATAGGAACATCAACATCTATGTAATCCAAATAATTTTTCCGCAACACACCATGCATTCTTTTATAATGCATTTCAGGAAGAGAACCGCGCCAGGATGAAATTCTATTCGCCATATCCATGCCTATTGTAACTGCAATACCATGGGGGATTGCAAACTGAGTGGCTGATTCAATTGCATGACCAAAACTATGACCATAATTAAATATGTTTCTTACACCCGTATCATATTCGTCTAATTCTATATATTTTTTCTTAATAAGAAGAGAGTCTTTAATATATTTCAACAAAACCATTGGATCACTCAATAGAATGTCATAGTCATTTGAGACGTTATTAAAGCGCTCAATACTGTCGATAGCATGAACTTTAAGAATTTCCCCAATCCCAGAAAGAATTTCACACCGATCAAGTGTCTCCAGGAAGACAGGACATATCAAAACACTCTTGGGCGGCTTAAAAGTACCAAGGATATTCTTAGTTTTACCAAGATTGATGGAGCTCTTAGAACCAATACAAGAGTCTGCTTGTGACAATAAAGTAGTTGGAAAAAATTTCCAATCCAACCCACGAAATAAAACGCTCGAGATAAAGCAAACAATGTCCTGTATTACCCCTCCGCCAATAGCTAATAAAGTATGACCTCTCCGAGCTCCATTCTCCAATAACGTCTCTATTACGGGGAGCACCTGCAAAATCGCTTTATTGTGTTCATTCGCTTGTATCAGGATTGTGTTAGGGTGATTAATAAATTTAGCGAGGGTCTTTGGATATAAATCCAATAATTTTGAGTCCATAATTATGTGGACATTTCCCTCCAGGAACGGGTCTGATTTTGTCAATGAGGTCTCATCAAATTCGACTAGATAAGGCCCATTTCCAGAAATTATCTCCAAACCTTTAAACACGTGCAAAACCACCATCGATCGCAATATTTTGTCCGGTAGTAAATGTATTTTCCGCACTTGATAACCAGAGCACTAAATTAGCAATCTCGTCAACGTTACCTAATCTAGCTATTGGTACAATTGATACTAATTCTCTTATCTCCTCTACACTCAACATTCTTTGGGTCAAAGACGTGTCAAAAAAACCTGGCGCTACACAATTCGCCATTATACCCTTCGAACTATATTCAGCAGAGAGACTAACTGTTAAGCCATCAAGCCCAAACTTACTAGCGGAGTAGGCGGCTCTTCCAGCCTTACTGATTTTACCAAAAATAGACGAGATATTAACAATACGCCCCCAACCCTTTTTTTCCATACCCACCACCGCCGCCTGGCTCAAAAGAAAAGGTGCTATCAAATTAACTTGTTGTATTTCTTTAAAAACATTTAAATCTATGTCAGCAAAGGATTTATTAATGTTGAAACCTGCATTATTAATTAAGATGTCAATGTCATTTGATTTTATAAAGTCAACACACTGTAAAATCTGATTTTCATCTGCAAAGTCAGCAACAAGCCACTCGTGACAGTTTTCCTCAGCATTGGAAGGATTATGTTTTGTTTGGGTTCCAATCACAAATGCGCCCTCGTCTCTAAAAGCGCCCGAAATAGAGGCCCCAATACCGCGGGACGCTCCGGTAACAAGAACCTTTTTATTAGTAAAGCGCATTTCTTCCCACATCATTATTCATAGTCAATGATCTCCAGTTCACGGATAATATAATATCTTTTTCGTTGGCGAGAGTTTTGTGCAGAATCAGGAAACTGAGTACTCTTGTCTCCCAATGATTAAGTCACAGACACTCATCAGCCAAATTTGGTGTATTCCTTCAATAATATTGTATGCTTTGGAGTCCAGCCAAAAATTTACATCACCTGCAGTTTTCACAGGATTATTTGAAGAGAATCCCGTGAAAGTAATTAGATTGATACCATTTTCATTCGCATATTTGGCAGCATTTACTAAATTAGAAGAGGTGCCACTGCAACTTATCAGGATAAGCGTATCACCCTGCTCTCCATAGCACTCCAATGCCTTTGAAACCCAATTTTCATATCCATAATCATTAGAAAAGGCAGTAATGAAGGCCGACTCATTAAAGTTTACCGACTTAACTTTACCTTGCTTGGTAAAGTCCAAGGACGCATGGTTGGCAATTGAAGCACTCGCTCCATTGCCCACAAAGATGATCTTTTTGCTATTTCTTTTTGTTTGTAGAATAATTCTCTTAGCATCAATAACTTTTTGGGTTACATCGGTCTGCAGTAAAAAGTCACTGCATTTTGTATAGTAGTTGGACAAAAAAGATATATCATCCATATATAATTCCTGTATTCAGTTAAAGATTTTAGGATTTAAGTATTCGGGTTTTCAATTTTGTACTTATCTCGCCAAATTGGATCTGCATAGTAGATTTCATATACCAATCTCATAGTTTTTAAAGCGTCTTGTGAAGATCCATTGCTAACATTTTTATCTAACAAAATTGAATCACAGAAAAGATCAATTTCCTCTTTCCAAGAGGGGTCTTTGTTATATTTAATCAATGTCTCTTCCGGGTCTCCATTATCGTTATCGTGGTCTACTTTAACTATTGTCAATGTCTCAGCGCCATAACTTTTGGTCCCAGATAAAATGCCTCCCAATATTAGACTACCTTTTTCAAGATTGATATCTAAATTGAACCTGTGCCTCCACTGAGTGGCTGACGAGTTAATCATTCCTATAACTCCTGTTTCGCCGCGCATTATTGCGTAGGCATTATCCTCAACTTCGTAGCCCCAATAACCCGAAGAAATGAAACTATAAACCTCGTTAAATTCTCCAGCGAATAGCCTCATCAAATCAACCATATGAATACCTTGATCAAGCAGTACGCCTCCTCCCGCTAAATCTCGTTTGGTCCTCCAATCAGATTGATTAAACGTGACTAGTTTAGATTTACCGTAAACGCCGCGCAAATTAATAATATTCCCGAGTTCTCCAGATTTAATAATTTGCAATGCATCTTTAACTGAATCGTGATGGCGATGATTAAATCCATACATTAATTTTAGACTTGGACAATTTTTTTCAACAGCAATAACGCCCAAAATATCTTGGACATTTCGGCCAGGCGGCTTTTCACAAAACACATGTAGCCCTCTTCTCAAGCCCTCCGCGGTAACCTCAGCAGCTACATCATTGCTCAAGCACACTAATAAGACATCTAAATCTTGTGAAAGCAAGCTCGAGTAACTTTGAAAAAACGCCACACCATCACTGAAAATGCCATCTTCCGAAAACGCTTGGTCACAAACTGCGACGACCTCCATTTTACTGTGCTTGTCAATACAAGCTCTTCTGCGTTTGCCGACAATTCCATACCCAGCGATCCCAACTTTCAGCACTTTTCTCTCCGTAACCTCATATCCCGATCACATTCATTTAGTCCAAATTTGATTAAAAGTAGTTGACGCAGCACTGTGTACATCATCAAAACAATCTGCATGTTTCTTCGCTACCATCCGAAATCCTGCCCCAAGCATAATCGTCTCTGCATTCTTTGCTTGTTCAGTAAAAGCATCGTTTATCTCAACCAAAACTCCGCGCACATGATCTAAAACCTGAGCCCCACCCTTCAATATCAAATGCTCAATTCCATCAACATCCATCTTTATAAAATCAGGTTTTGGTATGGCAAATAATTCGGCAGCTTCTGTCATCGATAGTCCAATTGTTGGATATTCAAAAACTTTTTTTATTGCTTTTCCATCATGACCAAAATCTTCACCAAAAGTTGACAAAGCGCCCCCCCAATTTTCAGAGGTCATTTTTAAGGTATTAAATGACAACTTCTCACATAAGGGTAATGGAACTATTGTAATCTTGTTGGCGCAATTGTTCAGGTGGATATTCCGAGCCAACAATTCTAAATTGAAAATAGACGGTTCAAATGCGTAGACATCGCAACCTCTACTTTTTGCTGCATAAACGGAGTAAAGTCCAACATTTGCACCAATGTCCCAAACCACAGAATTCAAACTGATCTGATCAATCCAATCTAAGGTTTCTGGCTCTTTAGTTGAAAATGTCTTGGCACGATATGATGAAAGGGGATTAGGTGTAGAAAACTTATATTGAACACCTTTGTAGTGTACGATTGTGTACTTGGATCTAATAACGTTGAGTAGCGACTCCCAAAAATAGTTTCCAATTATTCCAAGTTCAAAGAACATGCTGATAAATTTCGAAATATTAAGCAGCATGAATTTTACAAGAGATTTCATAATAAATTTCCTTTGGCCAACTTGGAGCGTGTTACAGAGAAATCAAAACTGACAACAGCTCCACAATTACACTTAATTGTTTAACTTTACAAAGTTAACGATAGTAAACCTGATTAAATATTAACGATTCCTGAAAATGAAAAATATCGTAACACAATAGGACACTGCGAACAGGATTAACGGCATTAAACTCGACAGTAATGCGAGCAATACTAAATTACGACTCTCGCTGCTAACCAGCTTTACAAATATCGCTGGTGGCAATAAGACATACGTGATCAGTCCCGGGGTGAATAATTGAAATAACAACCACCCCCAATAGATCAACACAAAATAATGTGATCTTGCTTGTTTGGATATAAAATTAAAAATACGGAAAATGTACCCATATAGACGAACTGTCTTATGGCTATATGGGCAGCCAGTATGAATATCAAGCGACCATACTCATTATAACCCAGCTATCGAGCAAGCAGCGTTGCCGTAATAAAAGTTAGCACAGACCTTAAAATAGTGGAGATAAAACTTATGCTAAATCGAGCCGATATAGACTTAGAAAAAAAATAAAGTTTTAAGCACTAATTGGACCCGTCATTACTAATTACATCCACCATTTTATCTAATCCCTCTTTTGGAATATGCGAATATCGGCGACAGAATTTTCTTCGAATTTTTTGCAATGCTTCGCTCTTCCACCAAGACCCCACATCAAGCCATATGTTATTTATGTGCTGAGCTGCACTCTCAGAAGAGTAATGTAATATACCTACCTCTCTCAGCTCATCAAAATAGCTCTGCGCCACACCTCTCAACTCAAAGTGTTCAGGATTCCAGAAAACTACTGTGGGGACATCCGCCGTCAGTGTCTCGAGAAATGTTGTTGCGTTGTATGTGGCAACGACTAGTCGTGACTTGGAAACAGAATCCGCCAGCGGGCGCGAGCCTTCGTCTTCCAA
>QCPZ01000024.1 GCA_003212345.1 SAR116 cluster bacterium AG-447-A06
AAACGCAATTATACTGAAACAGATATTCTTCAAGCGAAAAAGGATGGTAATTGAACGCCCCTTTGCAGTGCTCTTGCAAATCCTTAGGCCTCAGATTTTTCACGAAGGGCATCAATCACCGCCTGGTGCACAATCTTGCCACCGCTAACATTCAAACCATTGGCTAAATGCGTGTCCTCCTTAAGTGCAGCAACGCCTTTATCAGCAAGCGCAAGAACATGTGGTAAAGTTGCGTTATTTAATGCCTCGGAGGAAGTTCGCGGAACCGAACCTGGCATATTGGCAACACAATAATGAACAATATTGTCGACAATATAAGTTGGGTTATCATGCGTTGTTGCACGCGAAGTCTCAAAACATCCACCCTGATCGATTGCCACATCAACCAACACTGAACCCGGCTGCATAGTTGCCAACTGCTCACGGCTAATCAACTTCGGTGCCGCTGCGCCCGGTATTAAAACCGCGCCGATGACCAAATCGGCCGTTTTAACAGCTTCAGCAAGAGACGCCTTGCTAGAATAGCGTGTGCTAATGCTATTGCCAAAAATATCAGATAGATAACGAAGCCGTGGCACTGATCGGTCAAACACAGTCACTCGTGCGCCAAGGCCAATAGCCATTTTTGCAGCATTAGTGCCAACAACTCCGCCGCCAACTACCAAAACTTCTGCCGACGCGGTCCCAGGAACGCCCGAAATCAGCACACCACGACCACCAACATTGGCTTTTAAACTCGATGCACCCTCAATGACCGCCAACCGACCAGCAACCTCACTCATAGGTGCCAATAGCGGCAGGCCACCAGCGTCATCAGTGATTGTCTCGTAGGCAATGGCAGTGCATCCAGACTTGGCTAACCCATGTGCCTGCGGTGCATCAGCAGCTAGGTGAAGATACGTAAAAAGAATCTGCTTTGCCGAAAGCTGGACCCACTCATTTGGCTGCGGCTCTTTGACCTTGACGATCATATCTGCCTTGGCAAAGACCTGAGTTGCAGATTCCACAATTTCGGCACCAACCATACGGTATTGTTCATCGCTGACACCAATACCTGCACCAGCTTTGCTCTCGACAACTACCTCATGTCCACGATGAACCAACTCAGAAACCGAGCTAGGAACGAGGCCAACGCGAAACTCACGTGTTTTAATTTCTTTTGGGACACCCACAAGCATCGTTTAACTCTCCTTACTACTTTTGGACATATGGCCATTCACTCTGGCTGCCCAGCCAGCATCATACCCTATCAACATAGAGCTCTGGGCCTTTAGAAGGCCTACAGAGCGAACGATTACACACCACCGCGACATCGCAAAGACACCCGGTTTCCTTACATTGGATTTATATAATATGCGAAAAAAGGTTAGTTTTTATTGCTTTTTCTTGTTTTATCTACACCAATATTGACATTTTATTAGAATATTTATTAAAAATGAACAATAATATTTTTATTTGATGAACTGAGGCACTGGACATGATGGATAGGATTGATCGATCAATTTTACGAAGCCTACAGGAAAATGCCCGAATTTCGAATGTTGATCTGGCCACGCTAGTAGGGCTATCACCATCGGCATGTCTTCGGCGCGTTTCTCAGTTAGAAAAAGCCGGCATCATTGACGGGTATCATGCCAATTTAAATGCTGCCAAAATGGGGCATGAAGTGCTGGTTCTAATGCATATTACGCTACATGGACAATCGGCCGAAATGATGACCGAGTTTGAGCAAGCTGTTGCTAAAATTCCTCAGGTTCTAGCCTGTTTCCTGATTGCTGGTAAAAATGACTATATTCTCCGTGTTGCAGCGCGAGACGTTAATGATTTCGGCAGAGTTCATTCCACCTACCTGTCAGCTCTGCCCAATGTTCTGCGTATGGAAAGTAATTTTGTGCTTCGAGAGGTAATGAATCGGGGCGTGGCCCCCAATGAAATCTAAAGAATAGGTCCATCAACAATGCGTGGCAATGGCACCTCACCACCACCATATGCCTCCCTCATTTGATGAATTGTCGCCAGTTTAGATGATAATAATGACCAATCATCGTTCGCTGCGATTGGAGCCCATATTGCCTCAACTTCATCAATCGTCATAGACAAAGCTTTTGGCGATTGAAAATATGGGTGGTTAAGAGCCGCTGAATTGCGCGGACGCGCATCCTTCAGGCAATCAAGAACCGGCTCCCAATGATTGTTAATGTATCCTTCAGTGCGCGGTTGACCGCCATAAAGATCATGAAATATCTGGTCAAAACCGTATTGACTCGTTTTTGCGGCAACAAAAAAATCACGGGCCAGCAAAGCATCCCTGTCAGCGTCATCATGATCAAAGATGATTCCCAAACGCCATTGAATCTGTTTAGCAAGCCGGGCCTCAACGATGGAATGGAATGATCTAAGCTGGTATTCTAAATCTTTTTGTGGGACCATTTTTACAAAGCAGTCTGCTAGTCGGCAAACTGCCCATAGCGCAGCGTCTGATTGCCGGCCGAAAGCATAACGCCCTGTCTGGTCAAAATAGGCAGCGGTCAAGCTTGGATCAAACTGCGGCAAAAATCGCCACGGCCCATAGTCAAAACTCTCACCGGTGACGTTAAAATTATCCGTATTCAGCACACCATGCACAAAGCCAGCAGCAAGCCAGCTTCCCACTGTATCCGCAATGGCCGTGACGATACGCGAGAGCAAACTAGGCAAAAGATCAGCCAATGAGGCATCTGCATCAAGGCCACCAACCTGTTGATCACCATCGTCCTTGGGTCCTGAAAAATAATAGCGGGCAACATGACGGGCCAACGTTTC
This sequence comes from SAR116 cluster bacterium AG-447-A06, assembly GCA_003212345.1. GTDB lineage: Bacteria > Pseudomonadota > Alphaproteobacteria > Puniceispirillales > Puniceispirillaceae > UBA3439. The sequence goes on from QCPZ01000024.1 coordinate 2,803, forward strand.
GATACCGTCCATGTCATCCAAATAGGCCAACCGTTGAAAGCTTCCAATACGGATATGACTGTGCGACAACCTCACCAAAACTGCCGATCTGGTTGGTGACGGCTCATCATGGCGGTCAAGATATTCACCCGTCTCGATCACTGAAAAACTGCGCGAAGTGTTTACATTAAGTCCAGTAAGCATTTCAGTCGCCAGAATCTCACGAACTGCTCCTTTGAGGGTAAGTCTTCCGTCGGCAGTGCGCGAAAATGGCGTTGTACCAGACCCTTTTGTGCCAAAGTCTAACAACCGTTTTGACTTGTCACGCATCTGCGCAAATAAAAACCCCCGCCCATCACCCAACTCTGGATTATAATGGCCGAATTGATGGCCATGATAACATAAAGCCAATGGCTTAGCGAAACTGCCGGCAAAAGGTTGGAATTGTCCAAAATGCGAAATCCACGAGTCATCATCAAGATGATCCAACCCGACAGAGGCTGCGGCCTCATAATTACAATACCGGATCTGATGCTGAGGAAATGTCGCTGCTTCTACCTGCCGAAAAAACCGCTTGCCCAGCTCTTGGTGAGTCATTTCAGGACAAAATTGTACCTTCGGGGTTGGCATTTCTATTCATTTTCCAAAATTTAACCGTACCCCATGTGTCGTAGGTAGCACATTCAATATTTTTTAAAAGGTGGAAATAATTTTCAAAATAATTATTGACCGCCTAGTTGGCTTTGCTGGGTTATAAAGTCACATGTGACTGGTCCTGCCGACTCACTCGGAAGAGACCGCTTCGTAAAACATGCGAAAAAATTTATTACACAAAGTAAAAGCCAACTTCCACTATTTTTGCTAAAATGCGGTATCAGAACACAGTTACGTAAAACGATATTTTTTCGCAGAGGCATCCTTCTCACTGAAAAGATGCTGCATGAGCGGCGTACTTACGGTCATGCAGGTAAAAAATTCTGACGCTATGCACGCATTAACAATCATTTTCAAAGTTGAATTGCCTATGCGTTGAGATTAGCCAAGGGGTGGGCTGTTTCAGAGATTTCTGAATTCGCGAAATGTCAATGAATGCTCCCAAAATTGCGCTGGTGCAGAGGCGCTTAATTGGTAATTCAAGAATAAATCTTGTCCAGCTCACCACTCACGACATATTCCACAATAAATTCGCCTAACCTAACGATTTCATGGTAAAAGCGGGAATCCCTCACCCCTTCGAGGCCATCAAAACTCTTGTCATAATTTCGCGCTGCTGATAGTTCCGAGATTGGTGGAGCCAAAATAGCATTTACTTCTTGAAGAGCCGAGGTTAGCAAATCAAAGTGACGTTGATTCGGTGAAACACGATTTGGTACTACAATGATATGCGGCGTTGCTGACTGTTGATCCTCCTTTCGTTCGTCAATTTCCTTGATGAAATCAAGCGTGGGGCGCAGGTCCGTCCAAGACATGGACGTGGGAACCAACAGCGCGTTACACAAAAACCCTACCTGCCAAAAATTGCCCATCTTGCCAGCACCACTATCAACGATAGCAATGCCATTATCTTGCGATAGAAAACGACGAAGAACACCATCAAGAGTTGTCATGTTTACAGCGTCATAACGGTCGCCAACAGGTAAAAAACGGGCTTCGCCGGAGCGACTTCTCGGCTCCAGGAGTTCAAATGATGTGCCCTGTGGATCAGTGTCAAGGAGCAGTATACCCTGACGCTTGAAACGCTGGCGTAGATATTCCGTCAAATACACGGTCAACGTGCTTTTTCCAACACCACCTTTAATGTTTCCGACAAAAACTGCCTTGGCGCCCCGTGCTGCCATTTTACCCTTTTTTATCTCTGACAACAGATACTGTGTTTCAATTATCCGGTCAGTTAGAACTGAAATTACGCTGCAAACTCAGCCTAGCATTATTTCCATAATACAACTTTTTGTTTTGTTTCGGTAGCAATTCTAATGCCAAGAACCAAACTTGTTCCAAAGCTGTTTACCAATACCACCTGGCAGAACAACATTCTTTGATGCGCGTGGCCAAGTTAGTCAGCAAAACCGGTAGTACCAATCAGGGCTTAAAAGGCTTGGCAATATTGTAAAGACGACGTGTTTCGGCCACGTAAACATCTTGCAACATATGACCATCTATGTATTGCTTCCGAATCATACGCATTTCCTTTTCAATTTCTATCAGGGACATTTCGTTTTCAGCGACCAAACCAAAAGTGCTTTTGCGTTTGAAAAATTTAAACCCGTCCGGTCCAGCAGAAGCAGCGCCATTGTTCTGTTCATCTGCATTTTGCGATACTGTTTGCTTACTCTTGCTCAAACGAGTGCCAAACATTACTTGAAGAGAGAGGAAAATAACCCACAGAACGATAAAACCTGCAACTATTAAAATGCCTGTCAGAACATATCTTCCGTTAGGATTGGACAGCAATAGTGCCAAGAACGGTGCCTCAACGAACCATTCAGATGGCAAATGCAAGATTACCTGGTCAATTAATATTTCTATTGTTTTTAAAAATTCGGTCATTCTAGTTTTTTACATAACCATATAGCTAAACGCCATGCCAAAATATCAGGAAAATTTTAGCGCTCAGGATTGGTCCAACAAATATGTCCATTTGTACGATTAATGAAACTAAAAAGCCTTTGGCCACGCCTTCCCCAAAAATCCATTATCCTTTTTGGAATTATTGTTGTGAAAAATGGCCAGTTGCCCAGCGTTTAAGCCTCCGATACTCAACCTCTACCAACAAACCAAAGGTCGAAACAAATGTCAAAAACCCTTCTAATCACAGGTGCCGGTCGCGGTATCGGCCTGGAAATGACCCGGCAAGCGGCGATGAACGGCTACCAGGTTTTAGCCTGTGCACGCAATATCAAAGAGTCCTCCGACCTCACTACTTTAACCAAAAAAAATGAGGCAATCAAACTCATTAGCCTTGACGTAACCGCTGAAAACAGCACGAAGCAGATTGCGGCTGACATTAAATACAAAATTGATATACTCGTGTGTAACGCAGGCGTGCTGAACGGTTATGGCGGTCTGGAAGATGAGGCTCATCATAGCCAAGCAATTCAGAACGTCTTGATGACTAATGTTGCTGGTGTTTTTTTCACCGTCCGGTCTTTTTTGCCGCATTTGGTTAAAAAAAACAGCAAAAGCGAGGAGCAATCTGGCACTAACGGCAAAATTGCGGTTATTTCTTCAATTATGGGTAGTCAAGAGCGCGCTGGAAGCAATGCGCCAATTTATCGAGCGTCAAAAGCTGCCGCAACCAATCTCGCGCGCTCTCTTGCCATTGAGCTAGCTCCGCGCCGTATTGCTGTTGGGGCATATCACCCCGGATGGGTGCGAACTGATATGGGCGGCCCTTCGGCTGATGTCTCGCCGCATGAGAGTGCCGCCGGACTTTTGGCAAGATTTGATAAGCTGAACATGACTAATACTGGTATTTACGAGTCCTACAAGGGTGAAAAACTTCCATTTTAACCATTGATTGTCTGCAGGTTTGTAGCTGAGACTGACTAGATAAATTCGATGGCTAGGGCGAACGCACCAACACCACAAAACAAGGATAAGATTAACCGTTTGGTGAAAAACATCATCACAAGCCCTGCGGCCAGCCCAACCACCCGCTGATCAAGGTTAGTGGTTGCAAGAACGCCGATTGGATGGACGAAAATCAGCAACAAAACAGCCGCCACCAATGCATAGGCCATCGTATTCACCCAGCCCATCATCGGCCCGTCCGCCGGGATACGCGAAGCTAGCATAACACCGGCAACACGCCAGATCAGCGTTCCCAAAATAGCGCAAAGAACTGCCAACCAAGACTGAAAAAAACTATAATGCTCCATCAAAAACCCGCTTTCTTTAGACTTTGTTCATGCAGCGGTCTCCAGGTGCCACTTTGCAATAAACCGTCCATACAGACTGGCAAGAGTCCCCCCAATAAGCCCAGCTAAAAGAATTGCCCATTCACCAACAAAAGGGAAAAATATCGGGCTTAGAGCGCCACCAAAAATAACTGCAAGCCTATTCGCCTTTTGCCGCGCATTCATAATCAGCAATAAAATATAAATGGGTGTGACAAAAATCACGACACGTAACAACTCTGGTGGTAAAAGATCAGTTAAGAAAAAGCCCATTACAGTGCCAAGAATGCCAAAGGTGAAGATTGTCAGGGAAAAACCCTGATAGTAGTGTAACAACAAATGTGATGGATATTTCTGTTGAGCAAAACCGAGGTGTGCCCAGGCCGTAATAGCCAAAAACTGCATCCAGAATATACGCTTCCAAACGGGTAAATCATGTGATTTAAGGTGCATCATGTCTGCTGCAGAAATTACCATCAACAGCATCCGCATATTGGCAAGTGACACCGCAACAAATATGATGAGTAGGGATGCCCCAGCTGAATAAAGGCTTGCAAAGGCCACCTGACCGGGCATGCCCCATACGCCAAGCGAGGTAGTTAGAGCCATTATGAAATCAAAGCCAGACTCGCGTGCAATTGCAGAAAAGCCAGCCATAGTTATGCAAAGTGCATAGCAAGGTGCACGAAGCGCATCAATCATTGCGTTGCGGCGTGTCTGACGGGCATCCAGCTTGAAATAGTTGCTTTTGTTCATCCAACCGTCTCCTCATGGCAGCGGTCAAATTCAAAGTTATACACCTCAGCAGAACACAAATAATGCCCGAGTTTCGCTAAAGACTCTAATATCATTTTGGGTGACGCGAACGATCTGCAAACCAGCCCGCAACCATTGGCGTAAGATAAAGTGGAGCTTGGTACGCAGCGACAAACAATGAAAATAAAGGATCTGTTGGAAGCGCAGCAAAATATAGGCCCAGATTGCGATTACCAGCGACCACCGCAACTGACCGCGTGCCCTCAGGCAATTGCACCTGTTTAACTGGGCTAACAATCTGGCACCAAAGAAGTAGTCGACTGATTATAAAAATTAGCGCTTGAGTGCCAAAGTTCAACCCAAACGCAAGCCCAAGGCAGGCACAGGCCAAAAATGGTGCCGCCATTGCCATGACACCAATCCCATCAAAAACTGGTAAAAGGAATGCAAGCATTGCAATGGTTGATACACCATCAAACTGGTTTTGGCTTTCCTCAATCCGATCCTCTCCTAACGCATATTTGGCAAGAAGCGCCAAAAAAAGACCGCTGCCCAAAATAGCTAAAATTCGGAGACACAACGTTGCTGAAGACACAGGCACAGAAGCCCCAAGCAGAAATTCGCCAAGAAAGGGGCCGGTGAATGGAGCAAGCAGATTTGTCAGCAACACAATTTCCATCGCAATCGGCGCAGTGAAACCTAAAAGCACGCACATCCATATCGTTGTGCCAACTGGCGGTGCCACACTATACCAGGTGACCAGGGGCAGCATTGCGTTGGACATACCGCACCACTTTACGATGGTGAAAAGCAGAATTGGCAACACCAAGAGCAAACCAAGAGAAATAGCAAAATTGCGAAGAAGGCGTTGCGGGCGTAGCGCGGCTTTTAATGCCGCGCTAATGTCAAGCCTTACAAAAGCACACCCCACCAAAATTGCCAGAATAAAGGGAGTCGCCGGCTTAAAAAAACCACTGTTGCTTGGCAATACCAGTGCGATCACCACCCCAAGAGGCAGCAGAATGCGGGCATGACGCCCACATGCCGATAAAAGCCATAAGATCGTTCGAAAGATCATGGGATACTCTTTCATTGCCATCTCGATATGATCAAAGTCATTATGACCATCCAAGCCATCGGCACCGCGTTACTTTACAGGTATTTGAAAGCCAAAAAACAGGGCCTATTCGGCCGCAACCGAAAACTGATTTCCATAAGCGAACAACGCTGCTGCACCGCCAGTGTGCAGGAATAAAACATCCTTTTTGGTGTCAAAAAATTTCTGGCCGATAAGTCCAATCATTCCAGCTAGCCCCTTACCAGAATAAACCGGATCTAAAAGCACCCCTTCCCGTCGGGCAATCAAATTGATTGCATCTAATGTTCCTTGATTGGGCTGACCATAACCGGCCCCGACATATCCATCGTCAACCATCACTTTTTCAACGCCAATGGCCTTTTCTGTGATAGTGGCTGCGGTACTTTTGGTTAGTTTGTATACGGCTTCAATTTGTTTGTCCTTGGGTTGGCGAACACTTATACCCATTACAGGAATTTGCGAACCGGCAGCATGCAGTCCGGCAAGCAGGCCAGCGTGCGTACCTGTACTACCAGTCGCCAAAACAATCCATCCTATGTCCAATTTGTTTGCCTTGATCTGATCAAGCATTTCAAAAGCGCATGCAACATAGCCGAGGGCACCAATTTCGTTAGAACCACCACCTGGAATGAAATAAGGCTTACGCCCGGCTTTTGTCAGCTTGTTTGTAGCTTCAATAGCCTCAGCATTCATATCCAAACCCGCTGGTCGAAATTCTATGCTCGTGCCAAACATGTGATCAAACAGAACGTTGCCAGTTTCTTCATAATCGGGCTGCCTATCCGGCACGCGGCGTTCGAGCAGAGCATGACAATCAAGACCATATTTGCAAGCAGCAGCTGCAGTTTGGCGGACGTGGTTTGATTGCACAGCTCCCTGCGTGACGACCATATCAGCACCACTCTCAATCGCATCTGCAATCAAAAATTCCAATTTTCTGGTTTTATTTCCACCCGTTGCTAGACCTGTGCAATCATCTCGCTTAATCCAGAGGTTCGGTCCACCAAGAGCCTCGCTTAAGCGAGGCATCGCTTCAAGCGCAGTTGGTTGATGGCAAAGGGAAACACGAGGAAAATCTTTCAGTTGCTTAATCATGGCTCTTGTCTAAATCCTGTCGAGTGGAAGAGTACAATTCGATTTTTATTAAGCTCTACGTCATTGGGCCAAAAATAGCGAGTTCTTTTGCGCGCTACCATTTGCTGTAATCACGATTAGTAAATATCGTTTTAGTAAAGCTTCAAGCCATCACGCAGATATAAAAAACTAAATAAATTTCACCGCGTAAGTAACCTTCCTGCCCAAAATAAATTGAGCCAATACGTGCAGGCAACAAAATCCTTCGCTTGACGCGATTTCTAAAACAAAGGACACTTTGGTTGCCCTCAGCTTAAAATGTCGTCGACCTAAGAGGCATATTCTAATCTATGGACTTCAAAGCAGATTTTGAACAAAAAAGAATCACTAACCAAGGTGTAGGAATTCACGTTCGCATTGCTGGAAGTGGTTTTCCTATTTTATTACTCCATGGATACCCGCAAACTGGTTACATGTGGCACAAAGTAGCGCCACTACTCGCGCAGGATTTTAGTGTCGTAATTGCTGACCTCCGCGGATATGGAGACAGTGACAAGCCAAAAACTGATCAAAAGCATAGTCCTTACTCAAAACGTTCAATGGCTGAGGATATGCGAGAAGTCATGCGTAAATTGGGCTACAAAACATTCGCGGTCGCGGGACATGATCGTGGGGGGCGTGTTGCGCACCGCATGGCACGTGACTATCCAGACACCATCACTCACGTTGCATTATTAGACATTGTGCCAACTCGTGCAATGTATGAAAAGACTGACAAAAAATTTGCAACCTCCTATTATCACTGGTTTTTTCTTATTCAGCCCTCACCATTTCCGGAAACTTTGATCAAGCGCGACCCGGAGTTTTTTCTAAAACATAAAACCAATCACTGGGGGCGAACTGCAGGAGCGATCACAGATGAAGCTTTTTCAGAATACTTGCGCTGCTTTTCAGACCCTAGAACAATTCACGCCAGTTGCGAGGATTACCGTGCCTCCGCGAGTATTGATCTTGAGCATGATCAAAACGATTTTCTTAAAAAATCCGAGATGCCTGTTCTTGTGCTTTGGGGTGATGCTGGATTTGTTGGACAGAATTACAATGTCATTTGTGAATGGGAAGCCGTTGCCGCTAATGTTCAAGGGCACAGCGTTCCGGGAGGTCATTTTCTGGCAGAAGAAGCCCCAAATGAAACAGCAGAAGCACTTATCAATTTTTTCTCAAAGGTAAAATGACTAATAAATGGCTAGCTGCAGCAAAGTGAATTTAGCGCCATCTTGCTGGATAATGCAGCAAGCAAAACGTTGGCCAAATAGGTCTAAAATTTTAGATTTTGCCTCTGGACGTGGTCGTCATTGCCGCGCGTTAAGCTCTACGTTTCCCGGCCGGTTTGAGATTCTGGCAACAGACTACAATCATGAGGCGCTTAGGGAACTGGCAGCGCAATTTCCTGGTATTAGAACCCTCCACGCCGATTTAGAAAACACTAAAATTTGGCCATTTGCGGATCACGATTTTGATGTTGTTCTGGTGACAAACTATCTTTTCCGGCCCCGGCTTCCAGACCTTTTCCGACTGATTCGCAGTGGAGGCTTTCTTGCCTATGAGACCTTTGGTGATGGAAACGCCGCTTTTGGCCGTCCTAGCAATCCAAACTTTTTGTTAAACGATGGTGAACTGCCCGCCTGCTTGCCAGATGACTTCAAAATCCTTGACTATTTTCATGGTAAAATTGACCAACCAAAGCCAGCGATAATTCAACGACTTGCGGCAAAGAGACAGTAAATCTAACGCATGATAAACGGGTTAGCCGCGGTGGTTTGTTGAGCAATCCATACCGATTTTACTTGCAAAAATTCCTTGATAGCGTCTTTTCCACTCTCCCGACCCTCGCCACTTCGTTTGTAGCCTCCAAATGGCGAAGTAAAACTGACGGCCCGATAGGTATTCACCCACACAGTGCCTGCTTTCAATTTTTCTGACATTCTTAATGCCCGGCCGATATCACTTGTCCAAACGCCTGCCGCCAACCCGTAAACAATGTCATTGCCGATTGCGACAGCCTCTGCCTCATTTTCAAAGGGAATAACGGATAGAACTGGACCAAACACTTCTTCCTGAGCGATACGCATCTGATTATTTACGCCAGTAAAAATGGTTGGCTGAACAAATTGCTTACCCCTGACCCCTTCCCCGTTGTAGGCATCACCGCCGAGAACACAGGTTGCCCCTTCGGATTTGGCGATTCCAATATAATCCATGATCTTTTCATATTGGGGCATTGTCGTTACAGGTCCAACATGGGTTTCTGTAGACATCGGGTCACCAATCTTAGCCGCACCTGCTACTTCAACCAACCGTTTAACAAACTTGTCATGGATTGAACGCTGAACGAGAAGACGTGATCCAGCAATACAAGTTTGCCCGGTTGCCGCAAAAATACCAGAAATGGCGCCCATAATAGCGGCTTCAAAATCAGCGTCTTCGAATACGATATTCGGTGATTTGCCACCAAGCTCAAGGGTGACAGGCATGATTTTCTTGGCCGCCGCCTCATAGATTTTTTGTCCCGATACGTCAGACCCAGTAAAGGCTACCTTGTCTACTTCTGGATGATCGACCAGCGGTGCCCCAACCTCGAGTCCAAAACCAGTTATGGCGTTAACGACACCAGTAGGAAATCCAGCTTCTTCTACAAGCTCCATGAATTCTAGTGTTGATGCAGATGTATATTCGGATGGCTTGATAACAGCGGTATTGCCTGCAGCCAATGCTGGCGCCAATTTCCAAGCTAACAATAGCAACGGTGAATTCCACGCCGTAATCATGCCTATAACACCAAGCGGTTCAAATCGGGTAAAGTTAAAAATGCCTGGCTTATCAGATGGAATGACGGACCCTTCAATTTTGTCCGCAAGACCCCCAAAATAGCGATACCATTCTGCCAAATATTTTGTTTGAGCGCCCATTTCAGCAATCAGCTTTCCGTTGTCGCGCACTTCAATTTCACCAAGCCTAACAGCTTCACGTTCTATAATTTCCGCAAGCTTTACCAATAGCTTACCCCGCGCTGTTGGACCCATTGCACCCCATTCACCATTGAAGGCAGCCCTTGCCGCCTTCACTGCGGCATCCACATCACTTGCATTACCCTTCGCAACCTTTGCCCAAACTTGGCCAGTGTAGGGGTTCTCGCTATCAAAATATGATCCTGATACCGGATCACAAAATGCACCATTTATGTAATGCTGATAATGTTTCATCATTAAATACCCCTTCGACAGCGTGGCTAATTCAAAATCGACCTTCGGCCTTGCCCCATTATCAAAATATAAACGCTTAAACACTGCCAGCAAAATTTGTTTCTGCCAATGCTGATAGGGGTGGCAGTTGGGAAATATTTTTCTGTCTGCCAAATTTGTATGTTGCATTCGTTTCTACTTCGTATTTATCGTTGCGGGTATCATCCGCGTTGAACCCCCTTGATAAAGGGGTTCAACATCGGAATCGGATATGGTCTGACACCGATTATAAGAGAGATAAATGGCTGAACCCGCGCCCCATAGCTGGGAAGACGATATTTTCGACGCACTCAAAAAGGCTGGGGTCAGTCAGATCCCTTATGTGCCTGACGCTGGGCATTCGCATTTAATTCGGCGGGTTCACAGTGATCCGGACATGACCCCCATCGTGCTAACCACCGAGGAGGAAGGAATTGCGTCATCATGCGGGGCTTGGCTTGGCGGGAAAAAGTCTGTTCTTTTGATGCAATCAAGTGGAGTTGGCAATTGCGTAAATATGTTGAGCCTTGTGACAAATTGTAATTTTCCCTTTGTCACAATTGTTAGCATGCGAGGTGAATATGGTGAATTTAATTCATGGCAGGTACCAATGGCTCGCGCTACGCCAACTAGTTTCGAGATGATGGGCATTGAAGTTATGCGTTGTAATAGTCCTGATGAGGTTGGCCCCACAGTTGATTCGGCTTTATACGCGGCTTTTGCAAGTGAACAAAGAATTGCAATTCTTTTATCGCAACGGCTTATTGGCAGAAAAGATTGGTAAAATGTCACAAAAAATAACAATTGAACGCCGCGCCGCAGTGGAGCAGTTGCTTAAAGATCGGGGCGATAAACTTGTTGTATGTGGGCTAGGCTCTTCAACTTATGATGTATTCGCAGCAGGTGATCACCATGCCAATTTCTATTTATGGGGCGCGATGGGCGGTGCTCTCATGATTGGTCTTGGCCTTGCGATTGCTGAACCGGACCGTCAGGTGATGGTTATTACCGGTGATGGAGAAGCGCTGATGGGGATTGGTGCGTTTGCAACGGTAGCGGCACAGAAGCCTGGCAACCTCAGTATTGTCGTTCTCGATAATGAACATTTTGGCGAAACCGGCATGCAAAAAAGCCATACATCACATGGCGTAGACCTCGCCGAGATTGCCAAAGGCTGCGGCTTTTTGAGCAGTCAGACCATTTATAATTATGACGACCTAAATGCTTTTAACAACCTGACCAACGACTCTACCGGCCCACGCCTTGCGGTGGTTAAAATTACTTCTGATAATCCACCACGTGCATTGCCAAATGTTGACGGCATCTATATCAAAACCCGGCTTCGGCAGTGGCTTGGCCATAATCCATGCTAACCAGATGCTTTTGAAAACGAACGGATCAACAAGCCGATTGCTAAAATTAAATAGAAGTAAGGTTATGGTGTTATTTTCTAAGGCAGCATAAACACATCGTAGCGAGTTGATTTTCCTATGACTTGGTGCGAACAGGGTAACAGTCCCGCCATGGGTGAAGCCTTTGCTGGCCATTTCAGCACAACACGTTTAGACGCGTTGGACAATGCTACTTTCATCAAGTCAAGTTGATCTTCATCAACCCCCACAATTTCTCGTACCTGTCGCATCTCGGCCTTCACCAATGCCGATTTCTGGCGCGCGGGGTGCATGGGGTCAACGAGGATGATTTCAGGAGCAAGCTCCGGCAGTAGCGCAATTGAATCCCCGATTATTAGCCGCATTCGAGCAATAACCTGTGCCGTAGCACCGCCTGCAGCGCGGGCACGCTCCATACCCTCTCTCAGCAATCCATACATCATGGGCGAGCGCTCAATTAATGTTACCTTCGCACCTAATGAGGCCAGCAAAAATGCATCACGACCCAACCCGGCCGTAGCATCAATAATATGTGGGTTAACCCCCGGCTTCAGTCCGGCAGCCCTCGCTAAGTCCTGCCCCCGCCCACCGCCATAACGCAACCGATGATTAACCGGACCACCAACAAAGTCGCAGGTCAATGACTTACCAAAAATATCTGTTTTTCTATTTTTCGACATTTTGTTACGCATACGGATTGCAACCTTTGTAAAAAAAACCGTTGATCAAATAACCCTTAAATAAATTGTTGTTCTAAACTACAGAACCTTGTGCGCTGCAAGCAATAGGGTTTTAGCGAATGCTGCATTATCAAATTTTCTCGCATTTACCCTAATTTCTGACAATGATGTTGAGGTTGTTTGAATTACTTTTATTCCATTTCAAAATTTGATGGCATTTTATACAAGTATGACAAGCAACTGATGGATCAGGCAATAAAATTTAAAGGACGCCATAATGCGCAAGAAACACGGAATGCCCCATACAAACATGACACTTATGCCCGATACTATTTTCGCCCGCAGTACCCAATGGCAGACATGGCTGGACGTCGAGGCAGCGCTAGCCCGAGTACAGAGTGATATTGGAATGATCCCCAAATGGGCAGCGGTCAAAATCACCGCGGCAGCTCATCTGGATGTAATTGGATATGATGCGCTTGTAAGCGACATTACGCGGACCATGGCCCCAGTTTTATCTTTAACGCGGTTACTTGGCAAAGCAGCAGGTGATGCTGGAGATTATGTACATTGGGGAGCGACCACGCAGAACGTGATGCAGACAGGACGTATTTTGCTGATGCGGCAGGCCGACAGAGCAATACGGAAACAGCTGGCACTTGCCGCCCGCACCCTCGGCAAGCTGGCTCATGATGAGGCTGATACGATGATGATTGGCCGCACCAACCGCCAAAATGCCCTGCCTATCACCTTTGGCTTTAAGGTTGCCAGCTGGATTACAGAACTTGACCGAACCGAAGCGAGACTGTCAGATGCAGCACGACGCTTATTCGTGCTGCCTTTCGGTGGAGCGATTGGTGCCATGCAGGCCTTTGGTGATCAGGGGCGTGAGTTAAACAACAGACTTGCGGCAGAGTTGGAACTTGCCGAAATGCTGCTTCCTGGGCGGGCCGTTAATGATGTGTTTGCCGAATATTTAGTGCAATTATCGATGCTTGGTATGTGCATTGAGCGAGTAATGACAGAGGCCTATACCCTAATCGGACAGGATTATGGCGAATTGGGGGAACGGTTGGATGATGGGGCCATTGGATCATCAACGATGCCGCAAAAGGTAAATCCAAAATATGTTATACCAGTCGCAGCCCAGGCAACCCAACTTCGCGGATGCGCGGTAACAGCACTTGAGACTGGACGCACCAGTCATGAGGGTGATCCACTATCCAACCAAATCCTGTATGCTGTTCTGGATCAGGCGGTACCACTGGCATGGCGAGTTTGCATTGGATTTGCCGAAGCCTTGAGCCGTCTCACCGTTAACCGCGATGTTATGGCACAAAAGCTGGCTTCAGCTGGCACTTCGGTATGCGCTGAAAATCTTATGATGAAGCTGGCACCGCTTGTTGGAAGGGGACGCGCCCATGACATTGTTCATCACGCGCTCGAAATGGGCGGACCGGATAGGCTTTTTAACGATAGCAACATCACCGCCCATCTCTCAGAATCCCAAATTAAGACGGCATTAGACCCCTCACATTATTTGGGAGAAAGTGCAGAGATTGCTCGCCTTGCGGCGACGCTTGCTGAAAAGATAGTCAGCCGACTGCAACCATAGACAAGCGAATGATCAGACAGGATATATGAAGACACAAGGACACCTATTGGCGAGGGTACCATTCACTTAGTACTGCAGATACAAAAGCACGAACTCGCCTTCCTTACGTTATCCCCACAAAGCCAGATAGATGATCGCATTGGCAAAATTTGAACTTTAATAATGTGCTGTCCTCAAGATCCAGACGCGTCAGAGGGTAGCTCAGCTAATTTAGCGGTCACGGCGTGATCGCCCTAATATGACCGCGGGAGGTTAAGCACATGCTCAGCGATATAACTTAGAATCAGATTGGTCGAAATTGGCGCCACTTGATATAGCCGCGTTTCGCGAAATTTACGTTCGACATCATATTCTTCAGCAAAGCCAAAGCCACCATAAGTCTGGACACACATTTCAGCCGCAGCCCACGATGCATCAGCGCAAAGTAGCTTGGCAAGGTTGGCTTCTTCTCCCGGATTTTCGCCAGCCTCATACAATCGAATTGATTCTTGTAGCATTAATTCGGCGGCTCGCATTTGACTATAAGCGCGGGCAATCGGGAATTGTATTCCTTGGTTTTGACCAATAGGTCGGCCGAATACACTTCGTTCGGATGAATAGCCAGATGCACGCTCGATAAACCATTTTGCATCACCAATACATTCCGCAGCAATCAAAATACGTTCAGCATTCATACCCGATAAAATATAGCGGAACCCCTTGCCTTCCTCACCAATAAGACTACTAGCTGGAATGCGCATATCATCGAAAAACAACTGGGTTGATGAATGATTCATCATTGTGCGAATGGGGGTAATGGTTAATGATTTTTCACCCACCTCGCGCATATCGACCAGAAACACCGAAAGTCCATCAGTTTTCTTGGCGCATTGATCAAGCGGTGTTGTTCGAGCCAAAAGAAGCATCAAATCCGAATATTCTGCGCGTGATGTCCAAACTTTTTGGCCATTCACCACGTATTCATCACCATCACGGTTAGCAGTGGTACGAAGCGCGGTTGTATCTGTGCCACTGGTGGGTTCCGTTACACCAAAAGCTTGTAATCTTAAACTGCCATCTGCGATGGCTGGCAGATATTGTTTTTTTTGTGAGTCTGATCCATGCCGTAAAACTGTTCCCATCGTGTACATCTGTGCGTGGCAAGCCGCAGCATTACCACCAGACCGATGTATTTCTTCCAAAATCGCTGAACCAGCAGAAATCGGCAGGCTCAAACCCCCATATTCCTCTGGAATCAAAGCAGACAAATAGCCAGCATCAGTTAGGGCCCGAACAAAATCAGTTGGATAAGCGCGATCAGTATCGCATGCCTGCCAGTATTTGTTATCAAAATCAGCGCATAATCTTGAAATAGCATCACGGATTTCTGCATGATCGTGTGAATAGTGAAACATTAAACCAGCTTCCTTGAACAATTTTGTCTTTTTCAAACATCCTATTATCACAATGACAGACCACAAAAGAAAAAAAGCATGTGGTTCTTGACCTGATTTAATCAAAAGCTCAGGCTGTCTCAATACAAAAACATTTGTCTGAGGCCCTAGAAACTCATGAGATTCGTAGAAACAGACGTTCTAATTGTCGGCGCAGGTGCCGCAGGCATGTACGCCAGTATATCCGCTGCCAGATCGAACGCGACGGTTATGCTGTGTGATAAAAGCCTAATTAGTAGAGGCGGCGCAACGGTTATGGCGCAAATGACTGTGGCTGCTGCACTTGGCCATCAAGAAGCCGATCATTGGACACACCATCTCCAAGACACAATTAAATCTGGCCAAGAACTCTGTAATGAAAAGCTGAGTTACCTTCTTTGCAAAAATGCTCCAGAAAAAATAAGACAAATGCGTGATTGGAAAACCAATTGGGCTAATGACAACGAGCGAATACGACAGGTGCTTGCGCCCGGTCATGGAGTAAAACGTTGCTGTTATGTCGATTTTCTTAACACCGGTCCAGCTGTCGCTCGAACTCTTCGGGGAGAAGTGGCAAAACTAAAAAACGTAACACGTGTCAGTGGACTAACAATTATTGATCTTGTAGTTGAGAAAAACCGGGTTATGGGTGCAATAGGCCTAAACACTGAAGCTGGCGAATACGTATCCATCAGCGCCAAAGCAATTGTTCTAGCTGCGGGCGGCTTAACACAACTTTTTGCGCGTAACTCGGCATCAAAAAACATGGGCGGAGACTCTCACGCGCTTGCACTAAGAGCAGGCGCTAATTTAATGGACATGGAATTTGTACAGTTTTTTCCTATTGGCCATCTTGCGCCTCGCCTTGTGGGAATGGACCCCATAATGTGGGACCCATTCCGGTATAAGCTAGGCGGCCGCCTCCTTAACGGTCACGAAGAACAGTTTATTGAAAATTACGGTGGCGAAGATGGAGATGCTTATACAGTGGGCCGTGACCTTGCAGCATACGCCATTTTAAAAGAATGCGAGGCAGGGAGAGGCTCGCCTAATGGAGGAGCTTGGTTAAGCTTTCAACATTTGAGTAAAGCGGAGCTTGATGAAGCTTTTGGGCCTATTATAAAGAAACTTTCAGCGAATGACATAGATCTAACAAAACAAGCGATCGAAGTAGCGCCAATTGCCCATTATCACATGGGTGGAATCGAAGTGAATGAGTCAATGGAAACACGTGTAAAAGGACTTTTTGCAGCTGGTGAATGTGTTGGCGGCGCCAATGGTGCTAACCGGCTGTCTGGCAATGCAATTCCCGAAGCATTTGTTTTCGGCGAAATCGCTGGCGCTAGTGCGGCAAACACCATTAGTGAAACGCCTCACCTTTCACCTCAAATTGGTCAAAATTCACTTTTGAATTCGCTAGTTGAATTATCGCGCCAACAAAAGCAAGAGTCACAATTTAAGACTGTGACATCACGAAAGTTACTTTTTAAGCTGCAAAAACTAATGTGGGAAAATGTTGGAGTGCTAAGAAACAAACAGGGACTGAAAATAGCTATTGATGAAATAAGGAGAATGAAGAACGATATTTTCCCAAACTTAAAACCAGCCTCTGGAACCGTTTTCAACACCAGCTTGATGGATTGGCTTGATCTAAGGAATAGTCTTTTGTGCGCTGAGGCCATCTGCCTCGCAGCCAACGAGCGCAAAGAGAGTAGAGGCGCACATCAGATGGAGGACATACCCTTTAAATCCGACAAATATAGAAAGAATCAAATTATATCAATTATTGACGGACACCTTGTGTCGCGCTGGCAAGATGTACAAAAATTGGAATTTGAACTCGAAAAAAAATGTTGGACGACGGTATGAAAAATAACAAACAACAAAATGTTTTCGCGGAGCTCAGTATTTTTAGGGGTGCTAATAGTACAAAACCCGAGTTTGAAACATTTAGAGTCCCCTTTCAGCAAGGTGCCTCAATCCTTGATGCATTGATTTGGATAAATGACAACGTTGATGAAAGTCTTTCATTCAGATATTCCTGTATCAACGCTAATGCCTGTAAAGAATGTATGATGATTATTGACGGGCAAGTAGAATATGCCTGTTTAAAAAAACTTCAAAAATTTGGATCTAAACTTGAGCCATTACCAAACAAAACGCTCATAAAAGATTTAGTCACAGATATTGTTCCGCCCAAGGAAAAGCTACTTAGCTAATCAATTAAAAGGGGTTTTGGAATTTAGTCCTGAAGAATACATCTGTGTTTGCTTTGGTCACAACAATTGTTGAGCAACTTATTATCGAGGGTTGATTTTTCTCCAAAGGTGGGATGAACATCTTTTTTAATTTTAGTTTTGCTATTGGGTTTGCTCGGGATGAACAATTCAACAAAAAAATCAAATTGGAAATATAGCAATTTCATAACAAAAAATGTTGGGCCATTAAAGGGCATTAGGGTTCTCGATTTATCACGTGTTGTTGCAGGAAACATGACGTCATTGCAACTGGCTGATTTTGGTGCAGAAGTTATAAAAGTAGAGCCGCTTCCTGATGGCGATCCACTCCGAACCTGGAAACAGGGCGGGGAGTCTACTTTTTGGAAGGTATATTCGCGAAACAAAAAAAGTATTGGATTAGACTTTAGGTCGCCGGATTTTACGGAAATCATAAGCCACCTCATTGTGAATTCAGATGTAATGATCGAAAACTTTCGGCCGGGAACTCTTGAAAAAATGGGGTTTGGCTTTGACATACTAAAGCAAATTAATTCAAAACTCATTCTTCTCAGAATTTCCGGTTTTGGCCAAACAGGAACATACAAGTCAAGACCAGGTTTTGGCACGCTGGTTGAGTCTATGTCCGGTTTTGCTCATAAAAACGGTGAGTTAAACGGTGGTCCCCTGCTTCCGCCACTTGCGCTTGCGGATATGATATCCGGTCTTTACGGATCAAACGCAATTTTAATGGCTTTAAGAGCACGAGACGCAAGTGGCGAAGGACAAATCATTGACCTTGCTCTTCTTGACGCGATGGTTTCTGTTCTTGGCCCAGAAGCCCTAGATTACAAACTTGTTGGAAAACCAAAGGAACGCATTGGCAATCAATCGAGCACGTCTGCACCGCGCAATGTTTATGAAACAAAAGATGGTTACTTTTTGTCAATCTCAGCATCAACTCCAAAAATGGCTGCCAGACTTTTTGACACTATTGGCCATGGAGAAATGAATGAAGATCGCCGCTTTAACACCAATGAAGGGCGACTGAAACATCGTGATATTGTTGATCAAACCGTTGCTAAATGGATTGCAAAGCGCAACAAAAATGAGGCTTTAAAGGCATTAGTAGAAGCGGATGTAACGGTAGCACCACTTTATTCCATAGCGGACATTACATCAGATCCGCACTTCGTTGAACGCGAAATTTATTCTGAAATCCCTGATGATGATCTTGGCAAAATACCAGTCCACAAACCCGTTCCTGACCTCTCAGATACTCCAGCAACATTTCGTAACGCCGCGCCAAAAATTGGACAAGACACAACCGAGATCCTTTTGGCAGCAGGGTTCGAAGAAAAGCGAATACATCAGTTTTTTGAAAGAAAAAGTATCAAATGAAAAATCAGCACCTTAAGGCTAATAAAAGCCAACAAAAAAGCGAAGCACCGCTGTGGCGTTCTCTTCTTTATATGCCTGCAAACAATGAAAAATTTCTTGCAAAAGCACAAAGCCGCGGTGCTGATGCGATTATTTTAGATTTAGAGGACAGCGTTGCACCAGAAGATAAGTTAAAAGCTCGAGAAATTTGTAAAAGCGCAATACAAAAGTTAGTGGGCGGGCCGTCAGACATACTCGTTAGAATTAATGCACCATTAGGTCTCGCAGTCAGAGATATTGAAGCTGTCATTCAACACGGGTTAAGAGGGTTACTCCTACCCAAAGTCGAGAGTGCTGGTATTCTAATTGCAATTGATGAATTACTAGCCTCCCTTGAGCAAGAACGCGGAATGAACATTGGACAAATAAAGACAATCCCAATGCTCGAAACACCAAAAGCGCTGCTCTCGGCAGAGAAAATAGCGGAATCAATAAATCGCAACATAGGTCTTATTCTTGGCGGTGAGGATTTTGCAACATCCGCCGGGCTTTACCCAAACGCAGAAACTTTGTCTTATCCTAAAATTCAAATGGCACTTGCTGCGAAAGCTGCGGGGTTAATGCCCCTAGGTATTTTAGATACGGTTGCAGACTTTTCGGATGCAGATTACATGTTTGAAGTCGCAAAAAAATCTGCAAATTTTGGTTTTGAAGGGGCTACCTGCATTCACCCAACCATGATTGACGCTCTAAACCGCGGCTTTAGTCCCACACCCGAGGAAGTTAATGAAGCTGAACTGATAATAGAAGTTATGGAAGATGCTTGGCAAAACAATCATGGCGCAGCACAAATTAACGGAAAAATGATTGATATGCCTGTTTATAAGCGTGCCCAAGCTGTTTTAAGACGCGCAGAACTGATAAAGGAAAAACAAAGTCATTAATTTCAATTAAAATGAGTCAAGCAAAGTCTGCTTGGGACCATCACTCTGAACGAAATTATACGGCTCTGAGTTTACAGCTTTCTAGGGTAACAAAGATTTCACCTACTCAACAAACAAGTGAAGTCCTATCAAGGTGCAGGTATCTGGCACCATGAACCGAGAACATGCGTATTAAAATGGTGGGAGTGACAGGGATTGAACCTGTGACCCCTTCGATGTCAACGAAGTGCTCTCCCGCTGAGCTACACCCCCATATCAATTAAATGCCTGCCAGCAGAGACGCCGCCTCCGATAACCGAACGCTAGGTTGTTGCCTTTGTTAAGACGTGCACGCTATAACTGCACTATGACGCCCTTCATATCAAGCCTTTTTTCAATCAAATCTTTACATTATCAAAAAACAAAAAACCGATTATATGTCTATAATCAACGCCAGATTGAACTTCCTTATTGTCCTGACCAACTTGACAAGTTAGAATTATATCATGTCCACTTTTGAAGCTCCAGATCCTCATTCAGCATGCCCGGCAAATCCCTCGCCAACATTGACAGATAGCCTGTCCGAGACGACGCCTGCAGAATTCTTACCGCAGCCTGTTGGTATGCGCTCTGGCGAACTCACAAGTACATTAAAATCTGCGGACACACATTCAAATTTTGCAAGTTTCGGGCCGATTATCTTACCACTAATATCACTTCAGCCAGCCGTCTTCAGTGCTGTTGAGACTTTGCGCCCACCAGATCATGCGAGGGCAAGTTCGGTGGTACTTTCTTGCCCTCATGCAGGGCGTATTTACCCCGCGGAATTTATCGCCGCCAGTATCGCCGATATAACAGATCTCCGTGGACTAGAAGACTTTGGTGTTGATCAACTTATCAGCGGTGCCCTGAACCAAGGTATTCCATGCGTGACGAACAAAATCACTCGAGCCTATATTGACGTAAATCGGCCTGTTGATGCACTTGACCATCTCATGCTGAGCAGCCCGCCTGCTAGCAACAATGTCAAACCGTCACGCCATGTGCGTGCCGGTTACGGTTTATTGCCGCGTTTGACCGCTGCGAGAGAGGTCATTCACCGACAACTGTTGCCCTATGACGAAGTCGAAAGCCGAATTGCATTGGTCCATAAACCCTATCATTCCGCCGTTCAAGCAGCCCTGATTAATGCCAGTAGTAAATTTGGCCGTGCAATCCTGATTGATTGCCATTCTATGCCTTCACATGACCAACAAAACCGTCCTCTTCCAGATATTATTCTTGGCGATCTGCATCACAGTACATTTGATCAGAAAATTGGCAAAATGTTGACCTCTCTTATCGAAGATACAGGATTTAGCGTAACCTGGAACAGCCCCTATGCTGGAGGCTATATAACAAAAAATTACGGTCGCGCTAACAGCAATCAGCAATCAATTCAAATAGAGATTAACAGACGCCTTTATATGGGCGGCAAATATGAACTGAAGGGCGAAGGAGTTAAGCGTGTCTCAAGCTTGATTACAAAACTTTGTGTCGCTCTTTCTGATATGCCTGCCACAATCTAGCTGGGAGCGAATGGGTTTTCACGCTTGCGCATAACCATACGGATTGGCACACCGCGCAATCCGAAGTCGACGCGCAAACCACCGGTTAGATAACGCAAATAACTCTCTGGTAAATCAGCAGGGCGGCTAACAAACAAAGCAAATGTTGGCGGGCGACTTTTAATCTGTGTCATATATCGAATACGTAGTCGTCGGCCCTCTACCAATGGCGGTGGATGAGCCTCCAACATAGACTCAAGCCAACGATTTAAACGGCCAGTTGAGATACGCCTGTTCCAAACTCGATACATTTGATCAGCCGCACCCAGCATTTGACTTAAACCTTTCTTGTGCAGTCCTGACATTTGCACCACAGGCACACCGCGTGATTGTGCAAGTGAAGTCTGCAAACGGTCAGAAATCTGGCTGCTCGCAGCTTGTTTATCACGAACTAAATCCCATTTATTTGCACCAATAACAATCGCACGACCCTCATCTTCAATCAGGCGAGCAATTGATAAGTCCTGTTTGTGTATCTCTTCTGTGGCATCAATCAGAAGAACACAAACATGCGCATACTGAATAGCCCGCAGCGCATCATCAACCATTAGTTTCTCAATCTTATCTGAAATCCGAGCGCGTCGACGCATACCAGCTGTATCAACTAGTTTATAAGACTTGCCATTCCATTCAAACGGCACCTCAATAGCGTCTCGGGTAATACCAGATTCAGGGCCAGTCAACAGCCGTTCTTCATTGATTAAGCTATTTATCAAAGTTGATTTTCCCATATTAGGACGACCAACAATAGCAATCCGCATTGGCTGAACAGCCTGTTCATCTTGCCACATGTCAATGGGCTGACCTTCAGAGTAGAGTTTGTCTTCAATGTGATCACTATCAGTAAGGACATCCTCTTCATCATTAGAAATTGCCCCGCCGGTTAAGGCACCATCAAGCCCAATGGCCGCAGCGGCAGCGATCATCGCATCATGCAAATCTACTAGCCCCTCACCATGCGAAGCTGAAATAGGGACAGGTTCACCAAGCCCTAGTGACCATGCCTCAGCCAACCCAGTCGCTCCAGTCTTCCCCTCACATTTATTAGCTAACAAAATTACACTTGCTCCAGCTTTTCTAATTTCGTTGGCAAAAAAACTGTCAACTGGTGTCACACCTGTCTTAGCATCGACAACCATCAAAGTAACATCGGCATCGATAATCGCCATTTCTGTTTGGCGTCGCATTCGTTCTTCCAGCGAGCCATCATTAACATCTTCCAAACCTGCGGTGTCGATTACCGTGAAGGATAGCGACGCTAAATGCCCCTGCCCTTCACGGCGATCACGTGTTACCCCCGGCTTATCATCAACAATCGCATGCTGTCGACCAATTAACCGGTTAAACAGTGTTGATTTTCCAACATTTGGCCGGCCAACAATAGCAAAGCTAACAGACATAAAAATATCACAACCTTACCGAAATGCCGCAAGGCTAC
>QCPZ01000025.1 GCA_003212345.1 SAR116 cluster bacterium AG-447-A06
GAAACGCCAGAATATGAACGATCCTAAATCTCCAAACGCACCCCGTGAGCTTGTTGATATACAAGCCTTTCAGAATAGCGGAAACCTTAAGCTGATCAATGGCTACGGCGGAAACAGTTTTCGTGTTTCGGGAGAATTGCAAAGAGGTTCCATTATTTTACGGCCTCGCCAAACGCTAGCTTGGCACCCGCCCAAAAATGCTACCGATTTGACTATTGAACATATATTGCCACACCTCGGCGAGACGCCACCACCATTATTCATCCTTGGTGTTGGTGGAGCGCCAATGGCGCCGATGAGTGATCTGGCAGGTTCATTAAAGGTTTTGGGAATTGCACTGGAATTAATGTCAACCGCTGCGGCATGCCGTACTTGGAATGTTTTGATGAGCGAGGGGCGCGATGCTGCAGCGGGTGTTTATGCTGTTGCCTGATGATGTCGCAAAAAAAAACAACAAAAAAACCCCAGAAAACTAGCCCTCATGATTAGAAGCGATGAAAAACAATACATCAAGTAGATATAATGCAGCACAGGGTATTTTGGCCAAAACGGCCCTGAGTCAATTGCGCAAAAGTGGACATCCGCTTGGCCGTCCATTAGCGCTTTGTTTGATGTTTGAGTCCATCGAAAATCAACTAATGACTGCATCGGTATTTGATCTTGCGATCGCTCTTGACGCGGCCCTTCACATTCCCAGCGAGTCATTGCTCGCCGCAATACGTATCCAATGGTGGGCAGATGCACTTGCAAACATGACCGAACAGAACGTGCCATTGGTAGCTTGCTTGCAATCACAATATCAAAGACATGATAATTTTTCGACCCAGCTCCAAGTTATTATTAGCGAGTGGCAGACGGCCTGTCATTATGAAACGCGGGACAGTAGCGTAGGCTGGGAAGCCGTGTGGCGTCTTATTGCGCTTCATCTTGGTCACAAAACAGCATTAGACCAGGCAGCCGTGATTGGACGAGAGCTTTATTTTGCAACCCTCGGAAAAAAATCTGGCGGACTTTTTGGCAATAGTGATATCAAATCCTTGAGGAAAAATGACCGCGAAGAGGAGCGAACCTTGCTGTACTTGTCGGCTTGTCTAAGCCGTAAACTGCAGGGTAGCCAGAATTCTAAGTTGAATGCAACGCGAATAAGCCATGATGCGGGGTTGGATGATCCGTTGCTCGTTTGGCGATTTTTGGTTTGGCATATCTTTGGTCCCCCGAAATGAATGAAACTTTATTTAAACCACCCATGATTCCCACTTTGTCCGCAGGTTAGGCCCAGCCTTCCATGTATCTCAATGCGCGTTGTGCATGTGCGGCTTTTCGATCACGGCCACGAAGGCGTCGTCCTTTTTCATTAAGTGGTAATTCTGGAAACAAGCCAAAATTGACATTCATTGGTTGAAAACTATCTGCCATGGCACCGCCAGTAATATGCGATAAAAGTGCGCCATGGGCCGTTTCTAGGGGGGGGGCCTTGCCATTTAAATCCTTTTGCTTCGGTAGCAGCCATCCGGCCAGCAAGAAGGCCAATCGCAGCCGACTCAACATACCCCTCAACGCCGGTAATTTGTCCAGCAAAGCGGAGCTTAGGCCTTCCTTTTAGTCGTAATTGATTATCCAGTAAGCGCGGTGAATTTATGAAGGTGTTGCGGTGCAATCCGCCAAGCCGCGCAAATTGTGCCCTTTCAAGACCCGGAATCGTCTGAAAAACTCTTACCTGTTCTGCATATTTGAGCTTTGTCTGGAATCCAACCATATTATACAACGTACCAAGCGCATTATCTTGGCGCAGTTGAATCACTGCATGAGGGCGTGACCCATCATGGGCATTGGTCAGGCCAACTGGTTTCATCGGTCCCCAGCGCAATGTTTCCCGTCCACGCGACGCCATAATTTCGATGGGCATACAGCCGTCAAAATAGGGCGTGTTCTCTTCCCATTCCTTGAATGCCATTTTTTCACCAGTCAAAAGAGCGTTGATGAATTCTTCGTATTGCAGCTCTGTCATCGGGCAATTGATATAGTCTTTACCATCACCGCCACCAGTTGATTTATCATAGCGTGACTGGAACCAAGCTACATCCATATTCACACTGTCAAAATGCACAATCGGAGCTATCGCATCAAAAAATGCTAGGTCGTCCTCACCGCCCCAGCACCGGATTGCCTCAGCTAGACTCGGAGATGTCAAAGGGCCAGTGGCGACTATAACGTGTTGCCATTCATCCGGAATGTCACGCACTTCCTCACGGACAACGGTAATCATAGGGTGGGCGGTAATTTGAGCCTCAACAATCGCAGAAAACCGCTCACGGTCAACAGCTAATGCGCCACCAGCAGGGACTTTCTCAGAATCAGCCGCCTGTAAAATCAGGGATCCCAACATACGCATTTCCTGATGAAGGACGCCAATGGCATTTGCTGTAGCATCATCTGAACGAAAAGAATTTGAACAGACCAATTCCGCAAGTCCCGCGCTCTGATGCGCATCAGTTTTACGAATTGGACGCATCTCGTGAAGAACAACAGGAATACCGTTACTGGCAAGTTGAAACGAGGCCTCACAACCAGCGAGGCCACCGCCAATAACATGAACGGGGTTAGAGCTAATCACAAAACCTCACTTTTTCAGAATCCGAGCGAGGTAGTTGCCAGTATAAGAGGTAGTAACTTTGGCTACGGCCTCCGGAACGCCTTCCGCAACTATGTAGCCGCCGCCGTCACCACCCTCGGGGCCAAGGTCAATAATCCAGTCAGCCGTTTTAATAACATCCATATTATGTTCTATAACAATAACCGTGTTACCTTGATCGACAAGTTCCTGCAACACCTCGAGTAATTTAGCAATATCGTGAAAATGAAGGCCGGTTGTTGGTTCGTCAAGAATATAAATTGTTCGGCCAGTGGCCCGACGCGATAATTCTTTGGATAGTTTTACTCTCTGGGCCTCACCACCCGACAAGGTCGTTGCCTGTTGGCCGATGCGAACATATCCAAGCCCGACCCGAAGCATGGTCTCCAGTTTTTCACGGATTGATGGCACAGCTTTGAAATATTCAACGCCTTCCTCCACTGTCATATCTAGCACATCAGCAATTGATTTACCACGCCATGTTATTTCCAGCGTCTCCCGGTTATAACGTCGTCCTTTACAATTATCACAAGTAACATAAACATCTGGTAAAAAATGCATTTCAATTTTGATTAAACCGTCGCCCTGACAAGACTCACAACGTCCACCTTTTACATTGAAGGAAAATCGTCCTAATGCATAGCCACGAGCCTTTGCCTCGGGGAGGCCGGCAAACCATTCACGTATTGGCGTAAAGGCACCAGTGTAGGTTGCTGGGTTGGATCGCGGCGTACGGCCAATCGGCGATTGATCAATATCAACCACTTTGTCAAGGAATTCGGTGCCAAAGATAGCCGTGTGAGGTGCGGGCGTTTCGCGGGATTTATGTAGACTTCGCGCAAGCGATTTCCAGAGAGTTTCGAGCACTAAAGTTGATTTACCACCGCCGGAAACTCCAGTTACACACGTCATCACCCCAAGTGGAAACTTAACGGTTACCCCCTGCAGGTTATTGCCAGTTGCGTTTTCTACCTTTATGGCACGGTCTTTTTTTGCAGCTCGACGTGTTTTAGGGATAACGATTTTCAATTCGCCAGACAAATATTTGCCGGTCAAAGACTCCGGGTTGTTCATCACATCTCTTGGTGTGCCCGCCGCAACAACACGACCGCCATGAACTCCTGCACCTGGCCCCATATCCACTACATGATCCGCCAGCAGTATGGCTTCTTCATCATGTTCCACAACGAGAACAGTGTTGCCAAGATCACGAAGCCGGATGAGAGTTGAAAGCAGCCGCTCATTATCACGTTGATGAAGGCCAATCGAGGGTTCATCCAGTACATATAAAACGCCGGTTAGTCCTGACCCAATTTGCGAGGCTAGACGAATGCGCTGAGATTCACCGCCCGACAGTGTGCCTGAGTTGCGTGACATAGCCAGATAGCCAAGGCCAACATTGACCAAAAATCCAAGCCTTTCATTAATCTCCTTCAAGATACGCGCGGCAATTTCAGAATCTTGACCAGTTAGTTTTTCACCAAGATCATAAAACCATTGCCTCGCGTCAGAAATTGAAAGGCGAGCAATATCTGATATATCTGTGTTGTCTACTTTCACTGCTAGCGCTTCATTTTTCAAGCGTTTTCCATTGCAGGAATTGCAAGGCTGGTTGCCTCGGAATTTTTCCAACTCATCACGAACCCATGATGAGTCCGTTTCACGATACCTGCGCGAAAGATTTGGAATAACCCCTTCAAAAGGTTTTGTAGTCCGATAAGACCTTATGCCGTCATCAAATTCCATTGTAACAGGCACTTTCCCCGACCCGTAAAGAATAATCGATTGCACATCTCCGTCCAACTCACTAAATGGAAGGTCCAATGAAAATTTGAATTGTTTGGCTAGTGACTCTAGTGTTTGGAGATAGTAACGCGAACTATTGGAAGACCACGGTGCCAGCGCTCCGTTTCGGAGACTAATTTGCCTGTCTGGCACGACAAGCTGTTCATCAAAATGACTACTGACACCGAGGCCATCACACGACGGGCAAGCGCCATAGGGGTTATTGAATGAAAATAACCGTGGTTCAATTTCATCAATGGTAAAACCAGATTCGGGGCAGGCAAAACGGGCCGAAAAGACAATTCGCTGATCCTTATCTGCTAATTCACTAAACACTAGCCCATCACTGAGACCAAGCGCGGTTTCCAGCGAGTCTGCAAGCCGCGTTGCAAGCTCATCCGGATCATCAGTAATCACTACACGGTCAACAACAACCTCGATATTATGTTTCTTTTGCTTATCAAGCGATGGAGTGTCATCAACATCATAAATATCTCCATTGATACGAACTCGGCTAAAACCCTTGCGATTCAGTTCGCTCAGCTCTTTGCGATATTCTCCTTTACGGCCTCGCACGATGGGCGCCAGGAGATATAATCGGGTTCCCTCATCAAGACCCAGCAAGACATCAACCATCTGACTGACTGTTTGACTGCGAATTGGCAAACCTGTGGCAGGTGAGAAAGGAATACCAATACGAGCCCACAATAAACGCATGTAATCGTATATTTCGGTCACTGTACCGACAGTAGAGCGTGGATTACGCGACGTTGTTTTTTGTTCTATTGAAATAGCTGGCGACAAGCCTTCGATAAGATCAACATCCGGTTTATTCATCATATCCAAAAACTGACGCGCATAGGCTGAGAGAGATTCCACATAGCGGCGTTGCCCTTCGGCATAAATCGTATCAAAGGCTAGTGATGATTTGCCGGACCCTGACAGACCGGTGAGCACCACTAGTTGGTCACGCGGTAAATCAATATCCACGTCATCAAGGTTATGTTCGCGCGCACCACGCACTGCGATCAACCGAGGTTCAATAGCGGTGTCAACGCAGGATCTTTGGTCGGCCTGATTGGCAACTTGTGTTGTTTTTGTTTCATTAGGCATAGCGCGACTATAAACTGACCAAATGGTTTTTCGCTAGTTTTTTTCAGCCCTTTTTCGGGGGAAAAGTGATTTGCAGTTGTAACAAAAAGCATCCCATTTATTTATCTTGATCGTAAATGGCCAGTTTATACCGAAACGGTCAAATGAAACGTTATTTTGTCGTTTTATCCGCTTGCCAGGAGGATTAATCTAACGCTAAATTCAGGACATGTAAGCTTTGGCCAATGAGGCTAGAGACCAAGTCGGTTTAGGAGTGAAATTTCAATGGCAGGTAGCGTTAACAAGGTCATCCTAGTTGGCAATCTAGGACGCGACCCTGAGGTTAGGTCAACACAAGACGGAAATAAAATCGTCAATTTATCACTCGCGACATCTGAGCGTTGGAAAGATAAGAATTCAGGCGAGCAAAGAGAACGTACTGAATGGCACCGAGTTGTTATTTTCAACGAAAATTTGGG
Source organism: SAR116 cluster bacterium AG-447-A06 (assembly GCA_003212345.1). Classification (GTDB taxonomy): domain Bacteria; phylum Pseudomonadota; class Alphaproteobacteria; order Puniceispirillales; family Puniceispirillaceae; genus UBA3439. The sequence continues at coordinate 5,989 of QCPZ01000025.1, forward strand.
CCGAATAGCGGAACAATATTTGCGTAAGGGATCTACCTGTTATATCGAGGGGCAATTGCAAACCCGGAAATGGACCGACCAGCAGGGCGTTGAAAAATACTCAACTGAAGTTGTACTGCAGCGCTTTCGCGGTGAGTTGACCTTGCTAGGTGGCCGTGCTGACACGACCTCTGGCATGATCGATAGCGGTGGTTTTGGTGGAGGCGAGGTGGGCTATGATCAAACCCCGACAACTGGTGGGCCGGCTAGTCCGCCACCAATGCGCGGCGCAAATGATCTTGATGACGATATTCCATTTTAATTCAATAAGTTGAAATACAAATATAAAGCGGCATCCAGAGTAGTGGTGTGGACGCCGTTTTTTTTGTGCAAAAAATAACCAAAATCACAATATTTAGTGTCCTGTCAGGCTAAAATCGTGTAAATATTGTAGCTTAAATGTGCCTTAACAAAAGGCATTACAGGCTGACGAGAGGACTTGCCTAAGCGAGCCTCCTTAGGCAGAAAGAAAAAAAGCGTGACCGACAAGACCGATTTAACGAATCCAACAATTTCGATTTCGGACGAGATGCGTAAATCTTATTTAGATTATGCGATGAGCGTAATTGTTTCGCGGGCACTCCCAGATGTGCGCGATGGATTAAAACCAGTTCACCGCCGTATTCTCTATGCCATGATGGAAGGTAATTACGACTGGTCAAGGCCACCTCGCAAATCGGCCCGTGTAGTCGGTGATGTGATGGGTAATTACCATCCCCATGGCGACTCTTCGATTTATGAAGCCATGGTTCGAATGGCGCAAGATTTTTCTATGCGGCTGCCGCTAGTTGATGGCCAAGGAAATTTTGGATCGGTTGATGGTGATCCAGCAGCTGCTATGCGTTATACGGAATCACGGTTGGCTCGGGCTGCTGAAAGTCTGCTACGTGATATTGATAAAGATACCGTTGAATTCACCGCCAATTATGATGAAACGCAGCTTGAACCAACAGTTTTACCAGCTGAATACCCTAATTTATTGGTTAATGGTGCAAATGGAATTGCCGTTGGAATGGCCACTAATATTCCACCGCATAACCCAGGCGAGGTGATTGCAGCTTGTGAAGCTTTCATTGAGGATCCAGAAATAACCACCGAGGCACTAACAGAAATCGTTCCAGGGCCGGACTTTCCAACAGGTGCCCTTATCATGGGTCGACAGGGCATTCGCGAGGCTTACGCTACAGGCCGCGGATCAATCATCATGCGCGCTAAAGCAGAGGTCCAAACGAACGCGAAGGATCGTGAAGCGATAATCATTCATGAAATTCCGTATCAAGTAAATAAGGCGCAATTATTAGAACGCATTGGCGAAATGGTGCGCGAAAAAACGCTTGAAGGCATTTCTGATATCCGCGACGAGTCAGATCGAAATGGAATGCGAGTTGTGATTGAGGTTAAGCGGGATGCGCAAGGTGATGTTGTGCTCAACCAGCTTTATCGACACACAAGACTGCAAACCAGTTTCCCCGTAAATTTGCTGGCAATGAACGGCGGCCGCCCTCAACAGATGGGATTAAAAGACGTCATCACCGCGTTTTGTTCATTCCGAAAGGAAGTGGTGGTCCGGCGGACAACCTTTCTTTTGTCGAAGGCACGTGATCGAGCGCACATATTAGCTGGCCTGATGGTCGCACTGGCTTCCATTGATACAATCATTGAATTGATCAAAAAAGCGCCCGACTCTGAGTCCGCTCGCAACGCGCTATGCGATGCCAATTGGCCTGCAGCTGAAGTAGCAGGTTTTGTTTCGCTGATTGATGACCCCGGCCATGCAGTCATTGACGGACATTACCGCCTGTCTGAGACGCAAGCCCGGGCGATTCTGGAACTGCGCCTTCAACGTTTGACAGGCATGGAGCGCGACAAGCTAAGCGCTGAAACACGTGAACTAGCCGATAAAATTGCGGATTATCTTGATATTTTGGGGTCTGAAACGCGTGTTAGCCAGGTTGTTCTGCATGAACTAGCGGCAACGCGCGAGAGACTTGCCAATCCGCGCCGCACTGAAATCACTGACCAGCTTGGGGATCAAGACGATGAAGATCTAATCCAGCAAGAAGACATGGTAGTAACGGTTAGTCATCGCGGCTACATCAAACGTGTACCGTTATCAGTTTATCGTGCTCAAAGACGCGGTGGCAAAGGACGTTCGGGCATGAAAACCCGTGATGAGGATTTTGTCACGAGACTGTTTGTAAGTAACACACACACGCCAATCCTATTTTTCACATCACATGGCATGGTTTATCAGTTGAAATGCTACAAGCTGCCCGAGGCCGCCCCACAATCACTCGGCAAGGCAATGGTCAACATTCTGCCTATTGAACCGGAAGAAACAATCAACACAGTTATGCCAATGCCTGAAGATGAAACTTCTTGGGCAGATCTAAACGTAATGTTTGCAACAGCATCAGGTAATGTGCGCCGCAACAACTTGAGTGACTTCACCAATATCAAGCGCAATGGCAAAATTGCCATGAAACTGCGAGATGGTGATGATCTCGTTGGTGTGTTGCCGTGCAGTGATGATAACGATGTTCTAATGGCATCACGCAATGGAAAGGCGATTCGCTTTGCAGCCAGTGCGGTGCGTGTATTCAGAGGCCGTGACAGCAATGGAGTGCGAGGAATTCGGCTTCTTGGCAATGATCGTGTTGTATCCATGTCGATCATCACTGATGAAGCTAATGAATATATTCTCTCAGTCACAGAAAATGGATATGGGAAACGCACGCAGGTAAGCGATTATCGCCGTTCAGGCCGTGGCGGGCAGGGTGTTGCTAATATAGAAACCAGCGAGCGTAATGGCCAAGTTATGGCTTCATTTACGGTCGTTGAAGAAGATCAGTTGATGCTGGTCACGAATATGGGTCAGGTCATTAGGATTCGTGTCCATGGTGCAGAAGGGGACTCCATTCGTATTGCTGGCCGTAAAACACAAGGAGTAAGGCTTTTTGACGTCGCCGGAGATGAAAGCGAGAAAGTTGTTTCGGCAGGTCTTGTTAGAGAGGCCGTCAGTGAAGACGATGAAGATCTTAATGTTGGCACAGATGGTGAAAATACGCATACTGGCATGGACAATGTTGGTGGGTCAGGAGAGAGAACTGATAACAATATGAATGATACCACCCATAATGAGATAGGCGAATGAGTCAAAAAGTAATTATTTACCCCGGAACATTTGATCCGCTGACCTACGGCCATATTGATATTATTAAAAGAGGTGCAAATCTCGGTGATCAGCTTATTGTGGCCGTTTCATTAAATAGCGGGAAGAAACCACTCTTTACGATCGAGGAACGCACAGCACTGGTCATGGCCCAAGTTGAGCAAATCAATGTCAAACAAAAACCCAGCGCGCCCGTCCTTGTTAGAAGTTTTTCTGGATTACTGACTGATTTTGCATCCGAGCAGAAAGCCACAGCAATTCTGCGCGGACTTCGGGCGGTTGCTGATTTCGAATATGAATTTCAGATGGCGAGCATTAACAAGAGACTTCATGGCGAACTAGAAACTATGTTTCTAATGGCAGCAGAACAGCAACATTTTGTGGCATCGCGTTTCGTAAAGGAAATTGCTCTTTTCAATGGTGATGTCTCTAGCTTTGTGCCCACAAATGTAGCCGATGCACTTCACAGGAAGATGCGAGAACGCTCAGCTCTTTGACCCACAATCCGTGTTAAAAACCAGGCACTCATTGATGGGTTCAAACATAAGCACGACGCGAAATTATCCTTAACTATTTGCAAATAAGTAACTTTTTCCTTTAGACGCCAATTCTTGGTTTTGCCAACCGGTGGTTTGGTGCTGTCAAATACCGCAAGCCACTGGGACATCAGTCTTACACATGATTTCTAAAGTCGGGCGCGTAGCTCAGTTGGTAGAACAAGTAACTTTTAATTACAGGGTCACAGGTCTTGTAACAGAATCAAAAGCTTAAATCACCGCTCATATGACTAAATCGAATAGTCTTTATCTTAACGATGGAGGCTTCATCTGTGGACTAGCAGCATCTTTATTGTTTAATCTGTAGGAAGTTCGCTAGGAACTAGGTTATCACAAAGTGGGGGAAGGTTCCCATAAGCTCCTAGCGAACAATCACGATGGAACTTCTATGCCTAAACAACAATCAGACAAATTGTCTCAGAACAACCACCAAAGACAGGGTATGAACAAGCACATTTTAATTCGCAGTTGCATCACCGCAATAAACAATACGGTCTGCGTTGTTGCGCTGGTTGCTGTCTATTTAGCTAAAGAAATTGAGTTTGAAGAACGGGCCATTTACGGAATGGCTAGTGTTGTGGTTTGGCTTGCTGTTCAGCGTATTGTCGGTAAAACCTTTCCAAGACCATAAGGAAGGGGCAATTATGACTTCTTCGTGTATAGGTGTCTGCAAACTCGACTCTTCTATCGGTCGTTGTCTAACTGACCATTCGGGGAAAGGGTGGCTACGCCGTGACGATGAGAACAGAGAACAGGCTTTAGCCTTTCTTTAATTTCTCAGGTCAGTTGCGCCTAAAACCACAGTCACTTGCCCTCAAGTCAAACCACACGCCAACCACACGCAAACCTTTGGTAGCACTAAAGAAAAAAACGAAATGACAGCGCAGAAAACTATAGACAGGGATTCGTGGATTAGGTAAGAAAAGGTCAAGTGACTAAGGTGTACCAACGGTCACTAGACCAAAATACATGAGTTTTGTGGGCGCGTAGCTCAGTTGGTAGAGCAAGTGACTTTTAATCACTGGGTCACAGGTTCGAATCCTGTCGCGCTCACCACTTATGATTTAAGAAATAGATAAAAGATCAGAAGCATTCTGCCAGATTTGATCTGGTGCGTTTTGATGGCCGTCGGGCTTCGTTAAACCAATCCACAGACCACAACCCGTTTACAGTTATAACAATGTAAGTCGCAGCTCCCCGCACCCAAGGTACGCCGTGTCACGCGAATCGTGACTGACCAGCAGTGCCGCCATATTATGCGATTTAACAACGGTTTTCAGGGCATCAAAACATTCCTGGCGCATCTCCCAGTCGAGTGCGCTAAAACTCTCGTCAAGAAGCAGGATTGGGCGAGCACGGATAAGGGCACGAACAAGTGCTACACGCTGTTGCTGTCCACCGGAAATTTGCGATGGCATCCTCTGTTGCAACCCCGCAAGACCAAGCTGCGCAAAGTAATCATGTATCTGGTTGAGGAGATTTGGCCTCATTTTTTCCTTGGGGCCAAGCCCCACTATAACATTATTGAGACAAGTCAAATGTGCGAACAGATTGTCCGCCTGAAAAACTGTTGTCACGGGCCGCTGCCATGGTTGCAGGGTTAGCAGATCAATATCATCCCAGGTGAGCTTACCGGCAGTTGGGGTCTGAAAACCGGCAATTAGTTCAAGCAGCGTTGTCTTACCAACGCCGGACGGCCCCTGAAGCGCCAGAATTTCACCACGGGCAATGCTGAGACCGTAGGTGAAATGGAGATCCTCACTCCAATTAAAACTAAGCCCCTCAATCTGTAACATCAATCTGCCTCCGTCGCAGAAGGGCCGCGCCTTTTACAAATCCACCGAAGAGAAGCAGCGTCAGAACAAGGAGCAGCAGCGCCAGCGCTGCCGCATCTTCTGCCCTGTAGCGGCCCATCGTCTGATATAAGAGCCAAGGCAGGGTCTGAAACTGCTGGCTGCCGAAGAGGGCGATCACGGTCATATCGCCAATCGAGAGCGCCGCGCTGAGACCAGCGGCAAAACCAAGTTCGGGCGCCAACGCCGGAAAGGTAATCAACCGGAACCGGCGCCACCCTCGCAGATCAAGGCTGCTACATAATTTATCTTGTGACTGCGCCAGCATCGCCATTTTTCCCTGAATTATTCGATATGAAAATGGCAGGGCGACAAGCATGTTGGCCATTAGCAGTATAAACGGCGCAATGAAAAATACATCAACCAAATCACGCAGCAGAACAAATATCCCGGTGCCAAGGACTATGGCCGATACAGCGAGATAGAGCGAGACAGCAAGATCAAAAACCCATTTTCCAGCGCTGCCCACGCGCACCCGCGCAGCTGCCATTAATGTTGCGAGTGCCGTGGCCAACAACGCTGATGCAATCGCGATGATTAGCGACGAAAGCAATGCTCGATGGAAAGCGGGCCAACCGATAACATTGAGCAGGTTGCTCGAGATTCCACCGACCACGATAGAAGCGATTGGTGCCAGAGCAAGCAACAAAAACGCCGCAATCACTCCCCCATCTAAAAGGACCGCGAAGTGGCTCGTATCGCCCGGCTGGCTTAGTCTTTTAGAATAAGAAGGTGCAATAGCCGCCATTCCAGTTGCATCAAAACGTGCCAGAATGGCCACCAAAACTGTGCAGATTGTCAATTGGACAAGCGACAGAAATGCTGCCATTGGCATATCAAATTCAAATCTGAGTGCGGTGTAGATTGACAACTCAAGCGTGGTTACGCCGGGGCCCCCACCAAGCATCAAAATCAGCGAAAATGAGGTAAAACAGAGCAGAAAGACGATTGTCACAACACCGGGAATGAGAGGTTTAAGTACCGGCCATTCAATCAGTTTGAAACGCTGCCAATCGCTAAGCCCCCATTGCGCGGCGAGACGCCATTGCGCGGCCGGTATCGAAGACAGGCCCGAGAGGAACACCCGCAGCATTAACGGCGCGTTGAAAAACACATGCGCCAACAGAACTGCACCGAGACCATAAATCGGAGACAGGCCATTAGCGCCAATGGCGCGTAGCAAATGCGAGATGACTCCATTCTGGCCCCAGACACCGAGAAGCCCTGAAACGGCCACAGTTGTTGGCATTACAATAGCTAAAAATGATAATGAATTCAGATTTTTAAATCTCGATGTTAATATTCTGCGTAAAAACGATATGGCTACAGGTAGGGCAACCAACAGCGACAGAAGAGCCGAAAGCGACGCTTGCCAGAAAGTGAAACCAGCAACTCGCGCGACACGTGAGAGATCGCCGGAAAGTAGACTCATATTTAGCCCCTCTGGCCGTGCTGGGGCACCAACACCAAGCAACCCGCCAATAGCAGTAAGGGCCATCAGGATTAACACCGCCGCTGCCAGCATGCCAAGCGGCACATAGGCGCCGTTTTTCCAGCAACTGGCTATCGGGTAAGAGCTGTTTGCCATTCATCGACCCAGGACGCTTTGTTAGCCGCAACCTCATCAGGCGTGAACAAGAGGGATTTTGCCGGTTTAATGAGCGTTTCAAAACTATCAGGAAGTGCCACTCTGCCAGCAGGATACATCCAGTTCGTCGTTGGAATCACTGCCTGAAACCCCTCCGTGAGGATAAAATCCATGAATTTTTTAGCAAGCTCAGGTTCAGAGGCGCCTTTCAGCATAGCTGCCACTTCAATCTGCATGTAATGCCCCTCAGTAAAGCTGGCCGCCTTGTATCGATCGGTGCCATCGGAAATAATGTGATAGGCCGGGGAGGTGGAGTATGAAAGCACCATATCGGCCTCACCCTCTAGGAACATTGAATAAGAGTCCCACCACCCCTTTGTTACAGTAACAATTTTTGGTTTTAGGGTAGCCCAAACCTCTGGCGCCCTGTCCCCATAGATGGATTTGATCCAAAGCAGCAGCCCGAGGCCTGGGGTCGCGGTACGAGGATCCTGAATGATGATGCGGAGATCATCGGGAGCGGCGACGAGGTCGGCAAGCGACATTGGCACTGTAGACAACTTTGTGCTGTCATAAACAAAAGCAAAATGGCCCCAGTCAAAAGGCACGAAAATATCGTCCTTAAAAGCGACCGGCAACGCTGTCCGGCCTGCAAGGCTGATGCCATGGGACGCAAACAGGCCTGTTTGTCTTGCCGTCGTCATCAGATTGGTATCAAGCCCCAGGATAATGTCAGCCTTTGAAGCCGAACCTTCAAGCTGAACTCGACCAAGAATACCTATAGAAGAATCAAGCGCGATGAATTGCAGATCGCAGTCACAATTTTTCTCAAAAGCCTTCTCAATGGCCGGACCGGGACCCCATTCAGAAGCGAATGACTCATAGGTATAGATAGTCAGGACTGGCTTAGCCATGGCAAGTATCGGCACGCACAAAACCATAACAAGAGAAATACATAGGGATTTAATATTCATAACAACTCCAATGCAGCGTTAGCCATATTGGGCGGTGTAAGAAGTGGGTCAGGGGGCATCGGGCAGGTGCCGTCCAGTTCCTCTTTCCTCCGCCAGCATGACCTGGTTCAGGTTCAATGGGTTTTTCTCAGATCCGGCGGAAAACACCGAAACACCCCAAGGGAATAATCTATCATTAACGTAATCTTGCAGATAACAGAAGCCTTAAAAAGAGACTTACACTGAAAAGTTTGCGATAATGTGGCCACAAGGCACGATTGCTTCTTAACGTGAGGTGAAGGTTTGAGCGCCCGTAATCAAAGATAGTTAATCGTAAGGAGCCAAAACATGAATGGACGTGTTCATCTCAAGCTACAGTAAATAATTATTAATTAAACTGAGGGGAATAGGTGGTTTAAATCAATGGCTATAACAGCCTTATATTAATAAATGTCGCATAATGTATATTATGGTTTTTTACTTGAGAGTAAATGTAAGCCCATCAATACCGGGTTCAGTTCCTTCCGGGCAGATTGAAGATAATGCCTCATAATCGGCCTCAAGACCCAAATGTGTGAGCACGGCTCTCTTTGGCTTCACCCTGTCTATCCAGCCAAATGTTTGCTCATAATGACTGTGTGATTGATGCGGCGAAGAACGCAACGCCTCAACAATCCAAAGGTCAATACCTGCCAACTTATCAAAGACATCATCGCGCATCCCAACAACATCAGTGGAGTATCCAAATTTTTTGTCAAAAAGAAAGCCAAGCGAGGTTGTGTTACCGTGATCCTGATGCAGCACATCAATCTGGCAACCGCCAATGCTTAACTTATCACCAGCAGCGATAATTTGTATTTTCATTGGCGGAACAAAATAGGAAGGCGATTCTGTCAATTTTGTAAAAAGATAGGGAAACCGCGCAAGAATTTCACGGGAATGCTGTTTTGTTGCAAAAACAGGTATATCATTGCGGTCTGGCCAGTAAAAAGCACGCAAATCATCAAGCCCAGCAACATGATCAGAATGCGTATGGGTGATCAGTAGGGCATCTATCTTTTTTATCCCAAGCGGTATCAACTGGTTGCGAATATCTGGCCCTGCATCAACCAGAATTACCGTATCATTCACTTCAACAAGCACGGCGCAACGTTGACGTCGATTACGTTCATCTTCTGGGTTGCATTTACCCCAGCCAGCTTGGCCAAGCGCCGGAACTCCAACTGATGTTCCGCATCCAAGCATTGTGACTCTCATGGTATATCCATGCGGTTAAACAAACGAAGTGTATTTGCGCGGGTAATATTCGCCATCTCCACTGGCTGTTTGCCCCGAACTGTGGCTAACTTTGCCAATGTATGAGCTGTGTAAGCTGGTTCGTTTGAACGCCCACGATACGGCACAGGCGCAAGATAAGGCGAATCTGTTTCAACAAGAATTCGATCTTCCGGAATATTCATTGCAATTGCGCGTAACTCCTCAGCTTTGTTAAAAGTTAGAATACCTGAAAAACTAATATAAAATCCAATGTCAATGGCTCGTTCTGCCAATTCAGCCCCAGAACTGAAACAATGCAAAACGCCACGAAAGGCTCCCTTTCCCATCTCATTTTCCAGAATGGCCGCCATATCACTGTCCGCATCACGCGTATGAACGATAATTGGCAAATCCAAACAGCGGGCAACCGCGATTTGTGCTCGAAAACTATCCTCTTGTTGTTTTGGTGAAGCATGCTCATAAAAATAATCAAGGCCCGCCTCTCCAATGGCGACGCATTTTGGATGATCAGCAGACGCTCGAATGGCGTCTATATTGGCCGCGTCTGGTTCCGTAGCCGCCTCGTGCGGATGAATGCCAACCGAACACCAAATATTGTCATAAGCCTCAGCCAACGCTTTTGGCCTATTAGCTGTTGCCAAATTTACGCCAATGGTGATGATGTGGGAAACACCAGCCTCAGCAGCACGTGCCAAAACGCCCTCAAGATCACCGGAAAGCTGTTCGTAATCAAGATGAGCGTGACTATCAATCATCATAGGCTTAGAATTATTACGCATTGACGTCAGCTTTCATCCACAAACCGGGGAAAGACCGGTTCCGGTTTTGCAATCCCCTGCCCGCTGGCGAGTCGCGCCTTACCGACAAGAAAATTGAAATCGCGCTGCGTCGGGTCGACCCCGAGTTGGTCTAATATTTTCCCAGCAGAGTCCGGCATTACTGGCTGAATCAGAATTGCAATTTTCCTAATGGTTTCCGCCAGAACAGCAAGTACTTCTGCCATGCGCTCGGGATTGGTTTTCTTCAATGCCCATGGGGCAATGGAATCAATATATCGGTTAGCTTGCGAAATAACCTGCCAGATTATCCGTAACGCTTCATGGAATTCCTGATTATCAATATGTCGACGAACATCTATTATTAATGAGTCGACGCTTTTTAAAAGTTCCTCATCTTCTGATTTTAATGGTTCCGGCATTGCTGGCATAATGCCATCACAATTCTTGAAAACCATCGACAGCACACGCTGTGATAAATTACCAAGGTCATTGGCAAGGTCACCATTTATCCGCTGTGTCATTGCCTGAACCGAAAAATCACCGTCATTACCAAACGGTACCTCACGCATTAAAAAATAGCGCGTTTGATCAAGACCGTAGGTTGCAGCAAGGTGGTTTGGATCAATTGCATTACCTAAAGATTTTGAAATTTTCTGTCCTTCATTTGTCCACCAGCCATGCGCGTAAACACGCTTTGGTAATGGCAGGTCAGCAGCCATAAGAAATGCTGGCCAATAAACTGCATGAAATCGCAAGATGTCCTTTCCAACCATGTGTAAATCAGCAGGCCACACCCTCGTATATTTTTCCTTATCACCTGCTGGCCCGTTCTCCGGCCAACCGGCTGCCGTCAAATAGTTTGTTAGTGCGTCAAGCCATACGTACATCACGTGGTTATCATCACCTGGAACGGGAACACCCCATTTGAAGCTAGCCCGACTCACAGACAAATCACGAAGCCCGCTTTTTACAAAGCTTTTTACCTCGTTAAATCGGCTTTCCGGCCCTACAAAGCGGGGGTTTTCGTCATAAAACGCCAATAGCTTATCCTGCCAAGCCGAGAGGTTGAAAAAATATGACGGCTCCTCAACCCATTCTACAGGCGCACCGGTTGGTGCCATGCCACCAACAAGCTCAGTTTCGGCAAAAAATGTTTCATCCCGAACAGAATACCACCCTTCATATTTTCCTAGCCTTATATTACCGTTATCTTGAAGTATAGACCATATTCTCTGGCAAGCCGCTTTATGCCGATTTTCTGTTGTCCGGATAAAATCATCATTTGAAAAATCCATGGCTTTGGTCAAATCACGAAAATTTTGGCTAACCTGATCGGTAAAGTGCTGCGGTGTGAGGTCCGCAGCCTCCGCGGCCTTCTCCACTTTTTGTCCATGTTCGTCAGTTCCAGTGAGAAAGGTCACCGTGTATCCATCAAGGCGCTTGAAACGAGCCATTACGTCACAGGCAAGCGTTGTGTAAGCATGGCCGATATGAGGTTTATCGTTAACATAATAAATAGGCGTTGTTATGTAATAGTTCTGGCTCATGGAATTAATCCGGATAAACGCGTTGTAAAATATATTCAAACAAGCAATGAGTTAGCCCAGTCATATCCCTAGGGCAAGGTTTTCTCACTTAATTTAATCATTTGCCGAAGTAAAAATTGAGAAAAATCGATATGAAGACCCTCGGCCCTCGCTGAGTCTCGCAAGAATTCACCATGAAATACCGCTAATTGGGTGCTCGAATAGCGGTCGCATAAGACGCGGATGGCAGGCACCTCGAAGTCGCACGGGACAGATGCGTTGCGGCCACATGCCGTTAACGCTGCTAACCGCAGCAATCGGTCCAGGCAAAAGGCTGCTCCCTCACGGCTTAGCCGGCCTGCCGCTGCACCGCGCCCCCATTTGCCGGTCAAAGAAGCCATTGCGCTGACATCGGGTTTGGACTGGGCAAGGAGTGAACAAGCGACTTGATAACAATCAGCAGCCCCGCTATCAGCAAGAGAAATGGCCCGTCCTGGTGCGCCAGCACACAACTGAGATAGTAAATCAATTTGTTTTACATCAGCATCCGGCCACTTCTTTGTCAAAACATCCTGGCATGAACGGGCATCTAGAGCCGATAGTCGAACTACACGGCATCGTGAGCGGATAGTAGGTGGTAGCTGGCCTGGGCACGATGAAATAAGTAAAATGATAGAGTTCTCTGGTGGCTCTTCCAAAAGTTTAAGCATGGCATTAGCACCATTACGGTTTACCTCGTCCATGGAGTCAATTACCGCAACCCGAAATCGACCACGGGCTGGCTTGTGCGCCATGAAAGGCACCATAGCGCGAATTTGATCAATTTTGATTTGGCCAGATCTATTATCATCAAGAACAGGCGCAATTGCCAAATAGTCAGGATGCGCACCGTTAAAAACCAGCTTGAACGCTGGATTATCTAGCGACACAGAAAAATCGGCAACCTCTGCACCGAAGAGATCTTTTGCGTTAGCCCTCTCGGATAATAACCATGCGGCAGCAAACCGCGCCACAGTGGCCTTCCCGATGCCGGACGGACCAGTTAAAAGCCACGCATGGTGCATACGCCCCCTAGTCATCGAAGTGACAAATGATTCGACGAAATCACTGTGACCAACCACCGTTGTGGAACCGGCAATTTTTTCATGATTATTGTCAGCGTCACCCATTGTTTGTTTTCCTGATCCCCGGGAGTTAAATAACTGTCTTCATTTATTGAAACGATTATTGATTTGACGCTTTTGTTATAAATCTATGTGCCGCCAGTAGCTTCTTAACTTTGGAATTGACGTCCCTCGCTACATCGTCAGGCGGTCTTGCAGCATCGATTTTGACTATACGGTTTGGCTCTTTTCTGGCTCTAGCTAAAAACCCCTGCCTGACTTTTTGATGGAACGCCTCGCCTTTGGCTTCAAACCGACCTTCTGATCCGCCACGCTCAATGGTTCGGGCAAGCCCAACATTGCTGTCTACATCCAGTAGTAGGGTCAAATCAGGTACAAGCCCGTTGCATGATAATTGGTCAAGTCCATCGAGCGCTTCACCACTGATCCCACCCACAAAACCCTGATAAATATGGGTAGAGTCTGTAAACCGGTCACAAATTACAATATCACCGCGCTCTAGGGCAGGCTTAATTACATGAACAACGTGCTCATAGCGCGAGGCTGACACTAGCAAAGCCTCGGTAGCGGGTTGCCATTTTTGTACCAACCCATGAAGCAATAACCTGCGTATTGACTCTGCATCTTCAGTACCACCGGGTTCGCGCGTGAGACACAGAGAAAATTCTTCATAGTTTTTTTCAATCCAAATTTTTAAGCGTTGAATTTGGGTTGTTTTTCCGCTTCCCTCACCACCCTCAAATGTAATAAACAGGCCACGCATTTTACTTTTTACCTTGCCCCTGACGAGATAACTGGCGCCCCGAAAACAAGATACTTTATTGCCGTGCTGACGCGATCAAACATTCCAAGAACCTGAACATCTTGTGCTGCATGAAGAGACAATTCTCGCTTCTCACCATTCATGTCTAGCGTAAGCGTACCCAACTGATCACCTTTTTTAATGGGGGCTGGAATAGGATCGAGCCACTGCACTGATAGTTGTGTACTCCGGCGTTCTTGATAGGACAAAATCAAATGTAGCGGTTCATTAAGCACTAAGTCTACCATTGGCTTGTTACCAAGCCATACATTTGCTTGATCTACCACCTGGCCTTTATCAAAAAACCGGTAAGTTTGAAATTCTCGAAACATCAAATCCATCAGCCGGTTTGACTCAGCCGATCTCTGTTTTATGCTTGTCATACCATTTAAGACCATAACAACACGTTGGTCATTCCGCACGGCAGACCCGACAAGCCCATATCCCGACTCTTGTGTATGACCCGTTTTGAGGCCATCGCCTCGCGCGTTGCCATACACCAACGGGTTGCGATTTGGTTGACGAATCTTGTTATAGGTGAACTCCCGTTTTGCAAAGATGGGATATAATTCGGGATATTTATCTGCCGGAAAACGCCTAATCAATTCAGTAGTGAGGATGTTGAGATCTTTCGCTGTTGTGGTTAGATCAGGATCTGGCCAGCCCGTTGAATTGCGAAAATTAGTATTTTTCATGCCAATCTTTTTGGCCCAAAAATTCATCTCATCCGCAAACGCATTTTCAGTTCCAGAAATACCCTCTGCCATTACAATAGCTGCATCGTTCCCTGACTGAACAATAATGCCATGCAGGATATCACTGACCTTGACTTTGCTTCCCACCTCTAAAAAGGTCCGCGATCCACCCTTTTTCCATGCTTTCGTCGACACGACAAATTCATCATCCATTCTTAGTGCACCATCAACAATGCGTTGAAAGGCTATGAACACGGTCATGATCTTTGCCATTGACGCTGGCTTCATTGGTTCGTCAGCATTTTTACTGAACAAAACCTTGCCCGATAAAAAATCAGTTACGTACGCCTGTTTTGCTGGCGAGGTAATTTCGGCCGCACCTATCGGCATGGCAGCACCAATTGAAAGGCTCAAAATCACTAAACTTGTCCAAAACTGTAATCTCATCCTCATTTCCCTGTCTCACGACAATGGTAGTTAATCCTGACCGTACCTGTGGACCAAAATGATGACGTTAGCACAGCTTCTATCTACAAGTCTTTATCTGTTAAAGCAGCACTAAATATCCTCAGCTAGTCGACAACGATCCGCGCACCGGTAAACCCCGTATTCACAATTTTTTCCAGAATTGAGTCGGCCATGGCCACATCAACCATTGGTCCAAGACGGACCCGGTAAAGCTTTTTGCCTAAATGATTTACCGTCGACACTTCACCTGGGCCAACTTCTTTGATTTTCGATAGTACAGCCGTCGCGCTAGTTTTTGCGTGGAATGCGCCAACCTGCACCCAAATTTTTGTTTCAACGGGCGCAACCGAAATCACCTTCCCGACACGTGATTGAGCCAGTAATTCAAGAGCCGATTGCGTTTTGTTAGCCTTGACTTTTTTCTTAGTCCTTTTGGATGTTGATTTTAGATTAACCGCTGGTTTTACCGCCGGAACCATTTCGGGCAATGCACCCTGATCGTAAGCGCTCAAACTGGGAAACTCACCCCTTTTGGCTAATTTCTCCAGTCTCAAGCTCTGTTCCGCCAATATTTGAACCCGGACCTTAGCAATACCCTGTTCAACAAACCCAAGCAGCCGCGCACCTTCATGCGATAAATCAATTATTCGGCCCTTCGCAAAGGGCCCGCGATCATTAACCCGCACAACTAACGATTTTCCATTGTCTAAATTCGTGACACGGACCACTGAGGGCATAGGGAGAGTTTTGTGAGCCGCTGTTACGACTTTTGGGTCAAAAACCTCACCATTTGCAGTAGGGCGTCCCAAAATGGCAGTTTCTTCACCATACCAAGATGCAAGACCGGTTTTATCATAGGTCAAGTCACGTTCGGGGTAATACCAAATACCAAACTCTTGGTAGGGGTTGCCAATTTTGTAGTGTGGCTTTGCGACCACCTTTGTTGGAACCTTTTCCTCAACTTTCTTGCGCTGATGCTTTTTTACAAGGTCAATAGCCAGTTCAGCCGAACTACACCCCCCAAGCAAAAACCCCACCACCAGAAAATAAAAAAACTGTTTTACAATGAACGGCATCAAATTCCTCCAGCATCGCTTTCTTGTATTTATCGCAACCTGTCAGACAGATGCCCGATCGCCAACGCATAATAATTCGAACGATTCCAAGCAAGAATAGAATCAAAATTACTATATACCAAAAATGCCGGTCCTTTGGAACCTGCAGGCAGGACAAGGCGAGCTGTAAAATCACGTGACGGTAATGGTTTGCCATCATTTTTCATAACGCCGGCTCTCGACCATTCCACCAGCTTTAGGCGTGTTTTTGCATCGGCTAACGATTTTGGACCCTTACCATCAATAATTAGGTCAGCGGGTATTTTAACCGCACGCCCCCACGTCATATCGTCACGCCAACCAACTTTTGAGAGGTAATTGGCGGTTGAAGCGAAAACGTCAGCCTTAGTCTCCCAAATATCACGCTTGCCATCCCCATCCCAATCAACTGCATACGACAGAAAGCTGGAGGGCATAAATTGGCTTTGTCCCATGGCACCTGCCCAAGACCCTTTCATTTTATCCGGCGTAATATGGCCTTCCTCCAGAATTTTTAGAGCATTCAACAACTCTTTTCTAAAGTAAGCACTGCGCCTTCCGTCATGGGCAAGAGTTGCTAGGGAGTGCGGTACACTAAACGACCCGAGATATTGACCAAAATTTGTTTCAACACCCCAGAAAGTCACAATGTAGCGTTTTTGAACACCATACTTCTGAGAGACCTTTGTCAGAATTTCATCATGCTCAATAAGTTTTTTCGCAGCAACCCTAGCTCTCGTTGCCGATGCAATTTTGCTGAGGTATTCCTCAAAAGTCATAGTGAATTCAGGTTGGCGTCGATCAAGCTCAATCACCCGTTTAATTGGCCTGACATTGCCGAGGGCTGCTCCCAGAACGTTGTCGGAAATTCCAAGTGATTTGGCTTCTTTGCGCAACTCAATTAGCCATTGATCAAAGTCTGTTTCAATGGCTAAGGCCTGTGGAGAATTTGAGATAGCCAAAATAATCAAACAAAGGCAGATAATATATCTCATTGTAGATTTCCCTTGCCAATTTTGTTCATTTTTAAAAGGTCCAAAAATGACAAAAAGGTTTTGCCACCAAGGCTATCGCCTATCGTAAAGCTTATGCCAACGGATGAGCAACCGTGAAATTGCCCTAAGCAACGTTTCTTTGGCTAAATAACCTCCTTTAGGTTGGCATTACTGGGCGCTGACTTCCCAAACCGAGTGTTAAGTGTAATGCCCATCAATGGCGGCACAATAATCAATGTAGCAAATGTCGATAGGCCAAGCCCGCCAAACACAACAACCCCAATACCACGATAAAGTTCAGACCCCGCGCCTGGGAAAATAACCAGAGGAACGAGACCAAAAAGTGATGTTAAAGTTGACATAAATATAGGCCGTATGCGATTTCTTGTCGCTTCGATGATTGCATCATTTGCTGACAGCCCATCTTCGCGCACATGCAGAGTGGTTTGTTCAATCATGAGTATCGCGTTATTTACAACAACACCGGTCAAAATCACAAACCCCAGCATCGTTAACATATCAAGTGGTTGCCTAACCGATAAGTTCAATATAGCAAGACCACCTATACCACCCGCCGCTGCAACCGGAATGGCCAGTAGGATTATCACTGGCAGAAAAAAATTACGAAGCAAAATTACCAGAAGTAAAAAAATAATCATAATGGCCGTCAAGACATTTGCCTGCATGGCGGTCCATGTCATTGCAAGCGCACTTGCTGCGCCTTCAAGTTTAATTGTGACACCGCGATCAATCGTATCGCCGCGGATTGGTGGTAAAATTTCGTTATCAATCACCTTGACTACATCTTCAAGCGATAACGCCTCGGTTGGACGCAGCCTGATGGATACTGCCTGCCGCCCACCCAGACGTCGGATTTGTTCAGGTGCACTAATTACTTCAATTTGTGCGAGCTGTTCAACCCGCAAAACATTGCCACTCTTGGTTACAATGGGAATGTCTTTTAAGGCGTTAGTTGTCAGATTTTCAGCATTCTTTCCCGAGACCACCATATCAATTAATTCGCCACCTATTGGCACCTGAATAACATTGGCTCCATCATTAAACACATCAATCGCCATCGAAAACTCTCGCACCGACACTCCAGCACGGGCCAGGGCTATTAAATCAGGAGTAATACGAATTTGCGGCGCACCAGAGTCCAGTCCCGGCAGGGTGCGGATCTGGTTTCCGTCACGGGTGGGAAACCGATCGCTCAACGCTTCATTAAGTTGTGCAGCAACTGGCAATATATCATCAGCGTGAGGTCCCACAATATCAATGCTGATCGAGCGTGATCCACCAACCGAGCGCCCGAACAGAGATGATTGTCTTACAAAGGCCCGCGCTCCAGGTTCAGCAAAAATCGGACGCATCAAAACCATTCGCAAATCCTTTACGCGCGCTGGATCACTACTTGAAGCACCGGCAAAAGCACCACCCGAATATGCAACAAAAAAGAACCGCTCAATTGCTGGTGGCCCACCTTCTGTCGTTTCGCCTTCCCATAAGGGTCGAGCTGCCTTTTCCATACGTTCTGCGATCCTAACTGTTTCTTCCATGGAATAGCCTGCCGGAACACTGATACGTCCAAAAATAAAATTAGCATTTCCATCCGGTAGATAATCCAACTTTGGCATCAGGGTTATGCCAACACCCAATGCACTGGCCATTACAATTGCTACAACGCCCACCCCTAAAAATTTTTGCCGAATAACAACTTTCGCGTAGGCAACAAAAAAATATGAGAGACCTCGGGCGATAGGATCAATCACTGGAAGGGCTGGCAGTTTTTCGAATCGGTTGGCTGCTCCACCCAGAAGGCGGGCAGCTAAGGTGGGAATTACCGTTACCGACACAACAACCGAAATCAACACAGATACTGAAATAGCAATGCCGATGTCACGAAATAATTGTCCGACCGGCAAATCCAATGTCAAGACTGGAATAAACACGATGACCGTGGTAAGCGCGGATCCTAAAATTGGCCCCCAAACCTGACGAGCACCATGATAGGCCGCATTTTGTGCATCAATGCCACGTTGACGAAGCCGAAAAATATTTTCCAAAGACACGATTGAGGCATCAACCACCATGCCCACAGCAAAAGCCAATCCTGCGAGAGAAATCACATTAATCGACAGGCCCAGCCCAGCAATCACGACGAAAGTTCCAATCACTGAAACAGGAATAGCCGCAAAAATAATGAGCGTTGGTAAAAGATTCCTTAGAAAA
>QCPZ01000026.1 GCA_003212345.1 SAR116 cluster bacterium AG-447-A06
TGATCATTATCGCCGAATTTAGCAAGGTTTTGTCAGCGGCAAAACGTGGAATACCTGTAATCAAAGTCCCTTTTTTACTTGTTGCATCACGAACTGTTTTATCAAGCAATGCAGTATTACGACTCGCAAATCCAGCAAAAGCCGTTTCGGGCCAAATCACCAATTTAGGCTCCAGCCCATTTGGGCGTGATAAATCTACCAGCTGATCAAGATGAGTTTGCCGATTTGAGCGGTCCCATTTTTCAGCTTGCGGAATCGCTGGCTGTACAAGGCGAACAACTGGTCCAGCACTTGATGAGGACACAAGGTCCGGCGCCCCAGCAAGTCTTATGGCCCCAGCCACAGCCAATATGATTGGCAATGTAATAGCGATGATTGAAAAACGCCTGTGACCAAGTGCCCAAAAAACTGGCGCAGCAGCAAACGCCAAAGCTATAATACATAGCCCGTACACACCAATAAAGCTCGCAGCCTGCATGCTCGCTAGGTCGACCGCAAACAGGCTACCAGTCAAATTCCATGGAAACCCAGTGGCCACGAAGCCCCGAGCCCACTCACTAAGGCTAAAAAATATCAAGAGCCATAAAATACGGGCTAAAGGGTGTGTTCCAAAAGAAAAAGAAAAAGCCCCTGCAAAAGCCCAGAAACTGGCTAGAGTCAGTGCCAGTGCCAGTGCTACAGGGGGCATAAGGAACCAATTAGAAGGCACATTGACAATAAGTGAGTTTGACACCCAATAAGTTGATGCCAGGAACCAACCAAGACCAGCCGCCCCAAAGATCGCCGCTGCCTCGCGCCAACTTTGCGCCCCTATATAACCAAGGAAAGGGATCGAGAGGGCAAAAATGGCGGGAAGCAAAAACAACGGCGGTAAAGACAGGCTCGCGACCGCGCCAGCCAGCATATGCCAAAAAAGAGGGCTCACTATCAAGTTATTCTTGCTTGGCTGAACTAGGAACACGCGGCAACCCACGAAGTTTTAATAAAATGATTCGGCGCGGATCACCCTCAAGAATCTCAAATTGGACTCCGGCCCGATGCCGCACAACCTCGCCATGGCCCGGCACACGCCCAGCAAGGGAAAATACCAGTCCACCAAGCGTATCAATTTCATCGCGCTCATCATCATCCAACAAAGGCCCAGTGATGGCTTCAAGTGTTTCAACTTCAAAGCGAGCATCAGCAATGGCGGTACCATCACTGTTCTGATCAAAGCGCAACTGTGCGGTCGTGTCATGCTCATCTTCAATCTCGCCAACGATTTCTTCAACCAGGTCTTCGATGGTAATCAAGCCATCAACACCACCAAACTCATCCACAACCAAAGCTAGGTGGCGACGGCGTAATCGCATTTCGTGCAGCAAATCCAGAAGGCGAATAGTTGGTGAGATAAACAGTGCCGGTCGTAACAGACTGTCAACCGAAGGTGTTTGATCATTTCGAAGGTTCGCGAATAGATCCTTAATATGAATAATTCCCGCAACATCATCCAGGGTGTCACGATATACCGGAACACGACTATGATTGGCATCACTCATCTGCTGGATAATGTCATCAAAACCATCGGCAAGCGCCACCGAGACAATATCTGCCCGTGGCACCATTACATCGGCAGCGGTAGTGTCTCGCAGACCCAGAAAATTTTGCAGCAACGTACCCTCGTGGCTGTCAAAGCTGGTCTTGTCATCAAGTGACTCTTGCAGCAATTCGGTCAGTTCTTCGCGGCGCGATGCCGGACGGGCAAATATAGGGAAAAATTTACCGAGAAACGAGATCATTATTCAATCTCCCGCATGCCAAAAACCGTATGATCATTGTGATAAGGGTTGGAAATTTTCATCTGCGCCAGAAGGTCAATTTCCAGCCCTTCCATTTCCGCCGCCGGGCTGTCTTCCTTATGGTCATAGCCTAGTAGATGCAGCACACCATGGGTAAACAAATGAAGAAGATGATCACCCGCCGCGATGCCCGTCTTACCAGACTCGCGCATGACGCTTTCAGCAGCAATCGCAATATCGCCGATCGTTATCTCCTCAGCTGGCATGTCATCGGCCCGCGGCAGATCATCGTCAGCGGGAAATGATAGAACGTTCGTAGCCTTGTCAACCCCGCAGTAAATTTTGTTCATCACGCGCATATCTTCATCATTACAAAGCAAAAGGCTAACCCGTTGCGGATCAAGTGACAGGCGAGCAGAGATATGATCGAGCATCGCAGGACCACGGGCTTTTAGATCATCAACAAGATGAGTATCCCAGCTTGCAGCAACAATAATTATATCAATCAATGCGCCATTGTCGGATGGCCATTCATCACTCAAAAACCTTTCGTTCTCTATGCTGTCGGGCTCCAGATTGGCATCGCCTTTATGCATTTTACGCGTCATAAGCTATTTTCATTCCTGATTTAATCATTATGCGCCAAATATCACGCCTGTCTCACTTCTATTTCTGCGTATTCTGCTTAGTTTGTCCAACTTCATAAGCTTGCAAAATACGCGCCACCACAGGATGACGCACTACATCCTCGCCCGAGAGATGGATAATGCCAACCCCCCTGATATTGTTCAAAATCTTTACCGCTTCGGCTAGGCCTGATGGCTGAGCTATTGGCAAATCAATCTGGCTTAAATCACCCGTTATCACCATGTGAGAGTTCTGCCCAAGGCGGGTTAGCACCATTTTCATTTGCACCGGTGTAGTATTTTGTGCTTCGTCAATAATCACGTGCGCCGAGGTCAGGGTCCGGCCGCGCATGAAGGCCAATGGCGCAATCTCAATTTCACCACTTGCGAGCATACGATCAACCTTATCAGCAGGCATCATATCATAAAGCGCATCATAAAGCGGGCGCAAATAAGGGTCGACCTTTTCCTTCATATCGCCCGGCAGAAACCCAAGCCTTTCACCAGCCTCAACAGCTGGCCTCGATAGGATTATACGTTCAACCTCTCGCTTTTTCAGTGCTTCAACTGCGCGCGCAACGGCCATATAAGTTTTGCCTGTTCCTGCAGGCCCAAGCCCAAAGACAACTTCATTATCGCGCAGTAATCTCAAGTAGTCATTCTGACCTTTGGTTTTGGCGACAATTTTTTTTTTCCAAGTTTCAAAAGACTCAGCCGCCAAAACAGCTTCAGCATGATTCCCATTAACCACCCATCTCAACGCGTCATCGACCATGGATTGATCAATTCCATCCCAGCCGGCATCTCGACAAGTTTCGTGGATACGTTTATACAAATTTTCAATGACAGTTCGAGCTGTTTTAGTGGCTTTTGCCGCACCAGAAATTTTAATACTATTACCAAATGAATCTAGCGTTACATCCAACGATTTTTCAATCTGAGCAAGATGCTGGTTATGTTCGCCTGACAATACTGCAAGGATGTCATTATCCTCAAATTCTATCTGAATATTGCTAGCCTTTGCTGCGTTCACACCGCCACCTTCATATTAATTATTTCGCCCTTCATGCTATTCTGGCGCGCCGCTGACAGACGGCAAGATACAATTTGACCAATCTGATCCGCTTCACCAATAAAATTGACAGCCTGCATGTAAGGACTACGGCCAGCCATTTGCCCAACACGGCCACCAGCGCGTTCAACGAGGACGTCAACCAGTTTACCCTCGGTGTTTTTGTTAAAAGCAAATTGCTGCGCATTTAACAATTGTTGCAAGCTTTCAAGCCGTTCAGATTTGACGGACTCCGGCACCTGTTTTTCAACATTGGCCGCAGGGGTTCCAGGGCGTGGGCTGTACTTAAATGAATAGGCAGAAGCATATCCAACTTTACTGACAAGTGCCAGTGTATCAGCAAAATCTTGATCACTTTCCCCGGGGAAGCCAACAATGAAATCACCCGACATAGCAATATCAGGGCGAACTGTACGCAGTTTGTCAATTACCGCCATGTAAATATCGCGTGTATGGCGGCGGTTCATTTCTTGCAAAATATGGTTTGAACCTGATTGAATAGGCAAATGCAGATACGGCATTAATTGTGGTACATTACCATGCGCCGCAATTAACTCATCATCCATGTCCAGCGGATGCGATGTGGTGTAACGAATGCGCTCTAGACCGTCAATGTCGGCAAGCGCACGGATTAATCGGCCAAGACTCCAAACCCCACCAGAGCCGTTGTCGCCATGATAAGCATTCACATTCTGTCCCAACAAAGTCAATTCCCGCGTGCCGCTGGCAACTAACCGCCTAGCCTCATCAAGAACCTTTTTTGCAGGACGTGAAAATTCCGAACCCCGCGTATAGGGTACAACACAAAAAGCACAGAATTTATCGCAGCCTTCCTGAACGCTCAGAAACGCCGCTGGACCACGTGGTGCATGCTCTCCCGGCAGACAATCAAATTTCACCTCTTCCGGAAAATCAGTATCGATAATTCGGTTGCGGCTTGATGGGTCAATCTGACTCACCAGTTCAGGCAGGCGGTGATAAGTTTGCGGCCCAACGACAATATCAACCCAAGGGGCACGTCGGGTAATTTCCTCACCCTCAGCTTGGGCCACACATCCAGCAACCGCAATAGTCATGCATCGACCCTGTTGATCGGCAACGCGTTCCTTCAGCTGGCGCAACCTCCCCAGCTCGGAAAACACCTTTTCCGACGCTTTTTCACGAATATGGCAAGTATTTAAGATCACCATATCTGCCCCGTCAACCATATCAGTTGGCGCGTAACCAAGCGGGGCTAGAACATCCGCCATCCGGTCAGAATCATAAACATTCATCTGACAACCATATGTTTTGATATAGAGTTTTTTAGTCAAGAGCGCTTTGTCACATTCCAGAAGGGCAAATCCATGTCTTTCTTTTACCGCCTTGACGTAAAGATGGTCAAGAAAAAGCCTCAATCACTCGACCGCCTCATCATAATTGCGTCACAATCACCATCTGTGCGTTTGTAATAGGAAGGCCGGCGCCCAAATTCAGCAAATCCATGACGATGGTAAAGTGTCAATGCTGACACATTATCAGCGGCCACCTCCAAGAACACAACTTTGACATCTTGCGCGGCAGTGTAGGCCAAAAAATAATCCAGCAACCGCTCGCCACGACCGCATTTCTGGTGCTCTGCACTTACCGCAATCGACAAAATTTCCGCTTCATCCACAGTTATCATGGCAAGCAGATAGCCGGCAAGATTACTAGGCATGTCGAGATTATTCAGCTTATGCGCGGTGTTTGGAATATTTGCGTCATCGACAAACCCACAAAAAGCCCGCGTTTTCATGAAATTTAATAAACGCCCACAATCAAACGCCGTATCGAATATTTGTGTCTCAATCGCGGCGATCGCCTCACAATCACCTGTTCGTATAGCTCTTATCATGTCACGAGCTATTTTTTTTTGGGCCAAGGCGCGGATCGGCAAGATAAAGTGGAATTAGCGGCGGGAAATCGCCAAGCATTATTTTTTTGGCGGCCAATGTTGCAATCATACCCGCATCAACAATAAATGCATCTTCCTTGTTTTCAGGAGAAACCGGCGTTGCAGCCAGCCCGTTTGCTGCAAATGCAGTCTTCGCAGCCAGCCCTCCAAATCCTGCAAGCATTAGCCCATCTGCACAGATTGAAGATGGCACCAGAAATGGCAATTGGTCAATCTGGGCCTCAAAAATTGTACCTTGCGGCGTCATGTCACTCGCAAAAAGCTGTGCATAAACATTCCCGCGGCGTGTGTCAGCAATACATAAAACCGGCAAGCCATTTAAAACCCTAGAAGAAGAAAAAGCTAGCGCCTCAAGCCCAGAAATACCAAGTCCGATTATATCCTGGGCCAAACAAATTCCCTTGGCGGCTGCCAACGACACTCGGAGACCGGTAAATGATCCCGGCCCGCACCCAGCTGCAACATGGCTAAGGTTGGAAAACTCCACCCCAACATCCACCAATGTCCGAATCGCTAGCGGCATCAATTCCGCTGCTTGACCAAAGGGAGCCTCGATTTTTCGCATCGCCACAACAGACCCGTTCACATAAACGGCAACCGATAAATGTTTCGTGCTGGCTTCAAACGCCAAAATAACTGGCGCCGTTTCGATGGCTTTAGGACTTTTCAATTACCTATCCCTTTTTCTAGTTGGCGGTTATCGAGTTGCATTACGCCATTAAAACACGTTAAAACAGATTGAGATATCATCGACTTATTGGGCAGTAAAGTCTGATTTATTTCATTTTTTATTGGAAAATCCGCTATGTACATCAGGACCGTTTATAACCATTGCGATTATCAGGGTGACCGTTTCTACCGCCAAAAAAAGCCCCTCCTGCTAAAATTTCTGACACGGCTTTACTTGGTGACTGGCGTGTTTTTTTCATGCCTCGGGCAGTCCAATGCGGCTGATCATGCTTCTATTTTAATGTATCACCGTTTTGGCGAAGATAAATATCCAAGCACCAATATCCGCCTTGATCAATTTGATGCGCACCTTGAAAAGCTAGCAAATGGCAATTACACAATTTTACCATTGGCTAAAATCATCCGCCATATGCAAGACGGGACAGTGCTTCCTGATCGCACAGTGGCGATTACAATTGATGATGCCTACTTATCTGTTTATACCGAAGCTTGGCCGAGGCTAAAGGCCAAAGGCTTTCCATTCACCATCTTTGTGGCCACCGATCCAATAGATGAAGGACATCCAAACTATATGACTTGGGACCAGATTCGCCAATTGCAGGCAAGTGGAATTGGCATTGGCAGTCAGACCAAATCCCACCCCCATATGCATCAGATTAGTCGTGCTGAAATAGATGCAGAATTATCTAACTCTAATCAACGGTTTCTTCAAGAGCTTGGGCTGCGGCCTACGTTATTCGCCTATCCTTACGGTGAGTATAATCTCGTAGTAATTGAACGTGTGAAAGCAGCTGGATTTACTGCCGCTTTTGGCCAGAATTCGGGTATTGCTCATGGATTTGATGGATTTTTTGAATTGCCGCGCTTTACCTTCAATGAACAATATGGCGCTATGGATAGACTTACACTAGCAATTGATGGGTTACCACTGAAGGTCAATCAGATTTTGCCAGCTGATGTAGTTATAGACACAAACCCACCTGCCCTGGGTTTCACCCTTGATCAAGAAATTGCTGAAAACAGGCAATTACGATGTTTCAATAGCACCTATGGCAAGCTAAGTGTGGATCGCATCGGACCTCGAGCGGAAGTACGCTTTCCGGGAAAGTTGCCATCTGGACGGGCGAGGGTCAATTGCACTATGCCGGGCCCAGATGGTCGTTGGCGTTGGTTTGGCAAACAATTCTTTGTTCCCTGATCAGCTCTTCCGCTTATTCAAAGGAATTTCAAAGTAAGTTTTGTCGTGGTGATACTTAATACAAGTAAGCAAGAGCATAGCGGTCGAACTGATTTGTACGGATCAAATTTTCAAGCTTAGTCACATATGCAAAGCCTATTTCTGCATAGCGATCTAGGTGTTTTACCAGAATTTTTGTCTTGTTCTCCTTTGGCCTATCATGCAGCGCGGCTCGAGCATTTCTGAAATTCTCATAATAAGGATGTGTATTCAAATTGTGAATGTAAGCACGAACCGAACCAGATAATGTTCCGAAACTGCGAACTACAGCCCGATCGTTAGTTGGTGTCAGAGGCCTTAATCCAGCATCGTCGCGCCATGCCCATTGTCCAAAAAGCGCATTCCCCTTGATGGCAAAGCGCGACGTCCCCCATCCAGACTCAATGGCCGCCTGCGCCAGTGCGATTGGCACTGGTATAACATCAGCTCTCCCGAGCAATTGTCTAGTTAGCGTGTTGTTATCCTGGTCAGTGATTTGTATGTTATAAAGGTATGCCCATTTCTCTAGGTTGGCACGATCATCATTCTGATTAGCACGCGCAATGGCATCACGACGGCGCATTATTTCCTCATTTCCTGCCAAAATGAGCGGCAAGGCAATTTCTAAAAAAGAAGCTTTTTGAGCGGATCCAGATAATGATTGATGTGAGGTCGGAATTTGCCTTACAGAATTACGGGGAACCATTAATGGGGTAGCCCTAACGGCTTGCTCGGGTGGTTTTGAGTCAACACCTACAGATTTTGAGCCCTTTGAATTTTCGGCGGGCTCTACTGGTTTAACTGGCTTTGATAATTGCGCCATATCACCGACAGCTGCAGCATCAGGTTGGGTAATCTCATTCTTTTTTTCGGCGATATCCAGCATATCCGTTTGCCCTGTTGAGCTCCCACTATCAAGACCTGTGGTGAGTCCTTTTCCAAGCGTTTCAGAGATTTTTGGCTGTTCATCCATTTTTTTTGAAGCTGGTTTAGAGGACTCCAAAGACATCATTGAAGGTGCGCTACTATCAGACGTGCCATCAACACGTTCAACCACGACAGCTTGCGGCGGAAAATATTTTGGGGGAGGAAGGTCAAAAAGGCCCGGCCCCATGAAGCCGGCGCATGCCATGCCGGCACTAATCATGGTGATCTTTTGGTTAGTTAACCAATTGGAAATCGATGATATCACCCGTCGAGCCTTTAAAAATCTGCAGCGAAAACTCACTCATCCCTGTATTACTGAGACACAGTCCAGCTTTACATTTCGGCCGCACGAACTTCGCGCACTTCAGGAATGTAGTGGCGCAGCATGTTTTCAATGCCCATTTTCAAAGTTGCAGTGGAACTAGGACAGCCCTGGCACGCTCCTCGCATTTGTAAAGTCACAATGCCATCGTCAAAGCCTTGAAACACAATGTCCCCACCATCCATGGCAACCGCGGGGCGCACGCGCGAGTCCAAAAGCTGTTTGATTTGTTGAACAGTATCACTGTCACCGCCTTCGGCATGCGGATCGGCGATCTCCGCATCATTTTCAACAACAGGCAAACCGGATGCGTAGTGCTCCATTATTCCAGCGAGAATAGCCGGCTTTAGAGCAAACCAATCGAGTGTTTCAGTCTTGGTAACGGCCACAAAATCACCACCAAGAAAAACCGCAGTCACTCCATCGATTTGGAATAGGCGGCGTGCCAATGGTGACTTATTAGCCCCTTCACTATCGGCAAAGTCTGCAGTTCCGTGTGCCATTACTGGAACGCCAGGAATAAATTTCAATGTTGCCGGGTTCGGCGTATCCTGTGTTTGAATAAACATTTAATCAGTCCTTTTCACTACAAACGGTTGTTCATCAATTGGGCAGCCTATGAACCAGTGTTTGCTCAACAAATGCAACGTCTTTTTACGTGATCTTGCCGCGTTAACAATATGTTGGCATAAAATGCATGGCAATTATAATCCTACGATATTGGCACTTGCTCCAAACTACTCAACCCATCGGTAAGGGTAATATCGCACATCTTCGCTAATCTGGCTAGTAAGCTGACACTTGGCCTAGCCTAATGGGTGGAGCTTTGCCCCAGAAATCCAATGATATCACGTACCTGAGCAAGAAGCGGACGAGCAATTGCTGCAGCCCGATCAGCCCCCTTAGCAAGGA
This sequence comes from SAR116 cluster bacterium AG-447-A06, assembly GCA_003212345.1. Classification (GTDB taxonomy): domain Bacteria; phylum Pseudomonadota; class Alphaproteobacteria; order Puniceispirillales; family Puniceispirillaceae; genus UBA3439. Next base: position 9,480 of record QCPZ01000026.1, read on the forward strand.
CAGCATCAATATCACCTGGATTTTTCAGAAGACGGCGCATTTCATCGCCTATGGGAGATAATTTCGCAACCGCCAAATCTGCAAGCGCAGGTTTGAAATCAGCAAAACCACGCCCACCAAATTCTGCAAGCACATTTTCAGCACTACAATCAGCGAGGGCGGCATAAATACCAACCAAATTTGAAGCCTCGGGTCGGTTAGAAAGCGCAGCAACCTCTGATGGTAGTGCGTCGGGGTCAGTTTTTGCCTTGCGGATTTTCTGCAAAATTAAATCCGCATGATCAGTCATATTAATACGTGAATTGTCCGACACGTCAGACTTACTCATTTTAACACCGCCATCACGAAGACTCATCACCCGTGTAGCGCTACCAAAGATTTGTGGGTTAGGAATCGGAAAAATATCCTGGCCATAAATTGAATTAAAGGCCTGTGCAATGTCACGGGTCAGTTCAAGGTGTTGTTTCTGATCTTCACCAACCGGAACATGTGTTGCCCTGTAACAAAGAATATCCGCCGCCATTAGTGTTGGATAAGCATAAAGACCCACAGATGCATTTTCACGATTCTTTCCTGCCTTCTCCTTAAATTGTGTCATCCGGTTCAGCCATCCAAGCCGCGTCACACAGTTAAAGATCCACGCTAATTCAGCATGCTGCGGCACGCAAGATTGATTGAACAAAATTGATTGGTCAGTGGAAATGCCTGCCGCAATTAGGCAAGCTGCAACCTCGCGAGTGCTTTTTTGTAATTGGACGGGGTCCTGATAGACTGTAATAGCATGCAAATCAACAACACAATAGATCGATTCAAAATCATGTTGTAAAGATACCCAATTGCGAATGGCGCCAAGATAATTGCCAAGATGCAAATTACCAGTCGGCTGAATGCCCGAAAAAATACGGCCTTTTCCTGCCTGAGCCTGTGCAGTTGACTTACTCATTGATCCCATCCGTCATGACGTTTCGATATACTTGGCATTCTAAAGCTCTCGTGCCTGCGTTATCCCCTGTTTGGATGGCGGCGGTCAAGTCTTTCAATGGCGCCATCGACGCAAAAGACCTGCAGGTATCGCTTTGAAAAAGAAAGCCGCAGCAAGAAAGACAGTGCCGCCAAGAACTATTTGACTAGCTAGCCATAGGGCGGCCGGCATAAAATGCCTTAACCCAGGACTAAATTTCGCCAAAACGACAAGAAAAATCGTCATTATTATTGTTGCCAAAAGAATCCGCCCCATCATTCCAAAGCAGCCCCCGCCAAGGCGACCACGACGACGGAGTAAAACAGCCATTACCGAACCCGCCATCAGCCCTGAAAGACTTGTTGCCAAAGCCAAACCAACATGGCCAAGTAACGGCATTAAAATCAAGGATCCGGTGATATTGATCACAATTGTCATAATTGAAATTTTCAGAACTATACCGGGCTGTCTTAACGCATAAAATGCCGGCTGCAGGATTTTCACCAACACAAACCCAGGCAACCCAGCGGCATAAGCTGATAAGGCCATCGCTGCCATCACCGCATCATCACTGGAAAATGCACCATACACAAACAAACCTTCAATAATAGGACCGGCTAATATAATCAAACCGATCATCGCTGGCAAAACAAAAAATCCAGCAAAAACAAATGATTCATCCAACGCTTTTATAAAATTAGCTTTTTGTCCATCCGCTTCCGCTGTTGACAGACGCGGCAACAGAACCGTGCCAAGCGCAATGCCAACAATACCCAGAGGCAGTTGGGCCACTCGGTCAGCATAATAAAGCCAAGAAATTGCACCCACAGGCAACAAAGACGCCAAAATCATGTCAACCAAAAGATTTAGTTGCATTCCACCAGCACCAAGGGCCGATGGTATGAAGTTGTGCCACATAGCTCTTCCAGCATTTGATAGATGTGGCCACTGCAATTTTGGCAATGCCGAAAGGCGACGCAGAACAAAAAATAGAAATGCCAGCTGCAACAGGCCTGCCACCAGCAACCCAATGGCAATTGGCAAGGCTTGAAAAACACCGAGATCAACTGCAAAAAGTGGAATCGAAATCGCCCCTGCAATAAAACATATATTAGCCAAAATAGGCGCCACCGCACCAGCCATGAAACGATCATGCGCATTGACAATTGCAATCCATAGCGCAACTACAGAAATCATAGGAAGATAAGGCATCGTTACCCGGCCCAGATCTATGGCGGCGGCAAGACGGTCTGGTGTTGCCGCAAAACCAGGGGCAAGCAGCATAACGATCTGCGGCATAAAGATTTCAGCTAAAATGACAATGCCAAACAGCACGAGAATAAGTATGATCTGCGCTTCGGCAGCAAGTCCGAGTGCCGCCTCACGCCCTTCTGCTGCTCGCAGTTTGACAAAGCTGGGCAGAAACGCATTGGTCATCGCCCCTTCAGCCGTCAAGCGCCGAAACATATTGGGTAATTTCAAAGCGACAAGAAAAGCATCTGCGGCAGGCCCCGCACCCAAAAAGCTAGCAAAAGCGATGTCACGAATAAAGCCAACTACTCGGCTAACTGCAGTCAGACTACCAATTTGCCGAAATGCGTGGCCAAGCGACATGCCATTTGTTGGTTTTGCCTTATCTTGGGCGCCAGTCATGTCACCGCCTCGTCCGTATCGACAAAAATTTCCAGTAGCCGATTGCGGATGGCTTTTTGCCGCCCCACATTCTGGATTTGTAGGCCAAAAATATCTTTTACATAAAACACATCAACAGCCCGTTCACCATAGGTCGAAACCGTTGCCGTTTGTATTTGCAAGCCAAGATCAGCAAGAGATTGGGTTATCTTATGAAGCAGCCCGGGGAAATCACGTCCATTAACCTCAATTACGCTGTGAGTTTTACTGATTTTGTTGGATAGAAGCACGCGCGATAGCACCGGCAGTTGCCTCACTCTCAGTGGGGTTTGCCGCCAACGATCCTTTAACAATTTTTCTAACTTAATCGAACCAGTAAGCGATTGTTCAAGCGTCTTGTAAATTCGTGCCAGCTCCCTTGCATCCTCTATGGCCTGTTTATTTATATCCTGCAAAAAGAAAACATCCAGCACCGTTCCATCATGGCATGTGGTGATGCGTGCCCCAACAATATTAGCACCCGCCGCGGCAACCGCACCGGCAATACGCGAGAACAGACCGGGATCATCAACCGTTAAAATGGTTAATTCAGTCATGCGACGCCCCCGGTCTGGTTGAAAATCAATCAATAACGGTACGTCAAGCGTAGCAAATTTTTTACAAAGATACGCATGGTGCACATGGCTATCACAATCAAAACCAGTCCAATAAGTAACCGGCATATTCGCTGCATGAGCAGCAAAACTCGGCTCATCCCAGTCAGATAATTTTTCTTGAGCCTTAAGGCGGGCCTCCTCGGCATTGCCAAGTGTAATAACAGCAGGATCAGCACCCCTCAACACCGCATCAGATCGATGATAGAGTTCGCGCATTAGCGCGGCCTTCCAACCATTCCATATATTAGGTCCAACCGCCCGAATATCCGCAACAGTCAAAACAAGCAATAGTTTTAATCGTTCAGGTGATTGCACAATTGCCGCAAAATCCGTAATCGTTTGCGGGTCATTCAAATCATAGCGGAAAGCAATTTTGCTCATCAACAGGTGATGCAAAACCAGCCAGCTAACCGTCTCAGTTTCTTCTGAGGTTAGACCCAGTCGCGGGCAAACGGCCAAAGCCACCTCAGCTCCAAGCTTTGAATGATCACCTCCTCGTCCCTTGGCAATGTCATGCATTAGTGTTGCGACATAAAGTGCTCGACGTGATTCAATTTCTGGCATCACCTCTGTAGCAACGGGTACAGTCTCACGAAGCACCCCACTTTCAATATCATGCAAAATGCCAATGGCTTTCAATGTATGCTCATCAACGGTGTAGCTGTGATACATGTCAAATTGCATCATCGCGACAATCCAGCCAAAATCAGGCAAAAATCGGCCAAAAACACCACTCTCATTCATAAGACGCAAAACCCGTTCTGGGTTTTTTCGTGATGTGAGAATATCAAGAAACTGTCGATTAGTTTGAGCATCATTACGCGTTGTAGCATCTAGCGTTGATAATGAGCGTGTAACCCGTTGCAAAGTGTTTGGGTGAACGTCAGCATCATAGTTGTGTGCAATGGAAAATAATTCGATCAAACGCGCAGGCGAATCTCGAAACAAAAAATTATCCAGCAAGCGAACCCGACCACTTTCAATTCGAAATGGGTCAAGATCATGTGCGCGTAAAAAGTCTGGGCGCCAAACTTTCAAGCTTTTTCGGAAATCTGTTTCCATTGCTGAACAGAAAATCCGAGTTAAATTGCCAACATTACGTACCGCCAAATAATAGCGTTTCATAAACCGCTCAACGCCACGCATTCCACCTCGATCCGCAAAGCCAAGTCGGGGCGCGATCATCATTTGTGCCTCAAAGTCCAGCCGTTCTTCAGCACGCCCTGCCTGCAAATGAAGATGACAACGCACAGTCCACAAAAACCGTTGCGCCAAGGCAAATTTTCGTGCTTCACCATCCCGCAGCACACCCTGTTTCACAATATCAACAATGCTGTTGGCCCGATAAGCATATTTTGCAATCCAGAACAAACTGTGAAGATCACGAAGTCCACCTTTGCCATCTTTAACATTCGGTTCAACAACATAACGCGTATCGCCAAAACGTTTATGACGAACATCCCGCTCAGCAAGCTTTTCTTCAACAAAGACAAGAGGTTTCTGCTTACCAATTTCTTGCTGTACGGCACGGACCAATTTGTCCCAAAGTGACTCATCACCCGCCACATGCCGCATTTCCAGTAGGCTGGTCAACACCGTCTGATCGTCACGAGCAGCAGCAATTGATTCGGAAATACTGCGGGTGGAATGACCAATCTTTAATCCCAGGTCCCACAGAATATACAACATAAATTCAATAAATTTTGTGTGTGCCGCAGAGGTGTTTTTTGGCATCAGAATCATTATGTCAATGTCGGAATATGGCGCCATCTCACCGCGACCATATCCGCCAACCGCGATCACTGCCAGATCACCACCACTACAGCAATGTTTTCGGGTTTCAGCATAAAGCATTTGCAACATAATATCGATTGTCCAAGCATGCATACCAACATAAACCGCACCATCGTTATTGTCATAAAATGCATCCCGTAATCCAGCTTTGGCTGCATCAAGATGAGTCCGAAGACAGGTTAAAAGCTGGGTTCGGTTTGTCGGGCCGCGTTTCTTAGCGTATGCCTCAAGCTCTGCTTCAATAAACTTACGATCAAGCGGGGCATGCTGGCTAGTCATCGCCCCCTGCAACGGTTGTAGCCAGCGGTGCCACGCCACCGTATCTGCTGGATCTAATACTGGTTTGGGTGCATTACGCTTCTGTGTCATTCTTCTTGCCAGATAATAAAGCTTTTTGGGGGCGCAGTGCCTTTAGCCGATAGAGTTCATCCAAGGCCTCACGCGGGGTCAGACTATCAGGCTCAAGCGCATCAAGCGCTACAACAATTTTATCTTCCGCTATAATGGTATCTTTCGCCAGTTGATGACAATCGAAAAGGGGAAGTTGGCCTGCCATCATCCCAGCATCAACCGCCCCGTGTTGACCAGCTTCAAGCTCATCTAGAACCTGTTCTGCGCGGCTGAGCACAGCAGACGGTAGGCCAGCAAGACGAGCCACATGAACACCATAAGACCGATCTGCCGCTCCATTTACCACCTGGTGCAAAAAGACAATTGATCCCTGCCATTCACGAACCTGCATCGCGTAACAGCGTAACTGTGCCAACGTTTTCTGCAAATGCGTCAATTCATGGTAGTGCGTTGCAAATAATGTCCGGCATGCGCTGACGTTATGTAAATATTCAAGCGTTGACCAGGCAATCGCCAAGCCGTCATAAGTTGCCGTTCCTCGTCCAATTTCATCCAGAATAACCAATGATTGATTAGTTGCCCGGTTCAAAATAGCTGCTGTTTCCACCATCTCAACCATAAAGGTTGACCGACCGCGGGCAATATCATCGGCAGCACCAACACGGCTGAACAAACGGTCAACAAGACCAATTACAGCACTTTCTGCGGGCACATAAAGACCCGCCTGTGCCATAATGGCAATGTGAGCATTCTGCCTCAGGAAGGTTGATTTTCCTGCCATATTCGGACCGGTTAATAACCAAAGATAGCCGTTATCCAGTTCGCAATCATTCGCAATAAACGGGGTTTGCGAATCCAACATCGGCTCGATCACCGGATGCCGGCCCTTCGTTATTTTAAAAACAGGCTCATTTCGTATTTGGGGCCGGCAATAATTATTGCTGGAAGCAAGTTGGGCTGATGCAGTGGCAACGTCAACTTTAGCAAGCGCGCGTGCCGAGTCCCCCAATTGCGATGCCACTGCTAGAACCGCGCCTCGCAACAGATTAAATATTTCGAGCTCTAGAGCCAGCGCACGGTCAGCGGCGCTGGCCATATCGCGCTCCATATCGGCAAGTTCTGTTGTAGTAAATCGGACTGCCTGTGCGGTTGTTTGTCGGTGAATAAAAATCTCATGGTCCATCAGTTTGGATGCGTGGGCGCTCCTCACATCAATGTGATAGCCAAGAACATTATTATGTTTAATTTTGAGCGATTGGATGCCTGTTTCATTAACATACCGGATCTGCAATGCGGCGATTAATCGACGGCTTTCATCCCGGAGCCCACGTAATTCATCAAGGGCGATATCATAGCCCTGCCGTACAAAACCACCATCGCGCGCCAAAAGGGGCAATTCATCACCTAGAGCGGGTGCTACTTTCTCAACAAGTGGCACGGGCAAAAGCATAGTTTCAAGACAAGCTGGCAGTAATTGCGGCATTGCCAAACTGCTGACACCCTTATTTATCGCATTGGTGATATAGCCGGCAATCCGATTGGCTCCGTTTAGGCCAATAGCAATGGCTGCCAGATCGCGGGGGCCCCCATGGCCCAGTGATAATCTGGAAAGAGCGCGCTCACTATCTGGATGGACACGAAGCTCTGCCCTTACCTCCTTGCAGCAAGCTGTCTCTGCAATAAACCAGCTAACCAAATCTAGCCGCGAATCAATGGCATCAACATCAAAAAGCGGTGCCGCCAGACGCTCACCAAGCAAACGCCCACCGGCGGCGGTGAGAGTACAGTCAACTGCATGAAGTAAACTACCTCGGTGTTCACCGGTCAAAGTGCGCGACAACTCCAGCGACCGGCGTGTTGCTGGATCAATTTCCATGTAGTTAGCATGATTCACTGCGATCAGAGGTAAAAGCCTCGGCATATTACCAACCTGCGTTGCCTCTATATAGCCAAGAAGCGCACCAGCCGCGGAAAGCATAGGCCTACTGAAATTGCCAAGCCCATCGAGGCTTGCAAGCTGATAAAACCTCTCCAATGCTTGGCGTGCGCGGGTTGAGTCAAACATTGATGCTGCCTGTTCAGTGGCAAAAATCTGACTATCGGTAACCCAATCTGGAAGATCATAATCATGTGGGTAAATCATTTCTGCTGGATCAAGCCGGGCGACCATTGTTTCTAGCCCATCATCCGCAATTTCCTGCACCAGAAAATCACCAGTGGACAAGTCCGCCCAGGCGATGGCGATCTGTGACTCCGCACGGCCAAGGGCAACTAGGTAATTATGTGCCCGAGCGGGCAGTAATTCATCCTCGATCACGGTACCTGGGGTGAGTATGCGCACAACATCACGTTTCAACGGGCCTTTTCCACCACGTTGTTTATGTTCTTGTGGGTCTTCGATCTGTTCACAAATCGCCACCTTGTGGCCAGCTCGGATTAGCCGAGCCAAATATCCATCCATGGAATGTGCCGGCACGCCGCACATTGGCACATCAAGGCCATTTTTGCTACCACGCTTTGTTAGAGTAATGCCAAGTAAAGGTGCAGCGATTTCCGCATCTTTCAAAAACATCTCGTAAAAATCACCCATGCGGTAAAAAAGCAACGAGTCAGGGTGCAAATCTTTAACGCGCAGATATTGCGCCATCATCGGGGTAGGCGCTTTCACTTTTGGCACATTTGTTGTAGAAGGTTTAGATGTCATAGTGTTTTGACATTGCCCCAACTTAGTGTCTAGAACAAGGTCGAACAGGGTTTGTAATTAGTAATAACAAATTATTCTATCATTGTTTGAAACAACAATTTCAATTTAGCCAGAATGGCTGGTTCCTGCCATAACAAAAAGTATTTGAAACATGACAAATAAAGACAAGCTACTTGACGCTGAGGCTCTGGCATTCCACGCAAATGGTCGCCCAGGAAAATTTCAAATTGCCGCCACAAAACCGCTTACCAGTCAACATGATTTATCATTGGCCTATTCACCCGGTGTTGCCGCGCCCTGTCTTAAAATCGCTGGCGATATCAACACCGCATATGACTACACGAATAAGGGCAATCAAATTGCCGTAATCTCGAATGGAACAGCAGTTCTTGGCCTTGGTGATATTGGTGCTGCTGCTGCCAAACCCGTGATGGAAGGTAAAGCCGTCCTATTTAAGAAATTTGCCGATATTGACGGCATTGACCTTGAATTAAATACAACTGATGCAGACGCATTTGTGAATGCCGTAGAATTGATGACGCCGACCTTTGGCGGCATTAATCTTGAAGATATCAAAGCGCCCGAGTGTTTCGTGATCGAACAGCAACTTCGTGAAAGGCTTGATATTCCAGTTTTTCACGATGATCAGCATGGCACCGCAATCATTACCGCCGCTGGCCTGATCAATGCCCTTCATCTAACCGGCCGAAAAATGCAATCCATTAAAGTGGTTGGCAATGGAGCTGGAGCTGCATCAATTGCATGTGTTGAATTGCTAAAAACCATGGGGGTGCCAAATAATAACATTATTATTTGTGATCGTGCCGGACCCATTTACGAGGGCCGCAAAGAATCAATGAACCAATGGAAGTCAGCCCATGCGGTAGAGACTGATGCTCGCACTTTGGAGGATGCTCTGGTTGGGGCGGATGTGTTTCTTGGCCTGTCATCTGGCGGGGTCATGACGAAAGAAATGATCAAAAAGATGGCTGCTCGACCAATCATTTTCGCGATGGCCAATCCAGTTCCAGAAATCTGGCCAGACGAAGCCAAAGACGTGCGTCCTGATGCAATCATTGCAACCGGCCGGTCAGACTTTCCAAATCAGGTCAATAACGTCCTTGGCTTTCCATATATTTTCCGTGGGGCCTTGGATGTACGGGCCAGCAAAATTACCGAAAATATGAAAATTGCCGCAGCCAATGCGCTTGCCATGCTGGCACGTGAAGACGTGCCTGATGCAGTGGCTGATGCCTATGGCGGCCAAATGCTAGCCTATGGTGAAAACTATATCATCCCGACACCTTTTGACCCACGGCTGATTGTTGCTGTTTCATCTGCCGTTGCCGAAGCCGCTATGGCAGATGGTGTTGCCCGTAAACCAATTGCCGATCTGGATGAATATCGCCGCCTACTATCAGCTCGTCTTGATCCAACAGCAGGGGCATTACAATCAATTTTCGAACGTGTCAGCGCTAACAAGAAACGCATTGTTTTTGCTGAGGGTGAGGAAGAGCGCGTGATCCGCGCTGCGCTTGCTTTTCGCAATGCCGGCTACGGTGATCCCATCCTTCTTGGCCGAGAGCATAGGGTTAAAGAGACAATTGACCGATTGGGCCTTGATGGGGCTGAAGATCTGCCCATCACCAATGCCAAAATATCAGAACATTTAACCGAATATACTGATTTGCTATATAGCAAGCTGCAACGTCGTGGATCACTTTATCGCGATTGCCAGAGAATGGTTAATCTCGATCGAAATATATTTGCCGCGTGTATGGTCAGCTGCGGTCACGCTGATGCATTGGTGACAGGTGTTACCCGGGCATTTCAGCCAACATTACAACATATTCGCCGGGTCATTGATGTTGCCAAAGGCAGTAAATTCATGACCACATCAATGATCATCTCGCGCGGACGTACTGTCTTTGTTGGTGATGTTGCAGTAACTGAGCGGCCTGATGGTGAAGAAATGGCTGATATTGCTATGGCGATGGCTGCCAAAGCCCGCCAGATGGGTCATACTCCGCGGGTTGCTATCCTGTCATTCACTAATTTTGGCAACCCCGAGTCGCGCACTAGCGTTGAGGCGAGGCGTGCTGTGGAAATTTTGCAAAGTCGGGATGTTGGCTTTGAATTTGATGGGGAAATGACTGCTGATATTGCGCTTGATTTTGATCTAATGAAAGCACGTTATCCGTTCTGTAACTTGACGGGTCCAGCCAATATTCTGGTGATGCCGGGTCTGCATGCAGCTAATATTTCGTTTAAGCTTGTGCATCAGCTTGGTAATGTGTCTGTCGTTGGCCCAATGATGATTGGCGGTGAACAAGCATTCCAAATTGTTCAGATGGGCGCCTCTGTAAGCGATATTGTGCAAACAGCGGTTCTTGCCGCCCATGACGCCATCAGCTAGTTAATATTGCGAAGGAACTGGTCTATCATTCTGCCAGCTGGCTTGCCGAACATTACAACCTTGCCAAAAATTCTTTTAGATTTGTTTTTGGTCGTGCGCCAATATGCGATATCGCCTCGCCAGCAGCAAGACTGGCAAGGCGACCGGCCTGCAAAAGATCAAAACCGTTTGTTCGCCCAAACAGATAGCCAGCAGCGAACAAATCACCCGCACCCGTTGTATCAATCACTGCCCCTCGCGGCATTGCTGGAATTTCATAAGAGTGTTCTTTGGAGCCAACGAATGCACCTTTTGGGCCGCGTGTAACAACCACCTCATCAATCGTACCCGACAAAACAGAAATCGCGTCGTTAACCTCGCATTGATAAAGGCTGGCCACTTCCTCTTCATTGCCGAACAGAATAGACACATGATTGGCTGTAAAATCACGCAACGCTGCACGGTGTCGTTCAGCGCACCATGGGTCAGATAATGACAGAGCCACCTTGGCGCCATGAAGGTGCGCAAGCCGAGCGGCTTCATTAAAAATGACAGGTCCGTTTAGAGCATCGAACAAATAGCCCTCAAGATAAATAACTTTTGCTGCCTCCGCATTAGCCAGCTCAAGATCTGCCAACTCAAATTCAATACTGGCGCCAAGGCATGTATTCATCGAGCGTGCCGCATCAGGGGTTACCAAAATAATTGACGATGCGGTTGGTGAACCACTGCGAGCAGGCAGGTTATCAAAACCAACACCGGCAGCAATAATATCATGGCGAAAAGCAACTCCAAGATCATCATCATGGACACGGCCAACAAAATTAGCCGTTCCACCAAAGTTTACGACACCAACTGCCGTATTCGCCGCAGAACCACCTGATATTAATTGCGGCTTCGCTACATTGCTGATTGCCGCATATAGCTGTGCCGATGCCGCGGGATCAAGAAGAGTCATTACCCCTTTTTCAATTTTATTAGCGGCTAAGAAACTATCATCACATTGACCAAAAATATCAACAATAGCGTTACCAACTGCCAACACATCGATATGGTGTAAAGTCATTTTTAGGTCCTCGCAAAATAATAAGGCGACGCAGTCGATCGCGTAAATATAGGCGAAGGATAATATGTATGACAGAGTAAAATGAATAGAGTTCGCGCATTAAAAGAGTTCGTGCATTCGACGCTGTTTTCCGTTAGACCAAAACCCTTCACATTGATCAACTTTGGTGCATACATATGCGTAATTGCCCTCTATCTCTGCTTTCATGTGCCGCGCTTTTAATGGCCTGTCAACCGGTCACACCAACTCCCATGAAAATCCAGTCACCAAGCCCAAATATGGAAATAAATGATGCTGCGCCAATACTACCTGCATCGATCGCGCCACCCGTGTCACAAGCGCAACCTGTGTCTCAAGCGCCACCCGTGCCTGCCGAAACATTGTCATCGAGTCCCGTTGATCAAAATAATAATCAAACCGAAATTTACCTTGCCATTGACACTGTCACTAAAAGCAGTGAAACCCAAACAAATTCGGCACAGGCGTCGTCCGATATCATGCCAAAAGATGTGGCTGAGCCCAAAACCTTTGATCCAACAAAAATTATTGGCTTTGCAACACCAATTCTTGTCCAAAATCTTGGCAGCGCAAATATGGTTCGCAAAGAAGGCTCGATCGAAGTCTGGCAATATCGGTTTGGGAGCTGTGTTGTTGATTTCTTTTTCTATCCAGTTGATGAGGGCACTTCACAACTAATTTTGAAAACCTGGAATATGCGAAGTACGATTATGGGGGATCGTCTTGATCCGGGCAGCTGCCGTGATGAAATGAGTCTCTATCATCACAAATTATCATCAAACTCTTAAATAGGGTGTTAACCTTCTCTAACCTGTCTTTGCATTAAACAGACATAAATCTGAAATCACACAATCAACACACCCAGGTTTTCGTGCCTTACAGATATAACGGCCATGCAAAATCATCCAATGATGTGCTCCTTTCTTCCAGCGGTCCGGCACCCGTCGCAAAAGCTCTCTCTCAACAGCATAAGGTGTTTCACCCGGCGCCATACCGGTGCGGTTGCCAAGACGAAAAATATGAGTATCGACGGCGATTGTTGGCTCACCAAAAGCTTCGTTAAGAACCACATTTGCAGTTTTCCGACCAACACCTGGCAAAGCTTCTAATGCAGCACGGTCTTTTGGAACTTCGCCGCCATGGATTTCAACCAGAATTTTTGATAGAGCAAGCACATTCTTGGCCTTTGTGTTGAACAAACCAATGGTGCGGATATGGTGGCGTATGGTTTCGAGGCCAATTTCTAACATCTGTGCAGGCGTATTAGCCACGGCAAACAGCCCTTTTGTTGCTTTATTAACCCCAACATCAGTTGCCTGAGCCGATAACACAACAGCAACGAGAAGAGTGAATGGGCTGGTAAAATCTAGTTCAGTTTGGGGGTCTGGTTGGCGCAGCGATAATCGCTCAAAACAAGCATCGACCGCATCGAGCTTCATCTTTTTCGGCATAATCAGACTCTCAGCACATCCGTCATATCGTAAAATCCAGAATTGGCGGTAACGGCAAATCGTGCCGCACGAATAGCCCCACGTGCGAAAATGGCTCGATCTGTTGCTCGATGTGAAATTTCCACACGCTCAGACTCACCATAGAAAATTACCGAGTGCTCGCCGACAACATCGCCGCCACGTAACACAGCAAATCCAATATCACCCTGCTTACGTGCACCAGTTTGGCCCTTGCGCACCATGTCAGCAACCCCCTCAAGTTCTACACCACGTCCTTTTGCCGCCGCCTTACCAAGCGCTAAAGCCGTACCCGATGGCGCATCAACCTTATGATGATGATGCGTTTCAATAATTTCGATATCCCATTCATGAGTAAGTTTGGCGGCAACCTCCTCTACCAGCTGAGTTAATAAAGTCACGCCAACCGATGTATTAGCACAATAAACAACTGTATTATCCTTTGTGGTTGCGACAAGTTCGTTCTCATCATCCACACTTAGGCCAGTTGTACCAATGACCATTGCAGTCCCATGTGCCTTGGCCAATTTTGCGTGACAGAGACTGGCTGCGGGGCTGGTAAAATCAATTACCACATCAGCCGAACCAAACAAAGACTCTGGTTCACTGCCAATTATAACTCCGTTAGCCCCAGTCTTGGCCACTTCACCAGCATCATGCCCAATAAAATGGCTATCTGGCCGATCGGTTGCCGCAACAAGCTCAAGGTCAGGCGCAACCTCGATTGCGCGGATCAACATGCCACCCATGCGGCCAGCACTGCCCGGAATTGCAATTTTAATCATGCTGGTGCCTTCCTTTTAAACCTTTTTTAACGGCCTGCATCATTGCCTAATTTAGCTACACAACTTTTCCGTGTTGCATTATAGGCAGCATCAACCACCACTTGCCAGCATATAAGTGTCAACTTTTGAGTTGTAAGCCCAGTATTTTTAATGCCGACTGTTGATCTACAAGATTTTTGCAAATAATAGTCTGACTATTGGAAATCACGCAGGCCAAAGGATTGGCAAGGGGAGTAAAACTAGCTATCGGCCCAGATCCGTTTCACACGTTCAAGAAAACCTGAGGACTCAGGACTGGTATCACCTGAGTTAGAGAAAGCTTCGAGGAGATCTTTTTGTTTCTTATTTAAATTAGTTGGTGTCTCTACCTGAACTTCAACAATCTGATCACCCGGGTTACCTCGCCTAAGCGCTGGCATACCCTTGCCGCGCATGCGGAATTTTCGCCCTGACTGTGTGCCGGCATCAATAGTCAGACGCGCCATTTTTCCTTCCAACGTTGGTACATCAATACTCCCACCAAGCGCCGCCACAGTCATGGGAAGGGGTATCCGAGTGTACAAATTATCTCCATCCCGCGTGAAAATAGCATGTGGATCAACGTTTACAAAAATATAAAGATCACCGGCTGGCCCACCGCGAAGACCTGCCTCGCCCTTTCCAGAAAGCCGTATTCTTGTTCCAGTATCAACACCCGCGGGAATCGAAACGGCCAAAGTTTTGGTACGCTGTATCCGACCATCACCACTGCAGGTGCGGCATGGATCAGATATCACCTGCCCCATGCCTTGACAGGCGTGGCAAGTCCGCTCAACCGCAAAAAATCCTTGCTGAGCACGCACTCGGCCGGCACCCCCACATGTTCCACAAGTGCTTGGCTTACTTCCATCAGCAGCCCCCGTTCCCAAGCAACTATCGCATTCTGATGGTACCGTGATTGAAATATCCTGTTGTAAGCCTTTAAACGCATCTTCCAATGAAACCGACATGTCATAGCGGAGATCATTTCCTCCCTCATTACGTTGCCGACCACCACTGGCGCCCCCTGAAAATTCAGAAAACATCTGATCAAAAATATCTGAAAAGCCACCGCCACCAAAGCCGCCGCCAAAACCGCTACTGCCACCACTTGACTGATCAAATGCAGCATGTCCCATACGATCATAAGCCGCGCGTTTTTGGGGATCCTTTAGAATATCATAAGCTTCATTCGCCTCACGAAAACGGTTTTCAGCGGCGCTGTCCCCCTGATTACGGTCAGGATGGTTGGCCATAGCAAGTTTCCGAAATGCCGATTTGATTGCCTTGTCATCGGCACCTTTTTCGACACCTAACACTTCGTAATAATCGCGCTTGCTCATTGTTGCCACTTTTGCCGTAAGAATTTAAAAAACCAAAGCTAAAGCACGCTTTGGTTTTATCTGTCTACAATCTTATTTGCCGGACTTTTTCTTGTTATCCGCCTCTGCATCAACCTCTTCGAATTCTGCATCGACAACGGTCTCGTCATCAGACTTT
>QCPZ01000027.1 GCA_003212345.1 SAR116 cluster bacterium AG-447-A06
ACGCTCGTCCTATGTATTTTTTGCATTGGCCGTTGCTGGGTTGATTGCCGTCATGATTGTTGGGACTGGGCAAGGCGTATCTCGTTGGATTGCTATTGGTGGAATTAATTTTCAACCCTCAGAACTAGCCAAGATTGCGGTGGTTTTGGCGTTGGCCCATTATTTTAGCAGCCAACCACATGATCGTATGCGATCAATACTGTGGTATTTTCCAGCCCTTTTTATTATTGCTGTGCCGTTTTCTCTTATCCTCATCCAGCCGGATCTTGGCACGGCTTTGATGCTTTTATTTGGTGGACTGGTCGTCGTATTTGCCGCGGGTTTGCCATGGAGGTATGTGTTGGGTGCGTTTGTTGCGGTGGTCGCTGCAATACCCGTTTTATGGATGCAACTTCATGCCTACCAAAAAGCGCGCGTGATGATTTTTTTAAATCCTGAGTTAGATGCCCTTGGCGCCGGATATCAGATTACTCAGTCAAAAATTGCTCTAGGGTCCGGCGGCATTTTTGGCAAGGGCTTTTTGATGGGAAGCCAAAGTCAGCTCAATTATCTTCCTGAGAAGCAGACAGATTTCGTTTTCACGATGATTGGTGAAGAGTTTGGCTTTGCTGGCAATGTTTTCATATTATTTATTTATCTTTTGCTTACCGCATCAATTATGTGGATTAGCTTTCGGGTACAAAGCCGGTTCGCCCAACTTAGCTGCATTGGCATCGCCATGACCGTGTTCTTTTATATGTTTGTAAATGTGGCGATGGTTACAGGATTGCTGCCAGTGGTGGGTGCGCCGCTGCCATTTATTTCATATGGCGGTACATCAATGCTTACTTTATTTATTGCATTCGGTATCGTTGCCAGCGCCATTGTTCATGACCGCCGAGAGACATGAAAAAATAGAAGTGTTGACGGTTTAGTTAAATTCAACTGGGTCAGGTGTAACGCGGGCATGCGCTGTTTGGAATCACAGCGTGTTAGCTCAGCGGTCGTAGTAGTGCGAAATTGAAAAGTTTTGGTTCTTTTACAGATCACACCGATGGGCGCTTTGGGCTTGGTTCGGCTTGATTGTAATTGGAATGGCACTTTTTCTCAGGTGCAATAACCATTTTCGTTATGCAGAAGACTGTGCGTGCTTTTGGCCGCATTGAATCATGCCTACAATATCTTGTCCGCAGTTGGCTAAAAATTGTTGAATTGATCTCAATCTTTAGGCGTCTTTTCCCGTTCGAGATGATCATCGAGAGTAAAAACGTGCCGCAGTGGTAGGGTGAACCAGTCGACTTGCCATCAATCAATTAAGCAAAGCTGCGCTCTTTGCGCATACAGCACAATCGTTTTCTTTCAGCTTGAGGTAAGATTGCTTGTTGAATGGCCGGCAAGCGTTGGGATGAGGACAACTTTGCCTCCGCGAGCCGTCACAATTTCGGCGCCAATAACCGTTTGCTTCGTGTATTCGCCCCCCTTTACGATGCAATCTGGTTTTAGTGTTTCGATAAGTTCTAAAGGAGTGTCTTGATCAAACACCGCTACCGCGTCGACGATTGGTAGAGCGGCGAGAATAGCACTTCTTGTCTCGGACGGTTGTTTAGGGCGCTCATTGCCTTTCAAGCGCTTCACGGAGGCGTCGCTGTTCAAGCCGATCACTAATTTATCTGCCGTTTTTGCGGCTTCGGTTAACAGATGGATGTGGCCGGGGTGAAGCAAATCAAAGCACCCATTAGCAAAAGCGACTTTCTGACCTGCATCACGCCAGTTTGCGCATTGCGAAACAATATTTGGCCAATCAGTTATTGGTGGCGTGCTGCCAACGTGGGCAAGAAGTTCACCGGGGGCAACAATGGCAGTGCCAGATTTGCCAACAGCAACACCTGCAGCATGATTTGCCAATTTCAAGGCACCCTCAAGACCAGCCCCAGCTGCCAAGGCGGCAGCCATCGTTGCAACAACCGTATCGCCGGCACCTGCCACATCAAAAATTTCCCGCGCACTCGCCGGATCATGAAATTGTGTGCCATCCGGCAGGCTTAGTATCATGCCGCGTGCGCTCAATGTGGTCAGAATGCTACCAAATCCATGCGTTTTAGCAAGCGCCGTTGCAGCCTTTCCAATTTCGTCAATGTTGCTAAGTTGCATTGCGGTCATGGTTCTTAATTCTTTTAAATTCGGCGTGAGAAGGTCAACATTTGCATAGGCTGATACATCATTTCGTTTTGGGTCAGCGATAATGTGCTTCCCTTTTGCCTTGGCCGCAGCAATGATCTGGCTCAGAAGCGGCAGAGGTAAAGCGCCTTTTCCATAGTCTGAAATAATCATCAGATCGACTTTATCCAATGCCGCTGTTGCCAGTGTTAAAACGGTCTCGGCGTCTTTATTATCAATATCAATAGTGATTTCATCATCAACCCTCAAAATTTGCTGGCCGCCGGCCCGATAGCGTGTTTTTAGGCTGGTTGGCCTGTCTTTGATACGAATTGTATCAAAATGGATTGCCGGGTAGGCGTTGATTTCAGTTTCCAGATCCGTTGCAGCGGTATCATTGCCACAAACGCCAATCAAATGAACATGCAGTCCCAATTGAGCCAGATTGGAGGCCACATTGGCGGCCCCGCCCGCCATTTGACGAATTCTGCTTTGACTTAATATAGGAACTGGAGCTTCAGGTGAAATTCGGGTAACGTCACCATCAATGAACCTGTCAAGCATTACATCGCCCAGAACAAGGATCTTTCTTTTCTGCATGGCGCACAGCAAAGTGGCAACATCGGCGGTGTTAAATTTCATGGAGATGGGTTCTCACAAATGTTATCAGGCGTTTCATAATTCAACCTGTTTCATTAGACCGGTTACTTCGATAGCGGCTGGCAGCATCATGGCGAACATCAAGGGCACTTCGGGTGGTGGCGATTGCATCACTTGGGACATCGGCGGTAATGGTGCTGCCAGCCCCAATAATTGCACCGGCGCCAATGGATACCGGTGCAACAAGCGCGGTGTTTGACCCGATAGAAGCCCTATCTCCGATCAGCGTCTTAAATTTGTCAAAGCCATCATAGTTACAGGTGATGGTGCCAGCGCCAATATTGGCACTAGTACCTATTGTTGTATCGCCAATATAAGTTAGGTGGTTAGCTTTACTTCCAGCGCCAATCGTGGCGTTTTTTGTTTCAACAAAATTACCAATTTTTACGCCTTCATCAGCATTTGTGCCGGGGCGCAGCCGCGTATACGGCCCAATGATACAGCGGGGCCCAAGAACTGTGCCCTCAATATGTGAGAAGGATTTGATAAGACTGCCATCACCGATCACAGTACCGGCGCCAATCACGACATGCGGTTCAATGACGACATCGCGGCCAAAGCTGATGTCCGCGCTCAAAAAAACGGTTTCGGGGGCTTGCATTGTTACGCCTTGGTCCATTGCACTATGGCGAAGGCGGTCTTGCAAGATGGCCTCGATATGGGCTAGATCTTGCCGGCAATTTACTCCGGCAATTTCTTGCTCGTCTGTGGTGCGGTACGTTACCGCTAGGGCTCTGGCAGTTGCAATTTCAACAATATCGGTAAGGTAAAGCTCGGCCTTCGCATTATCTGGTTTCACCTCGTCAAGAAGGTCAAACAGCAAGGGACAGCGCACCGCCATCACGCCGCCATTAACCAGTTTGATTGCCCGTTCTGTTTTGGTTGCATCAGTGTGTTCAACTATCTTTTCAAGACATTGATCCGCACCGATGACTAATCTCCCATATCCTGCCGGATTGTTAGCCTCAAATCCCAGAACGGCAATATCGCTTCCTTCTATAACGGCGGCGGCAAGGGCGGCGAGTGTTTTAGCCGTTACCAAGGGTGTGTCGGCAAACATGATAAGAGCAACGCCATGAAAATCGGCGAGTTGCTTTTTTGCAGCCTTCACGGCATGTCCGGTGCCTTTCGGAGTGTCTTGAATACAACTTTCCTGGCCATCAAGCCACGCAATAATGCTGTCCGATTCTTTGGGAACAACAGTAATCACACGGCTAGCTGCAGCAGCTTTTGCCGCATCGAGCGACCACGCCAGCATAGGCCTGCCACCTATTTGGTGTAGCGGCTTTGCTAGGGCGGAATTTAATCGGGTGCCTTGTCCCGCTGCGAGTATTATTGAAGCGATTTCCATGTCAAATTTATAATCCCAAATATGGCTTAATGCCAAACATTTGCGAAAATTAGCTTTGGTTTTTAGGTCAATTCATCAAAAATTGGGGAAAAGAGAAGGTTAGACTTCCATTTGATTGCAAAAATATCTATCACCATGGGTTATATGTAGCGATGTTTATGCTTGTTGCTAATTTTGTTTTTCGACAGAGGGGCCTTTTGCAGCATTCGCGTATGGTCAGCGATCTTGAGTAAAATCAAGTTGGCGTAAAAATGAGAAAGAGACGGTCTGATGTGTGGAATTGTTGGTGCGGTTGGGCATAAGCAATGTAGTTCAGTGCTTCTTGATGCGCTGAAACGTCTTGAGTATCGGGGTTATGACAGCTCTGGAATTGTCACAATTCATGAGGGTAAGGTTACGTTGAAGCGAGCGGTTGGCAAGCTTGTCAACCTTGACGCTGTGTTACTAAAAGCGCCGTTGAAGGGTGACATTGGCATTGGGCATACGCGCTGGGCAACTCACGGGGGGGTGTCGACGGCCAACGCGCATCCGCATGTGGCGTCTGACCGGGTTTCGATTGTGCATAATGGCATCATCGAAAATCATCGAGTAATTCGCCAGCGACTTGAAGGTGCGGGCCACCAGTTTTCAAGTAATACTGACTCCGAGGTGCTGGCGCATCTCTTTGTCGAGGCCTTTGATTCTGGCATGGAACCAGTCGCCGCTACGCAACAGGTGCTAGCCCAAATAGAGGGCGCCTATGCTTTTGCTGTTATGGCCATTGATTATCCTGAAATCTTGATCGTGGCGCGCAATGCCTCGCCATTAGCATTGGGGATTGGAGATGATGCATGTTATGTTGGATCCGATGCGATTGCGCTGGCACATTTGACCCGCAAGGTCATTTATCTGAAAGATCATGATTTTGCGTTGGTACGCGCCGATGGTGTAGCGGTCTATCAGGAGGGTGGAGTGCCAGTTAACCGCGAGGCGGTTATTGTTGCAGCCAGTCCGGGTCTTGTTGACAAAGGCGGGTACCGCCATTTCATGGAAAAGGAAATCCACGAGCAGCCCGACGCTATCGCACATTCGCTTGCGGCAATGACCGATGAGCATGGCAAACTAACTGCGCAGATGAGCGATAATGTGCTGCGCGATATTGACGGTATTGTGATGCTAGCCGCAGGCACTAGTCATTACGCCACACAAGTTGCGCGATATTGGATTGAATCGCTGGCCAGAGTGCCGGTAGCTTGTGAAGTTGCGTCGGAATATCATTATCGGCAACCGGCAACATCACCCTATAATACTGCGATTGCCGTTTCACAATCGGGAGAGAGTCTTGATACTTTGATGGCAATGCGGCATGCCGCAAAATGTAATATGACCACAATTGGGCTGGTGAATGTGCCAAGCAGCACGATTGCGCGTGAAGCTGACACTATTCTGCCAACAAGAGCAGGCCCAGAAATTGGAGTAGCAAGCACGAAAGCTTTTACCGCCCAATTAACGGTGCTCCTGTGTTTTGCCGTTTCGATTGCGCGGGCCAAGGGCCAGATTGATGATGTGCGAGCCGCTGCTGTCCATAAAGAAATTCAGACCCTTCCTGGCCTTGTTGGCAAGGCGCTAAACTTGTTTGACGAAATTCGGCCAATTGCGCATCGGCTATCGCATGCAAAATCGGCTTTATATCTTGGGCGTGGGACTTTGTATCCATTGGCGCTTGAGGGTGCATTAAAGCTAAAAGAGCTTAGCTATATTCACGCTGAGGGCTTTGCTTCTGGTGAGATGAAGCATGGACCGATTGCACTTATTGAAGATGATTTGCCCGTGGTTGCACTCTTATCAACAGATGGGTTGATGGCTAAAGCAAGCAATAATTTACGTGAGGCTAGTGCGCGTGGAGGTAAAATTATCCTGATTGCCGATGCAGATACATTGGCCGAAGCTGATTATACAAGTGCTGTGATTGAGGTGCCATCTGTTGACCCGCTTCTCGCTCCTATTGTGTTTGCAGTGCCGGCCCAAATTCTTGCCTATTTGACCGCTGTCGAAAAAGGGACTGATGTTGACCAACCCCGCAACCTTGCCAAATCAGTGACTGTAGAATAACTTACTGTTTTAATTTTATAAAAATACATTTCAGACTGATAAGGTAAGCGTTTCTGTGGGTATGTGTTTCTGATATTGCCCAATATCTTCGAAGTGAATTTATGAAATGTCTGTTTCAATCAAGAAATTAAGTGATGATGTCTTTGAGGTGACTGTTGCAAAAACCTCAACAACTACTCACACGGTGACAGTCACTGACCAAAGTCTTAGTGACCTTTCCGACAGCAATGTGACGAAGACACAATTGTTAGAGTTCTCGTTTAGGTTTCTTTTAGAGAGAGAACCAAACACATCCATCCTGTCATCATTCGATATCAACGTAATTTCGAGGTATTTCTCCGACTACAAAGATGAAGTCAGACGATGGTGCAATGAGAGTCAGAACTAAGGACTGTTATCTCTGTAATGACGCAAAGCAAGTCCTGTACAGGTGTCGATACGATGATTTGAAGGATTGGGTGTTTCTTTATGGGAAGTGCCTGACGGACGTTAAATCAAGATTTGAGGAAACCTACCAATACGGTGGCACTTGGAAGAGTCAGAAAAGATAACCTGCCTAACTTGTTCGGTTAGAACCAGTAATTTTCGAATTATTCCTCTACAGAAATTTGTTAAATAATCCTATTGATTTGTCATTTTGTCCAAAAATAGTCGGTCTTACTTTATTTCATCTATCAATTTTCTTACGATGGATTAATCTCTGAACCTGATGACTGACTTAATATGAATAGAACGAATGAATTAGTTGATTTTATTTGTCAATTGTCAAAAAAGTCGATTGAATATAACGCCAAAGTTCCGATTGGAAATTCTTGGTTAGTGTTGACGAAAGAGAGCAGAAATACATCTCTTGAGTTTATAACTTATGAACCTGTTATTTGTATAATCATCCAAGGCGAAAAAGAAATCATTGCCTCAGGTGAGGTTGTGCGGGCGGGCGTTGGGCAGACTTTAATCATAACCCACGACATAAACGTTAAAGCAAGAATTCAAGTTTCGGAAACTGATAGACCTTATCTTGCTATCGTAATTCCAATTGACGTTCAGAAGTTGCGTGACATTGCCCTTGAAATGTCATTTCGAGAGCAAGAGCGGTATAACCAAAGCGCAATAAGTGTAGGGACTACTTCATCTGAACTGGAAGATGTGGTTTTAAGGTATGTGAGACTTCTGCAACGCCCGCAAGAGATGGACATCTTAGCAACCAGTATTCTTCGTGAAATTTATTTTCGTGTGCTAATCGATGAAGGGGCATCAATGTTGCGAGAACTTCTTATTGCAGATAGTCACGCCAACAAAATTCATCGGGCAGTTACTCATATTAAATCAAATTATCATTCAGATTTGTCTATTGATGAACTTACCAAATTGGTTGGAATGAGCACCTCTTCATTCCATGCACACTTCAGGAAAATAACAAAAACCACACCTAAAAAAATGCAAAGTGACCTTCGGTTAATGAAAGTGCGTGAACGTTTGCGTAACAGTGGGGAGACGGTTTCCAATCTTGCGTACGAGGTTGGGTATAATAGTCTTGCTCATTTGAGCAAAGAATATAAGGCAAAATTTGGTAGAAGTCCTTTGCAGGACAGGACTAGAGAGCAACTAGGTTACACAAATGCGGTTTGGAAATGATTTGACCCTCAGAAAAACCTTTTTCTAAGGGTCAGGGTTTAGTTAGGCAGTATTTCGTGCGAACAAACCTGCTGTAACACCGAAAACTTCACCAGTGATTTTTCTTCCTTGCTCACTTGCAAAATATCTCACTATTTCTCCAATATCAGCGGGTTCATATGCGCCCATCGGAAGTGGATTACGCCACTGTGTCATCAAATCTTCCAATCCATCCCATGTAGGGTTTTGGGGAGACATTGCCCCTAAAACGTAGTCATTGTTCATAAGGTCGGTTTTCACCACCGTTGGGCAAATAGCGTTACAGGTAACATTGTGTTTGCCCATGATTAGCGCAGTGCTCTTTGCTAATCCAATAACTGCCCATTTGGTTGAGGAATATATCGGAAACCATTCCTCACCTTGTCGTCCCAACACAGAAGAAATAATCGTTATTCCACCTGAGTTTTGTTCACGCATTATAGGCACTACTGATTGAACCGTCCTCACCGCACCTGTAACGTTGATATCGATAACAGTCTGAACCTCTTCATCAGTGAAATATTCAATCATACCTATTTGAGTAACGCCGGCATTAACAACAACATGGTCCAACGAACCAAACTGCTCGACTGTCTCACCAACCACTTGTGACATACGATTTCGGTCTCTGACATCTCCTTTGTAGACCGAACATTTGACACCATGCGATTCTATCTTTTCTCTCGCTTCGGATAAGTCACTTTCCCTTGCAAGTGGATAATTCACGCCAGGAAGGTCTTCTGCGACATCATAAAGAACAATGTTGGAACCTTCCTTAGCGAGCGCAATTGCGCTTGCTAGACCAATCCCTCGTGCGCCTCCTGTTAAAAGCGATGTTGCACCGTCCATATTGAGAGCATTTTTATTAGTTGCACCCTCAGCAGCGCTAGTTTGGGAAGTTGCTCCAACAGCGGCAACCACACCTGCTCCAGCAGTTAGAATTGCACGTCTTCTGCTTGGACTCTCTGGTTCTTTTGTTGGGTTATTTGTCTCATTTTTTGACTGCATCTTTATGCTCCTGCTGTTTAATAAAAACTCACATGTCGAATGAATTATTCATTCAGTGTGTGCAGAGCATACTGAGCGATGATTTAGATTGTTTGTGAGTTTCTACTTTGTTTTTGTAAAAACATACTAAAGTTCTGTGTCAGATGGGCATGACCTCTAGAGGCAGTTATTAGTGTCACTTTTTTTCACTGTGAAACCCAAAATCACTCATCAAAATAGTTTTATCTACAACTTCCATGCTGAAGTCTGACCACACCTTTGGATACTCTCGGTTAAGCAACTCTTCCTTTGCTAACCTCTTCTTCAAGATTGAATGAACGTGCGCACCCCTGAACTTCTTACCTCGCACGGTCGGGTATTTTTTTTCATTTAACCACTCAGCAATGGCATCAAAGGTCATGCCTTGCTCTCTATGCTCAGAGATGGTCTGATAGAGGAACAGTTGGTATTCAGAGTAATGATTGCCGGTGAGAGCAGGGGAACGACACTGGAGGGTAAAATTAAAGATTACGTCAGCGGTGTATCTTCCCACATCACACCGCATAAACGATACTGTAGAGTAGTTTCAAGCAGTCGACCTAAAGAAATATTGTATTTTGCTTGATATTTCTGTGAAGAGAAAGTTAGACGACTGCCGCTCGTATGCTTTTTATTTCTTATGAATTTTTAGTTTACTTTTTGGGGCCAGTTATTGGGCTATCTTTTTGCCTTGCTTGTTTGGATGACCGTCTTTCATTTTGGTTTATAGTTGGGGCATCTTTATTTTTTTATGCTCATTGGTATTGGCCTCATTTGTCTCTACTTTCTGGCTCGATAATAATAAATTTTTGGTTAGCCAAAAAAATTCAAACTATTGAAGGTAAGCTCAAGCGATCCACTTTAATGTTTGCTGTAATGTTCAATTTAATTAACAAAAGGTACAAGGTCCCAGAAGACTTTTTTGATGCTGATCATATGAACTTTGCGGGAGCAAATTTTCACACCGAATTGTTCTTAGACAAATTTTGGGAATGATAGTATTGGCTTTATCTTGAGTTGTTTTACGATGCGACTCCAATGAAGAGTTCTTTCCAGAAAAAATTATACGCTGTTTGGCCTTGGAATAGATAAAGGCCAAATGGCAATGGCGCGTCCGGTAATTCTTACGGGAGGCGTAGGTGCTTACGTTTGATAAAATTTGTTCTGTGACAATGTAGAACTCTGAGACCGAAGGGTCGGAGTGGGAAAGTGCACTCCTACACCTTCTTTTTGAAACTGTATATTAATTTATTGATTATATTTTATAAACTTGCCTTATAGACAGATGTGGGGAGTGTTCCTATAAAAATTAGTTCTCGGTTTTGATATAATCAATGTGACGAGGGACCTTACAATTCTTCGACCATCCAGCAATGGTATAGTTATAGGGGACTAGGACAGTGCCAAGTTTTGTATTTTGAAAATTAACAACTTCTGCTAATTGGGTTTTCTTGTATGGATAGCAATATATTTATTTATGTCACGGATGAAATTTGCGCCATCATTTAGGTGTCCTTGCCAAGTTTCACATACTATCGGTATGTCTCGCAACTGTTCTTCAAAGAACAATTTTATGTCTTCTAAACGAAGTTCTCCCTCGCCCAAAGCAACTCCTTCTTGATCTACGCCTTTGGCATCGGCTAAGTGTATGTGCTTGACCAAGTGATAAAACTTTTTCAAACCTTCAAAAAAATTAAAGTTATGAAAATTAGAAGCCATCAATGTATGAGAAGTATCTAGACAGACATTTATATCACAACGGGTACAAAATTCATTGATCTCATCGGGGAGCACAAACAAATTGTGGAATTGTTGTCCGCCAAAGTGCCACGGGTAAGGGGGCATTGTTTGCGCACAAAATATTACTCCGCTAATGTCAATTTCAGAGATGCTTTTTGCTACAATGTCATATTTTTTAAGCTTTTCAGAATAATTCAAAAATTTGTCCTGAGTAAACCCGCCACAGTTAACAACTAGTATGGGTTTCTCTTCGGCAGTATAAAGAGCGGACACGTCTAGGGTTCTGTCTATAGTTAATTTTAGGTAGTCTACAGATTTTTGCCTGTAACTTTCATCATCACTTGCAAGGTCAAGAAGATGATCATCTTCAAACAACTCAGGCGCGTGTGACGTGAAAAATTTTCCTTGCTCAGGCGTAAACATGTTCAAAGGATCATATTTTAAATCTGAGTAAGAAAAATGGAATTCGACAAAATCAAATTCATTATTTTCCGTTAATTTATCATGATCATGATATCGAACAGGTATACCAATGGGGTTTTTTGTATCATTACTGAGCAACAAATCATTTGACTCGAAAATATCTTTGTTTAGAAAAAGGTCACCCTTTCGCATGTCTCTTTTAACGGGTTCACCAACCAATCTATAGATATGTTTTGGATGTAAACCGCTTCCCGGACTACGTATCTCAATATCATCCATTTCTACAATTTCACCAGCATGTAGTTCTCTTTTTGACACTAAACTTTTACCTAAGTTCTGACGATTAATGAGTTCACCTTGGCTGACCGCACGTTCTGCGCGCCCATCTCCAAGCGCCTTATAAACCTGATCTATTCCCTCAACCAGTTTCCCAAGTTCATGTGGTAGCAACGATGCCCGATGATCTGCACCTTCCATGTTGCGGTCGAGCGTAATATGTCGTTCAATGACAGACGCACCTAAAGCAACTGCTGCTAACGATACATTAATGTCCCTCTCGTGCCCTGAATAGCCTATCGGGCATTTAAACAATCGTTGCATTTTCCGGATGTATGCAAGGTTTACTTGGTCAAAAGGAGCTGGATAGGTACTATTACAATGTAGCATCGCAAATTTAGCGTTTTTGGTTATCAAGTGACCATGAGCAGCAATGATTTCTTTCTCTGTAGACATTCCCGTTGATACTATTAAAGGACTACCTCCGCTCACTATCTCGTCTATCAGTTGCATATTTGTCAAATCAGCAGACGCAAGTTTGTATGCAGGTAGACCGTATTCAATCAATTCTTGAGCGCTTTCGATGTCCCATGGTGTACACATCGGGATAAGCCCACGGGTTTTGGAATAATCAAATAAGTTAGTTAACTGTTCGATCGACAAGTTATATTTATTCAAAAGGTCCTTTGTGTATTGCGTAGAGAGATCTGCTGAAACATCATTTTTACCTTGATTGGCGTATAAGTTATTCATATTTCGATGCTGAAATTTAACGCAGGCTGCGCCGCTTTCTGCGGCGCAATCAATCAATTTTCGTGCCGTATCGAGACAACCATTATGATTGTTACCAATCTCGGCTATAATGAAAGGATAAGTGCCAGAGCTGATATATTTATTTTCTATAAAAAACCCATTTGTCTTTCCTAAATCAATTCCGATCAATTCATGTTTTTCATTTACAATCGGTAGAAATTTTATTCGCTCGTTTCTTTCTATTGCTGAGTGGCCTGTAGTTGAATAAAGATACTGTGTGTTACAAATGTCACCAGCATTGATGTTAGAAACGTGTGATCCAGAATGCTTTATTAGGTATCTGCGCACGTCGCCATCAGTTAGTATCCCGTGAACCTTGAAGGCGCTGTCCACAATAATGAGAAATCCGTGCTCATTTTGGTCGATTTTCTTCAATGCCACTACAAGCCTATCATCTTCTAGGCATGTAAATTGAATTAAATTATGATTACCAATAAACATCAGGCTACATCTTCAAGTAAATTTGTTCGATTTGTTCTCTATTCAACTTATCACGCCAACCACTACCTAACGCATTTTCAAGAGGTCGCTCCATAAGTAACGTTTGCTTGACCATACGGTCCAAAACATCTGGTTCGATCCCATCAGGAAATAAACGTGGCAAGTTTATTTTATATTTTTCAATTATTGCCCTAAATATACTACAATATTCTCCATAATAATCCTCTAATACATTGAAAACAATACAGTTTGCTAACCCATGCCGAATACCAAACTCAATACTCAGTCCATACGACAGAGCATGACAAATGCCGACTTCAGAATTTACTATCGAAACCCCACCATAGTATGAAGCGACCGCAATAAGCTCGTCATTTTGGAGATCAGCAAAGTATTGGTCACAATAATCCAGAGCCTTCTCAGCGTAACCAGACGCAATTTGATTTATGTAAGTGCCTTCTAAGCTCTCAACACAATGTATGTAGCAATCCATGGCTGTATAGATTTTTTGCTCCAATGGCACAGTGGCTGACAGTGATGGATCGATAATTATACTGTCAAACATACTATAATCACTATTAACACCTTGTTTTTTTACGCCATTATGAAACACGGCAGTACGGCTTGCCTCAGATCCTGATCCAAAAATTGTCGGAATTCCAATTTTGTAAATCCCTGGTTTTGTTGGAATATCCCACCCTTGTAACTGGTCAATATTTAATCCATTCGCTAATGCAACAGACAAACCTTTGGCCATGTCCATTGTAGAGCCGCCACCAACACCAACAATTGCTTTTGTATCAGGCCAAATGTCATCATATTTTTCAATAATCTCGGCAACCTCGGATGTGTAAGGCTCGCTTTTTTCACTATTGTAAGGAATTAAGATAATTTTTTCAGAGTTCGAAAATTGAGGCGTGACAACTTGTTCCACAGCTGAGTCATATATCATTACGGTTTTTTTATTTATATCGTCTGGAAGCAACTCAGGAAGCCTATTTATGGATCCTAACCCATAGATTAGTCTCGGGAGCTGCTTAAAAATACGAAAATCCATCTTTTCTTACTCGTAATATTTTCGATGTAGTTGCTCTACGATAAAGAAATCTATCTCAGTGTCTATTTCATAATTCTCGAATTCTGCCGTGAAAAACTTTAGAGAATTATCATGACACCAATTTTTTCTTGCAATCACCTCCCCAGAATGGATGTATATATTCCCGTCGTCATAAAAATATCCAGTCAATTCCTGCCGTCTAATGTTATTATTAGAGCCAAATTCATATTGCTTCGATATGAAGCCGGTAGCTAATATCTTTTCTCCAATTTGGTGACTTGAATAATAATCAACACAACGGTCTATCAAGTCTCGTGACCTTAATGGAGAAGTGGGCTGCAAAGTCATGATCTCACTTGGTTTGCCGAGCTCTAACCAATGATGATGCAAAACGTCTATGGTTCTAGAATAGTCTGTAGATAGTGCGGCGGGTCGGAATGCTACTTCTGCTCCAGATTGTAGAGCGATATTTGCGATTTTGACATCATCTGTGCTCACAATTACTTCGGAAATATTTTTTGCACTTAATGCCCTTTCAACAGACCATACAAATAGGGGCTTTCCATTCAAAGGTTTAATATTTTTAAACGGTATACCCTTACTTCCGCCACGAGCAGGTATGATTGCAATCATAGCATGCTTTCCTTTAAGCCAAGTTTTAAATGCTGGGTAATCTTGTTTAAGTCGTCATGTGTTTGACCCTCCCAGAACGGCAAAGAAATCATCGAGTCATAACTAATTTCAGACACCGGTAGATCTGTTGCACAATTAGTTTTATTCTTGAAAAGTTCATAGTGATGAAGCGGGTGATACTGAATAATAGCTTGAATTTTCGCTTTGCTACTCAAGTATTCGATCACACGGTCTCGACTGACCCGTTTAGTGTCAACCCAGATTGGCAACAAATGGTTCGCATGGCTTTCAGCTAACAGTGAGGGTTGGAATTTAAAATCTGGGCACCCCTTCATCATGTTCATGAATAGCATAACGTCATCTTTGCGCTTTTTATTCATCGCCTCTAGGCGATCTAATAAGCGCAAGCCTACCAGTGCTTGAGCTTCGGTCATTGTGCTTTTTAAAGGCCAAGACGCCTTTAAATCTTCACAAACATCGGTCATCGCGGGTAGCCAATAAGGCTGATCAATATCTCTTTCGTATCCCCGGTGCCCATTTAACCTAAGTCCACGAAATACCCCAACTAATCCAGGGTCTTTAAAAGATAACATTCCGCCTTCACCCAGAGTCGTCATGTTTTTTTGAGCATGAAAACTGAAGGTTGCAAAATCACCAAAAGCACCAACGTACTGATTTTCACGCACGACACCGATACATTGTGCGCAGTCTTCTACAAGTGCCAAGCCTTTAGAAGTACAATATTCCGCAATTTTACATATGTCGGGAGCTATTAAACCATATAGATGAACAACAACTACCGCTCTCGTATTTTTTGTTATTACTTTTTTTATTGTCTCCATACTTATTACTTTTGAAGTTTCATCGATATCGGCCCAAACAACCTTGAGACCCGCCCTACCGAAAGCAATCGCAGTAGCGCAGTAAGTGTGTGCTGGTATAATAATTTCTGCATTTTCGCCGTATAAATCTCGAAAATACAGCGCTATCAAATCTAACGCATGTGCACAGCTCATTGTTGCCAAGCAATTCTTCAAATCAAATTTGCTGCAGAATGTTCGCTCAAATTGCTCAACGAAAGAACTGTTTGTCATGGGCGCTTCACTAAGCAGTAAGTCTTGCAATCCATCTAAATCAGACGGAATAA
Source organism: SAR116 cluster bacterium AG-447-A06 (assembly GCA_003212345.1). Taxonomy (GTDB): domain Bacteria; phylum Pseudomonadota; class Alphaproteobacteria; order Puniceispirillales; family Puniceispirillaceae; genus UBA3439. Next base: position 15,448 of record QCPZ01000027.1, read on the forward strand.
AATTATGGCCTCGAGCAGGCCAAGGTATTTCAAATTTCATTGTAGCCTCCAGTGTTACCTACGTTCATATCAGTCTTCAAAACGAATTATATAATCTTCACCCAGACAGGTAGCGATCTGGACTTCAATCATCACCATCGTAAGCTTTCCAAGGTTTTCCATAAGGTGCTTAACGCCAAGTGGTACGAAGACTGATTGACCCTCGCTCACCAGTCTAATCTCGTTTTCAATGGAAACTTTTGCTGTCCTTTCGACAGCAACCCAATGCTCCGATTGGTGCTTGTGGCTCTGAAAGCTCAGCGCTCCACCAGGCTTAACGCAGATACGCTTCGCCTGGAAACGACCTCCTACAGCTAGGCTTAATCGCTATCAACTTCGATACAATTTTAATTTCTTTTCTAAAAATGCAATCCCCTATCTATGAATCTGTCCATACCATTGTAACAAAGCCTCCACTCCTTTTTTCCCCCTCAAGTGGTGAATTTGGTTGTTATGATTTAACTCACAATATTTCCTATAATATCGTATTCCAGCATAATAGACGAGATAGGGATCTGTTATGCTAACTGAATCTGGGGAGTTATTATTGAAATTGGTTTCATGATGCAAAACGGCCATAAAATAGTCTTCACAATCAAAACAAAACTTAATTTCTGGGAGTAGTTCTTTCACCGATAGGCTCAATCTATTGTTTCGTTTATTGTTTAATACAAACTTATGTAGGTTTGTTGCTACTGGATACATTCGGCCTAGCGGTTCTAATGTTTCGCCATAATCACTATTAGTATAAACTTTTGGTGTTGAATTGAAATCTAGAGAAAAAGCGCCATCGTTTACTGAAATTTTTCTAACACGCTTTTCTGAGAACCTGGATAAAGATATAGTGATCAAGACTCCAGATATTTTACAAATAACTCTCAACCCCCCTGAAACCTTGTCATCCTTAATTATTTTTTCGAAGATGATCGGTCCTAAAATTAATACCTTCAATATTGATAAAACATGAAATAATTGATCTGAAAATATTGATGAAAATATATCTGAATATTTAACTTCCTGAGAGCCTCTGGACTCACTTAATGGGTCGTGCCATTTAACATCAATTGATTTCAAATTTACGCCCGTTAATTTCCGACCAAAATCTCTTATAAAAAAGGCATTAAAATATTCTAAATTTAAAAAAATTCTGTTTTGGTCAACTTCGGAAAGACCCAAAAATTGCTCAAAATTTGGAAATAAGGGTTTTTCGACCAAAATATCACACTGTAAATGTTTACATTCTAAGAAGTCAGCGCAATGTTGAATTGAATGGGACGCAATTATTAGTTTATCTGGAACGGCTAGACTTTCGATCTCATTTCGGTTTATCAATCGTACGTTTTTGAATATTAATTTGTTTCGCAGTAGTTTAATTTTTTGATTAATTTCTGAACTAGAAACCCAATCTACTCTTGCTTCTGGAAATTTTTTTACTAATTCGGTGAGGACAATGGTTGCCCAACGCCCTCCACCAATGAACCTAATTTTATCACAACTCAACAAACTCAACCTTTGGTAATGGAAAAATACATGTTCCTTTAATTCCCCTCTCACGAAGATGCGAGAGGATTTCCTCTTTGAGATGCCAGGCGAACACTACTAAATAATCTGGCTTTTTAGTTTCCAGGCAATCATTGGATATTACTGGGATCCGAGTGCCTGGAACAAACTTATTTAGCTTTAAAGACGATGGTTGCTCTACTATGTATGGCATTAAATCGTGATCGATTCCAACGTAATTGATAAGCGTCATTGCTCTGGCTGGCAAACTATAACCAGCCACACTTTTTCCTTCCTTCTTTAAAGCTATGAGTGCCTGAATTAAACCTATTTTAGTATCTTGAGCGTTCTCTCTAAAATTTTTGTAAGTTGAAGATTTAAAGAACCCTAATTCTCTTTCAGAATCAATAAGTTTGGAGACTGAGCCATCAATTTGATTATGGCGACCCTTTCTTACTAGCACCCTAATATTACCACCATAGCGTTTTGTTTGACTAATCTGTAAAACACTAAAGTTGTACTGTTCGAAAAGGCAAACTAACGCAGAAACTGAAAGTGATCGTAAATGCTCATGATAAATTGTGTCATATTGGGATCTATCCAATATTGAGCCCAGGTAATGGTTTTCAAAACAAAACCAGCCATCGTCTTTCAAAACAATATCAAGTCCTCTTAAAAAATCACCAAGTTTTTGAACATGGGCAAATACGTTTGTTGCAGTTGCAAGTGTAACTTTTCCAGATTTCTCGATAACTAAATTTGCTGCGGCCTCACCAAAAGGCATTCTTATAGTAGGAATACCGTCTTGATTTGCTACGTCTGCGATGTCAGTTGGTTCAACTCCTATTACCTGGACACCTTGGTCTAAGAACCCCCTTAGCAAAGTTCCATCATTTGATCCTAGGTCACAAACTAAATCACCATTGTCCAAACCTAAAGAATGGGTGAGTTCTGCAGCCATTGCAGCCTGGTATTCAACCAGTTCCTTTGTAACTCCGGTTTTATAGTTGTAGTCATCACCAAACATAACCTCGGAAGGACAAATGTAATTAAGTTGATTTAATCCACAGTTACTACACCAGACTTGCACCAAGGGATAAGAGGTCTCTTTCGTCACGTTTTCACTAATTGGCCGTAATTTGTCAGCCAAAGGCTGATTTCCCAAATCAATTACCAATTCTAAGTTTTCATTTTCACATATCTGACATTTATTTTGTACTCCGTCCGATAGATCATGCTTTAACATCTTAGTTTTCCTATCATCCTACTATTTATCTGGATCAATAAAATTCTTTAAACAGTTTGATTGTTCTATTCCTGAGCTCATTTATTACGTTTGTAATTAATGTCATATCTGACGTTACGTGCCGTGCAATTAATCTATCAAATAAAACACGATTTCAAGGGATAAGCTACCTGCGAAACAGCTTTCCCTGCCAAGTCATGCAGTACTCACTTTGATATTTGATAAGCAAGGGTTTAGAGGTGATACAATAGTTAAAAGGGTATGTATTACATTAAAAATTCATAAAAATGCCCCAAGTACAAAAAGAAATAGTGTTTTTATGAAATTTATGAATTCCAAAAAGAAGCGCGGCCGGTAAAACCTGAGAGTTGAGAGGGATGCTGAAGACGCTGAGGTATCTGAGGAGCCTGCTGATGAAAAATAACCTAGCGCTCATTAAAACATCACAATTATGCCTGTCATTTCGGTGATTGGGCAAGTCTGAATTGGTTTTTTTTGGTAAAATATATAAAAACATAAAACAAAAACTCACGCTTGAAAGCGTGATGACTCAACTCTACCGGCACACCATTCTTCTGGCAAAATTTGTATTCTAAATGGCTGTCAGACGCGGCCTGCTTGGCTTCGTGTAAGTCACTTTTGCCAGTTGTTTCTAGCCCCATTTGTTTTAGCCCCCTAAAACTATGCCATTACTAAATGGTCATAGGAGGTTTTAAGGATGGCACGGAAACGGTATTCGGAATAAGATGCGTTGAAGGTTTTGCGAGAGATCGACGTACATTTACATGATGGACCGGATGTCGTGAGTTCCTGGCGTAAAGCTGGGATTTCAGATAAGACCTCATTACGCATTGGGCATGAGACCACCCGTCCCTGAAACCTTATTAGATAAAGCCAAAATAAATGGTACTGGAAAATGGGCCTAGACAGTTGTTGCCAATAGTAGAGAAACCTTATTAAAGGCATTGATATAGATGGTTAACAAGATTGAAAATTCACTTGTACGCGCTCAATTATTCAGTAAGATCTGCCGTCGTCGGATGTTCGGGAGTAAATGTTTTGCGAGCATTAAAACGTTTTGACTGGTGATGTTAGGACTGCACGCAATAAATAATTACTTAAAAGACACTCTAAAACTGGATTATAAGAACAATGAAAAATAATTTAGCGATTTTGGGTGGAGATCCCATCAGCACAACCTCTTTCGAAGAAAGAAAATTAATAGGAAAAGAGGAGAGGGATGGGGCGCTTAGGGTTTTGGAGTCTCAAATTTTATCAGGATTTATTGCTGGCCCTACTAAGTTTTTCAATGGTGGTCCAGAAGTAAAAAACCTAGAGCAAACATGGAATGAAGAGTTTGGTAGCGCTTTCTCTATCAGTACTAACTCTTGGACCACCGGAATTCAAACTATCCTGCAATCACTGGACCTTGACCCGGGCGATGAAATTATAGTTCCTCCATACACCATGTCTGCCTGCCCCAGTGCAATTATATTAAATGGATGCATTCCTGTATTTGCAGACATTGACCCGATTAGACTTTCATTGGACCCCTCGTCGATAAGAGCCAATATAACCGACCGAACGAAGGCAATTATGGTAGTTCATCTCTTTGGTTGTCCTGCCGAGATGGATGAGATATGTAAAATAGCACGCGAACATAATTTATTTGTAATTGAAGATGCTGCTCAATCTCCTGGTGCGGTTTTTCAAGGGAAGAATGTTGGCATCATAGGTGATATAGGTGGGTTTAGCTTTAATTTTCACAAACACTTGCACTGCGGTGAAGGGGGTTTAATAACCACAAACAATTCCAAACTTGCTAAGAAATGCCAGTTAATTCGAAACCATGGAGAAAATTTGGCAGATGATCTGGAAGAAGAATTGTTGAATAGCGCTTTTGGCAGTAACTATAGGTTAAGCGAATTGCAGGCTGCGATTGCTTCCCCACAAATAAAAAATATAGAAAATATTGTGTCAGTAAGAAATTCTAATGCTGATTTTATTAAAAAACGGCTGGTTGGAATGCCGGGAATAGAATTCCAAAGCATTGAAAATGATAGTGTGCATTCTTACTATATGATGCCAATTTTTTTTAAGGAGGCCGTCTTAGAAGTTCCGCGCAATGTGTTTTTAAGAGCTGTGAATGCAGAATTACCTTTGCCAACTACTTGGGACACCAATCCCCTCGCGGAAGGTTATTGTAAACCACTATACATGAACAAACTTTACCAGAGAAAAATAGGTAGAGGCAGTGATAATTTTCCCTTTAATTTAACAAAAAGAGAGTACGGGGAGGGATTGTGTCCTGTGACTGAGAATCTTTATCAGCGCGAATTGTTACTCACTCCCATTATTCACGAATTTACATCCATAACATCTCTAACCGCGGTTGCCGATGCTTTTGAAAAAGTCATTGAAAACATCGACAGTTTAAAGAGTTTAAAATCAGATGATGGGCTCTCTGACCCATTAGCGTTTATAAATAGAAACAAATCAATCCAATAGCTTAACCAGTGTTTTTGTGAATTTATTTTTACTACCCAGAAAGCTAATTTTTTTAAGCGCAGTGCTCTCAAATACTTGCCGGTAATGCTTTATATTATATTCGAATTTATCTAACGTATTGGAAAATATGCTGTAGTTTTTTAGAAATTTTTGGTTGCTATAATCCTGTCCATTATATAGCGATATTGTCGGTGTCTTCTCCAAGTATGTATTGATTAAACGCGTGGTAAACAACAAAGTCACAAGTTTTGGCAGGGTTTGCGTGTTTTCCAGTTCATTACTATAAAAGAACTTAACGTCAAGACTGCTGTCTATAGATCTACCAAACTTATTTTTGTCTTCTGTTGGGTGGAGAATAATGTTTATAGGCTCCGATTTAAGGTCATGTTTTCTCAAGCAGTTGATTGACGAACTAATAAGATCATGTTCGTTGAAAATAGTATTTCCAAAATATTCTGAAATTGGCTGTGAATAAATGGTCGTACCGCTCCTTTGTCTTGTGTTGAATGCCTCTTTTTCTTCCCACTGTTCTAAATCGGAGTGTCCTACGTCATAAACTTTAACCTGTTTCAGTAAAGACTTACTCATGAACTCGCATAAGTCCATAGTGGGGACCAACAAAAAACCTCCAACCATTTCTATCCGATTGAGATAGTTTGCACACTTTTTTTCGATGTTTATCCAACTATCGATGTAACTTCCAAATCTAATACCATTTGCTTTGAAAAGTTCTCTGAGAGTTAAATCTTCTTCACTCGCATTAAAGCTGAATATTCCCAGGTCAAAACTTTTAATTGTGGTTAAGTCAAAATGTTCAAAATTTATAAAACGTATGTCTTGGTACGGGCTAGGATCTTGATCATTGCTTAAAACAAAAGTAAATCTGATATTTCCTTGTGCAAGGATAGCATTATAGATAAATTTTGTGCTGCCGAACTCAGAAGCAAATATCAAGATATTTTTCATTTAACCGAAAAAAAATCGTGAATGTGAAAAGAAGATAGTAACTTTTCTTCCCACGATTCACTTTTCCCAAAATTTTCAGAAGTATGGGAGTAAAGGGCTGCCAAACCTTTTTGATGATTAAACGAAAAATTGAGCTCAGTGCATCTCATCCCATTATAATTTTTGTAAAATTTATCTTTATGTATGGATGCTCGATAAATTTTTGCGCCTCCATACTCCATAAATAAAATGTGAGATGGGAAAAAAATCTGAACTTCAAATAGGTCAATATTACTTTCAATATGCGTTAAATGCATATTAAAAGTCTGTTTTGGAGCCTTAAATTTAATTGACGCATTCTTAACGAACGTATGATTGGCGCAAACCTTCGGATGATCACCAGAATTAGACAAAGACTGAAAAATTAAATCGATTAAATGGCATGCATTTTCCTTAAAATTTCCCGAAATAAAGGCGTTTATGTGTTGGATCTTTTCTGACAGAGAGTTTTTGAAATCCGATAGGAATTCGTTGTCCCAAGTTCTTGGGTAATTGACGTAAATCTTACCATGAACTGAAGCAACTTTATCAATTGCATCAGCAATTTCATCGTTGTTGCTTAAAAAGGGCTTTTCTATTATGAAATTTTTAATATTTTTCGTTAGCGAATAGTCAATTATTTTTTTTTGTTCTGCACTCTGTACTGCTAGTACCAATAACTCAATTTTATTGCTATCCAACATCGATTTAAAGTCAGAATACGTTGGAATATTAACTCTACCATCAGTTTTTAATTGTTTGATTTTTGTATAATCTGCGTCGCAAGCAGCAATCAATCGAAATTGTTTATTCTCTATTATTTGGCTGACGTGTGTCCGCGTTGTCTCGTTTCCGCTGTCATAGGTGTAACCAATCTGGCCCAACCCGATAACAGCAGAATTAATTTTTTTCAATTTTCAAATCCAATTTTTTATTTTTCATCAAAAAAAATGCTTTAGCCATATTCAAATCATCAACGTCATCAATATCCATTGCTGACATCATTGGAATATTGAAATAGGTGTGATTTCCTGTGTAGTAGGAATTTTGCTTCAATAAACTGTCTAATGTTGAAATCCAAATCGACCCTGTTGGGCAGAACAATTCTTCCAAATCCTGTGATCTTATATTGCGTGAAATCTCAAATAATGGTGAATATTTACCATCAATTTTCTTCAGCGCCCACCAAGGGTTCATCCAGCCAAACTTAAAACAACTTATCAATGAGTCAAAAGTTTCCAAACCATCGAAATATTCAGTAGCGCTGAGTATGTCGTGCTCTGTTCTCAGCGGACAGTTTGCCATCAGTTGGTAAATGATATCGCGATTAGAGTAGTTAAGGTTTGTAACTGTGTTAATTGTTGCTTCACTCACTGGAGTGACATCATCTGCAAAGTCAACCCTTTTAAAGACCTTAGCCCCAAAGCTTTTAGATATATTTCCGATTTCATCAGAATCTGTCGACACGATTATGTCATCAAAAAGATCTGATCTTATCGCACTTTCAATCGTCCAAGCGATGAGCGGTTTTCCAAAAAAATCGATGATATTTTTTTTCGGTATTCTTTTGGAACCACCTCTTGCGGGTATCACACAAATCTTTTTCACTGCACTTTCCCGAAAACTGTACAAGTGGGAGAGGTATATCAATTAGACCTCTAAAAATCAATTTTAATGTTTGCTGTGATGTCCAATTTGAGCCTTTTGATTTGGTTTAAGTATGCAGTATTTATTGAGCAAAATTTTAACGCGTTTTTTATGACCAACACAAAATTTCAGTTATGGGTAAGAGAATTAGCTCTTCCTTTGGGAATATCCTTATACACTTTTCCGCAAATAAGGTTTTTGACTGACCTATATCAGATAACGAACGTGGCGAGGGAACTTACAATCTCTCAACCACCTACAGAGTCGGAAAAAAGACCGTAGTTCACTTGCCCACACCACCTCGAAATTTGTACTAAAAAGTATATCACTTAATATTTTCATTCTGGAAATATCAAATCCTACAGGAAATCTATATAACCAAGAGAACATTTGGGTGATCATTGAGAAACAAAAGAAACTGTTTACCAAGAATGACTGACACGACCATTGATTGGCCCTGTAATAAATCCTAGAGTGAACACACTATGTAGAATTCTATTTTGTTTGGTATATCTGCTTCCTAATGTTATGTGCTATGCGTGATCCGAAAATTATTAAAACAACTTGTGGGGTTCAAAAATACCACCAATTGAGAGGCAATAAGTCTTTTTGGGGAAAGTTAAGACTAATTTGGTTTTTGGCAATTGCGACTCTGCGAGATCTGAATAAATAACTTGGTCAAAATGTAAAACATCTGTCATCCATAAACGTTCTTTATCATAAGGTCCATTAGTGAAACACTTATTGCTTTGTCTAAATCTAATTACTGTAGAGTGATGAGACTTGCGATTGTGAAAATGATCCGAGGTGTTTTAAGTTAAGGCTTATATTGATGCTCTGCTCCCCCTTGACATCCCGGTCTCTGCTTGGATCATCAATGATATCAATTATCAGTTGAAGACAATCTTGTTTTCCTCCATTCCAAGTTATCGTCGATGAC
>QCPZ01000028.1 GCA_003212345.1 SAR116 cluster bacterium AG-447-A06
GCTAGAGGCATATAATGTCGGTTGTGCTAAAGGGATCAATTTTTCTTTCAGTGATGCAGTTGATTATGGCTCTAAGTTTGCTGCTACAATGCCCAATGCAAATCCATCAATGAGATTGGACCACTTAAATGGCAAGCGTTCGGAAATTGAAGCCATCAATGGAATGGTACCGGTGCTTGGACGAGAGCTCGGAATTGAGACACCGTACAACAACGCAATGGTGGCTGTAGTACGTGCGCGTGAAGCAAAGTTTCAGAAGTAATTATTAAAGACAGTCGTCGTTTGAGTTTCCTACAACTTCATTGGTGTAAATTTTGGTGACGCTTGGCTATCAATTAGTACATTGAGAATGGCCGGCCCCGCATGCGCAATTGCGGTATCAAGTGCATCGCTAAAATTATCTTTCTCGCTAACGGTGGCTCCATAAGCGCCAAAACCTCGAGCAGCGGCAGCATAATCTGCACTGGCATCAAGGTCGCACCCATAGACACGATCTGGACCATAGTTATCAATTTGAATTTGAACTTCGGCATTCCAACGGTAATCGTTACCAATAACTGCTACAATATTGCATCCGGCTCGGACTGCTGTGTTTATTTCTGCAAAGTAAAACCCTGCAGTGCCATCACCCATCACCAAGAAAATAGTAGCCGCTGGACACGCGATACTTGCACCAATGGCATAGGCGATACCACCACCAATGGCCCCTGATGGACCGTTTATCATGCGACGAGGCGCATTGCACTCAGCTTGCACCCATTGACAAAATTCACCGCCGTCAGCAATGAGGATTGCATTTTTAGTTTTAGCAATGGCTTCATTCAGATCTGCCGAGAGACTTGCTGGATGGCGTCTTTCGCCAGCTTGCCAGTCAAGCCGTTGAGAAATTGCTGCAGTCAGCCTTTGGCTCCACTCAGGGTTGGGCCTAGAAGCATCATTTTTATCAATGGCGGCAGCAATTTGGAGCATGGTTGCTGGAATATTTCCTGTCCTGATGGTAGTAAGGTTTAGAGTTTTTTCAGCTTCAGTGTTTAGCTTTGGAACATTTTGGTCATCAGTTAAAATCGAAATGATTGATGCTCCTGGAGCAATTTTTCCTATAGCGTGAACGCCAGTAGAATAATCCGCGATTTTACCTAGGTGAATTATCAAATCGGCAGTTTCTAGTATGCTGCCGAGGTCGCCATAAAAACTATCTGACAATCCACGGGCAGATTCCAGGCAGATCAGGGGCATTCCGAACGCATCACTTAAGGTCTTGAATGCAATAGGTTGCCGAGTTGAGTTAGCTTGTGGACCAGTAATTATAAGAGGCCTTTTAGCAGCGCAAAGTGTATCAAGGACCTTGGTAAGATCATCTTCAGACATTGGGTTGGTATCATTTGTTATGACCGGGCTAAGGGTTGGATCAAGTGTTTCTTTACTGTCCAGAACATCGAATGCTAATGCTAAATGAACTGGCCCCGGTGTGCCGTTGAGTGCTGTATGGATACAATCGGTTAGGCTTGATAAGATGAGCTTAGGGTCTGACGGACGCACAGATTTTTTGGTGATAGGGCTAGTAACTGACATTTGGTCTAGCTCTTGAAACCCGCCTCGGCCATCCATCGCAAGGGCGGCGTCCCCGCTGAGTAACAGCACAGGCGTCTCAGATCGTGCGGCTGAATAGAGAGCAGAGACAGCATTTAATAAACCCGGTCCTGCAGTTACGAGAGCTACACCGATATTGCCTGACATCTGCGCATAGGCCTCGGCCATGTAAACTGCTGAGGCCTCATTACGTGTATGAATAATACGGATGTCGACGTCAATACAGGCGTCATAAATTGGCATGATCTGGTTGCCAGAGAGGCTGAAGATCACACTTACTCCATGATTGGAGAGGGCTTCTACGATAGCCTGTGACGGTGTGGGCATATAACTTCTCAGTGTGGTTGTCGGAATTTAGGGTTGAAACTGAGTCTGCCGCACCGCTTGTTTGTGCGCAAGACAAAACCAAAATCGGGGTTTGAAACTTTATCGAATGTTGTCGGTGATTTAATTCAAGATCGGATTATTTCGAACAACTAATGCCTGTACACTTACCAAGTGTGTATCAATTTAAAATTGATACACAAAAACTTCTGTAAATACGGAATAAAATTTTGTTTTTACGATAAATTGTAGGTGATTGTTGGAAAGTTGACATTGATGAATATTTGATCAATTCTAAATTGGTCAAGAACAAGGTATATTGGAGGTAACGTCAATTTTTTTGGCCTTGCTATAGCGTAAAGGGGAGTTATTTATGACAAAGCTTACTATGAAAAGACGGTCTTTTATCAAAACAGGTGCCGCTGCTGCAGGCGGGTTGATGATTGGGGGTGGGCTTGCAACGCCAGCATTGGCATCTTACCCAGACCGCAATATAGATGTAATCATTCCTACCCGTGAGGGTGGCGGCGCTGATCGGTTGTTCCGTGCTTTTACGTCTTTGTGGAAAAACCACATGAATACTAACTTTGAGCCTGGTTTTTTTCCTGGAGCCTCAGGACGCGTGGGTTATGAGGTTTATATGGGAAAATATAAACCTGATGCATACAGTTTGATCTTTGGGAATATGGGGCCGGAGGTTCTAAACTGGGCAGTGAAGGCGCCATCATTCAACATCGACGATTATATTTATTTCAATAGGGTCGATACTGATCCAGGATGTGTTTTTGTTGGGGCAGAGAGTAAATTCAAAACCATTGATGATATCGTTTCTGAAGGTAAGAAACGTGCATTAAATGTTGGCACTAGTCGATTAGCGCACCCGGCGTCTATCGGCATTCTAGCTCTGGGCGAACACACAGGAGCAAAGTTTAATTTAGTACCATTATCTGGAGGAAAAAACACCGTTGCTGGGGCAGTAACTCTTGAGATGGATTTCTGTGTTTTAACGTCAGGTTCGGTCATAAAAGCTGCTGACGCATGCAGGACAATGTTGGTTTTTAATGATAAAAATGTTGCTGGAGAGAAGCTGGACAATGCTCCAACCATGAATGATTATTTTGGCACAAAACTACCAGCAATGTTCTCTGCTAGAGCTTTCGGAATCCACAAAGCTGCAGTTGATGCTCATCCTGATCGATTTGAAATGTTACAAAAAACTGGGAAAAAGGCATTCGATGACCCAGGCTTTAAGGACGCATTCCTTAAATCTAAAGGCTTTTGGCCTTACGCTAACTACGGTGGTGTTAAGGAGTGCGCGGAATTCAAGTCAGCCATGTTGGAGATGGGAGAGCGTTTTAAGCCTCTGTTAACGGGCAAATAAATTAACCTCTACAGGAGCATTCAGAGTTCAATGCTCCTGTAGATAATTTGAAGCAAGTTCAAATTTTGGGATTAAAAATGTCGGAAAAAAAGACTCAAAAAAACATAAAGCCGAATGTTTTGGGTGAAATGATAATACCTTTGTTCGGAATTTTATTTACCTCTTACTATTTCTTCACAATCATCGACTCTCCTTGGACCGCACAAGTCAATGCTTTTATTGTCGGCTCAATTTTATTTTTGATTTGCACTCTTTTTTTTATTCGCAAATTTCACGCGGTTAGGCTTAATCGTGCAGTGTGTATGCTGAAATACGATCGGCTTTTGCCTGCGATGAGGACTAGGCAAACTGGATTTATAATTCTTACTATTGGGTATTTACTGTTTGTTGAACTGCTTGGTTATACACTTGCAACTATAATCTTCCTCTTTTCATCAATGTCTTTATTGGATAGCGGTCGAAAGATGGCAACAAAATTTGCGCTATCAATTATCATGGCCGGTGTTGGTTACGTTGTTTTCATCTTACTATTTGAGACACGGTTACCAGAGGGGTTTATTGAAAAAACCCTGCAGGAAGGTCTCAAATAATGATCATTGATGCAAATTTTTTTCTCGAGTTATTTTTTCATCAACTGGGCCTTTGGTGGGTGGTCATACCGAGCATTTTTTTGGGTTTGATTGTTGGTGGTATACCAGGGTTTAGCGCGGCTAATACGATAATTGTTTTGCTTCCATTCACTTTCCTAATGGAGGTTGAGGTTGGCCTTGTCTTCATGATTGCACTCTACTGTTCATCGCGTCTTGGCGCGGGTATTCCCGCTATATTGGTAAATATTCCAGGAACTGCCGGTGCCGCCGCCACACCTTTGGATGGATATCCGATGGCAAAACAGGGGTTTGGTCAGAGGGCGCTCTCTATCTCCTTTGTTTCATCAATCCTTGGGGGATTATTAACAACTGTTATCGCATTAATCACCATGCCATGGTTGGCAAGGGTTGGGTTCTACATGCACAGTGTTGAGATGGTGGTTGTAATGCTTTTTGGGATTTCCTTGATAGCATCTGTTGCCACTAAGGACACTATCAAGGGTTTAATTGCAGGTTTTGTTGGCTTGATGATTGGTTCGATTGGTGCCGATCATGTTTATGCGACGCCGCGTGGTACAATGGGATTTCTTGAACTCTACGACGGAGTCCCTTTGATACCTGCGCTTGTTGGTTTGTTCGCTATTTCAGAAGCTTTTATGGTGATTGAGAGTGGCTCATTCCTATCAAAAGACCGGGTGCAACAAGTTCAGAATGCGAGTTGGGCGGAAACATTTTATGGGGTTAGACTAACTCTCAGGCGATGGTTTCACGTGGGCTGGACAAGCCTGATAGGGCTTGTAATAGGGGTAATTCCCGGGGCGGGAGCGGCTATTGCTTCATTTGTTGCTTATCAGCAATCGCGTACTTTCTCAAAAACACCCGAGGCATATGGCAAAGGTCATATTGAAGGTTTAATAGCGCCGGAGGCTGCAAATAACGGTGTCACTGCAGGAACTTTAATACCATTGATGGTCCTAGGCATCCCTGGTGGTGCAACAGCCGCAATCATGATGGTAGTAATGCAATACCAAGGAGTACCCACTGGTCCAGGCCTCTTCACCGAGAGACCCGACCTTGGCTACGGCGTGTTTATGGCGATGTTTGTGACTTATCTTCTAATGTCATTCACTATTCTGCCAATGTCACGTTACATGTCGCGTGTAACGCTCGTGTCCACAGTTTACATGTCACCAATTATTATTGCTTTCACCTTAGTCGGTTCATTTGTTCCTAGAGAATATATGTTTGATATGTATCTTGCTTTTGGTTTTGGAGTCCTAGGCTATATCGCTCGCAAAACTGGATACCATGTTGCCGCAATTCTCATCGGTGTGATACTTGGGCCATTACTCGAGCAATACATGCTTAGAGCACTGAAAATGTCTGGTGGTGATGCAACTGTTCTGTTTTCTTCCACCCTTGGCAATTTTTTATGGGCGATCCTTGTAGCAACATTGATATTGCCATCATGGCTTAATAAGAAAAAAGCAAAAAGTGAGCAATGATGAAGAAAGAAAAAATACCCCCGGCCTCTAAAAACATTTTTCGACTAGCAACCCTAAATATTCCTGGTGGTGGACAGGTGACTGTTGAAAACGGACTTGCTTTTGTAGGCCATATGGACGCACCTGATGGGACGACCATTATTGACGTTAAGGATCCATCAAATCCAAAAATCTTAAAACAAATCTTCTTGGATGATGGACTCTCCCATACGCACAAAGTGCGCGTGGCTGGCAATTTAATGATTACTAATGTTGAACAAGCACAGCGACATTTGCTACGTCGGGGTGAAAATTTGCCAGAAGTATCTGACCAGTTAGCTTTATCACTTGGCCGTCCGCCAAATGACTCTGAAATTGCTGCTGCATTGGGCCTGCCAGAAAATAAGCTTAGAGATGTTCGCCAGTTTCTGAAAAATGGATATAATGACGGAGGCTTTCGTGTTTGGGATGTTTCTGATCCGTCGAACCCAGATTTGCTCTCATATGTCCGTACACACGGCTTTGGCGTTCACCGCTTTGATATGGATGAAAATTACGCTTACATCTCCACTGAGATGGAAGGTTACGTTGGCAATATCCTCGTAATTTATGACCTGGCTGATCCAAAAAAACCGGTCGAGGTGTCGCGATGGCACATGCCTGGCCAACATATAGCCGCAGGGGAAAAGCCGTCCTGGAAAGGCTACAAAAATCGGCTACATCACGCTCTGCGAGTGGGCAACGAATTGTGGGCTGCTGTTTGGAACGCAGGGTTCCAGGTTATCGATGTAACAGACATCCGTAAGCCTAAAACCATCGCATCTCACAATTACCATCCCCCATTCCCCGAGCCGACACACACTGCTCTTCCGTGCGAACAGCTTATTGATGGGCGAAGAATAGCAGTTGTTGTGGATGAAGAACATGAACACACTCCGGGACAGCCTCATGCATTTCTTTGGATTTTTGACGTAACTGACCTAAAAAATATCCATCCTCTATCAACTTTTTATGTGAGCGAGACAGAGTCACCGTGGTCTCAATGTGAGGGTAGGTTTGGCGCACATCAGTACCGAGAAAAGATTGACGGCACCCTTGTGTATGTCACCTGGTTTTCTGGTGGGTTAAGAGTGGTTGATATTGCGGATCCGTTCTCGCCCAAAGAGGTGGCGCATTATATTCCTGCAGCCCCGGACGGGTATCTGAGCCCCCAGAGCAATGACGTTGATGTCGATGAAAACGGAGTCATCTACCTCCTTGACAGAAACCGTGGGCTTGAAATTCTTAAATTGGAAAACGTTTAATATTCCAAAAAGGAAAGAAAATGAAAAATGAGCACCTTGAGCCTTTAGTTGTTGGTGAAGAGCATTGGACGAGGAAAGGCGATGTTGATTTATTTTTATGGAATAAATTTCTTCCCGAGGAAGAGCCCAAAAAGGGAACAATTCTTTTTGTCCACGGCTCTTCCATGGCTTCTCAGCCCACATTTGACCTTCATGTAGAGAATAGACCGTTTAGTTCTGCGATGAATTACTTTGCGTCGCTTAGCTATGATGTTTGGTGTGTCGACATGGAGGGATATGGGAGATCTTCAAAGCATCGTGACATTACTTGCGATATTGCTAACGGCGTCGATGATTTGGCTACAGCAACAGATTATATTCAAAAGTTCCGTGGCTGCACTGATATTAATCTTTACGGTATTTCATCTGGAGCGCTTCGTGCAGCTGCCTTCACTGAAAAATATCCCGACAGGGTCGGGCGGTTAGCTTTAGATGCTTTTGTTTGGACTGGCAAAAATAGCCCAACTTTAGTCGAACGGAGAAAAAAATTACCAGAATTTCTTAAAACAAAACGAAGGCCAATTGACCATGCATTTGTTCAATCAATATTTAATCGCGATCACGCAGATTGCGCAGATCCAAGAGTTGTAGAAGCTTTTGCCAAGGCAATTTGTGAGCTCGATAATTCGATGCCCAACGGAACCTATATTGATATGTGCTCGCATTTGCCGTTGGTTGACCCTAAAAAGATTTTGGTGCCAACGATCATTTTGCGAGGGCAATATGATGGTATTGCCAGTGTCTCCGATCTTCTGGAGTTTTTTGAAAATCTGCCAAATCAAGATAAACAATTTACAGTTATGGAAGGAATTTCTCATGCTAGCTTCCAACAAAAAAACTATGAAATGGTTTATGACATTTTGGAGGGTTTTTGGGACCGTGCCCGACCAGTTTACAGATTACCCCTGTGAAAACAGACTTTCATTATTGGAGCTTTGTATTTTGCCTTAAAGGTAGATAATTCAACTTTGGAGCCATTTGTCATGAAACTTATTACATTTCGCCATAACGGTCAGGTCAAAGCTGGTACCCTGATTGATGAGGATAAAATTACTGTAAAGGATGATGGACCTAATGCTGCGAATGCGGTGCGTCAACTTATTGAAGCTGAGCAAGGAATTGGGACATGGGAAGGCGGCAGGCCGAGCATTGATCTTATGGATGTGGAATTGCTAGCGCCAATCCCAGAGCCACGGCGAAACATTTTCTGTGTTGGCAAGAATTATTATGCACATGCAAAAGAATTTAATGATTCCGGATTTGATTCTTCAACCAACGAAGAGGTTCCATCTGCACCAGTTATTTTTACTAAGGCTACCACTGCGGTGATTGGCCCAAACGCGCCGATCATATCTTCAATTGATCCGACCAACTCGGTCGATTATGAATGTGAACTATGTTTTATTGTTAGTAAACGAGCTCATAAAATCAGCAAAATTGATACCTTTGAATATATTTTTGGCTACACGATTTTAAATGATGTCACTTCACGTTATTTGCAGCAGAAACACAATCAGTGGTTTCTTGGCAAAAGCCTTGATACTTTTGCACCAATGGGGCCTTCTATTGTCACAATTGATGAACTCGTGGACGTTACGAGCGAGACAATATCAACGACTGTGAATGGAGAAGAGCGGCAGAAGGCAAAGATTGCTGATTTAATTTTTGACATTCCAACTTTGATGGAAACATTGACATCAACCATGACGCTGTTGCCTGGCGATATCATTGCGACGGGCACGCCTGCCGGTGTTGGTCTTGGTTTTGATCCGCCAAAGTTTCTCAAGTCAGGCGATGTGGTCAGCGTTAACATTGATGCAATTGGCTGCCTAACTAACCCTATTGCCTAAACTCAACTTTATATCATTTGTTAGATCTTGAGGCTGACATTTTACGCCCCGCGTGATGAGTGGTAAGACGTTCGCCAACTTGTTTTAGATGCAGCCACATTGCCTCAGCAGCGTTTTCCTGATCTCGTTCACGGATTGCTATCGCAATATTATCATGTTGATGAAAGCTGTGGTGATTGGCAGGCGGTGAAGATGACTCGTCGCGTAAACGGCCCCACACCACCGTACGACGGATGGCATTTAGCTGATCAAATAATGCCAACAACACGACGTTACCAGAAGCCTCCGCGATAATCCTGTGAAACCTATTATCTGCATTCTCGTATTGTCGCCAAGTTTTTGCTTCGCGCTGTGCTTGGAGGCAGCGGTTCATATCATCTATGTGCGCGCCAGTGGCATTAATTGCGGCCTCACGGCATAATACAGGTTCAATTAAAATACGTGCTCGTGTTACATCAAGAGGGTTAGACTTTTCAGCAACTAGCGAGACGTTTGTTGGTTCGTCGATTGGTTTGACCCCGATAAATGTGCCTTTGCCGACGTGCCGCCATAATTCTCCGTTGTTTTCTAATGCCGCAAGTGCTTTACGCAATTCGCCCCGCGTAACACCTAAAATTTCAATCAATTCACGCTCTGGTGGCAACCGTCCGTCTTCTGGAAGGTCACGCTGTGCTAACCAGGCTCTTAGTTGAATTAATGCGCCCTCTGCAACTTTTGTTTGCATCAGCTATCAGCTCCAAGTTGTTCAATTCGCATACTCTAAAATGTAACAAAAAACGTATTACCCAGCTATTCATATTTGACAATAATACGAGGGTCACCGTTTAAGCGATGGTAGTTTTATTCTTGACCGGTGGTTCCTAAAGTGCGATCAATTTTTGATTGATAAAAATTTGATTAAAAACAAAACTGAAGCAAATGTAATTATTGATTTGGCTCACAATCACCTAAAAATGCATTTTTTTACAAAATAAGTCACATTAAGCGTGGCATGACGAGCGACTAACACCTATTTACGTCGGGTTGTCTAGATTTCAAGGAATATTATGAATGTTTGATTACGTAATTCCTACTCCAATACGGCCAAGTCTCCCGGTCAAGGGAACGAGCGAGCGCTTTCCAGTTCGCCGAGTTTATTGTATTGGACGAAATTACGCTGACCATGCCATCGAAATGGGTCATGATCCTGAAAAAGAACCACCCTTCTTTTTTCAAAAAAATGCAGAAAATATTGATAGCAGTGGTGAATTTCCGTATCCGCCAGAAACAAATGATGTGCATTTCGAAGTTGAAATGATTGTTGCCTTAAAAAGGGGTGGAGCGAATATTCAGGTAGCTGATGCGATGCAATTAGTCTTCGGGTATGGCGTTGGACTCGATATGACCCGTCGTGATTTGCAAGGTGAAATGAAAAAACTGGGACGTCCATGGGAGATCGGAAAGGCCTTTGAACGATCGGCACCGATGGGTCCACTAGTTTCCATTAATGAAACTGGGCAATTAGACTCCGGGGTGATTTCTTTGTCAGTAGATGGAACGGTGCGCCAAAATGGTGACCTAAATCAGATGATCTGGAAAGTACCGGAACAAATTGCTTATCTGTCGCGCTTCTATGATATCGCTGCTGGTGATCTTATTATGTCAGGTACTCCTGCCGGCGTTGGGTCCATTCATCCAGGAGAAGTTATGGAATGTCGCGTTGATGGGCTCGATCCATTTGTCGTTAAAGTGGTCTAGTCACGTAACAGAATCCATTTCAGCAAATATCTCTGAGACAATCCGTTTGGTATGTTTTATATTACTCAACTTACTACTTACTTAGCGTGTGAAGGCTGGGAGTTATGGCATGCGGAGATCAAATAATGACTGACAATGTTAACGCTGCAAACGAGTCCAATAATGAAGATAGGCATAACGCTGGGCAAGCCGGCACCAGAACGCCTCAGGCTAGTGGTGCTCTAAGTAGGTATTTAGTTCTAGACCTAACGCGGGTTCGGTCGGGCCCTACATGTGTTCGCCAGCTTGCTGACTGGGGTGCTGACGTAATTAAAATTGAAGCTCCTGCAGATGCGTCGGAAATGGGGGGGCCCCGCGCTGGCCCAGATTTTCAGAACTTACATCGTAATAAGCGGAGCTTGACTTTAAATTTAAAGAGTGACGATGGAATGAGGATCTTTCGGCAGCTCGCTGATAAGGCCGATGTAATTGTTGAGAATTTCCGCCCAGATGTGAAAAATCGCCTTGGGATTGATTATAACACCCTTGCAAAAAGTAATGAGGGCCTCGTGTATGCATCAATTTCTGGATTCGGGCAGGATGGCCCGCTCAGTAAGCGTCCTGGCTTTGATCAGATTGCTCAAGGTATGGGAGGCTTAATGTCCATTACTGGTGCACCCGGCGAGGGACCAATGCGGGTTGGGATTCCGATTGCTGATCTCTGTGCGGGCTTGTTTGCAGCGCAAGGCGTTTTAATCGCATTGTTGGAGCGTGCCCAATCAGGAAAGGGTCAGTGGATACAAACATCGCTGCTTCAAGCACAACTGTTTATGCTTGATTTCCAGGCCGCTCGTTATCTTATGGATGGGGATGTAGCTAAACAGGCAGGCAATAATCATCCAACGTCAATTCCAACTGGTGTTTTTGAGACCAGTAATGGTTACATGAATATTGCTGTAGTTGGTGAACAGATATGGCAAAGATTTGCAAAGGCATTCGATCGCCCTGACTGGCTAAATAACGAGGATTACAACACGGGTGCTGGACGCTCTCAAAATCGTGGCGCCTTGAATGATGAAATAAATGCAATTACCCGGACAGACTCAACTGAAAATTGGGTTGCAAAGTTAAATGAAGCTGGCGTTCCTTGTGGTGAAATTAATGATATTGGGCAGGCTTTTGAGAGTCCGCAGGTCAAACACCTAGGTATGGCTATGCCTGTCAATAGTAATGAGCGTGGTCAGACAGAATTGGTTGGCCAACCCATTATGATGAGTCGCACACCAAGCGCTATCACTGCACCGCCACCACTCGCTGGTGGCCATTGTGATGATATCCTGGCCTCACTCGGATATAGTGCTGAAGATGTGGCTCGTTTCCGAGACGAAAAAACCATATAACCTTAGAATCACAATTCGAGGAACCTGTTGAAATATGACTGAAAAAATTATTGTAGAACAAACTGGAGCAATCCTTCGTATCATTTTCAACCAACCAGAAAAGCGTAATGCTGTCTCGCTGGAGATGTGGGAAGCTGTTGAGGCTGCATTAACCAAATATGCGCCTGATCCATCTGTTCGGGTGTTGATCATGTCAGGTGCTGGCGGTAAAGCTTTTGTTTCGGGCGCTGACATATCAAAATTTGAGAGTGAGCGGTCGAGTGCGGAAGCAGTGGAATATTATAATTCCACTACCACACGTGTTTATGACATGGTTGAAGCATTTCCAAAGCCAACAATAGCTCAAATTAATGGGTTTTGTGTTGGTGGTGGTGTTGCGCTGTCTGTCTGTTGTGATATCCGAATTTGCGGTCAGGGGTCAGCCTTTGCGATCCCGGCTGCCAGACTTGGCCTTGGCTATGGTTTTCCTGGGATTAACCGGCTCGCGAATCTTGTTGGCCCGGCTTTTGCTAAGGAAATTTTCTTTACTGCCCGTCGCTACAATTCAGATGAAGTGTTGCGCATGGGACTGGTAAATCATGTCGTGGAGGATGAAAAGGTTGCCGCTACGGCTGAAGAGATGGCATCACAAATCATAGGGAATGCGCCAATGACAGTTGATGCTGTGAAATTCATTGCCAATCAATCTCGAATGGATGAAAGTCAGAGAGACCTAAAGGCTTGTAGTGATATGGTGCAGGCCTGTTTTGACAGTGCTGACTATATCGAAGGACGCCGTGCTTTCATGGAGAAGCGTAAACCAATTTGGCAGGGCAAGTGAGATGCTTTTGCTAGAATTGGACAACTGTTCCACCATTTATCTGCAGCATTTGGCCGTTAACAAACCCACCTTTGTCGGAGCATAAATATGCAATCATTCCGCCAATGTCCGATGGATGACCAAGCCGACCCGACGGGTTGTTTCTGAGAAGGGTCTGATATTTATCACTCTTTGCAACATCTTCACCATCGGGTGGAAAAGTTCCTGGCGATATGATGTTTGATGTGATGCCTTTTGAGCCAAATTCCACAGCAAGCGCTTTTGTCAATCCCCACAAAGCGTGTTTGGAGACTGACACGACTGACGCACCGGGATATCCTCGCTGAGCGTTCATACCAGTGAAGTTGATTATCCGGCCCCAGCCTTTTTTTATCATGTGAGGTAACGCTGCGCGTGCCAGCCAGATGGGGCCGTTCATATTGACGTTGATAACGTGATCCCAGTCTCCTTCGGTGATTTCCAAAAAAGGATCATGTGGTCGTACAGCAACATTGTTGACCAGGATGTCGAGGCTGCCGAAGGCAGCGACCGACTCGTCTATGAGAGTTTTAGCCTCATCTTTAACACCGACATTTCCCATCGCAACAATGGAGTCTACGCCAAGGTTACGTACTTCTGCTGCCACAGACTCGGCCGCATCACGGTTTTTGCTACCATTCACAATAATGTTGTGACCGGCACTTGCTAGCTCATGCGCGATGCCGCGTCCAATATTTTGTCCCGAACCCGTAATAAGCGCTGTTTTTCGCTCTTGCTTCATTCTCATCTCCTCGGATGGTTTTCTTTGCCACAAATTTGGTTCTTTCGAGACTAGCCTTCCATGATACCTGCAATGCCAGCATAGATCAGTCGGCATGCTGCCAGCGCCAATATTGTGTTTAGAATCGGTTTGAAATAATGTTGACCGGCCTTCACCAAAAAATTGACGTCCAATGACTGTCCCAATAAAGCCGCTGATTAGCATACTGACCACCAATGGCCAATATGGTGCGAAATGAAACCCAATTATGCCAAAAACGATAACCTTTATGAAATGTTGAAATGTCATCATGATCGAGTGAGTTGCCACGTGGGGTAGCGGATCAAGCTTCATGGTTTTGACCATTGCTGCAATAAAGTTCCCAGTAGCGCCAAAGAACATCGTGAGGAAGGTTGAAATTATACCGCCAGCAAAAATGTACCTCTGTTGAATTGGTGGCAATTTTGCAAATACAACAATGAGTATAAATATTCCCAAACCTAGTTGGACAAGCCAGATTGGCAATTGTACCGCCAACAAACCGCCAGCAGTGGCGCCAATTAAAGCGCCCATGACAAAGGGTATCATTGGACGCCATATTACATCCTTGGCCATTATCACTGCGCGCCCTCCATTTGCTCCTAATTGAATGATGCCGTGGATAGGAATTAGCGCAGCGGGTGGCACCAGCATTGCCATAATAACGATAAGGACCACACCGCCACCGATGCCAAAAGCTGCTGTCATGAAGGAAGTAATCAGACTTGCAAAAACAAGTAACAGGAAAACCATTTGTGTCATGCCCGTGGGGGTCAGAGCACTTATATCAATCATTAAACTCTCACTTCGTGACTTCAAAAGTGACGTGAGATACTCACGCCACTCGGGGACCGTCTTCGTGCTTGTTGGTTGGGTTTCATTGAAAGCTGGGTATTTGTGGAAATTAATTGAACAATCATTTTTTTAGACAGCAGATCATAGGGCTTTCAAGGCATATTTTGATAACTTTGACTCATCTAGAGTCATACCAACACCAATTTTTTCTGTAAGTGTCATTTCTCCTGATGAAATATCGATTTGCTCGTTTGTAACAGTGTCCGTTACTTTCAAAGGCCCAACACATTCCAAGCCTGGCAAAACATTGTTTGATGTTGCGCCGATCATAATCTCAGCCATTGTACTCAAATTTAATCCAAACCCGTGACCGATGACCACCTTTACATTTGCAGCTTCAGCAGAAGCAATCATCCGAGAGGCAGCCATCATACCACCCGCCTGCGTCAATCCAAATTTAACAATATCTGCACAGTCTGCTTTTAAAACCTTAAGTAAGCTCTCATGATCTCCAACGGACTCGTCAGCCATTATTGGTATTTCACTTTTCTTGCGTATCTCAAAAAGCCCATCAAGATTATCTCGGTGAATAGGTTGTTCAAATAACTGTAGATCACAGTTTTTAACCGCATCGCACAAAAACTTTGCTTCTTCAACGGTGTACTGCTCATTGGCATCAATACGCAATTTCATACTTGAGTTCAAATTTTCGTATATCGCATTAATGCGGGCTATATCCTGTTCAAGATTACTGCCGACTTTTATTTTAAGTGATTTGAATCCCAAATCTTGCCATCCAATTGCCTCGACTTTTGCTTCATCTGGAGGTAATTCCCCTACCCAGCCATTGAATAAAACCGTGTCTGTGATCGGCCCTCCTAAATATTGGCAGAGAGAAATGTTCATTAGCCTGCAAGTTAAATCAATGCATGCTAGCTCTATTCCCGCACGAGCTCCGAGTTGATTTTTTGTTGGTGCTTC
Organism: SAR116 cluster bacterium AG-447-A06; assembly: GCA_003212345.1. Lineage (GTDB taxonomy): Bacteria > Pseudomonadota > Alphaproteobacteria > Puniceispirillales > Puniceispirillaceae > UBA3439. The sequence goes on from QCPZ01000028.1 coordinate 15,053, forward strand.
AATCAACTGCAGAATTCTATTGATTTTGGTTGGGTTCTCACCCATCAGCAGTGGAGCTAGTTGTTTTAAAATAGTATCATCGAGGGCTTCTACGTTATCTGGAAAAACCGCCCTGGTTGACGGATCTACACTGCTAATACCAACAGTTCCATCATCAGCCGTAACACGAACTACCAGACACCGAGTCGTGGTTTTTAGATTTGTTACCGCTGGTGAATGTTTTTGTGAGCGGCATGCCGACTTGGAATGTCTCGATGTTGCAAATTTTTACCATAATGAAACCCAGAAATAATGATATCGGCTTTTTTTAGCGTTTAGCTCTGAAATTTGCCAATGCAAAAAGTCATGCAAACAGCGTCTTAATCAAGGCGTTTGACCGTCTCTCCACTCCAAGCATAGTGTTGTTTTACCGTAGACAAAACTGTAATGCAGTGCAATTCTCAGCTTTAAAGTGACAACTGTGTAAATGTAACCGAAAAAGAGGTAGTTTTATGCGAATAATACCTATCGGTGAGATGATTGCTGCCGATATTCAAGATGCAAATCTTAGCCAGCCGCTTGATGATGTCAGCATTGCGGCAATTACCAAAGCGTGGAATGAAAACCTTGTTTTACGCTTTAGGAACCAGCACCTGAGCGATGCAGATTTGATCCGTTTTAGCAGCTATTTTGGTGAGCTTGACCCGCCTGGGCCAAACCCGTACGGCGTTACGTTCCTGCCGGAATTTCCTGAAATTAATGTAATTTCGAATGTGAAGGATGACACTGGTGTTCCGATTGGGAATCTTGGGGATGGTGAAGCTGTTTGGCACGCTGATATGACCTATATTGACAACCCACCTGAGGCGGGAATTCTCTATGCGCTTGAGGTGCCAGTCGGCCAAGGTGATACCTATTTTGCCAATATGGTTGCTGCCTACAACGATCTGCCCTCTGACTTGCGGGTGGCAATTGAGGGAAAAACTCTTATACACGATGCGGCTCATAACAGTGCTGGCATGCTTCGCAAAGGTTATGAGGAAATCACGGATATAAAATTAACACCGGGTGCGCGCCACCCGCTGGCATATGAGGACCAGCATGGTCGCGTTTCTCTGTTTCTTGGGCGCAGGCCACATGCCTATATTGTTGGTATGGAGGAGTCTGACAGTGACAGCCTTCTCGACGCATTGTGGGCGCATGCTACTCGGCCAAAATATAGCTGGCATAATGAATGGCAAAAAGGTGATCTCGTTATGTGGCAAAACCGCATGGTAATGCACCGGCGCGATGCTTTTGATCCATCAACGCGGCGTGTTATGCATCGCACTCAGTTGAAAGGCAAAAGCCCGATTGCTGCCTAAAGGAATATTTTGTGCTTTCCCCCAGGCTGAATTCTATTGTCCTTTTTGATATTATAAATCCGATAGGAGCCAAATCATTGTCTGATCAACGCAAGGTAGATCCGGTTTTCGTCCGTGATCGCATAGAGGCTGCTCTTGAAACCCATGAGCAGGTTTTTGAAAAATTCTTTCTTGCAAAACTTTTGGGTCTTAAATTTGATTATCTGCCAGCTGATGTGGTTGATGCTGACAAAGAACATTTGCGAGTTTCTTTTGAGGTGACTGAAATGCTGATGAACCCCCAGGGTTCACTTCATGGGGGTATTATGGCTGCGGTGATGGATATTTCGATGGGCCATTTGTTGCACAAGACCGTGGGAATGGGCGGCATAACTATCGAGATGAAAACTCAATATATGCGTCCAGCCTTAAAGGGACGCGCGGTTGTTGAAGGTCGTTTTATAAAAAAAGGCCGCACCTTATCTTTTATGGAAAGTCGACTGTGGGGGGTTGATGAAAAGCTTGCCGCAGTGACAACGGCGACTTGGAAAATGCCCGACCAGCCAAGTTAGGAATTGCAAAATCAATTACTTGGTTGAATAAAAGGATCTTATCATGTCGGATGAATCACTATTACCTCATATTCTTGATTTGGCGACCCTTGATGCAGACAGAATGCCCCAGGATGCGCGCAAGATGGCACAACTGTCATTATTTGACTGGATGGTGGTAAGTCTTGCTGGTGCTGATCAACCCTTGGCAGATATTATTCGAAATTTTGTTGCAAAAGAAGGTGGCGTTGAAATTGCTGCTGTTACTGGTGGCTCAATGCGACTACCGGCGCGCGCCGCCGCTCTCGCCAATGGCACAATCTCGCACGCCCTAGATTATGATGATACGCACTTTGCCTACATTGGTCACCCTTCGGTTGCTATCTTTCCCGCAGCTCTTGCAGCTGCAGAAGAAATGAGGGGATCCGCTGATGACGTTATCAACGCATTTTTGCTTGGTGCGGAGGCGACCTGCCGAATTGGTATGGTGCTCGGCCGCGATCATTATGATGCGGGGTTTCATCAAACAGCAACCTCGGGGGCCTTTGGAGCAACCATTGCTGCAGCCCGTCTATACCGGCTTGATCGCAGCGCCATAAGGACTGCGTTGGGACTTGTTAGTAGCCGTGCTTCAGGTTTGAAATCACAATTCGGCACAATGGGAAAGCCATTTAATGCCGGCGCAGCGGCTGCCAATGGTATTGAGGCTGCAAGTCTTGCCAGACTTGGCTTTACTGCAAGCCATGACGCTTTTGCCGGTCCCCAAAGCTTTCTAAATGCGCATCATGCTGCCCATGATGGTGGCAAGCAAATTTCGGGCTGGTCATTCGATAACTTCTTGTTTTCGTCCGTCAGTCACAAACTTCATGCTTGCTGTCATGGCACCCACGCGATGATTGAGGCTTTATTACTTTTACGCGCAAATAGCACATTTTTGGCGGATGATCTTAAAGAGGTACGGGTTGAAATTGCGCCGCGCTGGCAAAACGTTTGTGATATAAAAGCGCCTTCAACTGGCCTTGAAATAAAATTCAGTTATGTGTTCCTCGCAGCTATGGTGCTTCGTGGTATAGATCTCGCAGCCTATGAAAGCTACCTTGACAGCCATTGCGATGATGCGGATTTAGTTGCCCTGGCTCGCAAAGTTACGGTGGTTGGGAATGACAAAATTGCAGATAGCGCTGCAAGAGTTACGATATACTCCAGAAATGACGACACACAGAGCCAAGATTTTGATCTTTTAACCCCGATTGATCCCGTACATCTGTCAAAGCGGTTGCAGGCTAAGGCGACTGCACTTATCGGCGGCGTCGCTGCAGCTGATCTTTGGTCATTAGTTGATAATCTTGAGGATGTTTCAGCGAGTGATTTGGCTAATCAGTTGCTAATGAATCGCAAGCAAGGCCAGAAATAAACGAGGTGCAAAAAATGGATTATTCGGATTGGGTTGGGAACAGTGTCACAAGTGATGATCTTATTACACCGCGCATGGTTGATCATTTTAAGCAAACGCTCGGCGAACACTGCTTCAAGTTAAATGATGTCCCGCCGGGTATGCATTGGTGTTTGGCACCTGGTGCGGTTGGCCCCGACGCGCTTGGCCCAGATGGCCATCCTAAACTGGGAAGTTTCCTCCCGGAAATTCCTTATGCGCGCCGCATGTGGGCTGGTGGCTGGTTAGAGTTTTATGAGGATTTCAAAATTGGCGATCATGTCAAAAGGCACAGCCAGATTGATGATATTACCTTTAAATCAGGTAAAAGTGGAAACTTATGTTTTGTGGCGATCACGCATGAGTTTTCGGTTGATGGAGGGCTAAAACTACGTGAGCGTCACGATGTTGTGTATCGCGAGGAAGTGACACCTGCCCCCGTGTTGGCTGCCATTGCTGACAGTCATGCTGCGCATCGCTGGCATGTTGACACAAATACAGTAATGCTATTCCGCTATTCAGCGCTTACTTTTAACGGCCATCGCATTCATTATGACCTTCCTTATTCAACTGATATCGAAGGGCATGGCGGATTATTGGTGCATGGCCCTCTGCAGGCTACACTGATGTTGAACCTTGCCTGTTCTGTTGCTGGCAAATTGCCTGAGAAGATGACTTATCGCGGGGTTCGCCCGCTTGTCTGCGGTGATCCAATTATGATTGATGCTGACAGTGAAGATGGTAACCTCGTCGCATGCGTGCGGAGCGCAGATGGTAATATCACAATGAAAGCCACCGTAACGCTGTAACCGGTATTTACCTGAGAGAGGCGCAATGATGCATCTGTCAAAACCATTAACAGTTCCGTTATTTGTTCCCGGCCATAGACCCGAATTGCTGTCAAAGGCGGCGGCTAGCGGCGCAGATGCGGTGATCATGGATCTTGAAGATGCGGTATCAGAAGCTGACAAGCCTGCCGCCCATGAGGCACTGGCAGCACGCTCTACATTGCGGGTTCCCCTTGTTGTACGATGTAACGGTTTTGGGTCAATCTGGTTTGAGAAGGACCTTGAGGTGTTGGCCGAGACCCCACCTGACATGGTCATGCTGCCTAAGGCGGAGTCTGCAAGCCATATCGAAGCTATAGCTCAAAAGCTTGGCAGTGAAATGCCTATCATTCCGATTATTGAAAGTGCCCTCGGCCTTGGCGCCGTTGAGGATATCATGGCACATCCATCGGTTTTGCAATGTGCATTTGGCCATCTTGATTTCTCGCTTGATATTGGTGCTGAGTCGCATTGGGAAGCACTTCATTATGCGCGTGGTAGGGTTGTCCTTGCATCACGCCTTGGCAACAAGGCACCTCCTCTTGATGGGGTTTCCGTGCGGTTTGATGATGAAAATATTGTTGCAAGTGAGGCTCGCCGCGCCCGTGATATGGGCTTTGGTGGAAAGCTGTTGATTCATCCAAAGCAGATTAGTCCAGCAAAAGGAGTGTTCCGGCCTAGTGATGATGATTATGCATGGGCCAAGCGTGTAATGGGGGCTGTGGCCTCAAATGCATCAGCCGTTCAGCTTGATGGAGCAATGATTGATGTTCCGGTGATAAAGCGTGCTGAGGCTATTATCCGAGATTATGAAGCGTTGGCATGATTAGTGGGTAATATCAGGCCAATACTTATTTCATGTGGGAGATAAAAATGGGTGAAGGCCAAAGCCGTGATTTGGACGGGCTGCTCGTGGTGAGCCTTGAGCAAGCGGTCGCCGCTCCTTATGCGGCTAGCCGGCTTGCCGATGCTGGGGCACGGGTTATTAAAGTAGAGCGGCCCGAGGGTGATTTTGCCCGTGGTTATGACGCTGATGCGCGGGGTCATAGCTCTTACTTTGTTTGGTTAAATCGAGGCAAGGAGTCAATTGCGCTTGATTTGAAAAATCCTGATGAAATGAAAATTTTTAAACAAATGCTAGCTAAGGCGGATGTGTTTATTCAGAATTTAATGCCGGGCGCGTTAGAACGACTTGGAATTTCAATGACAAATTTGCGTGCAGAAAATCCAGCACTAATTACCTGTGATATAAGTGGCTATGGCGCATCTGGCCCCTTTGCCCAAATGAAGGCCTATGATTTTCTTGTACAGGCTGAGGTGGGGTTAGCCCAGATTACTGGTGCGCCCGAGGAGCCGGGCCGAGTGGGTGTGTCGATTTGTGACATCGCCGCTGGGATGACTGCCCATGCGGCGATCTTGCAAGCGCTGGTAGCAAAAGGGCGCACTGGACAGGGCCGTTCGATTGAAGTCTCACTGTTTCATGCGCTCGCTGACTGGATGAATGTGCCCTACCTTCAGCATCAGTATGGCGGTCGTACAATTCGCAGGCCCGGTTTGCATCATCCCACCATTGCACCTTATGGGGCATATGTTTGTGGTGATAACCGCATGCTGCTTATTTCAATCCAGAATGAGCGCGAATGGCTGCGTCTATGTGTTGAAGTGTTAGACCAACCGGATATGCCGCAAAACCCCAACTTTGATAGTAATGTAAAACGGGTGCAGAATCGTGTTGAACTTGATGCCATTATCAATGACGTGTTTGCACAACACTCAATCGAAACAATCGTCAAAAAATTGCAGGCCGCGCAAATCGCATTTGGCCGTTTAAATGATATGGATGAATTTACAAAACATCCGCAGAATCGTTTTATCGCTGTCCGCACATCAGCGGGGGATGTGCAACTGCTGTCTCCGGGGGCGATTGTGAATGGAGTTATGCCTAGACTTGGTGCAGTTCCAGACCTTGGCCAACATAGCGATGCAATTCGCAAGGAATTTAGTAAACAGACAAAATAATGCGCGCTGTTTCGGTAAGGCTGGTGTGAAGTTAAAATTCACCAATCTGTACTGCATCCAAGAGGGCCTTTTCACCAGCCTGAATAACAGCTTGTTTTGGGTTACCGTCTCGATAGGCAAGGCTGAGCTGGCGGGGAGGCGCGTCTGGACTGAGAGCGAGGCGTTTTAGTGGAAGCGGGCTTATGCTCTGCACACAGCGTTTGGGCACAATTGATA
>QCPZ01000029.1 GCA_003212345.1 SAR116 cluster bacterium AG-447-A06
GTTTAGAGCGATGGATTGAGGTCGTAGAAGAAGTTGAGGATGAATCAATTCAGATGAGCATTGCCGAGGGGGCGAGGCAGAACCCACCGCTTGCTGCTGGTGAGTTCTGGCGCCAATCTTTACCTCCGATCGAATTTGGTCGCATCGCAGCGCAAACCGCTAAACAGGTGATTTCACAAAAGGTGCGTGATGCCGAACGGGCCCGCCAGTTTGAGGAATATAAAGATCGGATTGGTGAAATTGTTGTGGGAACCGTAAAACGTGCGGAGAGCTACTCCATTACTGTTGACCTTGGACGTGCGGAAGCAGTGGTTCGCCGCGAGGAGATGATTCCGAGAGAGAATTTGCGTCAGGGTGATCGTGTTCGTGCCTACATTATTGATGTTCGCGAAGAACCACGCGGCCCCCAAATTTTTCTTTCGCGTGCCTGTAATGAATTTATGGCTAAGCTGTTCACCCAAGAAGTGCCAGAAATTTATGATGGCATTATCGAAATCAAGGGTGTTGCCCGAGAGCCAGGCAGCCGGGCAAAAATTTCTGTTTTATCTAACGATCCAGGCATTGACCCTGTTGGAGCATGCGTCGGTATGCGTGGGAGCCGTGTGCAGGCTGTTGTTGGCGAATTGCAGGGGGAAAAAGTTGAAATTATTCCCTACGTCGAGGATCCGGCTGCATTCGTCGTGAATGCGCTGGCCCCTGCCGAAGTCGCAAAAGTAGTCATGGATGAGGTTGCTGGCCGGATGGAAGTTGTGGTGCCTGACGATCAGCTCAGTCTAGCCATCGGTCGTCGCGGTCAGAATGTTCGCTTAGCATCCCAATTATCGGGCTGGTATATTGATGTTCTAACCGAAGCAGAAGAATCAGAACGACGTCAAGAAGAATTTAAGACGCGGTCAACCCGCTTTATAGAAGCCCTAAATATTGACGATGTAATCGCACACCTTCTTGTGGCTGAGGGTTATGTTTTTCCAGAAGAAATTGCTGAAAGCACAAGTGAAGAATTGTCGGCTATTCAAGGATTTGATGAAGAAATCGCTGGTGAGTTGCAGAACCGTGCTGTTGAATACGTTGAGCGTGAGTCAAACCGGATTAACGCCGCCCTTGATGAGATGAAGGTGGCTGATGATCTGCGCGCATTTGAATATATCAGTCTCGCCATGTTGTTGACTCTTGCGGAAAATGATATCCGCAGCCTGGACGATCTAGCCGGACTTGATAATGAAGAACTCCTTGAATTCCTTGGTCAGCATGGGTTGAGTGATGATGGCGAGGCTGGAGATATCATTATGGCAGCGCGTGCGCACTGGTTTGAGGATGAGGGTGTCGCCGGAGTTGCAGAAGCCAAAGAAGTTACAGACACCGGTGATCAGCCGGTTGCTTCTGACAGTTAGGCCATGAGAAGCTGCTGGTCATGGCTGAGCGCACCTGTATCGCAACTGGGCAAAATCTTCCCGCATACAAACTAATACGGTTTGTCATCGCGCCGGATGGATTCGTTGTTGCGGATCTCGTGGGCAGTTTGCCTGGTCGGGGTGCATGGGTATCGGCAAATGATGCCGCTATTCGTGTTGCTGACCAAAAAGGTCATTTCAAGCGGACATTGGGGGCTGGCTTGCAATCATTAGAATCGGATATTGCACTAATTGCCAGTGGTTTGCGTGCTCGCATCATTGCCAACGGGTCAATGGCCAGAAAATGTGGTGCGCTTCTCGGTGGAGGGGGTAAATTATTAGCTGAAGGCCATTTTAACGGTTTGCTAGCTGCAACAGACGCGTCACCGCGCGAACTCCTTAAATTGAAATCGAAGCTCGGTGTCGACTGGGTCAGCCAATCGCTAAGCTCAAATGAACTTGGTCAGATTTTTGGTAGAGACAGCCTTGCCTTTGCAGGTCTGCGCGGGTCAGGTGGTTCCGGAGCTCTTAAATTAGTGCGGATTATTTATGAAGATATTATGCGTTTAGACGGGTTTTATACCGCAGCGGGTTGTAATGACCTGCCCGACCGGTGTATCACCTAGTCTAATCGGTTCAGCTATGGGGCGTGCACAATCGCAATATAGCCGATACCAAGAAAGGTTCGAGATGAGTGACGATAGCAGTAAACCAAAGAAACTGAGCCTCTCAGGTGGCAAACTGACGCTTGGCAATATTGATGCCAGTAAGCTAAGGACAGGACCATCAGTCGGTGGTGCACGAAAAACTGTCCAGGTCGAAGTTCGGCGTAAGCGAGCACCAGTTGCACCCGGCCGCAGCTCTTCGGCATCGGCAGACGTTGTTAAGCCAGATGTGCCCGCTGCGGCAGTGCATCCTGTCGCTGCTACATCTCCCGCTGCAGATGATCGCCTAACGGCTCAGGAACGTGCTGCTCGTGTCCGCGCCCTGAAAGAAGGGCTGGCTAAAACTGAAAATCCCGTCGAGGCTGCTGAACACACCGCTGATGATGATGCTCAAACGGCTGTTGCCACTGATATGTCGTCAGCTGCTGAAGATGTCGCGGCTAATGCAAAAAAAATATCGTCGGCAGAAGTGCCGATAGACCCCATTGCCGCACGCCGGGCCGCCGAACTCGCAGAGTTAAAAGAGATTGAGGCTAGTGAAGAACGCCGTCGCAGTGAAGAAAATAAAAAACATGCTGATGCACAGGCTGCTCGCAACCAGACAAATATCCATGCACTGCGTGAAGCTGCTAATGTTAATAAATTCGGGCCAACTCCAATAGAAGCTCAAAACCGCCGCCGCCGCGAGGCTGAAGAAATGGCCCCTCGCCGTCCCGCGCCGCGTCGTGAGGCTGGTGGCCGACGCCAATCAGGAAAAATGACCATTACACAGGCATTGTCTGGTGATGATAACCGGCGTCAAAGGTCATTGGCTTCGGTAAAGCGTCAGCGTGAGCGTGCGCGCATGCGCCAAGAACAGCCTCAGGTCAAACAAGTTCGTGATGTGGTGATCCCTGATAACATTACAGTTGGAGAATTGGCCAATCGAATGGCCGAACGGACAGCAGATGTAGTAAAAGAGCTCATGAAAATTGGTATCATGGCAACAGCGACCCAGCCGATTGATGGTGAAACTGCTGAATTGGTTGTTGGGGAATTTGGTCATAATGCTCAGCGTGTATCGGAATCTGATATCGAGATTGGCCTTAGTGGTGAGGATGATCCCCCCGAAAGTTTAAAATCCCGTCCACCTGTCGTCACCGTTATGGGTCATGTTGACCATGGAAAAACAAGCCTGCTCGACTCGATTCGCCGAACGGATGTTGCCGCAGGAGAGTCGGGTGGCATTACTCAGCATATTGGTGCTTACCAGATCAAGACTATTGCTGACAATGTGATCACTTTCATCGATACGCCAGGTCATGAAGCCTTTACTGAAATGCGGTCGCGCGGTGCAGATATCACAGATATTGTGGTTCTTGTTGTGGCGGCTGATGACTCGGTGAAGATGCAAACCATCGAAGCAATTAATCATGCCAAAGCAGCGAAATGTCCAACGATTGTTGCAGTTAATAAGTGTGATAAACCGGAAGCTGATCCGGCGCGAGTTCGCAGTGATTTGCTGCAGCATGAGATCATCACTGAAGATTTTGGTGGTGAGGTTTTATGTGTTGATGTCTCTGCCCATACTGGGATGGGGCTCAATAAGCTTGAAGAAGCAATCATGCTACAGGCTGAACTTCTTGAGCTGAAAGCAAACCCAGATCGGCCAGCTGAAGGCGTCGTTGTGGAATCCAAGGTAGAACGTGGCAAAGGGTCGGTTGCGACACTGCTGGTTCAACGCGGAACTTTAAAGCAGGGTGACATCTTTGTCATTGGTGCTGAAAGTGGTCGTGTCCGTGCGCTACTGGATGACCGTGGCAAGACATTGGAATCTGCTGGACCGGGCCAGCCGGTTGAGATTTTGGGATTGAATGGCACGCCAATGGCGGGTGATAGCTGTGTAGTTGTTGAGAGTGAGGCTCGAGCGCGTGAAATTGCTGAATACCGTAAACGGCGAAACCGTGATCATGAGGCGGCGCGAGGGGCTCGAGGTTCAGTTGAACAGATGCTATCTGCGATTGCCGCTGGCGAAGCCGAAGAATTGCCGGTAGTAATCAAGACAGATGTTCATGGCTCACTTGAGGCAATCCGAGTAGCTCTGGAAAAGCTGGGCACGGAACAAGTGAAAGTACGCCTTCTTTCGGCGGGTGTTGGTGCGTTGAGTGAGTCTGATATTAGCTTGGCCTCAGCATCCAACGCCATCGTGGTTGGTTTTAATGTCAGGGCAATACCGCAAGCACGAGATTTGGCAAAACGTGATGGTGTGGAAATTCGATACCATTCAATTATCTATGAATTAATTGATGAGGTAAAAGCGGCAATGGGTGGGCTTCTTAGCCCCGACACTCAGGAAGACTTTATCGGCTATGCAGAAATCCGCCAGGTTTTTGGTGTGTCGAAAATTGGCAAGGTGGCCGGTTGTCTTGTCACTGAGGGTGTTATCAAACGCGGCTGCAAAGTGCGTTTGCTGCGAGATAATGTGGTTATACATGAAGGTTCGCTAAAAACTCTTAAAAGATTTAAGGACGAAGTTAAGGAAGTTCGCGAGAGCTTCGAATGCGGCATGGGCTTTGAGAGTTATTCAGACATTCAAGAGGGTGATATGATCGAATGCTTCGAACTTCGCGAAGTGGCAAGGACGCTGGATTAACAACTATCCAAATGATGACTGGTTAGCTAGCTAGACAATTTATTATTGGGCCGGCTCGCTTTTACTCAGAAGGGCTGTGATAAGAGGATCAGGCTAATGGCGTCAAAATCGGGTCGTTCGCAGACTGCTAAAGCTCCAAGCCAGCGCCAATTGCGTGTTGGAGAGACCTTGCGGCATGCCCTATCAGAAATTCTGATACGCGAAGACTTTTTCGACCCTGATCTTGTTAATGTGTCAATCACTATTTCAGAAATTTCAGTGAGCCCCGATCTTGCCAACGCACGCGTCTACACAATGCCGCTTGGTGGAGAAAACGTGGATGTTATTTTACCTGCGTTAAACAAGTTGGCGCCTCTAATTCAGTCACTTGTTGCAAAAAAAGTTCAGTTGCGGCGAACCCCTCGACTACGGTTTTACCTGGATGATGGTTTTGAAAATGCGGCTCGGATGAGCCAGCTTTTTAGGGCAATCCGGCAGGGCTCCTGAGCCGATGGCACGTAAACGAGGGCAGCCCATTCATGGCTGGATTAATCTTGACAAACCGATTGGAATAAGTTCAGCAAAAGCAGTGGCCATTGTCCGCCGTGTTTTTGATGCGGCAAAGGCGGGGCATGGTGGGACGTTGGACCCTTTAGCAAGTGGGGTTTTGCCGATCGCGCTTGGTGAGGCGACCAAGACTACTTCCTTTGCGATGAGCCAACAAAAATCTTATGAATTTGAGCTCGCTTGGGGTGCTGAAACCAGCACGGATGACAGCGAGGGGGCAGTAACGCGTCAATCTAATCATAGGCCTGATGCTTCTGCCGTTGACTCTGCTTTGGCGTATTATCAAGGCCATATTGATCAGGTGCCTCCCCTTTACTCAGCGGTTAAAATTGAGGGTAAGAGGGCCTATCATTTGGCCCGAAATGCAAAAAATGGCGTTCCGCCAGTTACTCTCGCACCGCGGCAAATCCATATTGAATCTTTTCGTCTTTTATCCTCAAATGCAACACATGCACGATTTTTTGTGGCTTGCGGCAAAGGAGCTTATATCCGCGCATTGGCCCGTGATCTGGGACGTGATCTTGACACAGCTGCCCATGTGACAGCGCTACGTCGGCTCTCAGTTGGACAATTTCACGCAAACTATGCGATTTCACTGGATTTTTTGGAAACTCTGACGCATAGTGCCGCGGCTTTCGAGCATTTGCACCCCGTTTTGAGTGCGCTGGACGACATCCCGGCGTTGCCCATTTCGGGGAACGAGGCAAACAAGCTTCGTCACGGTCAAACTCTACCTGCGATCTCTGCTCCGGCGAGAGATCGGTTTCAGGCACTTTTGACTGGAGCAACTGCAATCGCCGTCGAGGGAAACCGTCCGGTGGCATTTGTGGTGATTAAAGCTGGCGCGGTTTGCCCCGTTCGTGTGTTGAATATATAATTTAAACTCGGTCACAGGAGGTTTTGATGTCGATTACGCAAGAACGAAAAGCTGAACTTATTACTGAGTTTGGTAAAAACGAGAAGGATTCAGGATCTGCATCGGTTCAAGTCGCCATTTTGTCTGAACGCATTCGCAATTTGACCGAACATCTGAAAGATCATAAAAAGGATTTTGGATCACGCCGTGGTCTTTTGGCCATGGTTGGCCAAAGACGTAGCCTGCTTGATTATATCAAGGCTGGCGACATTGCAGCCTATAAAGACCTGATTGAAAAGCTGGGCCTTCGTCGCTAGGCTTTTCGATGTAAATAGATTTTTTAATAGCTGTCTTGCTGCGTTGTGAGGCAGCTTTTTAGGTGATGCATTTTGTTTGCTTTTTCTGGCGTTGCATGCGAGAACAGCGATCTATCAAAGGGGTGATGAACAAACAGGGCGCGAGCAAGGCTGATTGAGGGCGCCCCGATGAATGTATGCAGACTCTGCGCGATTACCTTCAAAACAATTTACCCCCTTGTCAAAACAATGGCCATTATGAGGATGGGCATTGTAGTTTTGCTGTTCTCTAACCGGACTGCCGGAATGGAGATGAAATGAAAGAGATAAAATAGATGTTCAAGTTATTCCGCAAAGAAATGGAATGGGGCGGTACAACTCTGGTCCTAGAAACCGGTAAAGTTGCCCGTCAAGCCGATGGTGCCGTTATGGTTAGCCTTGGTGAAACAAAAGTATTGTGTACGGCTGTCGCTGCACATAGCGCAAAGCCTGGTCAGGACTTCTTTCCGTTGACCGTAAACTATCAGGAGAAGGCCTTTGCTGCAGGAAAAATCCCCGGTGGCTTTTTCAAGCGTGAAGGCCGGCCCTCAGAAAATGAAACGTTGGTTTGCCGGCTGATCGATCGACCAATCCGCCCGCTTTTCCCAAAATCATTCAAATGTGAAACACAGGTTATTTGTACCGTGCTTGCACATGATATGGAAAACAATCCAGACATCGCCGCATTGGTTGGTGCATCAGCAGCATTAACCCTGTCTGGGGTTCCTTTCCTTGGCCCTATTGCGGCTGCTCGCATCGGCTGGATTGACGGTGCCTATGTACTGAATCCAACTGTTGACCAGATGGAGGTTAGCGAGTTGGATATGGTAATGGCAGGCACGCACGAAGGCGTGTTGATGGTTGAGTCCGAAGCCAAAGAATTGTCTGAGTCAGTTATGCTTGGTGCGGTGAATTTTGGCCATGATAATATTAAACCGGTCATTGATGCGATTATCGATCTGGCTGAGTCTTGCGCAAAAGAGCCGCGTGACTTGCCAGAAGAGCCAGCTGAAATTGATGATATCAATAAGGTGTTGAAAAGTTTCAGAAAAGGCTTTAACGCTGCATATAAGGTTGCTGATAAGTCTGAGCGTCAGACTGCTCTCAATAAGGTGCGATCTGAGGCAAAGGCAGCAGTTGGTGAAGAATATGACCCGGTTCTTGTTGGCGGCCTCGTCAAAGGCATGGAAGCCGATATTGTTCGTGGCGCTATTTTGAAAACAGGCGTGCGGATTGATGGCCGTGATACAAAAACAGTCCGGAAAATTGTTTCCGAAGCCGGATTTTTACCCCGCGCCCATGGTTCATCCTTGTTCACCCGTGGGGAAACACAAGCTATGGTCGTTGCTACACTTGGTACGGGGCAGGATGAACAAATTATCGATGCGTTAGTTGGTGAGAGCCGGTCAAGCTTTATGCTGCACTATAATTTTCCACCTTATTCTGTTGGTGAGGCCGGCCGGGTTGGTTCGCCGGGTCGTCGCGAAATTGGTCATGGTAAATTGGCGTGGCGTGCTCTTCGCCCACTGCTCCCAACTAAAGAGGAGTTTCCTTATACCATCCGACTGGTATCTGAGATCACTGAGTCAAATGGATCGTCATCAATGGCAACCGTTTGTGGTGGATCATTGGCAATGATGGACGCAGGTGTGCCAATTAAGCGCCCTGTTGCTGGTATTGCGATGGGCCTTATAAAAGAAGGCGATAATTTTGCTGTTCTGTCCGATATTCTGGGTGATGAAGATCATCTTGGCGACATGGATTTCAAAGTAGCTGGTTCAGAAACGGGTGTGACATCGTTGCAGATGGATATTAAAATTACGTCTATCACGCCTGAAATTATGCAGATTGCACTTGATCAGGCGCGCGAAGGCCGGATTCATATTCTTGATGAAATGGGTAAAGCTCTCACCTCTGCCCGTGATGATCTTGCAGATAGCGCACCAAAGATTACTACCTTGAAAATTTCGGTTGATAAAATTCGTGATATCATTGGCCCTGGTGGAAAAATCATCCGTGAAATCTGTGAGGAAACAGGCGCTAAAATTGACATTGAAGATGATGGAACGGTGAAGGTTGCTGCTGTGTCAGGGACATCTGGCGAGGCCGCTGTTGCGCGGATCCGCGATATTGTTGCCGAACCTGAGCTTGGCGTTATTTATGACGGTACCGTTGTCAAAACTGTTGATTTTGGTGCATTCGTTAATTTCCTTGGAGCCAAGGATGGTCTTGTGCATATTTCCGAATTGCAGAACGGCCGCACTGAAAAAACCACCGATATATGCAAGGAGGGTGACTGTGTTAAGGTTAAGGTCATCGGTTTTGATGATCGTGGCAAGGTGAAGCTGTCAATGAAGCGAGTTGATCAGGAATCAGGCGTGGACCTTGAGATGGCGGCTGAAACTCAATAAAAAATATGTGATTTTGAAAAAGTCGGCACTATTCGGTGCTGCCTTTTTCGGGTTATAATTTTTGTTGTCAAGACTGGAATTAAGATTCTCCTGGAATGCCAACGCTATTATAGCCACCATCAACAAAATGAACCTCGCCAGTTACCCCTGATGACAGGTCAGATAACAGATAAAGCCCGGCCCGGCCAACTTCTTCTAGCCCCGGATTGCGCTGCAAAGGGGCGTTATGCTCGGAATGGCGAAAAATATGCCTAGCCCCTGTAATTGCAGCACCGGCAAGGGTGCGCATTGGCCCGGCTGATAGTGCATTCACCCGGATATTCTGCCCGCCAAGATCAACCGCAAGATAGCGCACCGATGCTTCTAGCGCGGCCTTGGCAACGCCCATCACATTATAGTTTGGGGTGCTGCGCTGGGCGCCAAGAAAACTTAATGTAACCAATGTCCCGCCAGAAGGCATCATGCTGCTTGCGGCGCGGGCAACCTCTGTAAAGGAATAAGCTGATACCATCATGGTGTTTGCAAAATTTTTCCGGCTGGTGTTCATATAGGCGCCTTTTAATTCATTTTTATCAGAAAAGGCCAGCGCATGAACAACAAAATCAATCGTTGGCCAATGGGTTGCCAATTCGGCAAAACAATGGTCAACCGCACCTTCTTTGGCAACGTCACATTCGATCATGATGTTTGATCCAATCGAGTCTGCCAATGGGACTAGGCGTTTTCCAAATCCTTCCATCTGAAATGAAAACGCAATTTCAGCCCCTTGGTTTGCCGCGGCTTTGGCGATGCCCCATGCGATGGATTTGTCATTGGCAACCCCCATTACTAGGCCTCGTTTGCCGCTTAATAAATTTCTCGCCTGCATGGCTAAACCTTCCGCAAGGCCAATGTGGCATTGGTGCCACCGAATCCAAATGAATTTGATAATGCTAGATTGATGCTGACATCATCCATGCGGTTTTGGGCTACGGGAATATCGCCAATTGCTGGGTCCGGCGTCTGGATATTGGCTGACGCTGCAATGAAATTGTTCTGCATCATGATGATGGTGTAAATTGCCTCCTGCACACCGGTTGCGCCAAGTGAATGACCGGTAAGTGACTTGGTTGAGGTTACAACTGGGAGATAGCCGCGCGGCTCAAAGACATTGCGTACTGCCTCAAGTTCCTTGACGTCACCAACAGGAGTTGAGGTGCCATGTGCATTGATGTAATCGACCTTGTCGGTGAGTTTGTCATCATCAAAGCCGCTAAGTGCAAGTTCCATACAGCGCAGGGCCCCCTCACCAGAGGGGGCAACCATATCTTCACCATCTGAGTTGGCGCCATAGCCAACGAGTTCCGCATAAATTTTGGCGCCTCGCGCCAGCGCATGATCCATATCCTCCAGAACTACCATGCCGCCACCGCCAGCAATAACAAATCCGTCCCGATCCACATCATAGGGACGCGATGCCAGTTCTGGTGTATCATTATATTTTGACGACATGGCACCCATCGCATCAAATAATACAGATAGTGTCCAATGCAGCTCTTCGCCGCCGCCAGCAAATACAATATCTTGGCTGCCGCTGCGAATAGCGTCAGCGCCAGCTGTAATGCAATGCGCCGATGTTGAACAGGCTGATGAAATCGAATAATTAATACCACGAATTTTGAAAAATGTAGCAATACAAGCTGATACGGTTGATGACATGCAGCGCGGCACCATATAGGGGCCAATTCGTTTTGGTCCTTTTTCCCGGGTTATGTCAAACGCAGCTAGAAGATTTGCCGTTGATGGTCCGCCAGATCCGGCGACAAGGCCGCTTCTAACATTCGAGACATCACTGTCGTCAAGACCGGAGTCAGCAATTGCTTGTTTCATGGCCAGCACCGCATAGGCTGCGCCTTCACCCATAAACCGCAATTGTTTGCGATCTACATGTTCGGCAACGTCCATTTTGACCGTGCCATGCACCTGACTGCGAAAGCCAAGTTCGGTATATTCGGGCGCCCCAACAATGCCTGATGTTCCATTGCGCAGTGAGTCGGTAACCTCACTGACATTATTTCCAATCGACGATACGATTCCAATTCCGGTTATTGCAACACGGCGCATAATCATCAATCTCCTTCGGGGGTGAATAGGCCAACGCGAATATCATTAGCCTCAAAAACAACCTCGCCATCGCAAAGCACCTTGCCGTCGGCAATACCCATAACGAGGCGGCGCATGATGACGCGTTTCATCTCAAGGCGGAAGGCAACCAATTTGTTGCTCGGCAAAATTTGCCCGGTGAATTTGACTTCGCCAACCGAAAGCGCCCTTCCGCGGCCAAGACCCCCTGACCATCCTAAAAAAAAGCCAACTAACTGCCATAACGCATCCATACCAAGACAGCCGGGCATAACGGGGTCGCCCTCAAAATGGCAGGGGAAAAACCACAAATTGGGATTAAGATCAAATTCGGCGTCGATCTGGCCCTTGCCAAAAGCACCGCCATCTGCATCAATATTTGTGATCCGGTCACACATGAGCATTGGTGGCATTGGCAATTGCGGGTTTCCCGGGCCGAACATCTGGCCTTTAGCGCAGCTGATCAATTCATCGTAGGTAAAAGAATTCTGATCCTTGGGTGACATTATTACTTCCTTGTTTTGGGCCGGTTCATTCAGAAGGGGTCACGACGGCGCAATCCCCTGAGCTTACCAACTCTATGACCTTGCCTGAAAAGCAAAGCTAATCAAAGCCAAATCACCTGGTTCCTTGATCTTGAGTGCCAAATCCAAAGACAGCACTGAACCAGCTATAGAAAGCACGAAACGCCCCTTCAAGCCAAGGCATTATTGACATTTGTCGGAGGACCGCTCATTTTGACCCTAGGATGGTGAAAAATAATCGACAAAAAGTGACCCAAAGACTGGATTCGCCAACGCCGGCAGATTTTGCCAAAAAATTGCGTCTTGCCGGATTGCGACCAACTCGCCAGCGCGTTGCAATTGCGGCATTGTTGCTTGATGGTCGCCATCGTCATGTCAGTGCTGATAGTTTGATTGAAGAAACTATCACTGCAGGCTTACAGGTATCCAGTGGCACAGTCTATAACACATTGAATCAATTTACTGTTGCTGGGCTATTACGCCGTGTTGTGGTCCATAATGAATATAGCCTGTTTGATACGAATACTGACCATCACCATCATTTTTATGAAGCGTCAAACGACCAGCTTGTTGATATCCCGAGTGATGATGTGATTCTGGCGAAACTGCCACAGGCACCTGATGGGCATGAGATCAAGGCCGTTGATGTGATTATCCATATCCAAAGTAAATAATATGCCTGTTCTCTCACGATTTGAGTGAATGGACCTGATTGGCTGAATTAGGTGGGCTAAAATTAATCAGGTAATTGCCAAAAAAGCCGCACTTGTCTAGTTTAAAATCATTCCAAACAGCCTTGACCCTGTTCGACATCACACTTATCTTCTATCGAGAGTTAACCTTCACCATATCCGGCCCTAAAGCGAGATAGCTTTCAGGCTTTTGACTGGATTTCAGTGAGTATAATCGGAGAGTCAGATGGACGGAAATAATGTGGGCAAATGCCCAGTAATGCACGGGGCTGTTACAAGAAACAGCACAAGCGGCACATCAAATCGCGAATGGTGGCCTAATCAATTGAACATTGGCATACTGCATCAACACGATCAGAAATCAAACCCGATGGACAAGGATTTCAGCTACCGTGACGCATTCAAATCACTTGATTATAAAGCATTAAAACAAGACCTGAATGATTTGATGACAAACTCGCAAGATTGGTGGCCGGCTGATTACGGTCATTATGGGCCGTTTTTCATCCGGATGACATGGCACGCAGCTGGAACCTATCGGAGCGGTGACGGTCGTGGTGGCGGTGGCAAGGGTGCACAGCGCTTTGCACCGTTGAATAGTTGGCCTGATAATGGGAACCTGGATAAGGCGCGGCGCCTGTTATGGCCGATAAAACAGAAGTATGGAGAAAAGATCAGCTGGGCAGACTTGCTAATTCTGACTGGGAATGTCGCGATTGAGTCAATGGGCGGTAAAACTTTTGGTTTTAGTGGTGGCCGCGAAGATATCTGGGCCCCTGAGGAAGACATATATTGGGGTGTCGAAGATGAATGGCTTGGCAATAAGCGCTATTCAGGCAAACGCGATCTTGAAAACCCACTTGCTGCGGTGCAGATGGGTTTGATCTATGTCAATCCGGAAGGCCCGGATGGCAACCCTGATCCGTTGGCCAGCGCCGTTGATGTTCGCGAAACATTTGGTCGGATGGCAATGAATGATGAAGAAACTGTTGCGCTGGTTGCTGGTGGGCACACCTTTGGTAAGGCCCACGGTGCAGGTGATGCAGGGCTTGTCGGCGCCGAACCGGAAGCAGCCCCAATCGAAGAAATGGGCCTGGGCTGGATCAGCAAATATGGATCTGGTAAGGGAAGCGATGCCATTACTAGCGGTGTTGAGGGCGCCTGGACTGTGAATCCCACTAAATGGGATAATGGATATTTTGACTTGTTACTTGGATACGAATGGGAGCTGACAAAAAGTCCAGCTGGTGCGCATATTTGGCATGCAGTTAACCCAAAGGTGGAAGATCTTGCCCCTGATGCAGAGGATGCGTCTGTTCGCGTGCCAACAATGATGACAACCGCAGATATGGCTATGCGGGAAGACCCTGCATACAGGGAAATTTCCGAACGTTTCCATAAAAATCCAGAACAGTTTGCCGATGCATTTGCTCGGGCCTGGTTCAAATTGCTGCATCGTGACATGGGGCCGAGCAGCCGTTACATCGGTCCAGAAGTGCCCACAGAAGAACTGATCTGGCAAGATCCGGTTCCCGTCGGCAATACCAGTTACGATGTTGATGCGGTGAAGGCTCAGATTGAGGCAAGCGGGTTGAGCATTCAGGAAATGGTCGAAACAGCATGGGCCAGCGCATCAACTTTCCGCGGTTCTGATATGCGTGGTGGAGCCAATGGTGCCCGCATCCGTTTATCACCGCAAAAAGATTGGGCAGCGAACAAGCCGGATCAGTTAGCACGGGTTTTATCCGTTCTGGAGGGAATTGCTGTGAAAAGTGGTGCTTCGATTGCCGATGTGATCGTTCTAGCAGGTAATGTGGGTATCGAGCAGGCCTCTGGTGTGGGCGTTCCATTTACACCGGGCCGCGGTGATGCATCACAAGCTCAAACAGATGTGGAGTCATTTGCAGTTCTTGAGCCTGTTGCTGATGGCTTCCGCAATTACCAGAAAACTGATTTTTCTGTTAGCCCGGAAGAAATGCTCCTTGATAAAGCTCAGCTTTTGGGCCTGTCGGCGCCGGAAATGACTGTTTTGCTCGGCGGTATGCGTTCTCTTGGTATTAGTGAGGGCGGGCATGGCGTCTTTACTGAAACGCCGGGCAAACTGACCAATGACTTCTTTACCACGCTGTTGGATATGAGCGTCACGTGGAAACCTACCGGAAGTAATACCTATGAGGCGTATGACCGGGCCACGGGTAATGCAGTGAGAACAGCTAGCCGGGTTGATCTTGTGTTTGGATCAAACTCCCAGCTTCGTGCATTGGCTGAAGTGTATGCAACTGACAGCGCGCAAGAAAAATTTATCAGAGATTTTGTGGCCGCATGGACTAAGGTTATGAATGCGGATCGGTTTGATATTGCCTAAAAAGTTATAGTGCAAAAAAGGAACGAGTATGAACCGAAATGAAAAAGCGGCATCACAATAAATCAGTGGTGCCGTTTTTTATTTTCTAGCAGACTGTCTGGATCAATCAAGGCTTTCAGTTTGAAGTATCCCCCATATAGCCTGCCGTTTGATCCAACCGCGTACGTTTGCTGCTTCTACCTTGCACCATGATTTTGGGCAGGATTGCAGCCTCATCAATGCGTTGCGTTCGGCTAGGGCTATGACGGTTGACGATGGATCAGGGCTGTCGTGGATTTTGGCCATATCGGTTTTGACCAAGGCCATGCGGCTTAATGATAGAACTGAGCCATGCATCCAACCAGCGGTGCCATCATGATCAACTATTTTTCGCCAAATACCAAATTCAGCATCGACACGAACGGGCAATTTAGGAATGCGATATTGCCATAGGACTGGATATTCAAGCCCCGGGCCAGCGCGCAGATTTGCCTCGTCAGACTTCAGTGTTACAAAGCGTGGCACGGGCAACCCGCTTCCTCGCACAGTTAATTTTACCTCTTGCGCATTGGCTTTGGCAACGCCTGTGATCCAGGTGACTGGGTAAAGCAAAGTTGTTACCGCAAACACGAGGCTGAAAAAAAGCGCTAGATGCAGGCGATTGTGACTTACTGCGATAATTTTGTTTTTCATGCTGCTCTTTGTTCTGGTAGAGTTCTGTTGTCTTAACAAGAATGGTTTGGGTTAAAGTGAAAATTTAATTCTATCAAGTGAATTGGAACAAAGATAAAGTTTAATTTGGTTTTCTGCCAGCTACCGTTGACTATTTGTGAAAAAAGTTATGAGGACCCTCCATGAGTCAAAACAAACCAAAATTGATTTTGACACGCAAACTGCCGGAGACGATTGAAACTCGTATGCGTGAGTTGTTTGATGCAACCCTCAATGAAAGTGATCAGGCACTGACACGAGGTGAGTTAGAGGCTGCAGTTAAAACCGCAGATGTCCTGGTGCCAACTGTTACTGACAAAATTGATGCGGATTTGATTGCAAAGTTTGGCGATCAATTGCGCCTTATTGCATCTTTTGGAACGGGTGTTGACCATATTGACCTTGCTGCCGCAAAGGCGCGTGGAGTTACTGTAACCAATACGCCTGGTGTGTTAACTGAAGATACCGCCGATGTCACAATGGCACTAATTCTGGCCGTTCCTCGCCGTATTGCGGAAGGAGATGCGCTAGCTCGGTCTGGTAAGTGGCAAGGCTGGTCACCAACTGGCATGTTGGGTCATCGCATTAATGGCAAACGTCTTGGTATTGTTGGCATGGGCCGTATTGGCGAGGCGGTTGCTCGTCGTGCCCGTGGGTTTGGGCTGTCGATTCACTATCATAACCGCAAGCCTGTTCATCCTGAAACTGAGGCTGAGCTTGAGGCAACCTATTGGGAGTCTCTGGATCAAATGTTGGCCCGAGTTGATATCGTTTCTGTGAATTGCCCGCATACTACAACAACTAGCCAACTGCTATCGGCTGAACGCCTCTCTCTCATGCAGTCATCAGCCTATATAGTAAACACATCACGCGGCGAAGTGGTGGATGAAAAGGCGCTGGCTGATTTGCTGGCCAAGCGTCATATCGCGGGTGCAGGGCTAGATGTTTACAGCGCCGAGCCAGATATTCCTTCCGCCCTTCGTGATTTACCTAATGTTGTTTTGCTGCCACATATTGGATCAGCAACGATTGAGGGCCGTCTGCAAATGGGTGATAAGGTAATTATCAATGTTCAAACATTTTGGGATGGGCATACCCCCCCCGATCGTGTCATTGAGGCGATGTTTTAATAACGGGACCTGCAATAAGACTTTGCAATAATGCTGGTAACGCTGGCGGTCACCAGCGGTTAAAAAGTGTCTTTGGCGGGTTCGCCGCAACAGCTGCAAGTAAGGCGAGCCACGGTCTTAATTTCTATAAAATCACTGCCAGCACCCTCAATCATTAAAAGCCTGCTAGTTAAGGTTCTTGGTTGGCCAAGAATTAGTTTTATGGTTTCCAG
>QCPZ01000030.1 GCA_003212345.1 SAR116 cluster bacterium AG-447-A06
TATTCAGACCATGGGAAAATGCTATCTCGCTCGGGCTGAAAATATTAGCAAATTTACGGGCGAACGTTTTGATAATGCTAGGCTGAATGAACGAGCTTTACCTTTGGTGGATGAAAAGGTTCATGTAGTCCAACCAATTGATTATGAGGTATCTACGAAACAGAAATTTGAAACACTGCTTATCATGGACACAAATCTTAAAATGTTGACAAGAAATGAAACAAAAAATTACAAAAAGATATATGTCATGAGCCTTGCAAATGCTTCTCGGCAAATTGCGATTAGTCAGAGTGTTGTTGAGTTCAAGCAAAATCTCATTAAATCAGCGGCTCAAAAGCACCCGCACTGTGAAGTTTTAGATGCCAGTGAAGCCACACAAGTATTGGGTAAAATGCCGGGGTGCGATGTTTGTTACCCGTTTATTGGAGAAAACTTGGATTTTTTACATCGGTCTAATGATGTTTGGAATATTGACCTTAATTTCCTCAGGCATCATGAAGACTTATTCTGCTGGCGATTTGCCACCAAGGGTTTTTTCAACTTCAAGAAAAATATTCCCGCTATCATTAAAACGCTCGCGTTGTCTTGAAAAAAAGGCTTGCTCGCACAAAATATTCAACATTGATGGTCAAGTCATTAAATAGAAAACCGGCTTATTTCTAAATGATGCGTGGAATTTTTTTTGTAAATTTTCTATGCTATATTCTTAACTTGATATTGGTATGCATTAGCGGTCAGGTTCGGGTCAGGGAATGCTGTTGAGCCGAAAGACGATTTTTGACCGATGATGAAGGGAGATGGATTATGTTGGTTGTGGTATCGCCTGCCAAGAAATTAAATATGCTGCCCGTAGATAATGTAGAGCCAACGCACCCCCTTTTTGGGCAGGATGCTTCGGAACTGGCGAGTGTTATGCAGGGTCTGAGTGTCGATAAGGTTAAATCGTTGATGGGGCTCAGCCAAAATTTGGCGCAGTTGAATGCTGATCGTTTTGCTCGTTTTGGTTCACAGGAGAGAAAGCCGGCAGCACTCGCATTTGCAGGTGATACATATCAGGGGCTGGAAGCGGCAACATTTGAGCCAGACGAAATGGCCTGGGCGCAAAATCATTTGCGCATTTTATCAGGTCTATATGGAGTTTTACGCCCGCTTGATGAGATTGAGCCATACCGGCTGGAAATGGGAACAAAGCTGGAAACAAATCGCGGACGGTCTCTTTATCAGTATTGGGGTAAAAAATTATCAAAAGCTCTCAACAAACAGGCAGCAGCAACAAAATCCACCCTGCTGGTCAATTGTGCATCCAAAGAATATTTTGGTGCGGTTGATCTCGCCAGTTTAAAAATGCCGGTTGTCACGCCAATTTTTATGGAAAATAAAAATGGAACGCCAAAAATCGTTAGTTTTTATGCAAAAAAAGCTCGCGGTGCTATGGCACGTTTTGTCATGCAAAATAAGCTGACCGACTGTGAAGATTTAAAAGATTTTAGCACTGGTGGCTATCGTTATCAGGCGGAACTATCGGACACTGATAACCTGGTATTTACACGAAGTGCCGCGTAATTTCTTTGCCTCGGTAGTGAAGACACAACAAGCGCTTTGTTTATGAGATATGTATTATGCTTGTCACAACGATATATGAACTGGTTATTAGTTGAACCAAAAAAATAGCAACTGAAACAAAATGAAATTGTTTGAATTTTTTACCAGCGTTTTCATCACCCTCTAGCATTGCATCGCGCTGCTTATTGATTATTGGTGTCACCACAAAGGCGTTTAGGATAAATCCCGTTGAAATAAAAATGGATAACAGGGCCATTTCCAAAATACCGTCATAGGCGGCGACAAATGATGCCATGAGCGATAGTATGAGGCCAAAGATGAACATGCGGGGGAACAAAACCCGCAAGAAGGCTCCCGCAGCTTTCTGGGACAAGGTTTTGAAAACCGATTGTGCAACGACAGCGGAAAAAAAAAACCATAAAGCCAATGATTGCGGCGTGAAAAATAACAGCAATTGATATCATTTATTACTATCCAAATAACAGTTGTGAAGGTCGGTTGGCGGAGCGCGCGTTAGTTCCACTAAAATCTATTGTTGCTAAGCTGAGCATCGACGTTTTTGCTATATTCATTGATGATTGCCTGTGCGGTTGCAACCCGGCAGTTGGCCTTTATTTCACGACGATCTTGTAATTGCAGAGATTTGCGGTCAAGGCGAAGGCCGGAAAAATCTAGATGCTCAATGTATCTGGTCACAACATAGGACTGGGCAAGAATACGTCCGTTACGATAATAAAGCTCGAATGCACAACCCTTGTCATCCGAAAAAATGTAGAAAATTGTGGGGGCGGCTGGATGTTCGCAAATCAGACCAGACTCTTGATCGCGAGGATAGTCCTCTCGCCACTTTCGTTCCGTGCATTGCCCTGCCCACACGGAACCCGAGGAGAGAGAAAGAAACAAAGTAAGGAGACCAATCAGGACTCCATTGAAAACATTGCTTAGAGGATAATTTTCCGCATCCATAGGTTTCAATTCGTCAGTTAAGATTTAAAATTGTTAATTGCAGTTTGAAGATCATCCAGCTCACTGCAACCAAGCCAGCATATTTTGTCCAGCTTTCTCAAATTGTCCTCGGCTGCTGCCTTGTTACCCAGCATCAAGAACAATTCGCCCTGGTACTCGAGAGCACCTTTGTGCTTTCCGTCTATTCTAAGTGCCTTACTATAATAAGCGCTAGCTTTTTCCAAGTCTCCAGTTTTTCGATGAGAAAATCCTAATAAGTTATAAATATCAGCATCTTTTGGTTTTTTGCTGTCGGCTAACATTAACAATGGGATTGCCTCTCTGTATTTACCTGATTTAATAATCTTGACCGCTTTCATGTAACTGGAGGGCATTTTAGCTGTTGTGCCGTAATCATCACCAGAACCGGCTGCAAATGCAGCGCCTGAGAACATCGTGAAATTCAAACACAACAGAATTCGTAAAAGGGCTTTGTTAAGCATTCTTTCTCTCCAAATCCTGCACCCTGAGATAGACAAAGGGTGTATTAAGAGGGTTACTGGGCGCCAAGCTCGGTTGTGTTCTAGCCAAAAAGGTTTTGGTTAATCAATCCGCGGCAATGGGCGCACCTGGCATATGGCGAGCAATCTCACATTATTCAAGGCCTTCATTTGACTCTTACTTTGGCAACGCTATGTCTCTGCAAAAAATCTAATTTTGGAGTGAAGCCTGAGCCAGGCCGTGCTGGTGCAGCGATCTTTCCTTTTCTTAAGAGAGTAATTTCAGGGGTTGAAAAATCTTCTTCAAAAAACCGCTTGCTGGGAAATATGTCACTGGGATAGGCAACATTATCTTTAGTTGCCAATGCCAGGGATGGGCCCTGGCCAACAGCGGACTCGAGCATGCCACCAACCCAAACTGGAACGCCTTGATTTTTACAAAAATCATGGATTGCTATGGCATTGGTTAGTCCACCGACCCTGCTTGTTTTAATATTGATCCACTGACAAGCTTTAATTCTTATTGCCTTGGCAGCGCGGCTTAGGGAGGTGATGCTCTCATCGAGACAGATTGGTGTTTTTATTTGTTGTTGAAGTGCGGCGTGGTTTACAAGATCATCATAGGCAAGTGGCTGTTCAATCATTTTTAGCTCCAATTTATCAAGAGCACGAAACATCTCAATATCGTCGAGCGTAAACCCGCTGTTGCAATCAATATGCATGACGAGGTCGGGAAAATTAGAACGCACTCGTTCAATCATCTCTATGGTGCAACTGCGATTAAATTTTAATTTTACTCGAGGAAAACCGTGGTCAATGGCTTCAGCAACTCTGTTGATTAGAGCAGAAGTGCTGGATAAAACTGGGATATCCGCGCCAACTGCGACAGTTTGATTAACGCCGCCAATCAATGACCATAGAGGTTTACCACATTCGAGAGCGTGTGCGTCCCACCACGCCGTGTCAAAGGCTGACCGCGTGAACTCATGACCTTTAAACTCCCGAAATAACGACTGTAACTGGTCAGCTGATGATATCTCCTTGCCAACAATCTGTGCAGCAAAAACATCATGTGCTGCAGCAAAAGCGCCTTTTGTGTATTCAGAATTATATAGTGGTAGCGGTGCAGGAGCGCATTCGCCCCATCCGTCTCCGCTGTCAAATTTCAGATTAACGAACAGGCTTTCAATACTGTCTTGTGACCCATAAGCGGTCACCCATGGTTCAAGTAACGGCATGCAAACATGGTACAGATGGACTTCTCTAACTATCATACTGCTCACTCCCAACATCACGAATGTTGTCTTGAAAATAGCACAAGTTTTATCGCTTTCATGATCGGATTTTTTTCATCATAAAACACAAGATGTATAGACAAAGTGGTTTATAACGGGGTGAGGGCCTGCAAGTTTCAATTTTTGGGAGTAATTCAGATGGGAATTTGTTATGCTTCCAATCTTCGTTCTGGGTAGCCTCTTGGCTAACTTTCATAACGCGTCACACCGCGCCGTGTTGGATCAGTGGTTAATTCGGTGAACAAAGGATCATGTGCCCGCTGTGAACAATTGTGCCTTGAGCATAAATGGCAACTGATTCCAATCTTGCTAAAGGTGTCATTAGCGGGCTTTTGAAAAGTTGTGGTGTAAACCAATTTGCTAGCATGTTTGATTTCGCAACCTAACGAAATGGCTAAACGTCGATCTTGAGTTTGCATGGAATACACGGGACGCTCGGTTGTGCGAGCAAGTGTAAAAAATCTCTCGCCATCAGGTAGTTCAACGAATTGTGGTAATATGACTCCGGGAGTTCGAAAAGCTGTATGGAGATTCCAAACTGGGCAAGATCCCCCATATTCAGCGATGTTGAAGCTTGTTGCGTTGAATCTTTTGGTCACATTCCCGGCCTTGTCAACTCGCAAAAAGAAAAATGGCACGCCGCGTTTTGTCTCTCTTTGTAAGGTCGTTAAACGTTGGCAGACCTGCTCAAATGAAACGGCGAAGGCTGAACCCATTCGATCGATGTCATAGCCGCTTTGCTCTGCCATCGAATGTATTGCATCGTACGGCATCAGGACAGCTGCTGCGAAATAGTTGGCTAGCTCGACATGGCAACGTTTTATCGCGGGTTTTGAGTCGATGTGGGCTTTTGAAGTGATGCTTTCTAAGGTTTTGGATAATTCAACAAAACATATAATGTGCGCAAGTTGGAATGTACGGTTTTGATAATCAAGCGCTTCGGATAACAGAATAACGCTCCGTTCAGCATCATATATCCGGAGGGACTCGCTCATTTCTTCGACAGGCTTTGTCTCCACTGTTATGCCATGACGAGTAAAAAGGCGCTGTTTGAGGATATTTTGCATTTCATATGGTTCACATGGCTCTTCTTTCCTCAACGCTTCAGCCGCTCGCTCCAAAACATCAAAATGATTGAAATGGTCCCGAAAAAAGTCATAAATTATTGTTTCGGGTGATGAGGTAAGCAGCTCTTGAGGCATTTTCTCACTGCCAAGCCTCATGATGTTATCCATCGCCGTACGGTGGCTTTGATGTAGTTTTAAAAAATTTTGCACTAAAGAAGGTGCATGATCGATTGCAGCACGTAATTCTTCCAAATCAGGTTGGTTGGATGCAAATAAAGGATCTTGGATTGAGTTGCGCAGGTCGGCGAGCAGATTTGCGCTTTTGTCCATTACTACATCTCGCCAATCCACATTATAATGATCAGCTAAACCCATCAATACTGCTACAGAGAGGCTGCGTTGATTTTTTTCCAAAAGATTGATGTAAGCGGCACTTACTCCGAGTATCCGTGCCATCTCAACTTGTGTTTGCCCGTGTTCACGGCGTAATTGACGCAACTGGGTTCCGATAAATGTTTTTTGCATGGTTGCCTCTAATCAGTTGCGTAAAGCTATCCCAGGCTGGTTTTATAAAAATTAACAAATTAACAAATAATGTCAATGTTAACTAAACAGTAAACACAAAAACTCTTATTTGCGTGAAATTTTTTTTTTTTTAGTTGAAAGTATCCAAGCTCTACAACGGAGGATGCAATGATTGGATACAAAACACTGGCCATTCCTGGTCCGACAAATATGCCACACGAGGTGCAGCGTGCGATGCAAATTCCATTGGAGGATCACCGCGCTCCCGATATCCCAGAATTCACGAAGCCTTTATTTTCCGACTTGAAAGAGATATTCCGCACCAAGACCGGTGAGGTTTTAGTGTTTCCAGGGTCAGGGACAGGAGGTTGGGAAGCAGCGATTAGCAATCTCTTAACTGCTGGCGACGGCGTTTTAACGTCATCGTTTGGACAATTTTCAAGTTTGTGGGTCGACATGTGCCGGGATTACGGTATGGATGTTCACAACTGTGATGTCCCGTGGGGCGAGGGCGTCCCTTTAGATCAATATTATGATGTTCTGTCCAACGACAAGGCACATTCGATAAAGGCAGTACTTGTTTGCCATAATGAGACCGCAACCGGGGTTACTAGCGACGTTTCTGGCGTACGCCGCATTTTAGACGAGTTAGGACATCCGGCGTTGCTTTTTGTCGACGGGGTGAGTTCCGTGGCCAGTCTTGACTTTAGGATGGATGAATGGGGTGTTGATGTAATTGTTTCTGGTTCACAGAAGGGATTTATGCTCCCGACTGGACTTTGTATAGTTGGAGTGAGCAGTAAAGCTCTAGATAATTGCTCTGGGTCTAGTGTGCCTTCAGGTTATTTCAATTTTCACCAAATGAAGAACATGAACAAAGATGGTTACTTTCCATATACGCCGGCAATGACTTTGATGCGTGGATTGCGAGCATCGATAGATCTTTTGAACGAAGAGGGCCTTTCTAACGTTGTAGCCCGCCACAACCGCTTGGCAAACGGGGTACGCGCGGCCGTAGACGCTTGGGGCCTTCGTAATTGTGCAGTGGAACCAAAATGGCATTCGGATACGGTGACAGCTATTGTTGTGCCCGAAACTCACAATGCAAATGACGTTATCAGTGCTGCTTATCACAACTATGGCGTTTCTCTTGGGGGAGGTTTAGGCAAGGTGGCTGGTAAGGTATTCCGTATCGGGCATCTTGGCTGGTTGAACGAGACCATGGTGCTGCGTGCACTTGGTGGTGTTGAAATGGCAATGCGCGATGTCGGGATCCCATTTCAGGCGGGATCCGGTGTGGGGGCTGCTGTCGAGTCCTACACGGACTCGCGTCAAAACCTGGCTCTGGCTGCTGAGTAGTGTCACGGTTTTTCTGAAAAGCCGTATTAAATTATATGCGATGTTAAAGCTGCCAGTTTGTTGGTTGTTTTAACATCGTTTTTTTGTTTCTAGGCTCATTTTTTGAAAAACAACTTTGAATTAGATTGGGGTTGTCTATTTACGATTGTTTTTTAACCGTCTTTACTTTTTCTCAGGAGCATCGGTTCATGTTTGGTCCAGTGGCTTTGATATGGGGCATTTAGCCGTGAAACCGTTGATTAAAAAATAGCAACTTGGTTTGGAGCCTTTCTTTATGCGTCGAAAAACTGAAACCTGTATTATTGTTGGTGCAGGAAATGGCTTAAGCGCCTCTCTTGCGAAGCTTTTTCGAAATAACGACATAGGCGTTGTACTTGCTGCACGAAATGTTAAAAAATTGAGGGGGTTTTCGCAAGAAACTGGTTGTGATTTGGTTCAATGCGACTCGTCTGATGCTGATCAAGTTGAAAAATTATTTGCCCAGACTGACGAAATATTTGGCGCCCCCTCAATCGTCGTTTACAATCCTTCCGCAAGGATTCGGGGGGATATTACTAGTTTGGATCCCCACCAAACAAAACTCGCTCTTGAGACCACTTGCTTTGGGGCTTTTTTGGTCGCTCAACAAGCCGCTATCCGGATGGTTTCAGAGGGCTCAGGAAGTATATTTTTTACAGGCGCTTCAGCTGGTGTGAAAGGCTTTGCTAATTCCTCAGTATTTGCAATGGGCAAATTTGGTTTGCGAGGGCTCGCGCAGTCTCTAGCAAGAGAGTTGCAACCAAAAAACATTCATGTCGCACACTTTGTTATTGATGGTGGAATTTCATCTGAGATACGTCCTGATAATGGTGAACAAAATCTGTTAAATCCTGATGAAATTGCCAAAACGTATTTGAGCTTCCATCGTCAGAACCGAAGCGCGTGGGCCTGGGAAATTGAACTTAGACCCTGGGTAGAGAAATTTTAACCTTTTTAACCATCGGATGAGTTAATCATTTTGTTTTTTTGGGGGTCTTTTTTCGAACAAAGGAATACCCTCCGGCAGTTGATGAAACGGCTGAGAATCACAGGTAAATATTGCTGCCTGAGGTATGAACGCAGCGGGGTTATCCATGGTCCCAACCTTTACAATCATTGAATTTGGGCGAGCAGGGCTCTCCGTTCCAATTGCTGTGCCACAGTTCTCACAAAAGTGCCGTGTAACTGCTGTATCGATATCTTTTCGGGTAAATTTTTTGGGTTTTCCTGAGACATAATTGAATGACTCTTTGGAAAATGCCATCACAGTATTCGGGTTTCCCCCGGTGATATATTGACACTCTCTACAGTGGCATTGGAAAGAAGCTTCTGCTTGTTCTTCAATCTCGTACTTAATAATGCCGCAATAACAACGCCCTTTTGTTTTCATGGTAAATATCCTGCTGGTAAAATTAATGATCGGCTTCGTAAAATTAAAAGCCAGATAAAACTGGTGTGTCTTATTTTTTGATTTTCTATTATGGAAATCTTGGGATTGGAGATATTGGTCTTTGACCACTACCGCCTTGCTGAATGAAACGCCATACAAGACTCGCCAAATTTTTTAAAAAGTATTTTGTTCAGTTTGTTTTCTTCTCTTTCTGGGTGAAACTCAGCGTGCCATTGTATACCGACACCGAATGCTTTATAACCTGTCACGCTTATGGCCTCAATAAGGCCGTCCTCTGAATAGGCTTCAACAGTCAGGCCACTTCCCAATTTATCAATGCCTTGGCCGTGTAGTGAATTAACTGTATATCTATCTTTTTCTATAAATGTTCTGAACAGGTTGTTTTCTGTGAAACTTATTTCGTGTTTAGGCTTAAAAATATCCTCTAAACCGGCATCATCATTTTGTGGCATCCGGTGGTCATTCTTACCGCTTTCCTGATGAACTCGGTAAAAAAGAGTGCCTCCACAGGCGACATTGATTTCCTGTATTCCCCTACAAATTCCAAAAATGGGCATTTCTCTTTTCAAGCATTCAGGAATAATATCTAAAACAACTTTGTCTCGATCCGGGTCAATAGTCTCATCGATTGGAAATTCTGCACCGCCGTAATGTTGTGGTTCGATATTAGCCCTTCCTCCGGTTAAAACAATTCCATCAATTGTAGCAAGTAATGCCCCAAGATCATTATTTTTGATACAGGCAGGAATCAGGATTGGGATAACTCTCGAAAAATTCATAACAGAACTAACATATCGCTTTCCCGTAGAGTGAAATAGCTGCCTCCCATTGAAGCCGACAGTTTCAGAGGTGATAATCCCAACAATTGGTTTGCTTTTCATCAGTTATTCCCAATTCATCGTATGGTTGTCCTAATATTATCAGGAAGGGAGAAAGACTATCATTTTCTTTAAGTTTAAACTGGAATTTCGCCACTTGCAGTACAGCGATGAAGTTTTCTTGGCATATCTTCTGTGTAATCTCTAACAGCATAGTGCATTGTTCGACGGTTATCCCAAACCAAAACGTCGCCAGCCTTCCACTGGTGCCGGTATATATTCTCAGGTTGGGTGGCAATTTTATAGAGATGGTCAAGGACCCAACTACTTTCTTCAGCATCCAATCCTTTTATTCCGACAGTGAAGTGTGGGTTGACGAAAATTGCCTTTTGTTTTGTGCCCGCTGGTGAACGTACAATTGGATGCGCGCGCGGAGGCTTAATTTCAGAGGGGTCAATTGGCCTCGCGTCAGATTTGCCCGCAATGCTTCTCTCAAGCGTTGCCATACCACTGTGCAGGCCTTCAAGTCCTCTAATTACGGTGCGCATATGGTCTGAAAGTTGTTCATATGCGCGTACCATGTTGCACAACATTGTATCGCCCCGGCCTTCCGGTACGATAAGCGAATGGAGAATAGTTGCCGATGGCGGTTCATCTGAGTGGGAAATGTCAGAGTGCCAGTAATCATTTGGAGCACCGGGGCGTCCTGGTTGATTTTCAAGAATCAAAACCTCTGGGTGCCCATCAACACTTCGGCGGGTTTTTAGCGGGTGAGATTTTACTGAACCGAAGAGTTTAGAAAACCTTATTTGGGACTCCGGTGTTAAATTCTGACCACGGAATAAAAGAACAAGGTGCTTATTGAAAAGGCTTTGAATGTCTGATTTCAATTGATTACTGATTACATTAAGGTCGACATTACATAACTCAACACCAAGTGCGCCATTAATACATTTTGTTTTCATTTCTAATGCCCTTTAATCTTGTTGAAGTAATAACTCTCACTCACCCTCTTACTTATTTTAATATTTGATTGGTTTTACGCTCCAATTCTGTTCTCTTTATTTTTTAACTCCTCTTCTGGAACAAATGCGACCTCATTGCCAAAACATAGCGCCAAGTCTTTTTGACTTTTCACCTCTTCAAGTTGCAGTTTAATCTCTCCTTTATTGGTGAATTTTGCGTTCTGCTGGCTTTTCATCCAAGCTTCTGGTGGCAACAAACCAGATGCGCGATGAGTTATGTTCCAAACGAAGTAATGGTGAGGGATTGTTATGTGAGGCTTGAGCCTTGATCGCACATAGTCTATCTGTTGATAACTTAGGACATGCTCTGATCCATCGATAGGTAACAATGCAATGTCTACCTGACCTATTGCACTCCAAATTTCTTCTGGTGGATTAGGCCGATTATCTCCCCAGTGCAAAATACGCATATTAGCGGTCTCTACAACCAGGATGCTATTATCAAAAGAGCGCCAATTATTTGGCGGTTTTGTCTCCATAGGTGTGAGTTTTTGAGTAAGTCCGGCCCAATCATATTTATTGTGTTTTGAGTCAGATACATGCTTGTCAGCAAAGCCATTTATTTTAACGTCAGCAAACTCAAAACGTCCGATTAATCGATCAAGCAGAACGCTGGCATGTAAACTATGAAGATTGTCATGATCAAAATGTGCGTGAGTTGACAACCCCACATCCACCTCACAAAACGGAAAATCGTAAAGATACCAGTCCCAACTTCCCCAAGGTGGGTTTCGCCAAGGATCAATCATTAAAGTTAGACCGGATGGCGTGGTTAACCGAAAGCATGAACCTCCAAAATACGCCAGTTTAACATTGTTTTCGCCTGGCCCTCCGAGGTTTTCGCCATTCTGAGCCGCAATCATCCGATTATTGTTTTCGGACTGCTTCCATGACCACAAGCCTTCGTTATCTCTTCTAGACAATGGGTTTTCCCTTCTGTGCTTATTTTTTCCCATTTGTTCGGGCACCTTATTCATATATTTTTAGAAGCCCTGATCGGTGTTATATTTTTCCAGTTATACTTCGGATGCCATTCGAATCTTTGCTGATCTTTGACGAAAGAAAAAATATGCTATCAGCGAGCGCTTTATTTGAGAAGGGTGTTAAGTTATTCAAAATAGATTGCTTTGTATTAGCGGCAAGAATAGTTCCGCAAAAAAGCTGAGGGTCTAGGTTGTTTTGAGGGTGCAGATTTTTATGGCCTGCAATGTTTTACCATCAATTTTGGTATGTCACAGTTATGAATTATTTGTTGCTTTTTGTACTCCTTATTAGTTGATTTATCCTTGTAAAAGGCGGTAGGTGTGCATCGCTAATCTGCTGGTTATTTAATGGATCGCATGAGGATAAGGCTTATCCTTTTGATATGCATTTCTCATTACCAACACATTTTAAGCAAAATAAGAACAAACACATGTGTGACAACTAAAACATATTATTACGGAGCATTTTATGAATAAGATTATTTTTGCAGTTGTGGTTCTTTCCCTAGCTGGGTGCAACGCTGCTTACTATAAAGCAGTTAAAGAGCAGTTAGCAGCGGGATACAGGTGGGTTAAGATACCCTGTCGCCCTGCCAACCCAGATGTGCCCTCAATAACAATGGACACCCATGATGGACAAAAATTGGTCTGCAACGTGCTGCAAAAATAACAAAAATGAGAATTGATGTGACGCGCAAAAACTCGTCGTCCCAAAGAGAAAACTATATTGGTAGCTGCCTCATGGTAATCTCAATGGCAGCATTCGCTGTTGAGGATAGCGTGATCAAAGTGGTCTCGGGCGTTTTACCAGTAGGCCAAATATTATTTTTGCTTGGCATTGGTGGAACTGTTTCTTTTTTTTTGACAGCGCTAATTCTTAAAAGAAAAGTTTGGACCTCTGATGTACTTACTAGGCCAATGCACCTACGAGTTATTTCAGAGATAGTTGGAAGAGTTTTTTATTCATTAGCGCTCGCCTTTACTTCGCTAACCTCTTCTACAATGATCTTACAGGCAACACCGATTGTGGTTGTAATTGGTGCAGCAATTATTTTTAAAGAAAAAGTTAGTGTCCTTAGGTGGTTAGCTGTTGTTACCGGTTTGCTTGGAGTTTTGATAATAATTCAGCCAACTGCGGACAACTTTTCCTTTCTATCGACATTAGCAGTGCTGGGAATGTTGGGTTTTGCAGGTAGGGATTTAGCAAGCCGTGCTGTTTCAAAGTCATTAAATATCTTTACCTTGGGTATGCATGGGTTTCTGTCTGTTGCGATGTCTGGCGTTGTTCTTACACTGTTTTTTGATGAGTCATTTCTGTGGCCTGATATAAAAACCGGTCTATTCTTAATGTTAGGTATGTTGTTAGGTGTGGTGGGATACAGCGCGATTGTTTCAGCGATGCGAATTGGTGAGGTTTCTGCCGTAACCCCGTTTCGATATTCTCGCATTGTTTTTGGTGTAGCTATTGGCGTTTTTCTTTTTGATGAAAGTGTAAATTTTATCTCGATATTAGGGTGTATATTGGTTGTGATGTCTAGCTTAGTGGTTCTATCTCCAACGCGTCAGCACTCTTTCAAGCTTTAAAGACCTCTTTATAAATAGCTGGTATCTGGAGCAGCACATACATGATAGAATTCGATAATTTTTTACTTTAAATTTTCTTTATAATTATTTGTATTTATTGTTTAATAAATTTTATTGAAAAGAAAGAAATCAATCCTGAAACCAGGGCAGCCACTATTAGTGGTAAAGGTCTGTGCCATTCATCTGGACTCGTAATGAAAAAGGCAAAAAACAACCCAATAAACATCAGCGTGAAGTTATAAGCTGGATTGTCTTTGAATTTGTGGTTTGGATTTTTCATTACATTAAATATGAAATAAATTAGTATCGCGTAACTTCACATTTTTCATCTGGAGAGAGTACGCAGGTTATCTCGACCTCATTCAAATAGGAACTTTTAGAACACTCGATCAAAAAAACTGAATTGAGTTCTGTAGTCACATTTAAATAAAATGACTCAATTTCGCAGTCTGCCCCGTCTTCAACTAATGTTCTGGTTATCAAGGAATTGTATCGGCCCAAATCTGTCATTTCTGTAAAAGCTGAGGAGGGGGAGACGATCAGGAATGTTAAAACCAGAACAATGTACATCAATCCGTTTTTAGCGCAGTATACAAACGTTTAATTGGCGGTCCCAGAGCGACTCGAACGCCCAACCTTCTGATTCGAAGTCAGATGCTCTATCCAATTGAGCTATGGGACCATTTAGCGATGACTTTACCATCTAAACCGAAAATGTTGAAACATGATTATTGTTGTCATCATAACACCTGTTTTTTTGATACAAGTAACCACGATTTCTATTATTAAGATACCCCACGAAATATCGATTTTAAACTTTTAAATCGAATTACGGGAGACATAAATGGCAAAACAAATGTACTTAGAATTTCCAATCAAGACAGAGCACGCTGACGATTTTTTCGACCTTTGCGATTCAAGCTTAGGGTTTACCCTTACAAAAAAACAACCTGGGTTCATTTCCTCTGAGTGGATGATTTCTACCTCAGAAAATGGAAAAAAATGTTTTCATTTGTGGGAGAGGTGGGAAAGTGAAGAGCATTTTACTGCCTATATGCGGACGCCGGAGCGTAAAGCTGGCAGTGAATTCGAAGTATGTCTGCGAAAATGGGGCGACGGCGATACCAAAGTTTTTTGGGGTAACGTTAATTTCGTTTAACGCAATTCCAAACGGAGAGTTGTTTTAGGTAATTGTTAGTATTTCAAGCTGTTTATTTAATCTTCCAAGCTGTGTATTTGAAATCTGTTTGAGAACAATTTTTGAGTTGAAGAGTTCTTATTAAATGAGGTGGTAGTCCACCACCTCCTTGCCTTGATTTTTTTGACTCCACTGCTACGCATAAATCATGTTTGCCAAAAACTCTTATTTGATTTTTTGAGGTGAAAACGAATTTTTGCACAGCTTTGTTATTACAGTCTTTTAGTGTTAAACTTGCACCTTCACTATGTTTTTCCGCCTCCATACACACATCAAAGGCGGGCATATAAAACTTCCCGAATTGCACTAGATCCTTGTCAAAGGCTTGGTCAACGCCAAGTTGGCCTTGGTACGAGTAACACGTATGTGCTTGCAGTCCTCGGTTAACTTTTGCGCGCTCTTTGTAACCTTTTATGTCAATGCAATAGCTGCGTGTTTCGTCCAGCTTTTCTATCAATTTGATTTCAACTAATTCGGACCCTGGGGCCGTTGTGCTGAATACAGTTAAAAATATAGCCGCTACTAGGGTTAGGATCATCATGTTTATAAAGATTATTGTTTAATTAACTTGTGCAGGATAGTAAGGGCTGGTCAAGCATGTTACGAAGTTGAATTATCCTAGATAGCTTATTTTACCCTCCTCACGGAGCCACATTCTTACGAGACACCGTCTTAGTGATGGATCACCTGGATGATCAACATAAGATGTTCTCCTGTGTCCAATTGAGGCATTATTTATCCATTGAATTTGGCCTGACTGGAAGTTTAAATCCACACGCATTTCAGGATCTTTCAATATAGTGTCAATAGCAGCAAGCATCTCCTCAGTTTCTTGATCAATTGGTTGTTCCGCTATTTTATATCCCTGTCTGTTGAGGCGTTCGCTATAACGCATGGTGATCTTACCATCAAAAGCAAAAGGGGGCCTTGACAAGACGCGAGGGTCATCAGCAGCATGCTCAAGCTGTCTATCAAAAAGGATAGGTTTAAATCCTCTAGCACAGAGATCGGGCCTGCTTTCAAGCAACTTGTTATAAACAGCATACCAGTTAGTGAGCTGGCTCTCTCCACCTTCTAGCGCAGGCCGAACGCACATCAGGCCTACGTAATCCGGAGGGGAAATATTAGAGCTACAATCAGTATGAAAGCTTAAGTCAGCGTTGGTGTGAGATCCTCTCACTCCAATAATGTTTTTACCCTTGCCCTCTGTCAAATCCATCACTTCATATAGCATTTTGCCATCTTTATAATTTTGAGCGACTGGTCTCCCCAGAAGGCTACCCAACAACCAATGCATTGTGGTTGCCACCTCAAAGGACACAGAATCAATGGGAAGTTTTTCCATTATTGCAAAGCCAACACCATCATCCAAAACTTCCTTAATCATTCTCATAAAGGCTTTGCAGTTCTCAAGCTGATACATTTCTGGCCGTGTTATCAAGGCTGGCAAAAAATTACTCTGAAGCTCTTTGTTTAAATTTTCTAACTCGATTAAACATTTTTCAGGAAACTGAAAAAAATAATCCTCTTTCGATATGGTTGATCTGACCCACGCTTTCGGAAACTCGAAGGGCGCCGTTGGTATCTGTTCTGGCGGTAATAGATTGGTTTCAATTTCTAAAATAGGTTCCATTTAAACGCTCCACTTTAGCCGTAACGGTAATTCCAACTCTTTGATGTGTCTAGCATAAGCTCAATGACGACTTTGAAGACAATATCCTAAACAATTCGTTGTGTTTTACTATGAATCATTTCACTGGGTTGCGTCCCTGTTCGAGATTGCTTCGATGCTTCGCCGTCATCCAAATCCACAAGGTTTACAGAGTTGCACAGTTTTCTTCTATTTCAGAATGGCATTATTCAGAGACTTAATGGAGTACATTTTTAATGCGGGTCGATACAAATCAGCTTTTATAGCAGTGATGGGTTGGTGGATATCAAGCTCAGTGGTACGATTATTGAAGGATCTTAATTTTGGTGACGTAATGAAAACCGATGTTTTTTTTAGTGC
>QCPZ01000031.1 GCA_003212345.1 SAR116 cluster bacterium AG-447-A06
ATCACTTGTGTGTTCGCCAAAATGACTCTCGTCATCAGAATCTGCTGACATCAAATTCGCCATTGAAGCTTTGCCAATTAATAACTCTTCAGATGAAGCTTCACCGCTTGCTCCACCAAAAAGAGCTGCAAACATCACTTCACTCTCAGTATTTTCGTTCCTATGTTGGTTCGATTTAATATTTTGAGAGCTCTGGCTCTGTATGGATTTAAGCACTATTTTTGACATTCTTTTAAAGTCCGCTTACCGAGATCCAATACGCAATTATTTCTCGAATAATGCAATTGGGGTGCCATTTATCAGGTCTTCAAAAGTTTTTATGCTTGATTGATACGCCTGCGTGAGGCTTCGTCATCTTCACGCTTGCTCTCACGCTCATTGCGTTCATTTGTTCGAAGTTCCTCCGCCTTGCTCGCAGATTTTTCGCGACGGCGACCTGACAACGCAATTTTTTTTCGCATGCTCTGCAACTCTATAGCCAGATGATCACAGCGATTGCTTGCAGTTTCCAACTGTTTTCGGATTTGATGGTTTAGCTGAGCAGTAACACGAAATGTGCCAGCGATTTGCTCACCATCATTGGGGACTTGCTCGCGGGCCATTTCATCAAGTTTTTGACGCATATGATCAATTTTCTGAAACTCATTATTCAATTCACCAAGACCACGCATTTGCCGGTTGATCAGCACCTGTTCTCTCAGCGCGAGGCGATCAAATGTTGAGGCGCGACGACTCATGCCTGTTCCTCAATATTAAATAGATTTTTCAGTGCTTGAATACTCTCTTCGTAAGCAGCGCTTTGATCGAATGGTTGCTGAATATGTGCCATCAATTGGGGCCAAAGTTGGACGGCAAGATCAAGGTCCTGGTCTTGTCCAGGCGCATACCCCCCCATTAGAATTAAGTCCCTATTCTCCATATACAATGAAATCAAACGGCGAAAATATTGAGCTGCCTGAATTTGACTTTGACCAGCGATATCGTTCATCACACGGCTCACAGATGCTGAAAGGTCAATTGCGGGGTATATTCCCATTTGCGCCTGTTCACGGGACAAAAGAATATGACCATCGAGAATAGCGCGAGCGGTATCAACCACCGGATCATTCGCATCATCACCGTCCGCGAGAACCGTGTAAAAACCGGTTATTGAGCCTTCACGGCCAATTCCTGTGCCAGTGCGCTCAATCAAAGCAGGGATCATTG
This sequence comes from SAR116 cluster bacterium AG-447-A06, assembly GCA_003212345.1. GTDB lineage: Bacteria > Pseudomonadota > Alphaproteobacteria > Puniceispirillales > Puniceispirillaceae > UBA3439. The sequence goes on from QCPZ01000031.1 coordinate 1,207, forward strand.
AAACAACGGACGGCGGATAGCCTTTAGAGGTTGGCTGCTCACCGAGTGCCAAACCAATTTCACGCCGAGCATGTGCCACCCGCGTCAGAGAGTCCATAATCAAGAGGACATTCTTGCCTTGGGCACGAAAATATTCGGCAATAGCAGTAGCCCGGTTTGCCCCACGAATACGCAACAAGGGTGACCGATCTGCTGGTTCAGCAACAATTACTGTCCGTTCGCGTGAGTTTCCATGAAGCGCCTCGGCCGTAAAGCTTGCCACCTCGCGGGCACGCTCACCAATAAGGCCAACTACGACAATATCCGCTTCAGTATAACGCGTCATCATACCAAGGAGTACGGATTTACCAACTCCAGACCCAGCAATAATCCCAACTCGCTGACCTCTACCAACAGACAGAAGGCTATTGATTACCCGCACCCCAACATCAAGCTGCTTATTAACTGGGCGTCTGGCAAGTGGATTGGTTTTTTTTCCATTAAGTGGCCAACTATCACCAAGACGCATTGGTGGGCCATTATCCAGTGGATCGCCCAGCGCATCAATAGCTCTGCCAAGTAATTCAGACCCAACTTGGATAGAATGCCCATCATCAGTAATCATCACTGTCGCGCCAACACTTATACGCGCGTTGTGATCGTGGACAGATAAAAGGTTATGATTATTCTGAAACCCTATCACCTCAGCATTGGTAGTTTCGCCGTTTTGAGTATCAACCTGGCATATAGTACCAATCGTTGCAGGAAAGCCATCACATTCAATTATATGGCCATCAAACCGGCTAACTCGACCAGAGAGCTGAATTGGTTTGCTCAATTCCAAGCTGTCAATATCAGATTTAAGCCGTTCCAGCACTTCGCTCATGAGCCCGACTCATCAGACGGTGGCAGCAATTCATCGCCTGTTAACACATTGGCGATACCGGCATTATCATCAGTGGTAGTATTGTCAGCAGTTGCACCATTGTCAGCAGTTGCACCATTGTCAGCAGTTGCACCATTGTCAGCAGTGGCAGCATTGTCAGCAGTGGCAGCATTGTCCGACTTTACCGCCGAATAACTAGCCATCCGATTTGCCGCAACATCATGCACCTCTACTCCATCAAATTCTAAAGTAACATCACCGCGCATCAAGTTTGCATTGACTACAACTTGAAAGCCCAAATTAGTGAGATACGGTTTCATCGTGGCATAGTCATCCCCGTTGAGGTGAACTTTACCTTCTACAAGCTCTTGCGATATGCCAGTCACAAGCGCGTTTATCCTGTCAGAGAACGCCTCCGGTAATTCGTCTATTTGCATACCAGCGCGCTCGCTTGCTAGTTTTAAAATTGTTGTGTTGATCGAGCTTGAGAGCGCTTCTACCTGCATCGCTTTTGGACGTGCTAAGGAGTCAAGCACCTTATTAAACGTATCGACGATGTCAGCTAATTCTGCCTTGGCATCCGCCATAGCCGTCTCTTTGGTTTCAGCTATTGCGGCAAGCCTTCCTTCACTAATACCCTCTGTTTTTCCTCGCTCAAACGCTTCATTTACCGTTTCAAAACTATCTTTAGCAGTTCGTTCATCAAGCCCACTTTGACTTGATGCCAACTCTCCTAATGCTTGCGCTTTTTCAGAACCATCAACTTCTCCATGCGGCACTGAAGTCAATCCACGAATTCCTGGCACTGTTTCATCAGTCTCCGAAATTGAGGTTGACTTTGTGGTTAATCCACGAATTCCTTGCTCTGTTTCATCAGTCTCCGAAATTGAGGTTGGCTTTGTCGTTAATCCACGAATTCCTTGCTCTGTTTCATCAGTCGCCGAAATTGAGGTCGAGTTTGTTGTTAATCCACGAATTCCTTGCTCTGTTTCATCAGTTCCCGAAGTTGAGGTCGAGTTTGTTGTTAACCCTCTAACTCCAACCTCCGGTTCAGACACTTCGTCATCCATCTTTTCTTTAGATGTAATATCGCGAATTGTTTGTTCTGAAGCCGATTCATTTGTTTTTACGGCCTCCAAACTTTTTATGCTCAGGCTGTCAGGTTGACCGTCCAGAAAATTTTCAACGTCAGAACTATCGCCATCAATATCAGAGCCTATGTTTTGCTGATCTGTCTCAATAGCGTCCTTTCGTTTTTTTGCCTCAGCAGCAATCTCAATCAAGCTACGCTGCCTAAACCTGCTATTTTTTGCTAAATCATGCTTGTCAGATCGCGTAAACTCAGCATTGTGAAGGACGGATAGTAGGCGCGCCACCTCACCGTCAGCAAGCGGGCCAACGCTTTCCTCATTATCTTGAATAACGGCACTGATCATACCACATCACCTCAAGTTACGGCCTAAACAAAATCATCGCCACCCCGCCCGGCTAATACAATGCTTCCCTCATCAGACAAACGCCGAGCAACGTTAATAATTTCCTTTTGCGCCGACTGCACTTCAGTCAATCGAACTGGGCCTAGAGCCTCCATTTCATCCATAATGTTGGCAGCTGCGCGTTTTGACATACAGGAGAATAACTTTTCCTGAAGCGGTTCATCTGCCCCCTTCAACGCCAGAATTAACAGCTCTGTGTCAACCGAACGAAGCAACGTTTGGAGCGATTTGTCATCCGACATGATCAGGGTATCAAATACAAACATGCTTTCCTGAATTGCGAGCATCAGACCTTTGTCACCCTTCGCAATATCTTTCATGATGCGGCCTTCCATAGCCTGCTGCGTAAAATTCATAATCCGCGCCGCTGCGTCAATGCCACCGACCTGCGTGGCCCGAAGTGAGGTGTTCGCTTTAAACTTTCGTTGCATGACATCTTCAAGTTCCCGGAGTGCATCAGGCCCTACAGTTTTAAGGGTCGCAATACGACGGATGACCTCGGCTTGCGCTTCTTCAGGAAGAAGGCCCAGAACATCAGCGCCAAGCCCTGCGTCAAGATATGAAATAACTAATGCAACAATCTGCGGATGTTCATCTGCAATTAACTCAGCAATTGAACGTGCATCCATCCAGTCAAGAATTTCAATTGGTCTGGAACTTGTTGATGGAGCAATTCGACTTAGAACTGACTGCGACTTATCCTCGCCAAGCGCTTTGGTCATGACATTCCGAATATAATTTCCCGCACCCATTCCAAGGCTAGTTTGCGCTTTAATAATTGCTAAGAACTCATCAAGAACAAGATTTACCGTTTCTTGGTCAAGGCCCTGCACTGAATACATCGCCGTACCGAGGTGCTGGACCTCACGCGGTGACAAGTTCCTAAGGATTTCCGAAGCCTCATCCTCGCCAATCAGCATCATCAAGATGGCTGACTTTTGTGTACCAGTCAGTCTATCAAACGTAGACCCATCTGTGTTTTCTTGTTGTTCCTCTGCTGAAGCAGCCATTTCACTCACCTTTTCTCTTTACACTCTTGGTGGTTAGCTCATGTCACGTGACATCATTGACTTAAAGACATTGGATACACGACCTGCCTCGTCAGATACAATCATACGTATCACCGCAACTTTGTCATCATAGGTATTCGCAGTATCCAGCATTTCAGCTGAAATTGCAGCCTTTTTCGGCTTAAGCTTTGCCTTGATATCCTCAAGGCTTTCCCCTTCGCCTACCTCAATCTGGTCAATGTCAATCTCATCTTCTCCACCACCAGCAACACCTCCTACACCGGGAACAGAAACTGGTATTAGAATTCGGCTGAGTAATGGACGGACAACACCAAGGATAACAATGCCAAGGATCAGAACAAAGCCTGCCTGATTGATGATAGACCTCATATATGGCTTTTCAAACCATCGCTGGAAAACAGCGTCTGAAACAATGCTTACGAAGGGTGCACTTGAAACCGTGAGGCTATCACCACGTTCTGGATCAATACCAATCGCATCAGCAACGAGTTTTTCAATCTGTAACAACTCACCTTCTGACATTTTCTGAGTTGTTGGAAGGCCAGTTTCAGGGTCTTCAATTGTGCGCTCACGAACCAGAACTGCAGCGTTTATTCTTCGAATAACATTCGATGGCTTCATAGTACTGGAAACGGTGCGACTTACCTCGTAATTTTTAACTTCACTGGAGGATTGCGAACGTAATTCTTCACCATCACCGCCAGCGACTGTCTTCTGCTTGTTCAAATCCACTGCTGATGGCGGAGTATTTGCAACCGCACCCGGAATACCTTTTGCTTTCGCGGCCAAAGTTTTGTCTGAAGTACTTTGCTCACTGCGTAATGCATTTCCATTGGGATCAACAATCTCCTCCGTAATCTCACTCCGTGTAAAATCTATATCTAAGTTGATTTGAGCATTCACATTTCCCACGCCAACAATTGGAGATACTAAAGATTTAATTCGTGACCGATAAATGTCCTCAAGTCGGATGCGATGCTCAAGCTGAGAATCTGAGAGCCGCCCCTCGATGCTTCCATTGCTGCGAGAAAGTAAATTTCCATTCTGATCAACAACTGACACATTCTCTTTCGTCAAGTTAGGGATGGAGGCAGATACAAGATGTGTAATGGCTTCGACTTTTGAGCTCCCGAGGCTTCGTCCTCTCGCCAGTTGAACGAATACTGATGCTGTCGGTTCTGCTTGCTGACGAACAAAAACTTCTTTGTCGGGCAATGCCAAATGCACTCTCGCACTCATCACCATATCAATCTCACTAATTGACCTAGCAAGTTCAACTTCCTGGGACTGCTTAAGTCTAGCAGCTTCGACTGACCGACTGGATCCCATTTGAATGGAATCCAATTGTTCATAACCGCTTGCCGCAGAGGCTGGCAGGCCCTGGGCAGCGAGAGTCATGCGTGAGCTGTGGTAACTGCCATTGGGGACTAGCACATCACCTGTCACAGGATCCAGTGAGACATCTACACCGGAGTTTTTCAATGCATCAATGACGCGTGATTTTTCAGCCTCAGGCAGTCCTGCGTACAGCGTTGTCCTGATTGGTTGCTGGGCCCAAAGGTAAAATCCAAGCCCAAAAACAACAACGATAATCGCGACGATAGTTGGCAAAGAGCGCTGAAATGCAGGTTGACCATACATTTTTCTAACTTGCGTCACAAGCGTGCCTGCTTGCTTTAAAACCCCAGTTTCGTTGGAGACTATTTCACTGTTTTGACTAACAACTGCTTCGGCCATAATTTTGCGTCCTGAACTTTTTCTTTACGATTAGATCGGTAGGCTCTACCTACCTCAAACTAGAAATTTATCATTAGTTATACCGGCATATTCATGATGTCTTTATATGCGCTGAGCATTTTATTCCGCACATTCAAGGTCAGTTGAAATCCTAAGCTTGAAACCTGTTGGCTAATCATTACTTTGGAGATGTCATTTTCAGTACCCAACTCATAAGCCTTTGTCAGGTCGGCGGCCTGATTTTGCGCATTAGCAACCTCCCTAATGGCGCCACCCATTCGATCGGCGAAAGGGGTACTTTTATTTTCAGGTGTAAGCGCGGCTTCGGCTTGAGCACGAAGCTGAGCGCGAAGCGATGAAATTGGACCTGTCATTGATACAATCTGACTCATAATTTCCTCTTACTTTTCTATACTGCCGCACTTTTTGAGAGTGCCACTTCAGTGGTCATGCTCGCCGCAAAACGGTCTTTGAGCGCACCATCTACCATAATATCTCCCGCCATAATTTTGCCACTTGATGAGAGAACCATCGCTCGTTGAAGAACGTTTTCGAGCTCGCGGACATTGCCTGGCCAACTGTAAGACAACAGCAGATCTGCTGCTTCATCATCGATACAAGGAAGATCTTCCAACACCGAACTGTGACGGGCGAGAAGAATGCTGCAGATTGGAATAATATCGTCAGGCCGCTGAGCCAGGTGCTGGGTTGTAAGTGGAAAAACATTTAATCGATAAAATAAATCCTCGCGAAATTTACCTTCACTTATTTCAGACAACATTTCTCGATTTGTTGTTGCAATTACTCGAACATCAACGTCAACTTCCCGCTGGCTTCCAAGCGGTGTGACTTTACGCTCTTGAAGCGCGCGGAGCAGCTTTGCTTGCAGAGAGAGCGGCATTTCTGAAATTTCATCAAGCAATAATGTACCACCATCAGCGGCACGAAAAATGCCTTTATTAGCGGTTGATGCGCCAGTGAAAGCACCCTTCTCGTGTCCGAACAAAATAGCCTCTAGCATATTCTCTGGAATGGCGGCGCAATTAACCGCAACAAATGCGTTATCCCGGCGGCTGGATTGATTGTGAATAAATTTGGCTAGAACCTCTTTACCAGTCCCAGTCGGCCCATTTACAAATACAGTGACATCTGTCGCTGCGACACGATTGGCTAGCGACATCAATTGCCTGCTAGCTGGATCGGCAACAGCCACATAGTTATCGTCAAGGCACAGCGTGACGGCCATTTGAAGGCTATAGTTTGTAGCAATTGGCGTTTTTTCTGCTGCAATGGGTATGGTTAGCCGAATAAGTTTGCCATTCATTTCATGGGATACGAAAAATTGGTCACCATCATCATGCCCAATAATCATGAGCTTTTTGGCTTTCATGCCGCGCGCCAGATCGACAATTCCCGTAGTTCCACCATTCTGTTCAGCGAATTCAGAACTGCATAAAAATACATCGTGACTTTGTGAGATCTCTGAAGTTGTGACACCAGTGGCATTGCCAACACGTGACTTCGCATTGATATCTCCATACAAAATAGCATCTGCCATTCTCATCGTGAAGATCTCAAGCAGCATGTCCGCCACTGGCAAGAGCTTTTTTTGAATACAAACTTTAACCATGTTTCTTGTCTCCCGACTACATTTGCAATCGGGTAAAGGCAAAATACGAGCCAAAATAAAAAACGTATGAATAAAAAATTCATATCATTGTTTTTTTTTGATTTTTTTATTTTGTTGGTATTAAGCCTGAGGTGCTACATTTTTCTGACACAACCAAACAAACAGTATATTTTTTTGTTCAAATTTCTGACACCGTAGTCTAATGTAACACCACGTAAGGTCAGTTGTTCTAATTTTAGTTGAGTTGTACAAGTGGGTGAAAATGAACTAGTTGGCCAGTCTGCAGCAATGCGAGATGTTCGCCGGCTTATTGATATTGCTGCACCTACAAAAACAACAATTCTGATCCAAGGGGCTACGGGAACTGGAAAAGAACTCGTAGCCCGCAGTATCCATAAAAATTCTCCCCGAAAAGGTGAAATGATTTCAATTAATTGTTCCGCAATACCATCTGAATTACTGGAATCTGAATTGTTCGGCTATGAGAAAGGTGCTTTTACGGGCGCAGAAAAAATGCGGCAGGGACGCTTTGAGATGGCATCCGGCGGAACATTGTTTCTTGATGAGATTGGCGATATGCCACTGCCGCTTCAGGCCAAACTTCTTCGCGCAATTGAAAGCCGGACCATACAGCGGGTTGGTGGCGGGAAAGATATCCCTATTGATTTACGCCTGGTTTGCGCGACGCATCAAAACATTGAAGCCGATATAGAGGCTGGAAAATTCCGGGCTGACCTATTTTACCGTATCAACGTATTCCCAATTAAGATTCCAGAACTGGCAGAGCGCGCTGTTGATATCCCACAGATCGTCAAGGCGTTGAAAAAAGCGATTGAAAAACAGAATGAAATTGGGCCTCCACCCGACTTTGATGAGAGCGCAATGCAGGAATTCATGCGCTACACATGGCCCGGCAATGTACGCGAATTACGAAATGTAGTTGAGCGGGCTTGTTTGTTATTTCCCGGGTCAAAGCTTGAGGCCAAGCATGTACGCGAACACCTCTTACGTTTGCGCGCCCCTGACCCCGTTGAGGAGCAGGATGCCCTCTGGGCCGCAACGACCGACCTTGGGGCAAGCCCTCCTGACGATGCCAACTCAGCAGTTATGGAAGCACCACTGCCCCATCCAACCCATTACAAAGATTGGTTTGCCTTTTTTGATAACATCGACCTTCGCCGACATCTTCAAGAGGTTGAGGTGGTGTTAATTGAAGCTGCATTAGAAAAAAGTGATGGCATGGTGAGCCTTGCGGCCGATAGCTTGAAGCTCCGTCGGACAACTTTAATTGAAAAGATGAAGAAGTTTTTAATTCAAAAACCAACTCTATAATTAAGCATGAGGTAATAGGCTCTAATTGTAGCCAGCGCATCCAAAGCAATTAAATTAATAATTTCGACTATAGCCTTGATGCGCGCGAACAGTTCGACCGGTATCCTGACTAATCTGCTTCATATCGTGTTCTACAATATCAATCAGCTTTGAAGTTTCTAATGCCGATTGCTCCAAGACCGAAAAAAACTCGGCGTCCACAGCTCGAATGTCCGATGATGCCAAGTCGTGCAATATTTTTTGACGCGCTTGGTCAAGCAGGGTTGCACGCGCATAATTTTTATTGTTAATTGACGATACAATCTCTTTGTTAAGAGAGTCAAATTGCGCGGAAAGATCATTTTTCATCACTTAATTGTTCTCCCATTTGCGCCCATGCTTCTCTGATTTCGGTCAATAGCGCCAGCGCACGCTTTGGACCAGTCTCATCCATATCCTTAATGCTACCAATAATCATTTGGCGCGCGAATTCGTAGGTCTGAAATAAGTTGTCGGCGATCTCTCCACCTTTTTCAAAGTCAAGACTCGATTGAAGCGAGTAGATTATTGTCAGCGCCCGAGAGAAATGTTTCGAACGAAGTTCGAGGTCGGCCTCTTTTACATCAATATTTTCGAGATATACCTCTATGGACTTCATCAACGCATCAAACATCACTAGAATAAGTTGATGTGGATCCTCAGTTTCAACTAACGCGTTGCGCTCGGTTGTTTGATACGCGTCGGTCATTTTTTTGTAATTTCTCGACATTACGCTTTCCACTTTAACTTGATATATCGTTATAAAATCTTTACGATATCTTTATGGCATTTATTCCGGTCAACAGCAGTACGGTCTCCAGGCCGAACGCCGCATTACTCATCGACGAAGGTGCGCCTAAGCACACCACCGTTGCAAGGGTCATGCCAACCTTACCACAGGGCACAAAAGCCGTTGTGCCAACAACGCAAACTTCTGATTTAACTAGAGAATTCCACCAGAAGCCGTTGCAGCGGATCTATAACCCCCGTCAAGCGCCATCAGCGATTAGCTCCGAAAATTTTCTTGCTGCACGGGCATTGATGAGTGCCACATTTGTCCACAATATCGCAATGACGAAGGAAGCGCGTATTTCGAATCTTTACAAGGAAGCGCCAAAGTTTCGCAATCAAATCGACATTCTTGCTTAGCTTCCCCCAAAGTGGTCAGCCTCAATGCCAACAAAAAAACAGATTTTCAGAAGATTATTAGCTTCTCTCAAGGTCATTTATTCTAACCTGTGTAGACATATAAGCTTGGAAAATATCGGCCTCTGTAACAACGCCGGCTAATTTACCGTCTGACCGTGATATAACTGGGATGCTCTCACCAACAAAGTCACTTGCAACTTCTATTGCTTGCATCACCGACGCATCCAGCTTTATCGATTTGCTGTTACCCTCAAGGTGGGCCCTCGCATAATCACTTTTCTTTGCATGCACGATTTCTGCCAACTTGCATTTTCCGAGAAACCGACCCTTAGAGTCAAGACAGTAAGCCTCACTATAATCATGTTTACTCATCTTCCTAATGATAGCGCCTATCATTTCCTTTGGGGCAACCGACAAATAGTCTTGCGTCAAAATAGATGATATTTGTTTCTCCATTAGCTCTAGGTTTCCCCTCCCCTGTGATAAATCAATGCCCCTCTGTTCTAACTGTTTGTCAAAGAAGGAGTGACCGTAAAAATTGTTTGTCACCATCACGGCCACCATGGTCGAAACAAGTGCTGCAATCGCGTATTCATATGACATGGTAAGTTCTAGAATAATCATTATGACAGCAAGTGGTGCTCCAACAACACAGGCCGCCACTGCAGCCATCCCACTTATCGCCAATACTGTTGATGGCGCAAACAACGATATTTGACCCAATAAATTTGACATGAACTGGCCGCTCGCAGCGCCAATAAAAAGTGCTGGCGAGAAAACTCCACCAAAAATTCCAAAACCTATACAAAGTGATGTGAGAAAAATTTTTAATCCAAGTAATATTAAGATAAGTGCTAAACTGAAATCATCGGTGATAAAGCTAAAAATGACATCTACGCCAAGACCAAGAATTTCTGGAAAGAATATACCAAAAACACCTGTTACTGCGGCAGCTATCAGCGCAAATGGTAAGTATCCAAACTTGTATTTTGCTGGTATCGCAGAAAACCCAAATATCATTTTCATATAAATTAATGCTATAGCACCAAATACAAAACCGCTGATAAACAATGCAGGCAATAATGGCATTAATTCAGGCGCACCCACCTTCAGACTAAAAAGCGGGGTACCGCCGAAGGCCCAACTACCAAATGCTGCAGATATCGTGCTAGATACAGCAATCGGCAGCAGGGCTCGTAACGAAAAATGGCGAAGTATCGCTTCATGCGCGAAAATGATCCCCGCAATCGGTGCATGAAAACCAGCCGATATAGCTGCGGCAACACCGCAACTCATCAAAATTTCAGGTGTTATCAGCTTAATTCTGGTGATCTGTGAAAAAAAGCTGGCAATGCTTGCGCCAAAATTTACCAGTGGCCCGTATTGACCAACTGGCGCTCCGCCACACAGGGATACAAGTGCCGCAAATGTAGATCCAAGACCGCGCTTCAAGTCAAGTTCATTATCAGTCCTATGCGACGCATAGACCGCATCAGATGGCCCATGCCAACGGGTGATATCACACCATTTTCGAATATAATTTAGGATGAAGACCGCAAGAAATAACCACAATACAGGAGCAAATGAAAAATCATTCAATTGAAAAAAACTTGTGCTTTCGGTTCGCAAACCAAAAAACCATTTTACAGTGCTTACAAAATAGTTCGTCGTTATTGAAACAATAACTCCAAGTATTGCGCTTAAGAACAGCAGTCCAAAAATATATATAGCCTGCTGGAGAAGCTGCCTTGTTGGCGCTTTCATAGTCATTGACACTCCCATGAAATCAGGCCAAAGCCACAAGTCAAGCATAGTCAGAAAACAAACAAATTTTCAACCGTTTATAAAACACTGTTTCGGCACGCTTTTTGCTTAGAAAAGGTCTAAGAGTTCACCGGGACGTTAAATATTATGGCAACAACAGTCACAGACTCCGCTTCCACAGCGGCTACTAACCGGCCAAAGGTTGATTATATCAGCGCCTTGAATGCAGGTAGTGGGCTCAACACGACTCAAATTGTTGACACCCTGGTTGAGGCTGAGGTGTTACCTAAACAAAATAAAATTAATGAACAAGTTGAGGAAAAAAACGTATCCATCTCAAGCCTTGGTCAGGTAAAAAATGATTTTACCAGTTTTGATACAAACCTTGCGATACTGGCCAACCAAAGTGCCATCATCACTGCCTCATCCTCAACGGCAATAACCGTGACCCCTGACAGCACCACATCACTGGCACCGTTTGTCCACAACATGACCGTATCAACTTTGGCTAAGGCGCACACCCTCTCTTTTCCAAGTTACTCAACCGCAAATGCTGTTTTTGATGGCTCAGGGCACGCTGACACCGTGATCTTTGGGATTGGAAGCTATTCGGGCGACACTTTCAATAGAGACACAAACATTGCTTTGCAATCAATTTCGATAACAAATTCCACAACAATTCAAGACGTTGCCAGCCAAATCAATAACCTTACGGGTACTGGATTGTCTGCATCAATTGTCAAAACAGGAGACGCTAGCTTTTCTTTAGTTGTGAAATCTGGACTCGGCGCAAGCAAAAAAATTTATATGAGCGCGCAAGATACTAACAACTCTAATGGGCTTGGAGCAAACAACGAGATCGCAGCCATAAGTTATACTACCCCGTCTAATTCCACACATGCAGCCAAACAAGTTGTTGCCGGCGTAGACGCTGCTTTCACTTTTGATGGCATCTCTATCACTCGGCCCACAAACCTAATAACGGATTTAGTTCCCGGCGTATCGTTGGAATTAAATGCCACAAGCTCATCAAATATTGAAGTTGGGGCAGCATATGATGAAACACAAGCGCTCGATATCCTCACCGCGTTCGTCACGGAGGTGAACACTCTCAGAACGACAATGACAAATATGACAGATATGGGCTCTGAAGGGGGAGACGGCGGGCCTCTTCGTGGTGACACTCTTATACGTTCTTATATAAATCGTTTAAAATCAATCACTACAACACCGATTTCTAACTACAAAGAAGATCCTATATATTTATCCAACTTCGGCGTTATGACGGAACTTGACGGCTCTCTTAGTATTGATACATTAAAGTTTGCTGATTATTTTAAGAGTAATCCATCCGACTTTGCCGCCTTGACACAAGACAGAGTAACTAGTGGCAATCCACTTGTACAAGTGACTGGGACCGGCAGCCTTTATAAAGCTGGAACTTATGACCTTTCATTAACGAGCGCAGATAACCGACAGACTTTTACAGCCGCAACGCTTGATAGCGCCTCTATGGTTCTGGAAAGCGGTGTATTTAAAGGCGATAGCGCCAACACTTTAGGGATTAATATTATTGCAGCCAGTGGAGCTCCGGACACCAGAATATTTATTGGAAACAGCCTGATAAGCTCTCTCAGAGATTTTTCGAAAAGTGTCTTAACACCCGGCAACGCAATTGACAGCAAAATCAGTACCTACACTGATGAGATTACAGACTATGAAGATGAACTAGCTAAGCTTGAGACTGCAATGGAGACTACAAGAGCTAGGTACGTTGAACAATTTGCTGCTATGGAAAGTGCTGTCTCTTCATTTAGAAAAACCGGCGAATACCTCGACAACTTTATGGAATCGTGGAAAGCTGGACTAGGATAAAGCCCCGAAGCCTGCATCCATCATCTAGAATAAATCCAATGGGTTTATACTTGTAGAGACCAGTTTAAGCACAACTGGCAAATTTTCAGCGTTTCTTGAGGCATCCCACCCAGGTGGCGGGGTTGGAGAATTGTTGGAACGAAGTCCAAACACATACGCTTTAAAACGTTTCAAACCCTCAAAATGCTTTATTATAGCTACGCCATCTTCAGGATTTCCAAACAACGGCTTCAGATTGCGCTTTTTTGTTGTAGTTTCATAATTCATACGAAAATAGACGAAGTCATTTAATACATTGACCGCCTCTTCTCCCGCATCTACCTCACCCAAAAAACGAACCATATACTCAGCAGTCTCGGCCACAAGCTTTGGATCAACTGCAGAATATGACGAAGCCAATTGCTCTACAAAATGGTTACTGGACATCTCAAGTGGGTGGCTGTCAGAAAGAAACTGAGTACATACCCGAGCACTCAAAATATCAAAAATCCAATCTGGACATTTGTCTGGCACTTTTTTTCTCCCAAAATGCGCTTACGGTCGGAAAATAACTCACTCCAGCAATCCAAGTCAATTGGAAATTCATTTTTTAGCCTGCCAAAGAATCGAATAAAACTTTGTTTTATATGACTAATAAATGCATTAACAGAATTTTAATAAACTTTTCCTC
>QCPZ01000032.1 GCA_003212345.1 SAR116 cluster bacterium AG-447-A06
CGGTTTGTGGCCCCCTCATTATCTCGATTCTTTCAACATGAGACGCGGAAAGACTCGAAAAAAAATATTCACCGTCTCCACCAGTTGCCTCGACGCCGTCAATTAAGACCAGTGTGTGGTTGCCTTCCCCACCTCTCATTCTGATTTGAGTTGTAGAGCCGCCGGCACTACTCACATTTAGGCCCGGAACACTTCTCAGGATCGAAGTGATCGTCTTGTTCGCTCCGCGCTCTATTTCCTCTCTGGTTATAATAGTGTGCGATGTCGCAAGATCACTGCTTGAGATTGGAGCGTTTCCACCCGATATCACAATCTGTTCCAATTCGTAAGTCTCTTGTGAGAAGGATTCTTGTCCAACTGTCAGACAAGCAAAAATGGAACCAAAAAATAGCATTTTTTTCATGTTATACTCCCCCAGCATTGATCGCTCAATGACCAATGGCGTCAAAAAAAGAGTGGCAAAATTTGCTACTCCACGAGTTGCGACACCATTACGGAGATCCGCTGTCAGCTAAGCCCTCTGCAAAGCAACACGGTGATCATGTCTGGTAGGTCTCCTGGCTTTCAGATCAACGCCACTCCCATCCTTCCCGCCGTTAAACGGCAGTGGATAAATTGGGATGGCTCACTGCTTACAGTTGCAGAGGGCAGCTCACGTTAAATTTTCGTGATTCCCTGTTACGTGCATTACGCACACCAAACAAAAAAACAGTATAAGAGAATAGAAAATAGTCTAGTGAAAAATCTTGGGTAATTCTTTTTTATTAGTTTTCTGTTAATAAGTTTGTTGTTTGGTCTTAATGAGTTCGGTAGCAGGGGTTTAAGTGGCGCGGTTTTTAATTATCTATAAGAAGGTATTTGAGCAGAAGGGAAATTGACATGTCACGATGGCGGCATTTTACTGTTGCAGTCGGGTTGGTGCCCGGTCTTCTTCTTTACATTGGGCTTGTCATGCAACTCGCAGACATAGTCACTAATATACATCTAGTACTTGATCTTGCCTTCTATCTTTTTGCTGGTCTCGCATGGATACCAGCCGCTAGCAAGGTGGTGGGTTGGCTAGCAAAGCATGAAAGCCAATAGATGAATTATTTAAGAATGAATGGCCAGAATGTTTAGAAGGCGGGTCTCAAATTTTTTAGGGAGCGTTGTGCGCTCTAACCAGCCATCGGCCCCAACACCGTCAACGGTAACCATTTTGGAGCCCGCGCATGCCATCCACCGGCCACTTGCTGATGCCATCGAAACCGCAACAGAGTTAATGCGACAACACGGCCTGACTGGATGGCGGATCAAACTTGATCACGCAAGACGGCGAGCAGGACAATGTGATTATAATGCAAAAGTTATTTCACTATCACGGTTGTACGTTCGCGCAGCTGAAAAAGACCACATTCGAGATACAATTTTGCATGAAATAGCGCATGCGCTTGTCGGACCTTCTCATGGCCATGATGCCGTTTGGCGACAAAAGGCTCGAGAAATTGGATGTACTGCTACTCGTTGCCATAATCTTAATTTTTCTAAGGCGCGCTGGATTATGCAATGTCCAAATGGCTGTTTTTCGGTTGAGCGTCATCGCCGTAAATCGGGTCTTGTCTGCGGCAAATGCAAATCAGCCGTCGAATTTATTGCCAGCGAATATGGACATTGACGGTTTGTTTGAGCTAAATGAAACTAGGCTTGGGCAATTGCAGCGTGCCTTGCTTCGTTTAGCAAAACCCGGTTGTCAATGGGTCAGTTTTGCCTTTCTAACCAAAAATGAACTTGCTTGTCTCTTGCGGCTCGCCGAACGCCAGAAATTTCGTAATGCCCGTCCAGTAGTGAGCTTCAGAAAAAATCGTGTAATTCAAGACTTTGATATTTGCTTTCCCGCACCCCGGGTTGATGTCTTTGACCGTTTTGCCCATTGTCTTGAAACTGGCCTTTACCAGGCAGGACAGTTGATAACTCCATCGCCATTTTCGACGGCCTTTCGTTTTAATGATTTCGCCATTCAACGATATGCACCTGGATCGCAAGGTATCGGTATCCATCGTGACGGGGAACGGTACCAACATATTGTTGTGATCGCTACGTTGGCTGGAAATTCAAGGCTATTTGCTACAAATAGTCGTGATGGCCAACAACGCCTAATAATAAATGATAGACCTGGACGGATCGTTTTATTGTCAGCACCTTCATTTGCTGGGCGCGAAGGTGAGGTGGCACGACCTTTACATGGGGTTGATCATGTTCATGGTGGACGTTTGTCATTAGGGCTGAGAATTGAAAAGCCCTAAAAAAACAATTTTATTGGACCCTCGCACGTTGCTTTTAAGTTTAATAAATTACCGATATTTGAGAGTTTCGGTTGGACCCTCCAGCAACTTTTGATGATTCTGAAACAAGAGACTGATTTTAAATATTTCCTATCTCTAAACGTTTTGGTTAGAGTTGAAGCAATGTCTTGATTTTGGTTAAGGATTGGGCGATCATTTACCTATGCAAATTAGTGTTTCTGGGAAAAATATTGATACGGGGCTTGCTTTTCAGGAACATGCCGAAAAGTCTCTCAATACTGTAGTTGAAAAATATTTCCATAATGCTGTGAGTGGCCAAGTTACCCTTGAAAAGGCTGATTCTGGCTTCACCGTGAAGACAAGGGTTGCATTGTCTCGTCGAATGGAGCTTGAGTCTACCGGCCGTGCTGCTGATGCTCACGCAGCACTTGACGCAGCGATGGAGCACGCAGAAAAAAGGCTTCGGCGGCACAAGAGAAGATTAAAAAGTCATCGTGGAGCTTCAAGCCACCAAGAAGACAACATTGATGTTGCGCCGATGGCGGTCTATGCCGGTGCTGCCCAATTGCCCGACGCAATAAGTGATGATGATGATCTTTTACCAGTTGTTGCTGAATTATCGTATAGCATTGAGGTTTTAACTGTAGAACAGGCAGTAATGCGCCTAGAGTTGGGCGGGTTGACAATGTTGATGTTTCGAAACGCTAGCCATTTTGGCTTGAATGTTGTTCATCTTCGTGATGATGGGTCGATTGGCTGGATTGATCCTCGCGGCACGCGAGATCTTACCAAAAGCGTATAGTGCTTGTGGCCCTCGACCGCTTGTAACGTCTAGTATGGTTGAAGTTAATCCCTCCGGGACTTGTTTTAAAAAAAAGCACCGGCGTCCAACGCGCGATTAAACATGTCGCTGTCAATATTGCCACCAGATGCCACCGCAACAACAGTGTCCACCCCCGATGGGACTTGCCCGGTTAAGGCGGCGGCTACGGCCACGGCGCCACCCGGTTCAACAACGATTTTAAGATGCTTGAAAAGGGTTGCGACTGCCTTCAGGGCCTGATCATCGCTGATCACGGCACCACCAGATAAATGCTGACGATTTATGGGAAAGGTCAATGTCCCCGGTTCAGGTGTCACAATTGCATCACAGATTGATGATTTATCTGTATCTGCCTGCTGAATTGAACCAGTCTCTAACGACCGTTTAGTATCATCATAAAATTTGGGTTCAGAACACCAGATAACTGTTTCTGGGGTATGCGCATGAACTGCAATTCCAAGCCCTGCAATTAACCCTCCACCGCCACAGCAGCACAAAACGGCATCCGGTGCTATTCCCATTTCGGCAGTTTGCTGGGAGATCTCCAGTCCCACAGTCCCTTGTCCGGCAATTACCCGCACATCATCATAGGGTTTAATGAGATTGGCTTTGTATTTTTCACTGAGTGCCGCGCCAATATCCTCGCGTGATTCTGTATATCTATTGTAGGTTATAATATCTGCACCATAGGCTTTTGTGCCTTCAATTTTAGTGGCTGGCGTGTCTTCGGGCATAACAATTGTGGCCTTAATACCGCGCGTGGTTACAGCTCGTGCAACACCTTGGGCATGATTGCCGCTAGAAAATGCCACAACGTGGCGCACATCATCGCTAAGGCTCCAGACTGCGTTTGTCGCTCCACGCAATTTAAATGAACCAGTATGTTGTAACGACTCTGCCTTGACCAAAAGCCGGTAGCCCAAAAAATTATTCAATCTAGGTGACTCCAAGAGCGGTGTTTTGTAGATGTGCGGCCGAATTCGAGCCGCGGCGGCTTCAATTACGCCAAGATCGATTTGCAAAGCCCCTTTGGGGGTTTGTGGGGGGTGAATTGGCTCAACCATTAAAAGGGTCTTTCAAAACATATTGGGTGTTAACAAAAATTAGCTTGCCATTCCTTTGTCGTCAATCAAGTTGAGTATTACCGCCGGGCTTGTTCATTTGACTAGATCTGTATTAGGCGGGGCATAATTGTTGGCTTGTGTTTATCTCGCAGCATGCCTATTTTATCGCAGAATATTGGCCGTTATCATGCCGCGAGGAGAAAAAAGATGTCACCAGCAACAACAGACGCAGTTTTTTCAGGTTCTTGTACCGCTCTTGTGACACCCTTCGACGGTGGCCAGTTAGATAAAGACGCATTTTGCAAACTTGTTGAATGGCAGATAGAAAGTGGAACCGATGCATTAATCCCGGTAGGGACAACCGGTGAATCTCCTACTTTATCACATGAGGAGCATGATGTTGTCGTAGAGCTGTGTATCAAACAAGCAGCAGGTCGAGTGCCAGTTATTGCTGGTGCTGGTTCCAATAGTACTGCAGAGGCTGTGCGCCTTGCCAAACACGCTGCTGATGTGGGCGCGGATGCGGTATTGATTGTCAGCCCTTACTATAACAAGCCCACTCAAGAGGGGCTTTATCAACATTTTTCTGCTGTTGCAAATGCTGTCTCAGTGCCGGTCATTGTTTATGATATCCCCGGCCGGTCAATTGTTCAGGTAGCTGATGAGACTTTGGGACGCCTCGCCGCTAATCACCCTAATATTAAAGGGATTAAAGATGCCACTGCAGATGTTGCGCGCCCAACTCGCATTCGTAATCTTCTCGGCGCTGATTTTGCACAGCTATCCGGGGAGGATGCGACGGCTCTCCCATACCTCGCCGCAGGTGGCCATGGTTGTATTTCGGTTACGGCAAATGTTGCTCCAAAACTGCTCAGTAATATGCACAAAGCATGGACAGCTGGCGATATTGCCGCGGCGCAAGCAATCAATGAACGGTTGATGCCATTGCATGATGCGATGTTTTGTGAGGCGAGCCCGGGGCCTGTAAAATATGCAGCTGAATTGCTGGGCATTTGCAGTTCGGAAACACGTTTGCCCCTATGCGAAATTGCACCGGCAAGTAAGGCGCGTGTCGAAGCCGCTTTACGTGGCGCCGGTTTGGTGAACTAGTTTAGAACTGGCGTTTTAGCCAGTTTGATCGGATCCATCATGGCCAAAGGCACAATAAATACCGGGCGCATCGCAGAAAACCGAAAGGCACGACATGAATATGAGATTGAAGAAAAGATTGAAGCTGGTTTGATCTTGCTTGGCAGTGAGGTCAAGTCGCTGCGACATGGTCGCGCTAGTATTGCAGAGTCATATGCTGGTGAGGATAGCGGGCATTTAGTACTGTTCAATTCTAATATCCCAATTTACGAACCGGCAAGGTTAAACCATGAACCCAAACGTCCCCGCGAATTATTGGTCAAAATTCGAGAACGCAATCGCATGCTAGGTTTGATTCGCCGCGAAGGAATGACTTTGGTGCCATTAATTATGTATTTTAATGATCGTGGAGTTGCTAAAATTCAGATTGGATTGGCAAAAGGCCGCAAAAAGCAGGACAAACGTCAAGCAGAGAAAGACAGGACATGGAGTCGCGATAAAGCTCGGTTGCTTCGCACTCGTAATAATTAATCCTGCCCCGTATCATTGAAACTCATCAGGTGGTTTCTGAATTGTTTTGGCGTGATGGTCGTGCAATATCATCGCGTAGAGCTTCCATCTCAATAAATATATCAGCCGTGCGGCGGAGAGAGTCAGCTACCATTGGTGGTGAAGTCTTGGTTGTTGAAACCACTGAAACTCTTACGCCAAGATCTTGCACGTCCTGTAAAAGACGGCAGAAATCGCCATCTCCTGAAAACAGAATTGCATGATCGATATGCGGTGCAAGTTTCAGCATATCTAGAGCAAGTTCCATATCCATATTTCCTTTAGTCCGTTTTTTACCAGTTTCGGGATCCGTAAATTCGCGCGTGAGTTTACTGATAACGGCAAAGCCATTATAATCGAGCCAGTCGATCAATGGGCGTAACGGTGAAAATTCATGGTCTTCTGGCAAGGCAGTGTAATAGTATGCTCGAATTAAATTTGTATTATGACTGAAAAATTGATGAAGCTTCGCATAGTCGATATCCATATTTAACAATCTAGTGGCGGCGTAGAAGTTTGATCCATCAATAAAAAGTGCGGTCTTTTCATATTTCATTTAAAATTTCCAAATTTGATGATTTAAAAAATGGCGATAATCTCTAATTATTTTGTACTTGTGGAATAGCAATGACCTTGTTGTTTAAATAGTGTCCGGAATTTTTAATACTGCGAATAGGTTACAATAGGTTCATTTCCACAAAAAGCAAAGATAGGAAGTAGTTAGTTAGGCTGGCTTTCTCCCTTGAGTGTGCTAATGGTGAATATCTTATTGACGGCGGAGAGCAGGGATGTCTTATGCTTTTATTGGGCTTGGTGCCAATTTGACCCCAGCGGGATATCGCAACCCACGTGACGGCTGTGAGGCGGCCTTGGTCGCTCTTCAGGAGGAGGGGGTTTTTCTCGAGCATATTTCAAATTGGTATGAAACGGCGCCTGTGCCTATATCAGACCAACCTTGGTATTTAAACGCCGTTGCTCTTGCCACGACAAGTGGTAATGCAGCGATGACATTGGCAGCGCTGCACCGCATCGAGTCAAGGTTTGGCCGCGTTCGAGAGGTACGAAACGAAGCACGTGTATTAGATCTGGATTTGTTGGATTTTGACGGTCAATGTAACCAAAATCCGTCTTTAATGTTGCCTCATCCAAGAATGCATCAGCGGGCTTTTGTGCTGTTGCCGCTGCGTGAATTGTGCCCTAAATGGTGTCATCCGATTAGCGGTATTTCTATCGATGATTTGATTGCACAATTGCCCTCTTGCCAAAAAATTCGGTTAGCTGTGTAAATTGGTGCTTGTCCTATTCGCAATAGGGCGCGCCGGATGAACTTCTTTTGCTTTTTACTATTGTTTGGCTGTATCGCCAACGTATTGGCTCAAGTAGTTGCCTACCTCCGCTTTGGTGAAGGTTAGAATGAGAGTGCGCGCCGCTTTTTGCTTGTCCACACTATAAAATTCAGGTAAACCGCGTTAGGTTCGCTATTGGTTACCGTTGAAAATAAAATAAAAGCAAATGTAATAGCCTTTCAATTTTATCGCTAACACAAAAATGATAAGTTATTTTCATTTAAAACAAGGAGATAGACATGGCGCGCGTAACTGTTGAAGATTGCATTGAGAAGATTCCTAACCGCTTCGACCTTGTTCTAACAGCAAGCCAGCGCGCGCGTGGGATTTTGAAGGGTGATCTCTCAACTGTGGACCGCGACGATGACAAAAACCCTGTTGTAGCGCTTCGTGAAATTGCTGCTGAAACGGTTGATCTAGGTGTCCTTGGCGAAGGTTTGATCAAGAAACTGCAAAGGGTTTCCATGCGCGAAGAGCAGGAAACTCGAGATGATGCAGCTATTGCAGCTGAAGTTGATCTGTCAGAGATGGTTGGTGATTATAGCGATGATGAAGGCGAATCCAGCGGCATGCAGATTACAAGCGGTGAAGAAATGGAACCGTCTGGTTTCGAGGATGTTGACCTGACTGAAATGCAGGGTGAAGATTAGGCGAGAGCTCAGCACGACATGCCGCCTCCCCAGAGTTTTGCTGACTGGAAATGGGTGATCCGCTTGGCAACGAAATGATTGAAGCAGCAGACCAACTTTATGAAAAGATGATTGCTTACGACCCGACAATAGATGGGAGTAGGCTACGCCGCGCTTTTATTTTTGGGATGGAGGCGCATGAGGGGCAAATTCGTGCGTCTGGGCAGCCCTATTTCACGCACCCTATTGCGGTAGCTAACTTGCTCGTCGATATGAACCTTGACCTAGATACAGTTATCACCGCATTGCTTCACGACACCGTTGAAGATTGCGATGTAACGTTGGGTGCTCTTGACAAAGCATTTGGGTCCAGCGTTGCTCAGCTTGTCGATGGGGTGACCAAATTAAGCCGTATTGGTCGTCAGACTGAAAAAAATTCATTGCAGGCTGAAAACTTCCGAAAATTATTATTGGCGATGAGTGAAGACGTCCGAGTACTACTTATTAAACTGGCTGATCGTACACATAATATGCACACTATTTCGCATATTCAAAAACCCGAAAAACGTGTCCGAATTGCGCGAGAAACTCTGGAAATATATGCGCCGCTTGCCGAAAGGATTGGCGTTACCAATCTGCAGAAAACGTTAGAAGATGCAGCATTCTCGGTATTACATGAAGAAATGTACCAAACTATTAACGCGCGCCTTGATTATATGGTGCAAGAGTCAGAAATTATCATCCCTATGATCAGCGTTGAGTTGCAAGATGTGGTTGAACGAGGTGGGGTAGAATGTAGCGTTACTGGCCGGCTAAAGTCAGCCTATTCCATTTGGCGAAAAATGCAGCGCAAAAAGGTCACAATAGATCAACTTTCCGACATGATGGCTTTCCGAGTTCTGGTGCCTGATGTTGCGGATTGTTATCGGGCTTTAGGTTCCATTCATGCTGCTTACCCAAATGTCATGGGACGGTTTAAGGACTACATATCAACGCCGAAACGTAACGGTTATCAGTCATTGCACACTGGTGTAATAGGGCCCGAAAACCATAAGATTGAAATTCAGGTCCGCACACCTGAAATGCATTCTGTTGCTGAATTTGGTGTGGCTGCACATTGGAATTACAACGATCCTGGATCGGAAGAAAATATTAGTAAATTTAAATGGATACAAGAGCTAGTTGGAATTTTAGATGAAGAAGCTGGAGCAGAAGAATTTTTAGAACACACGAAAATGGATCTTTATCATGATCAGGTGTTTTGCTTCACCCCACGTGGTGATTTAATTGCGTTGCCAAAAGGGGCAACGGCGGTTGATTTTGCCTACGCTGTTCACTCAAAAGTAGGAGAAAAATGTTGTGGTGTTCGCATCAATGGAAAAAACCGTCAACTTGCAACTGAACTGGAAAATGGTGACAAGATTGAGATAATAACCAAGGCTTCAGCACGTCCGCTTGCTGAATGGGAAAATTTTGTTAAAACTGGGCGGGCAAAGTCGGGTATTCGGCGCGTCGTGCGGGCTGAGCGCGCGGTTGAATTCAGCCGTGTTGGGCGGTCAATTTTACAAAAAAGCTTTTCTGAAGCTGGGAAGCGCCTCCAGAAGCGTACGCTAGATAAAATTCCACAAATATTTGGAGTTCAAAAGCCAGAGGATATCTTTGCTCTTATTGGGGAAGGGCGAATGCAGCCCGAAATTGTATTGGAGAAGTTATATCCTGACCTGGCAAAAAGCAAAAGGCGAACAAAGACCGTCGATAATACCAAGCGTCACCAAGCTAATTCACGCGAATCATTACTGACGATACAAGGTATCAACCCAGGAATTGCTATTACGATGGCTCGGTGCTGTCACCCATTGCCGGGCGAGGATATTATTGGCATTTTTACCACTGGTAAGGGCGTCACAGTACATCGGGCGGACTGTGCTAACCTTGTTGATTTCAATGATATGCCTGAATTATGGATGGATGTTGGTTGGGAGTATGAGGGGCCCAAGCGCGTTATGGGACGTCTGAATGCGGTTCTTTCAAATGAGCCGGGGGCATTGGCTGCGGTTGCAACAATCATTGGCCAACAGGGTGGAAATATCTCAAACATACAACTCAGCGAGAGAAATGCTGATTTTTTTAGTTTCAAACTTGATCTGGAGGTCAAGGACGTTGAGCATATGCGTACAATTATTGCGGCCCTCCAAGCTAATAATTTTGTAGAGCGTGTTGAACGGTCCAATACGGGTTAGGTCGGGGGTTGGCGTAGATATTTTGGGGTATTTTGATGTTCCGACGTCGTAAACCATTGAGCGCAATCAACCAGATGCGGTCTGTTCTATGGCCTGCACGGGGGTTTAGGCGTCTTTTTTCCTATTTGTTTCAGCGTATAATTAGACTTCCGGGAACGCCAGCAACAATCGCCATTGGTTTTGCGAGCGGGGTGGCAGCGTCATTTACTCCATTTTTAGGATTTCATTTTATTATTGGTGGCGCCCTTGCAATGCTGCTTCGCGGCAATGTGTTGGCGTCTGCCATTGGAACTTTTTTTGGCAACCCATGGACATTTATTCCCATATGGCTTGCCGATTATGAGATAGGCCTAAGCGTCATCCATTCGCTGGGTTATGGGACTGATTTGCCTGTTTTGTCTATTGAGGAATTAGGCAATTTCATGGGCCAAGTTATGCAGTTCATGTCATTTTCTGGAAAAATTGCATGGGCTGACCTTGCTATTGGTTTTGAACAGGTGTTCACGCCGATGCTGATCGGCGGTATTGTTCTCGGCTCGATTGCGTGGCTGTTTTCATTTTTGCTAACCTTATGGGCGGTTAAAGTATGGCGAGCTCATCGTGCAAAACGATTGAAAAGAGATGGGGAAATCCCAGTTCGTCGCAATTAACATTTAGGATAAAGTACGACGTCATTAGCTGAAAAGAAGAAGAGAAAATTTTGTTGGATACTCAAAAACCACTTCGCCTTGGGGTGAACGTTGACCATGTTGCAACCTTGCGCAATGCGCGAGGCGGTGTTCATCCCAATCCTGTTGCAGCGGCTCTGCTAGCGATTAAGTCAGGGGCTGACGGCATTACTGCGCACCTTCGTGAGGATCGCCGGCATATCAGAGATGATGATATTGCGGCTATTCGTGAGGCCATTGCGGCACCGCTGAATCTCGAAATGGCGGCGACAGAAGAAATGGTCGCCATTGCGCTGAACACAAGGCCCAATGCGGCGTGCATCGTGCCAGAACGTCGAGAGGAGGTGACTACTGAAGGCGGTCTAGCCGTGGTAGGAAATGAGGATCGTCTCACCGATCTGTTAAGGCCATTGAAGGAAGCTGGCATTAGGCTGTCACTATTTATAGAAGCAAACGAGGCAGATATTGAATCAGCGAAGCAGATCGGAGCAGATATTGTTGAACTCCATACTGGCAGTTACTGTAACCATTTAACTGGGGGTCCAACTGAGTTACGACGTATCCGGCATGCAGCCGCTTATGGTGCCAACCTCGGGATTGAAATTCATGCCGGACATGGGCTTGGGTTTGACACAGTCGGCCCAATTGCCGCCATACCTGAAATAGAAGAATTGAATATTGGTCATTTTCTTGTTGGAGAGAGTGTGTTTTGCGGTCTTGAAACAGCAATAACCCAAATGCGTCAAAAAATGCAGTCTAGCCGTTGTCATAATAATCTCGGGTAATAGCATGATACTAGGTATTGGAACTGATATTATTGATGGACGCCGTATTGAAGCGGTCTTGAACCGGCACAAAGATAAATTTGCTACACGTATTTTTACAAAAGCGGAATTGATTGCGGCGAATAAAACCGCAAACAAGGTATATTTCTTAGCCAAACGTTTTGCGGTCAAAGAGGCTGTTTATAAGGCACTTAGCTCATCGGGGGTTGCCGGTTGTGGCTGGCGCGAGGCTGAAACACTAAATGGATCGAATGGAGCGCCTTTTGTGAATTTAACTGGCCGTTGCAAAACTGCGCTTGAGACAATGACTCCAGATGGGTATAAGGCCAGTGTGTCGGTGTCTTTGAGTGATGATCGACCCTATGCATTGGCATTTGTTGTGATAAGCGCCATTCCAGCTAACTGGGTTTAAACGAATGAGCAAAAAAAATAAAGAAGGCAAGTTTGAACTTTTGAAAACCATTGTGATTGCTGGTTTGATTGCGCTTGGTTTTCGGTCTCTTCTTTTTGAGCCTTTTAATATTCCTTCAGGATCAATGGTGCCAACTTTGCTTGTTGGTGACTACCTATTTGTCTCCAAAGCTTCATATGGATATTCGCGCTATTCATTTCCTCTAAATATTGCTCCGTTTGGTGGACGTGTTTTTGCTGATGCGCCAGAACGAGGTGATGTCGCGGTGTTCCGTCAGCCGACTGATCCGGCAGTCTCCTTTATTAAACGCGTTGTTGGGTTACCTGGTGATCGGATTCAGGTTAAAAACGGTCTTCTACATATTAATGATGAAATGGTAGAGCGCTCATATTTGGGACTAGCTACTGCCACAAACGGTTTTTTGACAATTAATTTTAAAGTGTATGAAGAGACTTTACCGAATGGTTCAAAGTATTTAATTCAAGAACGATCTGACAACGATACTTACGATGACACTGCTGTATTTCAGGTTCCTGACGGCCATTATTTCATGATGGGTGATAACCGTGACAATTCGCGTGACAGCCGAACAACGGCGGTGGGTATGGTGCCCGCTGAAAATCTAGTTGGTCGTGCTGACAGATTATTTTTTAGCCATAACGGCGATGCTCGTATCTGGGAGTTTTGGAAATGGCCGTTCGCAATTCGCTATGGTCGCATTGGAGATAGCATCATTTAATGACTGCGAACCCGCTTCAAACGCTCGAAAAGAATATTGGCCACAGCTTTGCTGATCGTGGCATTTTGCATCAGGCATTGTGCCATTCCAGCCACTCAGGCGCAAAAGCAAGCTATGAACGACTTGAATTTCTTGGGGACCGCGTCCTAGGGGTTCTGCTGGCGCATTATTTTTACGCCGCATTCCCAAATGATGATGAAGGCGCGCTATCGCTTCGTCTGCATGGCGAGGCTCGCATGTCGACATTGGCTGATGTAGCCCGTTCCTTGAATCTTGCTGATTATATCCAATCGCAGACCGGGCTTGATATCGCCGGTAATGATGGTGTGATGGCGGATGTGGTCGAGAGCATAATGGCGGCGATATACCTCGATGCGGGCCTAGATGCGGCAAAGGCATTTCTAGAACGTCACTGGCCGCTGAATAGCGATATGGTTCCACGTCATGGAAAAGACCCAAAATCATCTCTTCAGGAATGGAGCCTCCAACGTGGGCTGGGGCTACCCAAATATCGTCAGGTCTCAAAGGATGGCCCTGATCATGCGCCAAAAATGACCTACGAAGTAAAAATTGAGGGTTATGATGCGATA
>QCPZ01000033.1 GCA_003212345.1 SAR116 cluster bacterium AG-447-A06
TAGTGAAAAATTGAAAATTGTAAAATTTTTACATTTTCCATTTACTTTACATGGCCGCCTAAAGCCCGAACTTTCTCCATCTTAGGCGACAAGGAACGGTTCTTTGGTCGACAGCAGTCTTTCAGCCCTTGTTTTGATTTTATTCAGCAGCGGCAGCGCCACTAGAGGCAACAACACGACATGCAGCAAATTTGAATTCAGGAATTTTACCAAATGGATCGACCACTGGGTTGGTGAGCAAATTAGCAGCTGCCTCGACATAGGCAAATGGGATAAAAACCATATCCTCTGCTACTGCACGATCCGCTCGCGCCATAATAGATATAGCACCTCGCCGGGTTTCAATAGTGATCATATCACCAGCCTTGAACCCCAACCTTTGAAGAGTGCGCGGATGCAAAGAAGCATTAGCCTCCGGTTCGACCGCGTCAAGGACGTTTGCACGGCGGGTCATTGATCCGGTATGCCAATGCTCGAGTTGGCGACCCGTCGTCATAATCAGTGGGTAATCATGATCTGGCGTTTCTGCTGGAGCAATTATGCTGGCGGGCGTGAAGCGCGCCCTTCCCTCATTTCTGGGAAAGCCATCACCAAACACAATGGGCTGGCCCGGATCATTTTCATCCAGTGATGGATAAGTAACAACATTTTCCGCTGCCAGGCGGTCCCAAGAAATATTATCGAGTGACTTCATTGAAAGCTTCATTTCGGCAAACACATCGCTGGGATGCTTGTAATTCCAGTCGAGGCCAATACGCTTGGCAAGCTCGACTGTGATCCACCAATCTTCGCGCGCATCGCCCGGCGGTGACACTGCAGGCCTACCCATCTGAACTTGGCGGTTTGTATTGGTTACGGTTCCAGTTTTTTCCGCCCAAGCCGAGGCAGGTAAAATCACATCGGCATAATTGGCCGTTTCGGTGAGAAAAATATCCTGTACAACCAAGTGATCCAGTTTGGCTAACGCTGCGCGAGCATGATCTGCATCGGGATCTGACATTGCCGGATTTTCACCCAGAATGTACATCGATGATATTTTGTCGTCATGGACTGCATCCATAATTTCGGTGACAGTTAGACCTTTTTCCGACGCAATACCCTCGCTATTCCAGATTTCGTGAAATGCAGAGCGCACACCATCATCAGTAACTGATTGATAATCAGGCAAGAACATTGGAATCAATCCGGCATCGGAAGCGCCTTGCACATTATTTTGCCCTCGCAGGGGGTGCAAGCCAGTCCCGGGCCGCCCTACCTGTCCACACATCAACGCAAGCGAGATGAGACAGCGTGAATTATCGGTCCCATGTATGTGCTGTGAAACCCCCATGCCCCAAAAAATCATGGCCGATTTGGCCCCAGCAAATTCACGCGCGACAGCGCGCAAAGTTTCAGCAGAAATACCACAGATTTCAGTCATTTTTTCAGGCGTAAACGACTTTAGGTGCGTCTTCATCTCATCCCAGTTTTCCGTGAACCCATCAATATATTGCTGGTCAAAGAGGCCTTCCTCTACAATCACATTCATGATTGCATTGAGCATCGATACGTCTGCCCCAGGCTTAAATTGGAGCATGTGTGTCGCGTGACGTTTCAGGCCCTGCCCACGTGGATCCATCACAATTAGTTTGCCACCGCGTTTGGCAAATTGTTTAAAATAAGTTGCAGCCACTGGATGGTTTTCAGTTGGATTGGCTCCAATAACAATGGCAACGTCTGCATTTTCAATCTCATTAAATGTTGCAGTGACTGCTGCCGATCCCACATTCTCTAACAATGCTGCGACAGACGATGCATGGCACAATCTGGTGCAATGATCGACATTGTTATGACCAAAACCTTGGCGAATAATTTTTTGGAAAAGATAAGCCTCCTCGTTCGAGCATTTTGCCGAACCAAAACCAGCCACCCTTGACCCAGCAATATCACGGTGTTTGATGAACCCGTTTGCCGCGATATCTAGAGCCTCTTCCCAGGTCGCCTCGCGAAAGTGTGACAATGGATTTGACGGATCAACATTCAACCCTTTTGCCGGCGCATCATCACGACGGATCAATGGCGCAGTCAGTCGGTGATCATGATGCACATAATCAAATCCAAACCGCCCTTTTACGCAAAGGCGATTTTCATTTGCTGGTCCATTTACCCCCTCAACGAATTTGATTTTGTCATCTTTAATTTTGAATGACAATTGGCAACCAACGCCGCAATAAGGGCATACTGACTGCACTTCATGATCATAATCTTTACTGTCACCATGTTGGGCATTATCGAGAACGCTTGCTGGCATCAACGCACCAGTTGGACAAGCCTGCACACATTCCCCACAAGCGACACAGGTCGATTGCCCCATGGGGTCATCCATATCGAAAACAATTTGCGCATCGTGGCCGCGGCCTGCCATCCCAATGACATCGTTCACCTGCACTTCACGACAAGCCCGAACGCATAAATTACAATGGATACACGCATCTAAGTTCACCTTCATCGCCACATGGCTGTCATCAAGTAATGGCACCTTGCTGGCATCACGTGCCGGAAATCGGCTTTCGCTGACCCCATTCATGGCAGCCATATCTAAAAAATGTGACGAGACATCATGTGCTGTTTTGGGTTGATCTGCAGTCAATAATTCAACTACAAGCGCCCGAGATTTTTGAGCACGCTCACTAGAAGAATGCACCACCATACCATCTTGGACAGGGCGGATACATGACGCAGCTAAAACTCGCTCGCCCTCGATTTCAACCATACACGCCCTGCAATTCCCATCCGAACGATAACCGGGCTCGGGCTTATGGCACAAATGCGGTATGACTGTACCTTGTCCCTGAGCAGCCTCCCAAATTGTGGTCCCTTCCAAAACGGATATATCTTTACCATCTAGTTTAAATGTCACTGTCTTTTGAGGGGTTGAGTCAAGCATTGGCGGCCTCAGCTAATTTCATCAGAGAAATGTTTCATCGTCAGGCGAATTGGGTTTGGCGCAGCTTGCCCAAGTCCGCAAATGGAGGCATCCTGCATCACATCGCAAAGATCATTAAGCAGTGTCTGGTCCCATTTTTCAGCTTGCATCAATTGGACCGCCTTACCACACCCGGCACGGCACGGCGTGCACTGACCGCAACTTTCATCCTCAAAAAAGCGCAGCATATTCAGGGCCGCATCGCGCACCTTATCCTGATCGGACAGAACCACGACTGCAGCAGATCCAATGAAAGTATCGTGTGACTGCAATGTATCAAAATCAAGTGGGACGTCATTCAAGCTAGCCGGTAACAAACCCGATGATGGCCCCCCTGGCTGATAGGCCTTAAATTGATGGCCTTTCGCCATACCACCTGCCGCCTCAATAATATCTAAAATGCTTGACCCTGCCGGCAGAACGTACATTCCGGGTTTGGCCACGCGTCCTGAAACTGAGTAACTGCGCAGGCCTTTGCGGCCATTTTTTTCGACTGATGACAGAATTTCTGGCCCCTCACGACATACTCGAGCGATCCAATGCAGGGTCTCGATGTTATGAACTAACGTTGGGCGCGCAAAGATGCCAACCTGCGCCACGTAAGGTGGGCGATGGCGTGGCAGGCCGCGTTTACCCTCAATGGACTCAATCATCGCGCTTTCTTCGCCGCAGATATAGGCCCCGGCACCACGGCGGAGATCAATATATCCCGGATTAACAATCCCAGCCTGTTCCAAACGTTCAATTTCATCAGCCAAAATCTTCAGCACAACCGGATATTCGTCACGCATGTAGATAAAACAGGTATCAGCTTCGACCGCCCATGCCGCGATTAACATACCTTCAAGGAACAAATGCGGCATACGTTCGAGGTAATAGCGATCTTTAAAGGTTCCTGGTTCACCTTCATCACCATTTACCGCAAGATAACGGGGCCCTTCAGC
The DNA here is from genome assembly GCA_003212345.1 of SAR116 cluster bacterium AG-447-A06. Classification (GTDB taxonomy): domain Bacteria; phylum Pseudomonadota; class Alphaproteobacteria; order Puniceispirillales; family Puniceispirillaceae; genus UBA3439. Next base: position 3,910 of record QCPZ01000033.1, read on the forward strand.
AGCCCGCACAAAACCCCATTTTTTTCCCGATGGAAATCCAGCACCGCCGAGGCCACGAAGACCACTTTGATCCAGGAGATCTTGAACCTCCTCCCAGTTGCCATTGAGGCGCAACGACTCCAACTTTTTATAACCGCCATCTGCCTTGTACGCAGCCAGATCCTGATAATCCGTTATATGAGGGTGCGTATCATCCGCGGCGATTGCCTCCTCAACTTTTTCAATTGAGGCGAAATCAATATGGTTATGACCTATTTCTAAAACCGGCGCGGTATCGCAGCGTCCCATGCACGGCGCACGAAGAACCCTCACCTCACTTTTATCCAAGCCATCCTCAAGTAAAGACTTTAACTTCTGCGCTCCTGCCAACTCGCATGAGAGTGAGTCACAAACGCGAATTGTCAGCGCTGGCGGTGGCACTTCGTCAGCTTTAACCACGTCAAAGTGCGCATAAAAGCTTGCGACTTCGTAAACTTCAGTCTGAGCTAGCCGCATCTCATCAGCCAACGCATTCAAATGCGCGACGCCAAGATACCCATACCTATCTTGGATTAGGTGTAAAAATTCAATGAGCAGATCCCTTCGGCGGGGACTATCCCCTAATAAGGCCCGCACATCGGATAGAGCCGCGTCATCAATTTGCCGACCCTTAGGCGTTTTGCGCCCTTTGCCTGGTGCTGATTTCCAAACGCCGATATCGCCATCAAAAGTATCCAAACTTCACTCCTTGCAAACTGGAAGAAACAGTCACATTTCACAGTCTTAGCGTCTATTAGATTGTATGAATTACCAGATAGCCAAAGCAGTGTGTAGTTCTAGAGACCCTAATTAACCACATCTACAACCCATTTTCTACAAAAACTAGCCAAACCATTGCATTAACAATATTTGACCAACTCGCACAAACAAGATAACACATAAAGCTCGCAACGTCTCTCGAAACTGTCGACTCGCGAAACATTAAACCACTTTAAATCAACGAATCAATCAGGACCAAAAATGAGCCTCCCAACCCAAATGAGAGTTGTCGAAATCTCTGAGTTTGGGGAGCCTGACGTTTTAATCCAGAGCAAGCGTGATTTGCCGGAGGTAACCGCTGAAAAGGTGTTGATCAAAGTTATAGCTGCTGGAGTAAACGGGCCTGACCTCGTGCAACGACGCGGCCATTATCCGCCTCCAAAAGGTGCTTCCGACTTGTTAGGTCTTGAAGTGTCTGGGGAGATTGTGGATGTGGGATGTGATCAAACCAAATGGTCAATTGGTGACAGGGTATGCGCGCTCACAAATGGCGGTGGCTACGCCGAGTACGTTGCTGTGAATGCAAAGCACTGTCTACCTATCCCAGACGGCGTTAACGAACAAGATGCAGCAGGACTGCCGGAAACCTATTTCACCGTTTGGAGCAATATCTTTTTTAATCAAAAAATAGAAGACGGCACCGTTTTCCTTGTGCATGGGGGTGCTGGCGGCATTGGGTCCACAGCAATCCAAATTGGCGCGGCCATGGGCTTACAAGTCTTTGCAACGGCGGGTTCAGCCGACTCCTGTACCTATTGTGAGAGTCTTGGGGCACAGCGTTCGATCAATTTCAATGAAAAGGATTTTGTCCCAATCCTGCGTGAAATTGGTGGAGCAAATATTATTCTAGATATTATTGGCGGTGACTATGTTGCTCGCAATATCAGAGCGGCGCATGCGGATGCAAAGATTGTCCAGCTTGCCTTTAACCTTGGGTCAAAGATAGAAGTCGACCTTATGCCCATTATGCTAAAGCGCCTCACCTTAACGGGTTCTACGTTAAGATCACGCTCTGACAATTTCAAATCTGAAGTAGCCTCCGATTTAATCCGAACCATATGGCCACTTTTCGGATCATCACCGCCAAAATTACGAACAACAACCTTTGCCCACTTTGACCTTGCAGATGCACACAAGGCACATACGCTCATGGAGTCGGGAAATAAACGCGGCAAAATTTTGTTGACCATGTAGACGTCCCATACCAGCGAGCTATTATTTTAGGGAGGGTTGCTATGCATAACCTCAATCAACGCCAAAACTTGTCACAATATCTTGGACCGGTATCTCATCGAGACCAAATGCGGGCATGTCGCGCAGCATAAGCGCCAGCGATGTTCGTTACCTTAAATCATTTTAGGAATGCAACTCAAGAACATGCTGCATGGACGGTCGTTGGCGCATCAATATGTCGTGTTCTTTGATTTTGGCGAATTGATCAAGATCCACCCCATCATCCCGAAACCATCTGGTGACCAGGGCCATGTAGGGATCGCAAAATGAAAACCTATCACCTAAAACAAAAGGGCCCTTTAGGTAATGCTCTTCAATCATTTGTGCGTGTTCCGTCATATTGGCAGTAACCTTTGCCCTCATCGCCTCGTGCACCAGTGGGTCATCGGCCCAACGCGCGCCCCGGTGTTTGTGCGCATGCGCCACGTGAACTGTTGAAGCCATGTAACTGTTAAATGCTTGAGCAATTGCAAACTCAAACGGGTCAGTTGGCGCTAGGTTTTGATCTGGAGCGACTTCAGCAAGATAAGCAAGAATCGCGGGTGTTTCAGTCAGAATACCTTTCTCTGTAATAAGGGCAGGAACGCGCCCCTTTGGATTTATTTTTAGATAAGCGGGGGACTGTTGCTCTTTTGTTTGGAAATCAATTCTTACTGCTTTGTACTCAAGACCAGTTTCCTCAAGTAAGATGTGGGGGGCATAGGCAGCAGAACTTTTTGCGTAATAAAAAATAAACATTTTCAATGCGCTTTCATCAACTGTGAGCGTAATCTCTAGGAATTTTTAGTCTTCATTTCCGGAACCCCATAATCAGATGCCAATTTTGCAAGAATTTCAAGGTCGGAATGAGCATAAGGAATTCCTGTCTTACGCCGTTCATTTTCGAGACTAGTTTCAATTTCGCCTGGTATCAAAATTTCATCAAATCCACTTGCAAGTGGATTTGTCTTCACACGGCTTATAAGAGTGTCCATACGGTCGCGAAAGCCTTGTTCCGTTACAAATATACCGGGTTTCATCGCCATAAAAAAATGCCCCACATTCTGAGGTCTATCCATTACTGTATATTGGTCTGGAACATCGCCCCCAAAATTGGCACCAGAAAACACCCCAGACAAGATTTCCATCAACATCGAAATTCCCGACCCTTTGTAAGTACCGATGGGTAATACCACACCACGAAGCGCAGCTGTGGGGTCCGTAGTTGTTTGCCCATTTTCATCAAGCGCGTAACCCTCAGGAATGGACTCAGAGCGCTTCTCAGCCAATCTGATTTTACCCCGAGCCGCAACTGCTGGCGACATATCGAGGACAAATGGCGGAAGTCTGCCAGCGGGAGCTGCTGCCCCAAATGGACTAGTGCCAAACAACCCTTCACGGCCTCCCCATGGTGGCATGGACTTCGCTGCGTTAGTGAACACAAATGCAAAGTAGCCCGCGGTGACAGCCTGAAGCAAATAACTTGCTGCCATACCGAAATGGTTACTATTGTGGGCTGAGACCACGCCAACACCACAGGTCTCAGCCATTTCTATCGCTTCCCGCATGGCCCTGATTCCAACAAGAAATCCAAAGCCGTTATCACCGTCTAGCGACGCACACGCTGCCATTGGCTTAGTAAGCTTCATGCTCGGCGCCGGGTTAACGAGCCCCCTCTTAACCCGTTTGACATAGATAGGGAGGCGTGACATTCCATGAGTTTGCACGCCTCGAAGATCTGCTTGAACAAGACATGTGGCAATTGCCGCCGAGTCTTCAGCACTTACACCCTGTCCGGTTAATAAACTAGATGCAAAAGTGATAGCATCATTGGCGTCAACAAAAACAGAAGAAGCAAGAGTAGCATCAGACATTGAATAGTTTTCCACTTCAGTTGATAAATTTTTGGCATTTGCAGTCAAAACGGGTATTTTGTTATTTATTAATTATTTCCAGTATCTTATCCGTGTAAGCGGCGGTTCCTAATTTACCGCCCAAATCCCGCGTGCGCGTTCTAGGGTTTGCCACCGCTGCCGAGATAGCACTTTCAATCGCTTTTGCGGCAAGAACAAAATGCGGCGCATCATGCCGCTTGGCAATCCACCGAAGCAACATTGCTGCAGATCCAATTAACGATGATGGGTTTGCAATATCTTGCCCAGCTAACGCGGGTGCTGAACCATGTTGCGCCTGCGCCATCGCAAAGTGTTCCCCAGCGTTTAATGATGCTGCCATACCAAGACTACCAGCAATTTCTGACGCCTCATCGGACAGGATATCCCCATACATATTGGTTGTAACAATCACATCAAACTGGGCCGGGTCACGAATTAAAAGCGCAGCCATAGCGTCAACAATTTGCTCTTCATATTCGAAATCTGGAAACTCATCGCGAACCGCACGGACCGCCTCAAGAAATAGTCCATCTGATACACGAAATACATTGGCCTTATGAACCACAGTTATTTTTCGACGGCGCTGCGCAGCAAGGGCAAAAGCAGCGCGGGCAATTCGCGTTGATGCTTTTCTGGTAATTTTGCGCACAGATAGCGCCATATCTTCGCTAGGCATAAACTCTGCCCGCCCAAAAAACATTGAACGATCAGAATAAAACCCCTCGGTGTTTTCACGGGCAATGATTAAATCAATATGGTCTCCAACTCTTGGTGGAAAACCAACAAAAGATTTTGCCGGCCGAATGTTCGCATATAAATCAAGCTCCTTACGCAAAAATCCTGATGGGTTAATGCCACCCTCGCTCTCCGGTGGATAGTCATTTGTTGATACAGGGGCCATTAAAATGCCATCTGCTGCCTTGGCCGCAACTACCACATCATCGGGAAATGTTGAACCCGATACCTCCAGCGACTTAAACCCAATTTCGGCGCTTTGAAGTTCCAAATTCAGGCCAAATCGTCGATCAACCGCTGCCAAAACGTTTCTGGTCGCCGTGGCAATCTCGGGCCCAATACCATCACCATCAAGACATAATATTTTAACCATTTGGTTTTTTTTCATTTTGTTTGACATGGGGTCACTCCAATTATTGCAAAATTGGGATTAATGGGCATGCGCCAAAGTCCATATTTAATTTGGTTTTAACGATCTTATTTCAGTGAGCGATGCAGTTCTTATAGTATAACATTTGTAATATTTTTTGTCCCAGCGGCTAAGTCGATCCCAGTCATTATTTGCGTAGTATTCACAAAAATAATTCCTGGTCCACGACTAGTTTTTTGTAATTCGTACAACCTATGTTAGCTTTTCAATGCAATCCAGCTCCGTTTTAGTTGAGAATAATTAGAGTGTTTGATCAGAAAAATATCCAGCAGGCAATTGACACGCTGAAACAACAATTTGGCGAAAGGCTATCAACCTCACCCTCTGTTCGACAGCAACATGGGCATACCACGACACGCATCTCAAACCAGCCACCGGATGCGGTTATTTTTGCAAAAACGACCGATGAAGTGTCCGCTATTTTGAGGGTATGTAATCAAACCAGCTGTCCAGCAATAGCTTTTGGTACCGGATCGTCACTTGAAGGTCATGTGAACGCTCCATTTGGTGGGATTTCAATTGATATGTCTAGTTTTGATAAGGTTCTGACAGTCAATCACGAAGACCTTGATGCAACTGTGCAACCGGGTGTGACACGCGAGGACCTAAATACATATCTTCACAATACTGGCTTGTTTTTCCCCATTGATCCAGGCGCGAACGCCAGTATTGGCGGCATGGCCGCGACGCGCGCATCAGGCACTAACGCGGTTCGCTATGGCACCATGAAAGACAATGTTCTTGGAATGGAAATTGTGCTTGCTGATGGGCGCACCATTAGAACCGGTGGTCGGTCGCGCAAATCAGCTGCAGGCTATGACTTAACTCGGCTAATGGTTGGCTCTGAGGGCACACTCGGCATCATTACTGAATTAACTCTACGTCTTCATTCCATTCCTGACAAGATTGCTGGCGGCATCTGTTCTTTCCCCTCAATCAGGGCCGCCTGTAACGCCGTAATCGAGACCATCCAGTTCGACATTCCTGTCGCGCGCCTTGAAATGCTAGATCCACTTCATGTTCGGGCTTGCAACGCTTATTCAAAGCTAAATCTTCCCGAAACGCCCCTATTGCTTGTTGAGTTCCACGGCACATCGGATTCTGTTAGAGATGATGCAGCCCGCTTCACAGACATTTGCGACGATCATTCACCCTCACCTTTCCATTGGTCAGACGACCCAGATGAACGTAAAAAATTGTGGCAAGCCCGACATAATGCATTGTGGGCGGCATACGCGCTAATACCCGGCGCAACTGGATTTGCCACCGATGTTTGCGTTCCAATTTCGAGATTGGCAGATTGCATAGAGGATACGATCTCCGACATAGAAGCGGCCGGTCTAACTGCACCAATTGTTGGTCATGTTGGTGATGGTAACTTTCATGTCCTTCCATTGGCCATGCCCGATGACATCGATATGCATCAGAAAATCAGTGAATTTTCTGGTCGCTTGACAGCACGGTCTCTAAAACTTGGCGGAACATGTACGGGCGAACATGGCATTGGCCAGGGAAAAAGCATTTATCTTCGAGATGAAATGGGAGAGGCAGTCGATGTAATGAGTAATATCAAGACAACTTTTGATCCTAAGAACATTCTAAACCCTGGCAAAATATTTTAATCATTTTTGTGAGATTTTGATTCAAATCCACGTGAGTCTACTCGACGCTGGTCAGCGATCATTAACCTCGTATTATTCTGTAAATCAGCCGTTAAAAGCGCCTCAAAGCTCCCAACACCCTCAGCAATGACTCGAATAGAAAAATCAAATTAGAAGCGCAAATCATACTTTACTTTTGCGCCCTTACTTGTGGTGGATTCTATCCTATCAAGCATAAGCTTTATACTCAGCTCTCCCAAACCATCGAAGGATTTTTTTGTGTGACCAACATGGAAGCCACCACCAAAACTACTATTGACAGTCGTTGATCGAGTTTCTTCATATTTTACCCTAGGAGACAACGTCAAAACTGATTTACTGTCTGCAACTAACACGCCGTCCACTGGCACTTTGATATGCGGTATGAAGCCTGCACTCGATTTACTAACCGTCTTTTTGTTAATGGATAAAGTGTTATCAACCATCCCATAAGCTTGTCCCGTAAAATCCATCCTCCCAATATTTGTACTGCCATATGAGAATTGCAATTCCGGCCAAACTTCATAATACCCAAAACCACTGTAGCGTTTATTACTGCCAAGCGCATAAGAGTTTACAGGCATGACTCCAGTGATAGATCCACCAAAGGTTTTGGTGCTAGTTACGTAATCAGAGGCTATACTCAAGGTTCCGTCATCCAATTTTAAGTTATTCCACGAACGGCCATATGTTGCATACCCATCCATGAAAAGTTGTGGGCTGACTTTCGTAATGAAGTAACCGCCGACAGAAAGCCCCAAGTCATCCTGGTCTCCTGTGAACGTCCCTTTAAACTTTGATTTGCCGTGCTCTAACCCAAGGAAGTATCCAACAGTCTCTTTTTCTGTTACTGGCTTTTCCCACGCAAGTTTACCAGTGAACTTATGGGTCGAGGATCCATCATCGTCACTCTGCACCTCAAAATCTCCAGATATAATCGTATCATTTTGATTTTTTCCACCAAGAAACTCTTTAACAAAATCTCCAGATGCCACAGCTCCATCATCATTCGCGGAAAATGAGTAGTTGAAATCCATCGGGATTTCGCCGCCGTTTAAAAATCCATAATCTGATTTTGTTTCCGATCCATTTCTAACAAAACGCCCCATGACAGCACTCATCAATTTTGTATTTCCTGATAGCGCAGCAGTCACCGATCGCATTACTTCCTCAGAGACTACTTTTTCAATCTCTGTCTTTTTTTCCTCAAACGCTGCAGCTGGTGATCCCGCATCGCGAGAGTAAGTGTTGGAAGCAGTATTGACATTGCCTCCTACGTCCACTGCAACTCCAGCGGCAATTGAAACAGTCACATTTGACTGCAAGACGGGATTAATTGTAGCTGTATAAGTAGCACCGCTGCCCGATAAAGAGGTTACAGAACCATTAGTAACCGTAATTTCATTTGCTGTGAGCCCGGAAACACTCTCTGAAAAAGTTGCAGTAACGTCAAATGCGGCAGCAGCAACTCCGGTTGGCCCGGTTATAGTTACTGTTGGGCTTGTGTTGTCGTATGTCCAGGTGAACTGCGTTGCTGCGCTATTATTGTTACCAAAGGCATCTGTGAATTTGCTTCCGGCAACGTCTACGGTCGTTGCGCCTGGCCCGGAAGGCGTAAAGGTTGCTGTGTAGACTGTCGATGAAGATGCCGTAAAGCTGCTCAATGAACCACCCGACACTGTGATATCTCCAACAACGAAATTACTAGTCGCTCGATTGGCGGTGAACGTCAAAGCGATAGTCGAATCATTGGTTGTTGAACCGCTAGTTACACCAGACGTGGTAGACGTAATCGCCATTGTTATGACGTTATCATAAGTCCATGTAAACTGCGTTGCTGCGCTGTTGTTGTTACCAACCGCGTCTGTAAATTTATTTCCAGTAACATCAACAGTAGTCGCACCAGCACCAGAAGGCGTGAAGGTCGCAGTGTAAACTGTTGATGAAACTGCGGTAAAACTACTGATCGAACCACCTGACACCGTAATGTCATTAGCAGCAAATCCTGTTGCAGCCTCACTTGTGGTAAATCTTAGAGCAATCGTTGAGTCATTCGTTGTCGACCCACTGCTAA
>QCPZ01000034.1 GCA_003212345.1 SAR116 cluster bacterium AG-447-A06
CCTCATTGTCATAACCACGTTTCGACGCTGTCGCCTGGGCTTGAACTTGGGTGATCTCGCCGCATAAATGCCTCATGAGATCAATGTCATGCACCAAATTAACCGATATCGGTCCGGCCCCTAACTGTTTGCGCCACGGGGCTACATCAAAATAACTGTCAGGTTTGTAGAACCAGCAGGTTGCGTGAACCGTTCTAACATCTCCAATCGCACCCTCGTTAATCAGAGTATGCGCCTTTTGTATAAGGGGGTTGAACCGTCGATGATGACCAACCATGAGGATTGACCCATTGGCTTCGGCTTGTTCAACAAGACTTCTTGCTTCTTGCAAATTATCTGCGAGTGGTTTTTCAACAAGAACCGGAATATTGGCAGACACACAGTGCACACCCTGTTCAGCATGAAGCTTTGTTGGGGTGGCCAGAATGATACCATCAGGCTTTTTTGCTTTTATCATCGCTTGAAGATCATGAAAACATGGAACGCCCAGTGCTGCTGCTTCTTGGCGACCATTATCATAAGGATCAACAACGGCGCATAAAGTTGCGTTCGCAACTTGCTGAATTGCAGATGCGTGGCGACAACCCACTAACCCCAAACCAACGATTGCAAGCCGGACTTGTTGCAAGCTTGGTTTTTTCGTTTCTTTTTTTCTAATTACTGGCAACCTAACAATCCAAAAATATAATGTGTCAGATTAAATATCATATATTTTTAATAATCAATGATATAAAAAATTATTATGAGAGATCTAAATCAATGGTGTAATGTAAATTTGGTACTCACCCGACAAAAATGAAACTCGGCTCAAATGCGCAAAGATCATAGTAAATTAGGCTTTCTAAGTTTTGAGCAGCAAAACACCGTCGGCCACACGACGTATGAAAAAATTAAACATGACATTATTTTTGGTAGGCTTGAACCGGGAGCCAAATTAAAACTGGATGCTCTAAAAGTTAGTTATGCCACCAGCGTTTCCACTTTGCGTGAAATTTTAAATCGCTTAGCGAGCGACGGGTTCGTTTCTGCTGCTGAACAGCGTGGATTCTTTGTTACGCCTGTTTCGCAGAATGACCTCAGTGAAATAGCTAATCTGCGAATTCTTTTGGAGTGCCACGCACTTTGCGAGTCTTTTGAGAATGGAGATGAAGACTGGGAGGCTGATCTTGTTGCCGCCTATCACAAGCTCCAGCTTATTGAGGGCCGGATGCAGCAAGATGGTGATACTGAAAAAGAGCTCTGGAAAAAATACGATTGGGAGTTTCACCTGGCATTAATCCGTGCCTGTAATTCAAGCAACTTATTGGCGCTACACGCCACATTATTTGGTAAATATTTGCGATATCAGATGCTTGTTCTAACATATCGCGGTGAGGCAGCATGTGATGAACATAAAGCTCTTTTTGAGGCAGCATTGGCCCGCAACAGTGCTACTGCAACAGATGTATTGAGGGCCCATATTAATAATGGAGTGGCACATACGCTTGACGCGATGTGAAATTTTTTAATTTTTTAATAATCACTTTCATATATAAACTAATTTCAACTTTTTAGATTATATTACTGGCATTAAATTAATTACGATTTTGAAAAATGTAGGCACAGTTCGACTAACAAAGTTAAAAGTAAATTTGCTAAACGCGTGCCAGTAGCAAGGGCTGGGGACATGACCAGAGTACAACGCGCCTCTGCTTTTTGCAGACAGCGATCCAAGCCGCAAGGAGTAGGCGGCAAGCCCACCAACGTAACTACGTTTGCAGTGCGGAAGGCGAGGGCATAAAATCCAGTCCAATTTAGTCTAAGTTTCTCACTACCAACGGCTACCAGCACACCCCAAAACATCTCAGAGCGGCATGATATTTACCCCCAAATACCTGTAAAACCGTCCTTTCACGGTGGCAACAGGGGTTCGAATCCCCCACGGAATGCCAGCCCAAAGCCAAAGCAAAGTTTAAAGAGGTTTTCAGCCTTAATTGTCTGGCGGCTGTTTCTTGCTCGTCATATGTCTGGTTGCTAATATTAATGTTACCTAATCTTTCTTTCTTGGAATAGTTTGTTTTGCTTGCATATTAATGTTAGTAGTTCCGTTCACGAAACTTGATTTTTATACCCCATAACCGAGGGCCAAAATGTTTCTTTGGAATAGTAGTGACGACAAGTTGCAAGAAGAATGTGGTGTTTTTGGGATTTGGGGGCATCCTGAAGCGTCGACGATCACAGCGCTAGGACTGCACGCCCTTCAACATCGTGGACAGGAAGCGGCGGGTATTGTCAGCTACGACGGTAAACATTTTCACTCAGAGAGAAGACTTGGCCTTGTGGGAGATAATTTCACGAAAAAGCCTGTGATCAATAAATTGCCCGGAACTTCTGCCATGGGACACGTGCGATATTCTACAACTGGTGAGCCAGCATTGAGAAATGTTCAACCGCTCTTTGCTGATCTCGCGGGAGGAGGTTTTGCAGTTGCTCATAATGGAAACATCACTAACGCTCTGACTTTGCGAGGTGAATTAGTCAAAAATGGAGCAATCTTTCAGTCGACGTCAGATACGGAAACGATCCTTCAATTGATAGCTCGTTCGAAATTGGCCTATGACAGTGTGATAGAGGATGAACAAGTATCAAGATTTATCGACGCCTTGGGGAGCGTTGAGGGTGCGTATGCTCTGGTAGCATTAACGGGTGACAAACTTATTGGTGTTCGTGACCCTTTTGGCATACGCCCTCTGGTTATCGGAAAGCTTGGTGATTTCTTTATTTTATCATCTGAGACATGTGCATTGGATATTATCGGAGCTCAATTTGTTCGGGAGGTTTCAAATGGAGAGGTTGTTGTAATATCTGATCAAGGCATTCGCAGTTTTATGCCCTTCCCGGTTGCCCCTTATCGTCCGTGCATTTTTGAGTACATCTATTTTGCTAGGCCAGACAGTGTGGTGGGAGGATTAAGCGTATATGAGTGCAGGAAAAAAATTGGTCAACAATTAGCCAAAGAGTCGCCAAGTTTTGGTGAAGTGGTGGTGCCAGTTCCCGATAGCGGTGTACCCGCGGCCCTAGGATTTGCTGAAGAGTCGAAAATCCCATTCCAACTTGGTATTATAAGAAATCATTATGTAGGGCGAACCTTCATAGAGCCACAACAGTCTAGCAGAGATTTTGGCGTGAAATTAAAACATAATATAAATAAAAAAGCTGTAGATGGGAAAAGTGTGGTGCTAATCGATGACTCCATTGTCCGAGGCACAACTTCGGTTAAAATCGTTGAGTTGATGCGTGAGGCTGGAGCATCTGAAGTCCATATGAAAATTGCTTCACCACCAATAAAATTTCCAGATTTTTATGGCATTGATACGCCAAATCCAAGCCAGTTGTTGGCTTCATTTAAATCCATAGATGAAATGAGAAAATTTATCGGTGCGGATAGCTTGTCGTTTCTCTCTGTTGATGGGTTATACAAAGCTATGGGGCATAAAAATGGAAGAGATAATAATAATCCAGCATTCACCGATCACTGTTTTACGGGTGATTATCCTACGACGCTTCAGGATAACGCTAGAGAATGTTTTGACGAACCCTCACAACTAGTTGTTAAGAAGGAAATGTAAAAGGAAACAGTCTTTTCGTTGGCTCTATGAGTCGCCGAGTATCTACGGTCAAAAGATTGAATGATCAAATTAGTTATTTGTAATTCTTTGGGACCTGAGTATCGCTCCTTTACGGCGGCAACAGAGGTTCGAGTCTTCCATGGGATGCTAACCTACAAAAATAAGTATAAGCCGAAAAATTAGCCCCGGCCATAACAGCCCGAGAGCTGTTTTTGTTTTCTAGGTTTTTTTCAATGATACCCTTTTGGGGAGGAGGAGGGATTATCTCGTCAAGAGCGAGGGAAGCCAGGTTGAGGCTTCCGGTAAAAAGATCATAAGAATACCGTATAGTATACCGACGCCGACAAATAATGGAACTTCCTTAAAGGCCTTCGCTGGATTTTCTTGAATAACACTAGCACTCGTATAGATGCCAACACAAACAGGAGGTGTGATCATGCCAATTCCTGCAAAGGCAACAAAAACAACATAAAGGTGAAGAAGACTTTGATTGAAAGAGATAGTAATTGCAGCAAAAATTGGAACTGTAAGATAGAAGACTGGTACAATCTCAACGAAGGTTCCAAGTAGTAGACAGATTACTGCCAATGCCATCCAAAAAAGTGTGAATGTCGCTCCCATTTCAGTGAAATAGGCGATAATTTGTTGCGGTATCTGACTGTAGGTAAGCACAACACTTAAGAAAGTAGCAGTTGCGATTATGGCAAAAATTATGGCGGTGATTGTCGCAGTTTCGCGTAGGGCCATTTGTAGTGACTTGAAGGTCAGTTCTCGGTAAATGAAAAAGCCCATAAAAATTGCCCATACGCCCGCAACAGCAGCGGATTCTGATGGTGTCAGCAAACCTGCATAAATTCCACCCAATATTATGATAGGTGTGAAAAGTCCCGGCAAGGCGCCTAGAAAACTTTGCCACCGCTCGGCAGGAGATGCTGGTTCTGGGTTGCGAATATTGCGACATTTAACAAGCACTACTAAAACCATCAAACAAAGCAATATGAGCCCAGGGATCATGCCGGCAGCAAACGTCTGGGAAACAGGTACATTTGTCAATGCGCTGAATAAAATTGCAGCATTTGAAGGTGGTATTAGAGCTTCGAGCAGAGCTGCCGATGCTGCCAGAACGATGACGAAAGGTTTTGGATAACCCTGCTCAAGCATCTTAGGCATCATTATGGTTCCAACGGCGGTGATCGCGGCTAAAATTGATCCACAAAAAGCGGCAAAAAACCCCATCGCAATGACCATGGCAATACCAAGTCCACCTGGCCAATGCCCGACTAGCGCAGTTGCAAAATCGACCAAGCGCCTCGCAGCTCCACCCCGGAGCATAACCATCCCCGCAAATATAAAAAGTGGTACTGCTACAAGAATATGTTTTGTCATTGCGCCGAAGGATACTTGGATTAATGTTGACCATGGCAGGCCAAGTCCAAGGATAGCCGCGGTCGAACTCCCAATGCCAAAAACAAGGAAAATTGGAACCGACATAAGCAGAAGAAACATCGAGGATATGATAGCTAGAGTGTACATGAGCTAAGTATTTCTTCTATTTAGTATCGTCAGAAGCTCGGATAAAACAAGTTCCAATGCGAAAAACGCCATAATCAAAAATCCAGTTGGAAAGGCGAGATAAATCCACCAGATTGGTATTTCAATTTCCAACTCCATTACCTGTCCGAGCTTAAAATAGAGGCTAGTTGCTTCGATTCCTGCCATTAAGAAAATTATCGACGCTATTAGTGCGATTAGAGATATAGCCAGTTTCAATAGTGAAAGGTTATGGGGTGAGAGGGTATTGTTTAGAACATCTACCTTGATATGGCTGCCAGATTTTAGCAATGGCCCTAACATTGGGAAAACCAACCAGCTCGTTAATATTGGTGGTAATTCGATAAACCAATCATATCCAGTTCCCGACAGGTATCGAACTAACGCGCTCAAAAACAAAGCCAGAACCATGTTCGCAACGATAAAAATTGCGAGCAGATAAACTGCTTTTTCAAGCCATTCATTTAATTTGGAAAAACGAGCAAGCGCAACCTTTAACACCGCGCTCGCCCCCTAGATCTATTGAGAGCACGCAATCTACTTGCTCGCGAATATTTGGGCCTCTGACAGCGTGTCCTCATCGAACATATCTGCCATTGCCGGCATAACCTTATCTTGCATCAATTTATCAAACTTAGCTTTTTCAGCACCGCTGAGTACAGTTACCACCCCGCCACGATCAACAAATTTTTTCAAGGTATCCTCTCCAGCACCAAGGATCGTATTCGTCGAGATCTGGCCCACCTCAGCGCCAACAGTCAGTACTAGTTCCTGTAGGTCAGAGGGCAGGCTGTTCATCCAATCCTTGTTGGCCATAATGTATGCGTCGGCAAAGTATTGATAGGGCTTTTGCCCATAAGAAAGGAATTCCCACCAACTGTAAGCTTCAATTGAACCGGGTGGGCTGTTAATAGTGTCAATCATTCCAGTCTGGAGGGACGTGTAGACTTCGCCTGTAGGCAGTGAGACAGCGTTTGCTTCGAGAGCTTTCCACATCGGGAGCTCGCTTTTCAAAAGGCGTCTTGCCTTTAGACCCTTCATCACGTCAATGCCTGTCAACTCACGGGCGCTACTGAAAGTCATTACTGGACCAACAGGATTGTACATAATTAATTGTGAGTTACTTTTACTCGTTATATCATTCCAGATCTCTTGACCTTTGGCAGACTTGAGAAAGAAATTACGCTGTTGCTCGTAGGAAGAAAAGAGACCTGGGTATGATGCTACGTTGAAGTTTTTGTTAATTGGGGGAAAACTCACCACGCCAACAACGCCGCCGAGTTCAACAGCGCCGGAGGTAACCGCACCAAGGACTTCTCTGATTCCAAACAGTTGTTTTGACGGATAATATTCAATCTTTAACCGCCCATTTGATCTTTTGGTGACTTCATCCGCAAACATTTGGGCATGAATTGAACTTTGGTGTTTGGGGCTCCAATGTCCTGACATCCGCGCAACAATCTGTTCTGCTGCAGCCTGCATCGGAGCAAAAGAAACCCCTAGAATAACAGCGAGAGCCACAGGCTTTGCTGTATTGACAAACTTATTCAAAATAGTTCGTCTCATGTTTTCCTCCATTTTCTTTATATTTGGTCCATATGGTAAAACGATTGCAGTGCATGGGACATCTGTCAATCATGTAGGTCGATACTTATGTCAATAAATAGGCACAATATTTAGATTTGAGTGTTTTAGGTGAGAAAAGGGTGCGGCTCCTTTAGCTAGAGTAACAGTGATAAAGGTATCATCATAAAATGATGATATGTCGGTGGTAAAAGTCTCAATTGATATAGTAATGTCTTAAAATAAATGTGTGAATTTTACTTTTGGCAAATTCTTGTAGTAGTGTTTTGAAAGGCCGTTTCAATGGATAAAAAACACTAAAATGATGAATTACTGGATAAAGGCTAGCGATGAGTAGTAGAACAGCTCTTTTCAATGACAATGAGTTTGAGCTTGACCGTCCAACCAGTCGCATGGTTTGCATTTACCATGCGTTGTCGCACCCTGTTCGTCTTACGATTTGCAAATGCTTATTGGCGGGCCCGCTATCTGTCAGTCAAATTTGTGAGCGGCTAGAACTCAAGCAGTATGCAGTATCGCAACAATTGGCTGTATTGAGAAAATCAGATGTTGTGGTAACTAAACGTGTTTCAAGGAACGTGATTTACTCTTTGAGGAGTGAGGCTGTGCGTCGCATTTTACGCGTTAGCATTACAAACACAAAAATTGAGGAAGGGTTGTCGCCCAGTGGGACAAGTAAAAATGCTAGCAGTGTTGTCAAGGTTTTCGATTAATTGCCTCTGTTTTGTCAAATTCATTTTGAAGATTGTATCGATGGCTAAGATAATATTAATTGCTGTTTTGCTATTAATAGGGTCTCCAATAAATGCAGCAGAAAAAAATGGGCCTTTTCGTCTAGTTTATGTTTTTTCAGACCATTGTGTATTTTGCAAAGCTTGGGAGAGGGATGTTGGACGTCTCTATGAAGATACAGAATACGCGAAAAAAGCACCGTTATTTAAAATGGAGATAAGCCTTTTTAGCGAACATTTTACCGATGTAACACCGAATGTTTCGGTGACGCCAACGTTTATTTTAATGAGTGGAAATGATGAGGTTGGCCGAATAGTAGGTTACCAAAACCGTGATATGTTTTTTTGGGCACTTTCCGAATACATCCCTCATTGATGTTGATTTGAAATCCGATATAGAAAAAGACTCCATGGTGATTTTACCTATTGCGTTTTACACCACACACAATTGATAATTATTGGCTGAAACTCTATACTACGTTGGTATAACGGCATAGGCCTTGTTCCTTAAAAATCTGAACATGTTGTTTTCTTCATGTTTAACCGAACGCTCGTAATAATTTAATTGGAAGGTGTCTGAATATGGTTGCTCAAAAAATGACATTAATACCGCGTCGGCAGGCCATGCGCCTTTTATCGGGTGTGGCGGCCAGTTCATTGTTTCCTCTTAGGAGTTTTGCTACTCCTGACAAAGTTGCCAGCCGCATTTCTGAGATAACAAATGGTAGAAAAGTTAGCGATATTGATATCTACCTTGATATGCCTGAAATTGCTGAAAATGGTAATCAAGTCAAAATTGTTTTTGAAATCGATAGCCCTATGAATGAGGACGAGTATGTGAAAACAGTTTTTGTTTTCGCGGATGGAAATCCCGAGCCCGATGTAGCTAAATTTAATTTTACACCTGCAATGGGGGCGTGCGGTGCTACTACCCGTATGCGTTTATCAAAAACACAGAACGTAATTGTCCTAGCTGAGATGAACAATGGTTTATTTGCGAAAGCCGATACTAAGGTCAAAGTTACAATCGGTGGCTGTGGTGGTTGAGGAGAAAAAAGATGGCAAAAGTAAAAGCGCGAGTAAAAGTTCAGAAAAAAGCGAGTGTTGGTGAGGTCATTGAAATTAAAACGTTAATCTCCCATCCAATGCATAGTGGTCGGGCCGTTGATGCTGATGGTAAGGCAATACCGCGTAATATTATAAAAAGTTTCACGGCAAAATTTAATGGCAATCCGGTATTTAACGTAGATTTGAAGCCATCTGTGGCATCCAATCCGTTTATCGTCTTTCCATTTAAAGTAACTGAAGCTGGGAGGTTTGATTTTATCTGGGTTGAGGATGGTGGTAAAGAATACACGGCTTCAAAAAATATGAAAATTGCGTGACGCTGCGTAATAACCAAAACAAATTGTAGCTCTTAACTCACGAAGACAGTGAACTGATGCAGTGAATATAAGAAATAATGGGAGTAAAAAGGTAAACATGACTAAAAAACATGATCAAAGCCTCTCACTTTCACGACGCTCTTTATTGGGGGGAGCAACCGCTTTGGGTGCTGCATCTGTTTTAAATTCGGCAAGTGCGGGCGAGGTGAATCCTGATAATTTACCACCAAATGTGCCGGAATGGACGCCTTATCTTGGCGAGGGCGTCGATGCAAACCCATATGGCCTGCCGTCTGAGTTTGAAAGTCATGTCGTGCGGCGTAATGTCGAATGGCTGACAGCGAGTGCGGAATCGTCCGTAAATTTTACACCGCTTCACGAACTAGATGGTATTGTAACACCGAATGGGCTGTGCTTTGAACGACATCACGGTGGGGTACCTGAGGTCAATCCTACTGATTTCAGGCTTATGATAAATGGTTTAGTAGATCGACAATTAATATTTACGCTTGATGATTTACGCCGCTTTCCGCAAACAAACCGCTTTTATTTTTTGGAATGTGCTGCCAATGGCGGTATGGAATGGCGTGGTGCGCAATTGAACGGGTGTCAGTACACTTTTGGCATGGTGCATAATGTTCAATATACCGGCGTGCGTTTGTCCGACATTTGCCGGGAAGTGGGGGTCAAACCACTTGCAAAATGGGTGTTAGCAGAGGGAGGGGACTCTGCTGGTATGACCCGCTCTATCCCGATTGAAAAGATTCTCGATGATTGTATGGTCGCCTATGCGATGAATGGTGAGGCGCTTCGTCCCGAGCAGGGGTATCCAGCTCGCTTAGTCGTGCCGGGATGGGAAGGCAATATGTGGGTGAAGTGGCTTCGTCGTCTCGAATTTGGCGACATGCCTTATATGGCGCGTGAAGAGACATCAAAATATACTGACCTAATGAAGGATGGAAATGCGCGTATGTTCACTTGGGTGATGGACGCAAAATCCGTTGTCACGTCGCCTTGTCCAGAAAAAGCAATAAATAATAGAGGTGTACAACTTTTAAAGGGAATTGCATGGTCTGGTCGAGGTAAAATCAAACGAGTGGATGTATCATTGGATGCTGGACGTAACTGGCAGACTGCTGAATTACATGGGCCCGTGCTGGAGAAGTCACTTGCCCGGTTCACCATGCCTTTTGAATGGAATGGTGAAGAGATGTTTATTCAGTCGCGTGCTATTGATGAAACGGGTTATATCCAGCCAACTATTCAAGCGCTACAAGCTGAAAGAGGTGTAAACTCTATTTATCATAATAATGCAATCGCGACTTGGATGGTCAATAAAGACGGAAGCGTGGATAATGTCAGGCTTGGTTAAACAAAAGAATGCAAGCATACCAATCGTAGGTTTTATGCTTGCGCAATTATCATCTTCTCCGGTGTTTGCAGAACAGCGCCCATTTAACTTGGGCTCAGTTGCCACTTCGGAACAGGTGGCAGGCTGGGATATTGACGTTCGTCCAGACGGACTGGGAGCGCCAATCGGAGCTGGTAATGCTATTGATGGGGAAGAGGTGTATAATGATCGCTGTGCATCCTGTCACGGTGATTTTGGAGAGGCTGTTGATAATTGGCCAGCATTGGTTGGCGGTGAGGGTACATTATCAAGCCACGATCCGGTTAAAACGACTGGGAGTTATTGGCCGTACGCTTCAACTATGTATGATTATATTTATCGCGCAATGCCATTTGGTGAGGCTCAGTCGCTCACTCATAATGAGACCTACCAGATTGTTGCCTACTTGTTGAACATGAACGATATAATCGACGACGACTATGAACTTAATCATAAGAATATTGGGAAAATTGAAATGCCGAACTCCGCAGGTTTTTTGATGCCTGACCCTCGACCCGATGCGCAGCCCATTTCTGGTAACCCGTGCATGAATGATTGTAATGTCCCGACGCAAATCATTGGCAAGGCCAGGGATATTGATGTGACCCCAGAAAGTGAGAGTTAATTTTTCCCAGAATTTCGGCTACTTTGTTGATGGTTTTCGCGATTAAATAGGGCCACAAAAGTATTATGAGGTTACAAAATACATAATGAAGTATGAGATCAAGAAGGGGTGTTAATATTATAGATGCCGTATCAAAAATCTCAGTGCCAATAGATATTGATAATCATCGTAAGGGTTTTTATGCGGTCACGTCGTGAATTCCTTCAATTAGCTGCTGTAAGTGCGTCTTATTTTGCTGGTACCTCAAATTTTGCGAGGGCTGCTGCGCAACAGGTCCTCACCCAAGATGACTTGTTAAAATTTGAGTCCAAAGGCCAAGTAACACTGTTACACTTAACCGATATGCACGGACAACTGAATCCTGTTTATTTCAGACCACCATCAGAAAACTATGGTGTTGGTGCCTTTGAAGGGGTCCCCCCACATCTTATTGGTGTCGAATTCTTGGAACATTTTAATATTCCAGCCGGCTCCGCCTATGCCTATGCGCATACAATGGTAGATTACGTTTCCTTGGCGAGAGCTTACGGTAAACTTGGTGGTCTAGACAGAACTTCCACCTTAATTAAAGCAATCAGGG
>QCPZ01000035.1 GCA_003212345.1 SAR116 cluster bacterium AG-447-A06
CATGGCTTGAATTGTTCCAGCGTCAAAAGCCTGTGCAACTGCTGGGGGCACATCAGCAACCGCAGCACCAAATGCTTCAGTTGGAGGTGCGCCATTTGCTAAAGCTTGTGTAAAAGTCTCCATCCCTGAAGCGACCCCGTCCGCAACCATATCTGCAGGAAAACCCATGTCGGTTGCAGCAGCCCCCATTGCATCACCTGCTGCATTAGCTGCCGCTTCTGGTGACATTCCAGACGCAATACCTTCATTAAAGGTATCCATTCCCATTTGAGTAAATGCATTCATATTGTTCTCTCCCTCAGTCTTTTTAGCATGGCTGTCTAGATCAGCCATGCTATTGCACGCCCACTTTATTTGTGGTGCTTATCTTTTATTGTTATCATCTTACTTAATGCTTGGCGTTCAATACTCCGACTATTGTTTCATAATTTTACCAATGAGCCTTATGATCCGTGGCTCACTTTCAAGATATCAGTTTCCTCAAAAACAAGGCCTTCGCCGTTTTGATCAATATTTAAACTTTGCACTAGGCGTTCAAGAACATTATTTTTTTCCTTTGCTTCAACCAACATTGTAAGGATAGCTGCTTCGCCGAATTCACCAAATTGTTTCTCAGAAAATAGATCATTTGACCTTCCAGTCTCAAGAAATGCGTAGAGAACTCCTTTTGAACTTGAAATGTCATTGTAAGCACTTAACCCATGCTCTTTTTCAACCAAAGCGCCGATTTGAATATGTTTTCCCATGACGCTAACTCAACTTCTCGAACACATCATCAGGTATGTAGGTGGCAACCCGCTCTAGCGCGCTCATGAACATTATGCCTTTCCCGGGTTTATCCAGTTGTCCAGCTAGGTACATCGTTTCAAACACCAGCTCAGACTGCTCGTGTGATACTATGATCCTGATTACTTCTTTTTGCTCATCAATTGTGACACCGAGCAAACCCATTCGCTCTCGAATGCCAGTGCCTTGAGCGTAACTTATCGTTGCGCCCTGTGCCCCGGCGTTTTTTGCGGCTTCAAGAACTGGCTCTGCGAGGTCTTTCTGGATCACGCAGGTTATAAGATTGGCGTCAGTCAGATATGTTATAGTTCGTTGTTTCATTATTTTTTCCTATCCTGTGACCGCATGTTCAGCTTTTTTGTTCATAAACTTAATGACCAGTCCCATTGAAAGCACTGCTACGATTGGACAAATGCTTGCGAGTGAGAGTATTCCAAATCCGTCAATGGCCGATACCGCGTTGCCTAGCCCCAATCCCATCGCAAGCACCAATGGCACCGTTACAGGTCCAGTTGTTACCCCGGCACTATCCCAAGCAACATTGACAAATTCTTCTGTCGAAAAAATCGTCAAGGTAATTCCGAGAAGATACAAAGGTAACAAAACCTTCATCAGATCAAAACCTAAAACAACTTTACTAACGCCCAGCGCAATGCCAACTGCGACACCACCGGCCACGCTGTACATAAGCATCGACTTTTTAAATGCACCATTTGTAAGCTCTTGAACAGTTAAGCCCAAAGCGTTCAACGCAGGTTCAGCGAGCGTTGCGCCAAAACCGAGGATAAACGCAAATCCAATAACAATCGATAAACCAGTAACGATGTTGAATATTGGGGAGCTCTCACTCACTGGGATTGCCATGAACGCTGCTGGAAGAACCCCACCAGTTTGCGAACCAATAGCGCCAAGACCATATGTTAGGCCAACATTAAAAATGCACATTCCAAGAACCGACAAGGTTAATCCGTAAACCGTTACCATTTTGTTTGGCAAAGTTGATTTAAGGACTACGAAGAGGACAAACATCAGGAACAGAACAAGCGGTAGGATTGCCCGAACGCCAAGCACTATTTCGACCAACGGGGTTTGATCCCAAATCGATGGCTGTTCAACAACAACGCTGCTCGCTGTTTTTGCAGCAGCAATAATTTCATCTGGCGTGATTGAGA
Organism: SAR116 cluster bacterium AG-447-A06; assembly: GCA_003212345.1. GTDB lineage: Bacteria > Pseudomonadota > Alphaproteobacteria > Puniceispirillales > Puniceispirillaceae > UBA3439. Next base: position 1,959 of record QCPZ01000035.1, read on the forward strand.
AGGATACAAAAATTGCTAATATGAGCACGGCCAAAATAGGGAAAAGGGATGCCATTGTTACAACGCCAAAACCAGAAAGCGAGGAGCCACCTTTTCCCGCAGCGTTAGCAATGCCAATGCCCAACGACAACACCAATGGAACCGTCACGGGGCCAGTGGTTACCGCTCCACAATCCCACGCTAATCCCAAAACGCTTCGAAGGTTTGGATCAAACCAAGCGTATATAGTCAAGAGAAAGACTGGAGCGATAGCAAGGTAAATCATCGGTTTCAGTGACCAGCCTTTAACAAACCTTACGGTTCCGAGTATTGCTGCGATTCCAACTCCAGCCCCAACCATTAAAACAAGGGGTAAAGCCCAATTGTTTAAGAGCTCATACAAATAGGGTGCTTTCACAACATCTACAGAAGACCCAAACGCCTGCAAGGCCCCAATTGCAGGCTCTGCAAAGGTAACGCCAACACCGAGAATGCCGATAATTACTAACACTACAAACATAGACGCTTTTTTTGGCAGATTATCACCAATTATGTTGCCAAACGGCATCAGCCCTGTGCTCAAACCCTCCATGAACACAGCAAGGCCAATCACAACTGCAATTAGCCCAAAACAAAGCGTCAGCGCAGAGTCTACTGGATGTCGCAAAACTAGGAGTTGGAAGAGCATGAGGTAGGCTGCTAGTGGAGCAACTGCTTTGAGCTGTTCGATTATCCTGATCCCGCAGTAAGGAGCTAGCAGCTCAATAGCTTGGCTAAAACTTAACGATATTCGACCAGGTTTTTGACCTTTTCCATCAACACTTGACGCGAGAGCGTTGTAGCTTACCGAGCGATGTCTAACAGCTGCTGCGTTGAGGTATTGAGAATATCTAACAGGCATAAAACCTCCCCCGGGTTGCAAATCAGTGTAAATTCTGGTCCAAAAAGGTCCCATCCGTCAATATTTTTAATATTTTCTAGTTCTGGGAGGCCTCGCTAGAGCTGTTATTTTTGTCTCAATTGTGGCTATTATAATAGTGTCAGCTATATTAAAGTAAATCCCGTGACTTGTTACTCGGCACTTCGGTAGAATTAAAGCCTGCAGCCTTTTTTCCTGGCAGACACAATTGCGTTTACATAGTAACAGCAGCGCGCATACCCCTCATTCATATGTTTAAAATGTTAACGCTTTTAACTAGGTGACGTGTGTTCCGGAAATACCCAATTAATGACTCTGCGAAGAAGCATTCCGAAAGAAATTACCCCTATGCCAATCAATGCTTTTTCAAAAATTGCAATTTGATTCGATATTATTAATAAGAGACACACCGCAACGGCCATACCATAATTCAGCGCAAGCAGAGTGCTTTTGATCACTTTTTTCATCTCTTTACTATGGTGTTATCTGTACTTTTATCCAACATCAAAATCATGACTTAGGCTTGGGTAAAAAACAATTGGATATGTTGATAAGCGTCAATAAGGTATGATCATTGGTGTTTGTTTACGCTAAGCGTTTCCGTGATATAGTTTTGTCACGTCAAGGCTTTATCTGTTGGATATTATGAAAGCAAAAAATGGGAGAATAAAATGAATAAAATGTTAATCGGCGGAATCGCTGCAGCGGTAATTGTGGGTTTCGCGTATTTGGCCACAAAAAAAGAATCAGCTGACAAAATGGTGGACGGTGGATCAGTCAAAGTCGGTATTTTGCTTGGCTTTACAGGTCCTATTGAATCTCTGACGCCTGATATGGCAGCTGGAGCGGAGCTGGCAATATCAGAAGTGTCAAAGAGTGGTAAATTTATGGGTGGGACAACAGTTGAGCCGGTACGTGGGGACTCTACTTGCGTCGACGCTGCGGCGGCCACTGCCACAGCAGAAAGACTGATCACTAGTGATAAGGTGGTTGGTATTATGGGTGCCGACTGTTCTGGCGTAACAACAGCTGTTTTGCAAAATGTCGCCACTGCAAAGGGCGTAGTGATGATTTCACCATCAGCCACATCCCCAGCACTTTCGACTATTGAGGATAATGGTTTGTTTTTTCGGACTTCACCATCTGACGCACGTCAGGGTCATGTGCTAGCAGAAATTCTGAAGGAAAAGGGAGTTATGTCGGCGGCTTTAAGCTATACAAATAATGACTATGGTAAAGGTCTGGCAGATAGTATTCAGAGTAACTTTGAGGCTGTTGGTGGCAAGGTCACTATTTCGGCATCACATGAAGATGGCAAGGGCGATTATAGCGCAGAGGCCGCTGCGCTCGGTCAGGCCGGTGGTGATGTCCTGATTGTTGCGGGTTATCTTGATCAAGGTGGCAAGGGTATCATTCAAGCGTCCCTAGATTCCGGCGCATTTAAAACATTTGTTTTACCTGATGGGATGATCGGTGATAGCTTGCCGAAGGCTATCGGCTCTGATCTTAATGGTTCATACGGCACCTTGCCGGCTGCCCAAGGTAACGGTGCTGCTACCTTCGAAAAGATGGCTAGTGAGGCGGGATTCAAGTCTGGGCCATATGCGCCACAATCATATGATGCAGCAGCATTGATGATTTTGGCGATGCAGGCAGCTGGTTCGACTGACAGCAACGTATTTAAAGCAAAAGTTATGGATGTTGCGAATGCACCGGGTGAGAAAATCAACCCTGGTGAGTTAGGTAAAGCCCTCGAAATTCTCTCCGCTGGTGGTGATGTTGATTACGTTGGGGCCTCTGATGTTGAACTCATCGGCTCAGGTGAGTCGGCCGGAAGTTTCCAAGAAGTGGTAATTAAAAACGAGACTATCACACCTGTACAGTTCCGTTAATGATTTTTGGTGATTGGCCCAGACTTTAGTTTGGGCCAATTTTTCAGATTGTTCTATGCTACATATTTCTGATCTTTACATGCATTTTGGTGGTATTCGCGCGGTTGACGGGGTGTCATTGACAATTGAATCCGGTACAATTACGGGCTTGATTGGGCCAAATGGCGCTGGGAAAACGACACTTTTCAATGTCATCGCCGGCGTACACAAACCCACATCTGGTGAAGTGTGGCTTGATGGCGAGGATATCACTGGCTTGCCGCCACATTCATTGTTCCACAAGGGCATGTTGCGCACCTTTCAAATCGCCCACGAATTTTCAACGTTGACGGTACGTGAGAATTTGATGATGGTGCCTCCGCAGCAATCTGGTGAGCGTCTGATGGACGCCTGGCTCAGACCAAAAAAAATCCGTGCCGAAGAAATGAATATTGGCGCCCGCGCTGACGAAGTTATTGAATTTTTGCAGATAGAGGCTGTGGCCAATGAACTGGCTGGCAATTTATCTGGCGGCCAGAAAAAGCTTTTAGAGCTTGGCCGCACAATGATGGTTGATGCTAAAATCGTATTTCTTGATGAGGTTGGGGCTGGAGTCAATCGCACTTTATTACACGTTATTGGCGATGCGGTGCTGCGGTTGAATCAAGAGCACGGCTACACCTTTTGCATGATTGAGCATGATATGGAATTTATCTCACGTTTATGTGAACCAGTAATTGTGATGGCAGAAGGCCAGATATTAGCCACTGGCAGTGTTGAAAGCATTAAAAACAATGATGCTGTGGTCGAAGCTTATTTAGGAACTGGGCTGAAAAATCGTGTAGGTAACCGAGCATGAGTGCGCTTGTGGGAACGGCAATGACTGGCGGCTATGGTGGCGCAGATATACTGAGAGGCTGCACAATTTCTGCCAATTCTGGAGAAATTACCGTCATTGTTGGACCAAACGGTGCTGGAAAATCAACAGCAATGAAGGCTATGTTCGGCATGCTAAATTTGCGCACAGGGACAGTGCTGCTTGATGGCAAGGACATCAATGGTTTGCCGCCGCAAAACCGGGTGCAGTGTGGCATGAGTTTTGTGCCGCAGACGCAAAATGTGTTTACTTCCATGACTGTTGAAGAAAATCTGGAAATGGGTGGCTTTATTCGCGGTGACGACCTTACCGATACGATAGAGGAGATTTTTAACTTGTTCCCGGTGTTGCGGGAAAAGCGTGCGCAACCTGCCGGTGAATTATCTGGGGGACAACGGCAACAGGTTGCCGTGGGCCGTGCCTTGATGACACAACCAAAAGTACTGATGTTGGACGAGCCAACAGCCGGCGTATCACCAATTGTGATGGATGAGTTGTTTGACCGGATCATTGACGTAGCGCGCACCGGCGTTGCCATTTTGATGGTTGAACAGAATGCTAAGCAAGCGTTGCAAATTGCTGATCGAGGGTATGTTCTGGTGCAGGGTGAAAACCGCTACACAGACAGAGGTGCCGCACTGCTATCGAACCCGGATGTGCGCCGGGCCTTCTTGGGAGGCTGAGCATGGAAAGTGCAATGAATGCACTGATTTTGATTGGAAATTATATTGTCGTTCCCGGCCTCGCTTATGGCAGTCAACTCGCGCTAGGTGCCCTCGGCGTGACTATGATTTATGCGGTGTTGCGGTTTTCAAATTTTGGTCATGGCGAAATTATGTCCTTTGGCACAATGTTGGTGATCCTAACAACATTTGCGATGCAGAGTGCTGGGCTGGCTATTGGACCTCTACCAACCGCATTACTGGCGCTTCCAGTGGGGATCTTTGGCGCGATTGGACTATGTTTGTTGCTTGACCGATATGTCTATAAATTTTATCGGCAACAACGTGCCAGTCCAGTGATTTACTTGATTGTATCAATTGGCACAATGTTTATTGTTGGTGGGCTTGTTCGTTTTATAATTGGGCCACGAGATCGCAATTTTGGTGATGGTGAGCGGTTTATTCTCAAGGCTGGTGAGTTTAAGGCAAATACTGGATTTTCTGAGGGGTTGGCGATCAAAACGGCACAGGGCATAACGGTACTGACAACCTTTTTTGTTGTCGGGTTGGTATTCTGGTTTTTAAATTACACTCGAACGGGCAAATCAATGCGGGCCTTTGCTGATAATGAAGACCTGGCATTGTTGTCAGGTGTCAATCCTGACCGGGTGGTAAAAATTACTTGGATTATCACAGCGGTTTTGGCGACGATTGCCGGCACGCTCTACGGACTTGATAAAAGCTACAAACCGCTTGTATATTTGCATTTACTTTTACCAATTTTTGCCGCCGCCATTGTTGGCGGTGTCGGTAACCCGCTGGGGGCCATTGCCGGCGGTTATGTCATCGCCTTCTCAGAATTAGCGATTACCTTTGCATATAAAAAAGTGTTTGCCTATGTGTTCGGTGACGGCATTTTGGGTGATGGGTTGTTACAGCTGCTATCGACTGACTATAAGTTTGCGGTCTCGTTTATGATATTGGTAATCGTTTTGTTGGTAAAACCCACCGGTATATTTAGTGGGAAGACATTATGACAAAACACCCAAAAACTCATGCTCTGGTTCACCAAGAAAAAGCGAGAACCACCCAAAGTCAGCGTAACGTTTTGTTGTTTTCTGGAATGGCGTCACTGTTGATTCTTGTTGGATTTGTGCAAAGTTGGAATGTTGCTTTCTCGATTTTAAATATGTGTTTGATTTCTGCCATCATGGCGCTTGGTGTGAATATTCAATGGGGTTATGCCGGGCTGTTCAATGTGGGTATTATGGGGTTTGCGGCGCTCGGTGGTTTGGCGGGTGTGGTGGTTTCCATGCCGCCGGTCGACGCCGCTTGGGAGGCTGGTGGCTTAGGTGTTGTTACTGGTCTTGTCGCTGGCATTATCACGCTAGTTGTTGGAATGGTTGTCTGGAGGTTCGGCGAAAGGTGGGGCCGATGGCGCTATGCGGCGACTGGCTGTATTTTGACAATCGGCTATGTCTTTGCACGCACGCTGATTGAACCGTCGATTGAGGCGATTGAAGCGGTTGATCCAGCTCGCACAGGTTATCTTGGCGGGTTTGGCTTGCCAATTATCGTGTCATGGATCGTGGGGGGAGTGTTTGCTGCAGCTGCGGCATGGGTTGTCGGTAAAATTTCGCTCGGGCTTCGCGCAGATTACCTGGCAATTGCCACACTCGGTATTTCTGAGATTATTATCTATGTTCTGAAATTTGAAGACTGGTTATCGCGCGGCGTGAAAAATGTAACTGGTTTGCCGCGGCCAGTGCCCTATGAAGTTGATTTACAAGCCAACAGCTGGTTTGTTGCGCTTGCAGATGACCTAAATTTGTCGTTGGTTGATGCGTCATCTTTGGTGGTAAAGGTATCCTATGCAGCGCTGTTCACGCTGGTGTTGTTGACCATCTTATGGCTATCGGAAACAGCGTTGAGGTCGCCATGGGGACGAATGATGCGGGCTATCCGCGATAACGAAACAGCAGCCAATGCCATGGGCAAAAATGTAACCAAACAACATCTCGTAGTGTTTGTTTTGGGTTCGGCCGTAATTGGCATTGCCGGCGCGATGCTGGTAACGCTTGATGGGCAGTTCACCCCAACAAGCTACCAACCTTTGCGTTTTACCTTTCTGATTTGGGTGATGGTAATTGCAGGCGGATCAGGTAACAACTGGGGTGCGGTATTGGGTGGATTTTTAATTTGGTTTTTCTGGGTGGAGGCAGAGCCAATTGGTTTGTGGTTGATGGACGTGCTGACATCCGGGTTACCACCGTCCCATTGGCTGCGCATCCATTTGATTGAGAGCGCAGCGCATACACGGTTGATGACCATGGGCACTATCCTGCTTCTTGTTCTCCGATTTTCACCGCGGGGGCTAATTCCAGAAGCGCGCCGCTCAGCTTTTTAACTCTAGGTAGCCCCAAGCTATTATAACTTTTGAAGCAGGCGGTTCTCTGCCTTTAGCCGCTGCTGTTTCACTTCGTTATCAGGAATAAACGTGCCACTGAAGACCTTGGTAACAGATAATCCATATTCTTTAACGGCAAGGTTTATTGGGGCCCGCACAGACGAGAAGACACACGTCACAGACGATGAGGACATCCGGCGCTCGAAAAGTTATCCCCTGGACCGTCCTGCTTCTGACGCATCCAGTGATTTTTGGTTTTTATTGCTAGGCCATTCGACCAGATATCGGATGCTGCGCTCTGATGACTGGTATTGCTCTTGCCCTTCAAACAGTGCGAAATGGCTAGGGCACCAGTAAGACTAAAGCTGTCAGAAACCACTGCTTTAGCCTCTAGCAAAACTGCCAGGCCAAGTTCCCTAGAGTGAACCATCTCCATAAGCAAGTTGCCCCAATATCGTTCTAAAACATTGGACAAAGCAACCCCAAATTTGGCAGCTTTGGGTTCTGCCTTTGTGCGAAGAGGAACTTAAACCCTCCGCTTGGAAACGCCATAGCAAGGGTCTGAAGGAGTCGCATGCAGGAAGTAATAAGTGCCGTTCCAATTGTTGACGTACCCCGTCTGCGCCTATTGACGGATGTCAAGAGTTCTTTAACATACTGATATTACCTGAGGCCACCAAAAGTGATGCATAAGTAAGGCAATGATGACGTCCCGAGCGTGCTATTTTCCTTGCAAATATTTTACCATCCTATTGATCCTAAGAGATTCTTTTTAATTGCCGTGAGGGTGAATAGTAAAGTCTTAGACGCTAACACGCTCTGCACACTCAGAGTTGGATTCTAAACAAATGATGATTTACCTGCATAAAGTACTGCCCTTAATCGTATCTCCTTTGGGATTGGTTGTTTTACTTATAATTTTGGGAATATGTTTGCGCCGATGGTGGATAATTACTCTCAGCTGTTTCGTTCTCCTATTTTTATCACTTCCCATAACAGCGCAGCTCATATGGCAGGATTTAGAAAAACAGTACCCGCCAAAAGCACTAAGCGAGCTTGGCTCTTACGATGCAGTTGTTGTATTGAGTGGGATGCTTTCACCATTTGAGCATAATGGTAATTTGCATGTGGAATGGGGTGATCCAGATCGTTTCTTCGCTGCTATCAATGTTTTGAAGTCAGGAAAGGCGCCAACTTTGATCTTTACCAAAGGCAAGATGCCATGGAGTAGCTTCCCCGCTGAGGGTGAGCTTTTGAAAGCCAAGGCAGTTGAGTTAGGAATAAATGAATCGCAAATTCTTCTCAGCAATACCGTTGAAAATACTGCAGAGGAAGCTGAAGCGGTCGCACAATTAATTAGTGCGAATGAAATAAAAAGAATTTTATTGATCACGTCTAGTTTTCACATGCCCAGAGCCAAACTTTTGTTTGACAAACAAGGAATAGACTCGGTGCCATATGCCATAGATTACGCAGCAACCGGACAAGCACTAAGTTGGCTCTCATTTCTACCAAGTGCGAGTGGGTTTAGTAAAGCCTCTCAAGGCATTAGAGAGTATATTGGGCGGCTTTATTATAAGCTCAAATTTGCTTCATAGAATGTGCAATTGTTCTCTTTTTTACGGATCACCAATGCGGCAAGTCTAATCCTAGTGTCTTTTTTCTTGCCGCAGTCGCTCTATTCAACCGAACCATAAGGATCGATCCCCATTAAACGACTTGTACCTCAGCGGTACCCCATCATGGGAACAAAACTCAACAAATATTGTAAGTCATTGAAAAAATGGCGCGCTCGGGAAGATTCGAACTCCCGACCCCTAGATTCGTAGTCTAGTGCTCTATCCAGCTGAGCTACGAGCGCATCATTAATTGTCGGTCTCAAAAACTCTAAGCGTTTTAGTCTATTTTGTGACTGACGATCAATGGGCGGCAACATAGGTCAAGCTTGTAATGCTTGCAAGCGAATATTAATCTGTTTTGGCTAGTTCCATCCATGCGCAAGTCTTTGAGTTGTCTTGAGGCACAAAAAACAATTATTTTAGCCGCGGCTGGGGCTTTACAGCTATTGTGGCAAGCCGATATGATGACACTACGCCAGCCCCTTATCAGAGTCTGGTCGTTAGGGCAGGGGTGGATGGCATGGCAGAAAAACTTATCAAATCATTCCCAGTATCTTGGGAGGAACTTCACCGCACATCAAAAGCATTGGCATGGCGTTTACTTGAGCTTGGGCCGTTCAAGGGCTTGATTGCAGTCACGCGTGGTGGCCTTGTACCTGCGGCAATCGTGGCGCGTGAACTGGAAATTCGGCTAATTGATACGGCCTGCATTTCTTCTTACAATGGCAGCGAGCGTGGTGCGCTTGATATTTTGAAGCCTTCAGATATTGCCAGTGATGGAAAAGATTGGCTCATTGTCGATGACCTTGTTGATACTGGTGAAACCGCTAGAGCCTTGCGGACGATGATGCCGAACGCGCATTTTGCCACGGTTTATGCCAAACCAGCCGGGCGTCCGTTGGTTGACACATTTGTAACTGAAGTGTCACAGGATACATGGATTTTCTTTCCGTGGGATATGGAACCTCAACCAACTAAGCCAATTATTGGCTTGCGCTGATCAATAAATTTATACCATTTCGCAGCGGTTGTGGATGTTTTAA
>QCPZ01000036.1 GCA_003212345.1 SAR116 cluster bacterium AG-447-A06
GCGTTTCGGTGAGTGGGTGCGCACAAGTCCACCCGGATTGCATTATCACCTCCCTTACCCAATAGAGACGGTTTTGAAACCCGAGGTGACAAGCGATAATCGTATTGAAATCGGTTTTAGGGACGTAACTGGCAGTTCCTCATCTCGCAGGGACATAACTGACGAAAGCCAGATGATTACTGGTGATGAAAACATCGTGGACATCGACTTTGTAGTGTTTTGGCGAATTTCGGACGCCGGGGAATACTTATTCAATCTCGCTGAGCCAGATGAAACGATTAAAGTTACTGCGGAAGCAGTGATGCGTGAGATTATTGGTAGGACGCCGATTAAGACTGTTTTAACCGAGGGAAGACAATCGATACAAGCACAGGCGCGCCAGCAACTGCAAGACTTACTCAACGAATACGGTGTTGGTGTGCGAGTCCGTGATGTGCAACTTTTGGCAGTTGATCCGCCAAGCGATGTCATCGATGCTTTCAACGAGGTTCAGCGTGCTCGTCAAGACCGCGACCGATTGAAAAACGAAGCAGAAGCCTTTAGTAACGACATCGTGCCGCGCGCCCGCGGCGAGGCCGCTAAACTCATCGCTGAAGCAGAGGCCTACAAAGCTGAAGTTGTCAACCGCGCTACGGGTGATGCTTCTCGCTTTGATCAAGTTTACCAAGCCTATTTGAAGGATAAAGATGTCACTAAAGAGCGCATATACATCGAAACCGTGGAAGAAATTTTCTCAAATGTTGAGAAAGTTATTATCGACGGGGAAGGCGGGACGAGCGGTGTAATTCCGTACCTGCCGTTGAAAGAATTAAATAAATCAAAAGGGGGTAATTGATATGGCTTCATTTCGCTTAGCAACTACTGTGGTTTTGTTAGCGGGTGCGTTTGTGCTGTATAGCTCCGCCTTTACTGTGAACCAGACGCAACAGGCACTTGTATTACAATTTGGTGACCCCAAACGCACCATTCAGGAGCCGGGTCTTGCATTCAAGTTACCTTTTATTCAGGACGTTACATATTACGAGAAACGTGTTTTGAGCCTTATCCCTCAAGATGCTCAGGAAGTGATTCTGTCTGACCAAAAGCGTTTAATGGTAGATGCCTACGCTCGCTACAAAATCACCGACCCGTTGCTTTTTTATCAAACTGTTCGTAATGAAAATGGCGCTCGCGGTAGGTTAGAGGCGATCATCGACTCGTCTGTTCGTCGCGCGCTTGGTAACGAAACCCTCGGTTCAATCTTGACAGGACAACGAAACGATATCACCAGGTCGATTGGTGACGAAGTCAACCAGTCAGTTGTTTCTCTGGGCCTTCAGATCATTGATGTAAGGTTGCGGCGGGCTGATTACCCGGAAGCCACAAGCCAGAATATTTTTAACCGTATGAAATCGGAGCGCACAAGGGAAGCCAAGGAATTCCGTGCAACAGGTGAAGAAGAGGCCCAGAAGATACGGTCCGCTGCTGAAAAAACTCGAACGGTTATTATTTCTGAAGCACAGCAAATTGCGCAAGAGACTAGAGGTGGAGGTGACTCAGAAGCAATTCGTATTTATGCAACTAGTTTCGGGCAAGACGCCGAATTTTTTGCCTTTTACAGATCGATGGAAGCATACCGGAAGTCCTTTGGTGAGAGCGATACCTCAATGGTGCTATCACCAAATAGCTCGTTTTTCCGATACCTCCTTAACAAGGATGGTAGCCTCGAAAAATAGCCGGTTTTTTCACGCGTGGCGTAAATTAAGTTTTGGCCGCCTCTCTGGCCAATTAGACATTAGCCTCAAACAGCTTGCTAGCCTTTTTGAGATATTTGATACTTGGGCAGTAATGCGCCGAATTAACCACGAAACTGCCTTTTTTTGGTCATGCTGTTTTGGCATGACTGGGGGACGCCAAAGCCAGAGATTAGGCGATGGTACGAGATTTTAATTTTTTACCTCAAAGTCCTTGGAGGAGTGTTTATCATGATTTTTAGACTGCTGCGCCCCGCTCGGTACCCGCTGACCCTCGTGCGAGGTGATATTTTGGCCCCATTTGCTGTAGCATTCACCATCATGTTTTTTTCTGTTGGTCTGTTGGCGGCTGAACGGCCCAACTCATTCGCAGATTTAGCGGAGAGACTATCACCATCCGTGGTGAACATTTCTACCACGACCATTGTCAATGGTGGTCCGGGTGCAGAAATGCCTCAATTTCCGCCTGGATCGCCTTTTGAAGAATTCTTCAAAAATTTTGGCGATAACAACCGTCAGCGGAAGGCTCAATCACTTGGCTCAGGCTTCATTATTGATGCCGAAGGCATTGTTGTCACCAATCATCATGTGATTGAGAATGCGGAAGAAATTAGAGTTATTCTCGCTGATGAAACCAGTTTCACTGCCAAGGTGCTGGGACAGGATAAGAAAACTGATATTGCGGTTCTGAAAATTGAACCTGGCGACGCAAAATTAGCTGCTGTGGCTTTTGGTGATTCGGATAGGTTGCGAGTTGGCGATTGGGTGCTTGCAATAGGTAATCCATTTGGTTTGGGAGGCACGGTCACCGCTGGTATTGTCTCTGCTCGCGGCCGTGATATTGGAAATGGGCCATATGACGATTTTATCCAAACAGACGCGTCAATCAACCGTGGTAATTCGGGTGGGCCCCTGTTCAATACCGATGGTAAAGTGATTGGGATTAACACAGCAATTTATTCTCAATCGGGTGGATCCGTTGGTATCGGTTTTGCAATTTCATCAAATTTAGCAAGTCGCGTAGCCAGCCAGTTGGTGGAGTTCGGCCAGACACGACGTGGATGGCTTGGTGTGTTCATTCAAGAAGTAACACCAGACATTGCGGAGTCTCTTGGACTGGACGAGGCTTCAGGTGCACTCGTGTCATCGGTGAATGAAAACAGCCCTGCGGCTAAAGGCGGTGTTCAACCCGGTGATGTGATCTTGAAATTTGATAATAAAATCATTAGCAGAATGCGCGATCTACCGAGGATTGTTGCCGAAACTGATATTGGAACAAAGGTCAGTGTTGATTTGTTTCGCCAAGGCAGTTCCCTGACCCTCACGATTACCCTGGGAGAACTTGAAAAGGCTGAGCTTGTCGGCCTTGCCGGTGGAGAAAAGTCGTCAGAAACGTCAAAAGAAAGTTTTGGTAGTTTGGGGTTTTCTGTTCAAGCTTTGACGCCACAACTTGCAGGAGAAATGGGTTTTGATGAGGAAAAGACTGGCATTGTTGTCACTGAAGTGGTTCCGGGGAGCCCGGCGGATGAAAAAAATCTGCAGGTTGGAGATATTTTACGACGGTTCGGTCAGCGCCCAGTGAAAGGGTTGGCTGAACTTGCCAAGGACATCGAGGACGCTGAAGAGGGTGGCCGTTCTGGAGTTTTGATATTGATCGAACGTGATGGTCGCGAACGATTTTTGCAAATTGGCTTTGCTAAAAAATAAAATCTCAGGGAGGATTTCTTGGCAACCCACGAGACTTAGTAAACCATAACCTAAAAACGCAATAGCCAAAAAACAACGAGCGGTATATGCCACACTGTTTTTTGGCCATTGGCGCAATTTATCCAGATATAAAACTGTCTTTATGATAGCCTTGGAGATATAAAAGGCCTCGCAGATCCGTGTGGTTGAGTTGGATAGAAATTGTATCGCGCAATATTGGTTTGCCGGAGAAAGCGACTCCCATACCAGCAGCTTTTAGCATGGCAAGGTCATTCGCTCCATCGCCAATCGTTACTGCCTCTGTGATGTCAATGTTATGAATGTTGCAGTAATGCGCCAGATAACTTGCCTTGGCCTTGCGGTCAAGAACTGGCGTTTCTACCGTGCCCAGTATTTTGCCAGCGTCAACATGCATATGGTTGGCATGATGATCATGAAATCCACATAACGCCGCCACTGGCCGAGTCATGAAATCAAACCCACCAGAAATTAGATAACATTTTGCCCCATTTGCGCGCATGGTTCGCACAAGCACAATAGCACCTGGTGTCAGTTCTGCCGCGGCAATTAGATTGGAAAAAAGCCGATTTGATTGACCGCGAAGCATTGCGACACGCTCTAATAGGGAATTTTCAAAGTCAATTTCACCTGACATTGACTTTTGTGTGATCGCGGCCACCTCATCGCCAATACCGGCCATTTCTGCCAGATCATCAAGCGATTCAGATGTGATAATAGTACTGTCCATGTCAGCAATAAGCAGTTTTTTCTGCCGTTCATTGTTCGGCACAATATTTACGTCAAGATGGCGCGCTGCCGCTGCATGGCGTAAGGCCTGAAAGTCAGAATTATTGGTTGTATCTTCTGCGGTAAAACTGTTTTCGGGTTGGCACATGATTTCGGCAGCGCAACCGGGATCCAGCCAATTGACATTGGTATAAGGTTGCAAGAAGGCAAAATGGCCATTTAGATCAGTCAGCCATGCAGATGCGTCGAGCTTGATTGTCGACCGACTTTCAATGCTTGTTGGTTGCGTGGAGGTTGAAAAAACAAGTGCATAATGCATAGTGCATTCACCTGCCGCTAATGGCGGCACATTGGAGGTTGGAGTGACAAACGCAGCGCAGAACCCCTTGGATAAACAAAACCAGCCAAACTATATCATGATTGCTGGGCCAACCGCATCAGGTAAATCGCAACTTGCCATGGATCTTGCACGCGCGCTTGATGGTGAAGTGGTAAATGCGGATTCGATGCAGTTATATTCGGATTTGTCAATTCTGACTGCCCGACCATCTGTCAAAGATATGAGAGATATCGCCCATCATCTATATGGAATTCTTGACGGGGCGCAGCGCGCGTCCGTTGCAGTTTGGTTGGGCTTAGCAGCCGAAGCAATGGACTCAATTCGGGCGCGTGGGCGGGTGCCAATTGTCATTGGCGGCACAGGCATGTATTTAGACGCGGCGGTGAATGGAATTGCACCCACCCCCGATGTACCAGTTGAAATCCATAATGCCGCAACCACCCTTTATCAGGATATTGGCGGGGCTGCCTTTCGTAAGAAACTTGCGGCAATCGATCCAATAGTCGCTGCTCGGCTTTTCGATGGTGATCGTCAACGCTTAATCCGTGCAATGGGCGTTGTAACAGCAACGGGAACACCGCTTAGCACATGGCAAGCCGCTGCGCATGAAGGTGCATTGGAGGGCAGGCCAATCAAGCTGGCAATGCTGCCGCCGCGGGAGATCTTGTATAAACGCATTGATGATCGGTTTGATCTGATGCTGGAACGGGAGGTCCTTGAAGAGGTGCATCGCCTTGCCAAACGTCGGCTTGATCCGACTCTTCCGCTGATGAAAGCGCTGGGTTTGTCCGCTTTGATATCGGCACTAAACAAGGAGATAACGCTAGAAGAAGCAAGTTACTTTGGGAAGCGCGATAGTCGTCATTACGCGAAACGACAAATGACCTGGCTGCGAAATAATTATAATGCGCATATGACCGTAAATAAGAAACTATCGAAAAGTTTATTAGAAAATATCTTTTCACTTATTCGCTGAAAATGGTTGACCTACTGCTGAAAAGCTGGCAAAACAACGTCTGAAATCAGGTTTTTATCTCAATTTTGACGTTATTTTGGTGATGTGAATTGGACGGCCGCGTCAAGAGGTTTACCTCTGTCTTTTTGGACTGTTTATTTGTGTGTCTTAACCGTCCCGCTGAATTGCGGTAGGTTAATGTTAGAATTTTACAGGAAATGAAATAATGGCGAAATCTGCCCCCACAGACTGCGAAAAGGCGGCATCGGAAAACGACATCCTGGCCATGGCTGGCGCAGAAATCCTTTTGAAAGCGCTGGAAGATGAAAATGTGGAGGTTATCTTTGGCTATCCGGGTGGTGCGGTGCTGCCAATTTATGATGCGCTTTTCAAAAACAACAAAATCCAACATATCCTCGTTCGCCACGAACAAGCCGCGGTGCACGCGGCCGAGGGCTATGCTCGATCAACTGGTAAGGTAGGCGTTGTTCTTGTGACATCGGGTCCCGGTGCAACTAATGCCGTTACCGGACTGACCGATGCATTAATGGACTCAGTGCCGGTCGTGTGTCTTACTGGCCAGGTTCCTACGCATCTAATTGGTAATGACGCGTTTCAGGAGGCCGATACAACAGGTATCACTCGTGCCTGCACAAAGCACAATTATCTAATCAAAGACGGCGGGATGTTGCAACAAACCGTGGCTGAGGCATTTCATGTGGCGAGGTCTGGCCGTCCTGGCCCGGTTCTAATAGATTTGCCAAAAGATATTCTTATGGGTGAGTATAGCTACAATACTTTGGGTGCTGCTGCCCCTGCCCAAAAGCGTTACGCCCCAGAAACTAGACCCGATATAGAAGTAATTAAAAAAACTGTGGCTATGATGAAGCGAGCTGAACGGCCAATCATCTATGGCGGGGGCGGTATTGTTAATTCCGGACCAAAAGCATCTGCGCTTTTGAAACAACTGGTAGATATGACAGGATGGCCAACAACTTTGACTCTAATGGGCTTGGGGGCATTGCCCGCATCAGACAAGCATTTTCTTGGCATGCTTGGTATGCACGGCACATATGAGGCAAATTGGGCGATGCATGATTGCGATCTTATGTTGAATATTGGGGCACGGTTTGATGACCGCGTAACTGGCAGGATTAGTGGGTTTTCGCCAAGATCCGTAAAAATCCACATCGATATTGATCCTTCATCGGTGAACAAGAATGTAACTGTTGATCTCGCGGTCATCGGTGATGCAACCACCGTTTTGGAAATGCTGATTGCCGAAATGAAATCGCAATCCTTCATTCCGCACAAGGCATCGCTGACAAAATGGTGGAAACAGATTAAAGCTTGGCAAAGCCTTGATTGCCTCGGGTTTGAACAGGGGGCTGACGTCATCAAGCCACAGCATGCAATAAAAAAGTTGTGCGAAATGACCCGTGATCGTGATACCTATGTGACTACCGAAGTAGGTCAGCACCAGATGTGGGCAGCACAATATTATGACTTTGAAAAACCAAACCGGTGGATGACATCTGGTGGTCTTGGGACAATGGGCTATGGTTTGCCATCGGCCCTTGGTGTTCAGGTGGCACACCCAAACTCTTTGGTGATTGATATTGCTGGTGAGGCATCATTCATGATGAATATGCAAGAATTATCCACACTGGCGCAGTATAATTTGCCGGTGAAAATGTTTATCATAAATAATGAATGGATGGGAATGGTACGGCAATGGCAGGAGTTAATTCATGGTGGCCGTTATTCGGAATCCTACAGCGCATCTCTACCAAATTTTATCAAGCTGGCCGACACATTTGGTATGGTCGGGCTAGTTGCAAAGAATCCTAGTGATCTTGATGGCGTAATCGGTGAAATGCTGGCAACACCGGGACCAGTGATTGCCGATATCCGTGTTGCCAAGGAAGAAAACTGCTTTCCGATGATACCATCTGGTGCGGCGCATAATGAGATGCTTCTTGGGCCAGCAGATCAGGCTGAAAAGCCAATTTCTGAGGAAGGCATGGTATTGGTTTAAGCTAGCCAATTAGGAGCTTTAGCAAGATGAGCAATAACGACGGAATTGAGCGTCATATCATTTCAGTGCTCGTGGATAATGAACCGGGTGTTTTGGCACGAGTGATTGGACTTTTTTCGGGACGGGGCTACAATATTGAAAGTCTTACCGTTGCCGAAGTAGAGGGGACGCTAGGTCTTTCGCGTATTTCCATTGTCACATCAGGCACACCGATGGTGATTGAACAAATAAAATCCCAGTTAGCAAGGCTTGTGCCAATCCACTCTGTTTGCGATTTAACTGAGATGGGCGCAGCAATTGAGCGTGAATTGGCTTTGGTAAAAATCATCAATGAGGGTAAAAACCGCATTGAGGCCTTACGTATTGCTGATACTTTTCGCGCAAGAACACTAGACAGCACACTGGATAGTTTTGTATTTGAAGTAACAGGAAATTCGTCAAAGGTTGCTGCGTTCATTGATCTGATGGAGTCACTTGGTGATGTGGAGATTGCGCGGACCGGTGTTTCAGCTATTTCGCGCGGAAACAGGATCGATTTGACAGCCAAATAAACCAGCGGCGCCAGCGGATTTGCGCATTATTTAAAGTCACACCGCAGAGGGTGCGGGCGTGATGTTTTGTTTTAATAGGATAGTCGCGAATATCTGGCACTTAGGCCAGCATCGGACTAACCGTCAACCGAGGAGAAAACTGTCAATGCGTGTCTATTATGATCGTGATGCCGATGTAGGGCTGATCAAGAAAAAAAAGGTCGTTATTGTTGGATATGGCAGTCAGGGCCATGCCCATGCGGCAAACTTGAAAGATAGCGGTGTTGTTGACGTTGCTGTTGCTCTCCGGGCCGACTCATCGAGCCGAAAAAAAGCGAGTGAGGCTGGCTTTGAGGTCATGGACGTTGCCGAAGCGTCTCAGTGGGGTGATGTCATTATGATGCTGACACCTGATGAATTGCAGGCCGATATTTATGCTGATGACATTGCTGAAACTATTCGTCCCGGTGCGGCTATTGCTTTTGCCCATGGATTGAACGTTCATTTTAATTTGATTGAACCGCGCAAGGATATTGACGTATTTATGGTGGCGCCGAAAGGCCCGGGTCATACGGTACGCTCCGAATATACCAAAGGCGGCGGGGTGCCATGCTTGATTGCTGTACATCAGGACTCGTCGGGCAATGCGCACGAAATTGGCTTATCTTACGCATCGGCAGTTGGCGGTGGTCGATCAGGCATTATTGAGACTACATTTAAGGAGGAATGCGAAACTGACCTGTTTGGCGAGCAGGCGGTGCTTTGCGGTGGTCTCTGTGAATTGATTAAAGCGGGATATGAAACTCTCGTTGAGGCCGGTTATGCCCCTGAGATGGCGTATTTTGAGTGTTTGCACGAAGTAAAACTGATTGTTGACTTGATTTATGAGGGCGGCATTGCCAACATGAACTACTCAATCTCCAACACTGCTGAATTTGGCGAATATGTTACTGGTCCACGGATAATTACTGCTGAAACAAAAGCAGAAATGAAGCGGGTTCTTGACGATATTCAGGCCGGTCGCTTCACCCGAGACTGGATGCTCGAGAATAAAGCGCGTCAGACCAGTTTTAAGGCCACTCGTCGTCGAAACGCCGAACATCCCATTGAACAAATTGGTAGAGAATTGCGAGCGATGATGCCATGGATTGGTGCAAACCGCCTCGTTGACAAGGCGAAGAACTAGTTTTTGCCACGTTGTTGAAAGAGTGATACGTTATCCGGTGGCAGGGCAAGGGCCCTTTGTGATCCTTAACAATCCACACTTGTTTTGTTGATTGTTGTGGAGAACGTATCGCCGGTAACGTTGGCTCAAATATTGGAGATAGAGTATGTTTGGCGCAGTTCTTGGCCTTTTCTCGGCTGATATAGGCATCGATTTGGGTACCGCAAATACGCTGGTGTATGTCAAGGGGCGGGGCATTGTTTTGGATGAGCCATCTGTTGTTGCGATGGCAGAGGTTAGGGGCAAGACACAGGTTTTGGCTGTCGGCGAGGAAGCAAAGGTTATGCTTGGTAAAACACCTGGCAATATTCGTGCGATTAGGCCTATGGCCGATGGGGTGATTGCTGATTTTGAAGTCGCCGAGGAGATGATCAAACATTTTATCCGAAAGGTGAATGGTCGCGTGTCGTTTGCCAGTCCGCAAGTAGTTATATGTGTGCCATCAGGCTCAACAGCGGTTGAACGCCGTGCTATCCAAGAGTCTGCCGAGGCTGCCGGTGCACGCCGCGTTTTTTTGATTGAAGAACCAATGGCTGCAGCGATTGGTGCTAATTTACCAGTGACCGAACCATCAGGTTCGATGGTCGTTGATATTGGTGGTGGTACGACTGAAGTGGCTATTCTTTCCCTTGGCAATATTGTTTTTGCGCATTCGGTTCGTGTTGGTGGTGACAAAATTGACGAAGCAATCATTGGCTACATGCGCCGCACCCACAATTTGTTGATTGGTGAGGCAACAGCCGAGAGGATAAAGAAGAATATTGGTGTTGCCCGCAAGCCAGAAAAAAGTAGTGGTAACAAAATTGAAGTTCGAGGACGTGACC
Source organism: SAR116 cluster bacterium AG-447-A06 (assembly GCA_003212345.1). Lineage (GTDB taxonomy): Bacteria > Pseudomonadota > Alphaproteobacteria > Puniceispirillales > Puniceispirillaceae > UBA3439. The sequence goes on from QCPZ01000036.1 coordinate 10,100, forward strand.
TTGTTAATGGTGTACCGAAGGAAATTAGCATTACCGAAGCGCAGGTTGCTGAAGCTATCTCAGATCCGGTACGCCAGA
>QCPZ01000037.1 GCA_003212345.1 SAR116 cluster bacterium AG-447-A06
TTTGACGGTGACCCTTCTTTGCTTAATGGTTTTGATGAAGGTGCATGGTGGGTACAAGATGCAGCGGCGGCCCTGCCCGCCAACCTCTTAAACATAACTGCAGGCCAGACCGTGATAGATCTTTGTGCTGCCCCCGGCGGCAAAACTGCGCAACTGATTGTCGCTGGCGGCACCGTCACGGCGATTGACAACAATCGTAAACGATTGGACCGTTTACGCCGCAACCTGAAACGGCTGCGGTTATCAGCAAGTCTGGTTCTTTGCGATGGCACGGATTATCACCCAAACGCCCCAGTTGATGCAGTTCTGGTAGATGCACCCTGCTCAGCAACCGGCACAATCCGCCGCAGGCCAGACATTTTGAACAAGCGTGATGCCGAAGACATTAGCGCCTTGCAGAAAATCCAATGGGAATTAGCAACCCATGCACTTGGCTGGCTTCGGGCTGGTGGTTACATGGTTTACGCTACATGTTCATTGCAGCCAGAAGAGGGTGAGGATATTATTAGCGCGATCATTGATGGTGCGAATGGACAATATATAATTGATCCGATTACACCCGATCAGGCAGGTATTTTTGCGCGGTCAATCACCGAAAATGGCTGCATAAGAATTTTGCCAAATGACTATTGTGATATTGGTGGGGTTGATGGTTTTTTCATTGCGCGGCTATTGTCTCTAGATTAGAGCGAAAGAATTAACGTCCAATAATGATTAGTGACAGGCAATTATGGCAAGGCTCGACAAAAATTCTGGCATTTGGCGTGTTGGTAGGCTTGAACAGCTATTCCGGCGCACTGGCCTTTTTTTGTGGAGTTTGAAAGGCACAGTGAAAAACGAGGTTATTACCGGCTTTGCAGATCACTGGCGCGGATCACCCAGCAAAGGGTCGCAAATCATCACTAGTGGATCTAGCTGCTGGATCAGTGAGGATGGGTTCAATGATTTTGGATGGTTGCGCGATTTACGCGCCTTTGGCGGCAGTAAGGCGCGCACCAGAGCGCGTCTCCTAATCAGCAACTGGATGCGCCAAAACGACCGCTGGACAATGAAGGGTTGGCAACCCGATATCATGGCAAAACGGCTGGCCAACCTCGTGTTTTGCTATGATTGGTATGGCAGTTCTGCCGATGAGAACTTTCAGGAAAAACTCAGGAAGATAGTTCGTCTACAAGCCCGCTGCCTTGCAATTGACTGGAAACGGCTGCGTGATTGCGATGCTCAGGTTGAAGCCTTATGCGGCCTAATCATTGCCGAAGCGGCACTTGGCGCAAACGAGGATGATCTTGATAATTTAATGGAGTTTTTAATTCAGCGAGTGGATGGCATGTTGTTTGAAGATGGCGGACATAAAAGTCGAATGCCGAACAATCACATGAACGTGATGCGAAACCTGATTGAAATTCGCAACACCGGACTTGCCAACCAATTAATGCAGCTTGCGTGGCTTGATACAACAATTGCCAAGATGGGTGCCATTTGTCGTATGTGGCGGCATGCTGATGGCCAGTTCGCGCGGTTTAATGGGGCCGGGACATTGAGTTTGGATATTATCGACGAAACGCTCGCACGCGCAGGACAAAAAGGCAAACTGCTGCAACATGCACCTGACACTGGATTTATGAGGTTCTCATCAGGGCGATCAACAGTAATTATGGATGTGGGACAACCTGCCAAAGAAGCCAGAATTGCCGCGTTTGGCACGCTTGGTTTTGAATTCGCCGTGGGCCAGAATTTACTTGTGATAAACCCAGGCCAAACCGCGAGAGATTTGAATTTGCAACGCTTGTTATGTTCTACCAAGGCCCATTCTACCGTCTCAATTGACGGGCAAGACTCTTCAGATTTTAGATTCAATAGACTAGCTCAAATATCAAATGCGGAGCTTGGTCGAGCTAAGGGTGGACTCTTGGCAATTGCAAGTCATAATGGTTATGAGGCATCACACGGCATCATTCATCACCGCAAATTATACCTCTCCTCAGGCGGTGGGAACCTGCGCGGGTCAGACCATCTTGAATACTCCGGTGCCCCTGGTGAAATTGCGCGCTTGGCGGTTGTCCGGTTCCACTTACATCCTCGCGTTACCGCCGCGATGTTAAATGATCAACGCGTTTTAATCAAAATCAGAGGCAATCGCATTGGCTGGGTGTTTCGGGCGAATGCAACCGTCTCGCTGGACACATCATTGTTTTTTGATATTGAAGGTCGAATGAATTGTCAGCAAATCGTGGTCAATGTGCCGCTTGCTGACATTAGATCTATTGGCAGAGTAGATATAAAGTGGGCATTTCAACGCAATGATCTACAATAATACAACATAAAAAATACCATGGGAAAAATCACCAAAACAGTGCGGCCATCTCTGGTTGAATCAGCTTGGATCTGGGGCAAAGTCGGGCTATTGTCTTTTGGCGGCCCAACCGCACAAATTGCACTTATGCACCGGCTGATCATTGCCGAACGCCGTTGGCTGAACGAGTCTCAATTTCTAAATGCCCTCAGCTTTTGTATGCTTCTTCCGGGACCAGAGGCCATGCAGCTTGCGATCTACACTGGCTGGCGTATTCATGGTGTTTTAGGCGGGTTGATCGCCGGATTACTATTTGTTTTGCCGGGTGCGCTTATTATGCTTGGTCTCGGTTTTATTTATGTAACTTTTGGAACTGTTGGTGTTATCGGAGCGGCATTTTTAGGGTTGAAGGCTGCAATTGTGGTAATCGTGCTCCAAGCCCTTATCCGACTCGCCCAAAAATCACTGAAAAAAATCGAACAATGGATTATCGCTGCCATTGGATTTGTTGGTATTTTCATTTTTGCACTGCCATTTCCACTTATTATCGGGCTTTCTGCCCTCTATGGGTTTGCCAGCATCAGCGCTAACACCAAAGAAGCATTATCCCCAACAGCACCAGCGTTACCAAAAGCCCAAGACACCATCAAAACGGTCTCTATATGGATCTGCTTATGGTGGGGGCCATTACTAGCACTTGATTTGATTGTAGGGGCACCGCTTCTTGCCCAAATAGGCTATTTCTTCAGCAAACTGGCGGTGGTTACCTTTGGCGGAGCTTATGCGGTGCTTGCCTACATGGCGCAGGATGTTGTTGACCAGCTTAATTGGCTTACCCCTACCGAAATGATGGATGGGCTTGGCCTCGCTGAGACCACCCCCGGCCCTCTAATATTGGTTACCGAATTTGTTGGGTTTCTTGCCGGGTTCAAAACCGGCGGCTTAATTTATGGCATTTTCGGAGCAGCGATTGCGTTATGGGCAACATTTATACCCTGCTTTCTCTGGATTTTTGCTGGAGCGACTTACCTTGACTGGCTGACGCAGCAACCCCGCCTTAGCGGGGCATTGGCAAGCATTATGGCCGCTGTTGTGGGAGTTATTGCCAATTTGTTTACTTGGTTTGCGTTGCATTTATTTTTCGACAAAACTACGACGGTTGATTTGAATATCGCACAAATTTTAGTGCCTAATTTTACAAGCCTTGACTTGCAAGTAACATCAATTGCAATCATTTGCGGCTGGCTTGCACTTTGGCTTCATGTCGGACTTTTTTGGCTTCTTGGGATTGCCGGCTTGGCAGGCATTTTATCCAGTGTGATTACGATCCCCTAACCCATTTACGCCATCAAGAGTGACGTTATCGATATCAGCAATTGCGTTCCCTGTCGAGCTCAGCCATAAATGCCAACGTAAATCAAACAAATGATCATGCAGGATTGACACATTAATCATGAAATTAGACGCAACTATTCCCATTCGCCGCGCCCTTTTATCAGTTTCGAACAAAACCGGGCTCGTTGAGTTTGCCAAAACACTGGCTGCCGCCAAAGTTGAAATTCTATCGACCGGCGGCACGGCACACCTGCTTCGTGACGCAGGTCTGGACGTGACTGATGTTGCCGATGTAACCGGATTTCCAGAAATTATGGGCGGAAGGGTTAAAACACTTCACCCAAATATTCATGGCGCATTACTGGCAAGGCGCGACGTTGATGATCATGTGGCCGCAATGGCGCAGCAAGGAATTCTTGCGATCGATCTTCTTGTGGTCAACCTTTATCCTTTTGAAGACACATTTTCTCAAACCAATGATTACAACCTACTTATTGAAAACATTGACATTGGTGGGCCTGCAATGTTGCGTGCAGCATCAAAAAATCACGATTTTTTGACGGTGCTTTGTGACCCTGCTGACTATGGGAATGTTGCCGATGCTATTACAACTAATGGCGGAACAGATCTCGTCCTGCGTCGCCAGCTCGCTGCCAAATGTTTTGCCCGTACCGCCGCTTACGATAGTGCGATCTCCAGCTGGATGGCTACCAGTCTTGGTCAGGACTTGCCATCAATGACATCTTTGCCGGGCCACAAGATCCTTGATTTGCGTTACGGCGAAAATCCACATCAAAAGGCCGCACTTTATAAAGGCGGTAAAAACCGGCCAGGAGTGACCTCAGCCCTACAAATTCAGGGCAAACCCCTATCTTATAACAATATAAATGATACGGATGCTGCCTTTGAACTCGTTGCTGAATTTGATCAACCAACAATAGCTATTATAAAGCATGCCAATCCATGCGGGGTAGCAAGTGCTAATGTTCTTCACCGCGCATGGAAGAATGCGCTAGCCGCCGACCCCGTAAGCGCCTTTGGCGGAATTGTTGCAATGAACCAGCCGCTTGACATTGAAACCGCAAACGCCGTTTCCAGCATTTTTACAGAAGTGGTAATCGCTCCTGATGCCAGCGATGATGCGAAAACCGTTATGAAGACCAAACCAAATTTACGGCTCTTGATAACCGGGGGAATGCCTGATGGTGCAACCAGTGCCATCAAGATCAAGTCGGTGGCCGGCGGATTTTTGGCTCAGTCGCGCGACTCCATGATGATCAATGGGGATGATTTGAGGTTTGTCACTAAACGCAAGCCGACTGAATCTGAAATTAACGATATGCTATTTGCATGGAAAGTAACAAAACACGTGAAGTCAAACGCTATCGTCTTTGCAAAAGATAGCAGCACTGTTGGCATTGGTGCTGGCCAGATGAGCCGTCTCGATGCTGCGCATATTGCGGTTCATAAAGCCGGCGATATCGCAGCAATGCAGAACTGGGATCAGTCGCGCACAATTGGTTCGGTTGCAGCGTCTGATGCGTTTTTCCCGTTTGCTGATGGGCTGGAAGTGCTGATTGCAGCTGGTGCTACAGCCGTTATCCAACCTGGTGGATCACTTAAGGATAATGATGTTATCGCCGCCGCTGATGCTGCCGGCATTGCGATGGTGTTCACCGGAGTACGTCATTTCAACCATTAAATCTAAAACAACCCAAAAGCTGAATCGTGGGGCCAATTTCTTAGCAGTCTAGTTTTCCCTTGAACGCTCAAACCCTGTTGCCATCAAAATTTTTCGCATAAGGCTTGGCAAATCAGATGGGCGTGGTTTTAGCCATTGACCTCTTACACTGATCGCATCTGGCCGTCCATCTATATGCGCAAGATAAATGTTTGCCTCTAGGGTAAAGTGCGTAAAAGCATGCACAACTGGTTCATCAAGCAATTCCCATTCTGCAAAAAAGGGCGCCATCTTCGAGTTAAGGCTAAAATCTATCACCTTTACTGAGAGACCGATTTCGGGAAACCCAAACATGCCACCAAGCAACCCCTTCTCCGGGCGCCGATGCAAAAAAAATTCACCACGGTGATTCATCGCAACAAAGACAAGTGCACGGCGCAACGGCTTTTCCAATTTGGGCGGTTTTGTCGGTAATTTTTCGACAACACCCTTTGCCATTGCAATGCAGGAAGCAGCAAGACAACATTCCCCACATCCGGGCCGTTTTGGCGTGCAAACAGCGTTTGAAAAATCCATCAAAGCTTGCGGAAAGTCAGATGGGCGGCCCACAGGCAATAGTGATTGATAAGCCACCATTATTTCAGTTTTGGCAGCCGGAAGCGGGGTTTCAATGCCAAAATAACGGCTGAACAGACGTTCGATGTTCCCATCAACAACAACCGCTTGCTTTCCAAGGGCAATTGCTGCAATGGCCCCTGCGGTATAGGGACCGATCCCGGGAAGAGCGCGTAAATGGCGATCGCAGTCATTATCACACAATGGGGTACCATCATCAGAATGATAAAATTCTCCACCCCATTCTTTTGCCACGATTACTGCTGTCTTGTGTAGATTGCGCGCACGCGCATAATAGCCCAGCCCCGCCCAGGCTGCCAGCACATCATCCAAGGGTGCGGCTGCCAATGCGTTGACTGTGGGCCATCGGCGAGTAAAATCGAGAAAATAAGGAATCACGGTTGCCACAACCGTTTGTTGCAGCATAATTTCTGATAGCCAAACGTGATATGCTGGCGCCAATTCGGGCCAGCGCCGCCGCCATGGCAAATCACGCCCGTGCTTGTCATACCAAGCGTAAAGCCTGGCGGTTGGAAAATGGATATAATGTTTTCGCACGCGGTCAGGCCATTTGTGATTTTGGGCTTCGTTATGCTAAAGTATTTGGCGTTGAGGTCAAGATACCCAAAGTTCAACCCTTTAGCGGGTGCGACAAGCCCACAAGGGATTTTAAAAAATGGAGGGGTACGCAAAATTATGACCAAGCTACCACAAAATCGGCTAAATAAGATGCGGCGGCTATCGACCATGATTGAACCTATGGTTGCCCATTCAGCCCGGGAACGCGGTTTTGCCCTCAGCCGCATCATTGCACATTGGCGTGACACTGTTGGTGATTTGTCTGATTGGTGCCTCCCAGCCGATATCCACTTTCCGCGAGGTAGCCGCAATAACGGCACCTTGAAACTGCAAATCGCATCAGGGCGTGGCCCACAATTACAGGCTATGACGCAGCAGATCATTGATGCGGTGAATGCCTCGTTTGGCTACAGGGCGGTTGACCGAATTACAATTGTGCAAAGCCTTGCCCCGACCAAGCCGATAAATAAGACGCAAAAACTAGGCGCCATTTCTGGTGACAGAAATATTTGGGCGCTTGATGAAAGGCTAAAAAATATCAAATCACCAGAATTAAGAGCTGCGCTGCGACGACTTGGTGGCCCGATTGACGAGGTTATTGATGATGGCACCTAATTGTCATGTTGCTGCCGTGAACGTTCCAAACGACCTTATGTGGAAATCTAATTCAATTATCTTTCACTTCAACGAAATCTCGCATTGCCCCGTTTTTCAGCATGGATTATGATCTACCTATGATAAAAAATTCACTGTTCCATGATCACCCATCGCGGCGCGCTCTTCTATTGGGTGTCGCATCGCTATCCTTCATGCCGCTTGGTGCACATGCCGCTGACCCTTTGGTTGCGCATGTGACTTCGCCCCGTATTCTTGGCAAGGCGGATGCACCTATTAAGGTGATAGAACTATTTTCGATGACCTGCTCACATTGTGCCAATTTTCATAACAACACATTTCCCAATGTGAAAAAGCGGTTGATTGATACAGGTATGGTTCGTTTTGAAATGCAACCCTTTCCGCTAGATCAGGTTGCGCTGCGGGCGCATGCGCTGGCCCGTGCTTTGCCCCAAAACAAATATTTCCCAATGGTATCTATGTTACTAAAGGATATTGACCGCTGGGCCCGCGACCCAGATCCTCTGGCAGCGCTGCTACAAATGGCGCGGCTTGCCGGGATGAGCGCGGCAGAATTTGACGCCGCGATGAACAACCGGCCGTTACTTGAGGCCATTGTTGCGATGCGGCAAGACGCAAATCGAACATGGCAAATAGAAGCCACACCTTCTTTTGTGGTAAACGACAAAATAATTTTATCTGGCGATCTATCATATGAAGAGTTTGCGTTTAAAATAAATGCAACGGATACCTAACAGACCTGGATCTATGATTTCATTATCCTCTAAAGTAGGTTTTTTAACTTGATTTTTCGAAGCCTGAAAATGGCCGGGTTCAAATCCTTCGCAGAATCCGTGGAGCTTGATATTGATTCGGGCCTTACAGGCATTGTCGGGCCTAATGGCTGCGGCAAGTCTAATGTAGTTGAGGGGTTGCGCTGGGTCATGGGTGAAAGTTCAGCCCGTCAAATGCGCGGCAGCGAAATGGATGATATAATTTTTTCTGGCACTGAACAACGACCTGCTCGCAACCTCGCTGAGATCACCCTGCAAGTCGACAATGCCTTGCGCCGTGCACCAGCTGAATTCAACGA
>QCPZ01000038.1 GCA_003212345.1 SAR116 cluster bacterium AG-447-A06
CATACCACCCATTGCTGCTGGTGGCATGGCTGCCAAGTCTCCAGCTGTTGCACCAGCAAATCCATCAGCTGGCATGCCCGCCATATCCCCAGCAGTCATGCCCCCTGGATCCATTGGCCCATTAGGTCCCATTATCGGCATATTATCTCCTCCATAAATTTCTCAACAATTTCCATCTTAGACGTTCGTTTGATCGCGGTCTGTGACCGTGGTCACACCCTTGTTTTCGGGGGCGCCTAAATCAACCTTGCTGTTCTGCACAATCAGAAAACGTTATTCTGGTTATTTTATTCCAGTCATTAATGTTATCCTAACATTTCACAATGTAATTTTAAAGTAATCAAAATCGACGTAAAAAACTGCCTTTTGCCTAAGGTTACTGACCAAAAGCTCTATTTTCTAATTTTTTACGATCAGAAATCTCTAGTCCTCTATTAGAAAAGGTTATTAGTCGATCTGTTTTTAATCGACCGAGGATACGTGACACCGTCTCGCGCGACGATCCGATTAAATTTGCGAAGTTGGAATGAGTTGGCATTTCAAGAACACGATAACGACCAGGCACCGACGGATCTGGCTCGGCCATACTTATTATCTCCATGCAAACTCTTTGCTCAGCGCCCAATGATAATATATTGATCAAGCGTTTGTCTAACTCACGTAAATTACTTGATAACTTTCGGAGAACTGATATTGCAAAAGCTGAGTTATCTTTGACAAAACCCATAAAGGTCTCTTCTCTTATCTTGATTAACTCACAATAAGAAATAGCGCAAACCCAGGCAGACCGAGGCAAACCATCTATCGCCGCCATCTCACCAAACATCTCTCCCTTAGCGGCTGCGGCGTAGGTTACCGCTCGTCCAGAACTCGAATAATTTAGCACATGAGCACAGCCATGAATCATAAAATAGACCGATTTATCAAGTTCACCGCGCTTTAGTATGGTATCGCCGGGGTCAAATGAACATGCGTCACCTTGCTCACGGAAAACAGCCATTTCTTGTTCAGACAAACAAGACAACAACGGCAATTTGGACAAATCAAAGTCGTCTATTTTTACTTCTAGTTTCGCCATCTCAATATTTTACCGGCAGCTTGACTCGATCCTTTGCTCAATGTTCAGTGCAATATTCTTTATTAATCTTTATAAAAATATACCAAAGCGTCGCAATCAGCAATAAACGAGAACTCAGTAACGCTGTTATCTCGCTTTTGACTTAATCTACCGAGGCACTCAAAACTGCGTGCAACATTAAAGATCCAGCTCTGTTGTCAGACAAGTATATCCAACTTTAACCACGCAGATAGAAAAATAAAGCTGTATTTTCCACGACATTGTTAGTTTTATGAGGAAAAGTGTGCAGTGTGCCCCGAACCAAGTGATAAACCAAACCAACCCCGACTGCTTTGGCCCTCAGTTAACGCTGACTTCATCATGCAATTTACTAAATTTTTTATTGCAGGCGGCGCGGCTGCGGCGATCATTATATGGCTAAATTTTAGGCATTTTTAATATTTTATGCCTTTATTCTTATCAAAACCAATAGATTTGATTGATATTTCACCATAGTTCTTGATTTGGCATAATTGATCGTGGGACCTCAAAGCTCAGGCCAGAGAGGGGCTGTGAAACAATCCAACGGAGTTACGCTATGCAGGTCCTGCTTTCTGCCCTTAGACACTTTAGCACAGGGTTCATTTTTCTTGTTGCATTGACCGCCCCGGTAATTGCTTCCGAAACCAGCACGGATAGCGGCGACACCGCATGGGTCTTATCTGCAACCGCGCTTGTGCTGCTAATGACCCTCCCCGGCCTTGCCCTTTTCTATGCGGGCCTTGTACAATCAAAAAACATTGTTTCGGTCCTGATGCATCATTTTGCCATAGCTGCTTCAATGTCTATTTTATGGGTATTTGCTGGCTATTCACTTGCCTTTTCAGGCAGCGGAGAATGGTTTGGTGACATGGCCAAGGCCTTTATGATCGGTGTAAACTTCGACTCTAAAAGCGGCAGCATTCCAGAATCTTTATTTGCCGCATTTCAAATGACGTTTGCTATCATCACACCCGCACTGATTATAGGTGCCTATGTAGAGCGAATGAAATTTGCAGCTTTGTTGATGTTTTCAGCTCTCTGGCTTTTGATAGTTTATGCGCCTGTCACTCATTGGGTTTGGGGTGGCGGCATTATGGCTCACTGGGGTGTCCTTGATTTTGCCGGCGGCATTGTTGTGCATGCCACAGCTGGGACAGCAGCACTCGTCTGCGCGTTGGTTGTAGGTAAACGTCACGGCTTCCCAGCTTCAGTGCAGCCACCCCACAGTCCGGTCCTGACAATGGTTGGTGCGTGCATGCTTTGGGTAGGTTGGTTCGGCTTTAATGGTGGGTCTGCATTAGGGGCTGGAAGCAGCGCTAGCATGGCCTTATTGGTAACCCATATCGCAGCCGCGACAGCATCACTAGTCTGGATGTTCATTGAATGGTTTCGGTTTGGTCGGCCATCGCTAGTTGGCGTTGTTACCGGCATGGTAGCGGGGCTTGCAACCGTGACTCCGGCATCGGGCTTTATTGGCGTTCCGGGCGGTCTGATACTTGGTATTGCTGGTGGCGTCGCCTGTTATCTCGCAGTGGATCTGGTAAGGAATCGCCTAAGCATCGATGACTCGCTGGACGTGTTTGCGGTTCATGGTGTTGGCGGTATCATTGGCAGCTTATTGGTCGCGTGGCTTACGCTTCCTGCCCTCGGCGGCGTTGGTCTTGCTGTTGGCGTAACCGCAAGCAGTCAGTTTCTAGTCCAGCTTTGGTCGGTTGGCATCACCGTTTTATGGACGGGCATTGCTAGCTATGCAATTTTGAAGTTAATTGATTTGATTACCGGCCTTCGCGTTGACCAACAAGATGAGATTGAAGGCCTTGACCTCAGTCAGCATGGGGAGCGAGGGTATCATACTGGCTAACACAATTAGTCCTTTTTTAATTAGACGCCGCACCTTTTCGCATGCCACCTCTCGTTCGAAAGCTCACTTTTGAGGGATTCCTTATTGCAAAAACTCCTGTCCATCATCCCATTCTGTGCGAACAGTGTCATCCATTTCTGCCGGTAAATACCGATGCTTTAAAGCGGTCCAACCGTGCTGATCCAATAGCCGGGACAGTGCCCAGACGGCCATAGCCCGCACCACAACTGCTTGATGATTGAGATAAGTGCGTACTAATGGCACAAGCCCTATATCATCACTGTTACCAGCCGCAATCAATATATTTCGCAAAAACCGAGCGTAGCCAGCGCGGCGAACCGGCGTTCCAGCAAAATGTTGACGAAACATAGCGTCATCAAGTAACAGCAACTGATCCAACGGCGGCAAATCGGTACCGGCCTTGGCCGCCAGCTTTTGCTCGTTGGCCTGGCTGGCAAATTTATTCCACGGACAAATCGCAAGACAATCATCACACCCAAAAATGCGATTGCCAATGGCACGCCGAAATTCGCGAGGGATAACGCCTTTATGCTCAATCGTCAAATAGGAAATACAACGTCGTGCATCCAGCCGATAAGGTGCTGGAAATGCATCTGTCGGGCAGATATCGAGACATTGACGACAGCCCCCACAATGATCCGTCTCAGGAACATCATGGGGCAGGATGGCATCGGTAAGAATGATACCCAAAAACAACCAAGATCCAGCCTGTCTTGAAACAAGGTTTGTATGTTTGCCCTGCCACCCAAGGCCCGCCTGCTGGGCCAGCGGTTTTTCCATCAGTGGCGCTGTATCAACAAACACCTTTACCGCATTACCAGTTTTTACTGAAAATTGACTGGCAAGCTGTTTTAACTTGCCCTTTAAAACGTCGTGGTAATCGCGCCCGCGCGCATAGACTGATATATTGCCCGCAGTCCGCGCTGCGAGATTATCCATCGGGTTATGATCCGGCCCGTAATTCATTCCAAGAACAATGGCACTTTCGGCGGCTGGCCACATGTTTTGCGGTTGCATGCGTTTGGCCGCGGTAGTGCGAAGCCAATCCATATCGCCCTCAAATGCATTGTCAAGAAAGGCAGAAAGGCCGTTTTCATTCACGGCCCCAATGCTGGCGGGGCCAACCCCAACAAGGAAAAAGCCCTGTCCTTCTGCCGCGGCATTCAGCCAGCCGCGTAGGTCGCGTTTTGCATTAGGCATTTTTGGCTGGCTGGCTTTACTCACAGTGGATCGATATCTCCTTGGGCTTGCATGGCATGAAATGACGATTCAAAATTGGCAAATTGTCCAGCGTCAATGGCGCGCTGCATTTCGCGCATCAAATCCTGATAATAATAAATATTGTGCCAGCTTAAAAGCATCAACGATAACACTTCCTCGGCCTTGAATAGGTGGTGAAGATAGGCCCGGTTAAAGCGCATGCAAACGGGGCAGTTGCAGGCCTCATCAAGTGGGCGCGGGTCTTCGGCATGGCGCGCATTTTTTAGATTCACCGGCCCACGGCGGGTAAAGCCCTGACCCGTGCGCCCAGAACGTGTTGGCAAGACGCAATCAAACATATCAATTCCGCGCGCCACCCCACCAACCAAATCAGGCGGCTTGCCAACTCCCATCAGATATCGCGGCTTACGATCTTGCATAAGCGGCGTTGTCGCCTCCAGCGTTTCAAACATCGCTTCTTGCCCTTCACCAACTGCAAGCCCGCCAACAGCATAACCCTCAAAATCAATGTCCTCGAGTGCGGCAACAGATTCTGCGCGAAGATCGGAGAAGACTGAACCTTGCACAATGCCAAACTGGCCGTAACCGGAACGGGGTTGAAACGCGACCCGCGACCGTTTGGCCCACCGCATTGATAGCTCCATTGATTTGGCCGCCACCGATTTAGTTGCGGGAAACGGCGTGCACTCGTCAAATGCCATTGTGATGGTGGCATCAAGAAGGTGCTGGATTTCAGTAGACCGTTCGGGTGTCAGGCGGTGTCGACTGCCATCAAGGTGGGATTTGAAAGTCACACCATCTTCGTCAAGTTTACGAAGCGGGCCAAGTGACATTACCTGAAACCCGCCAGAGTCTGTTAGCAATGGTCCATCCCAGCCCATCATTTTACGCACCCCACCCAGCCTTGCCACACGTTCGGCCCCGGGGCGAAGCATCAAATGGTAGGTGTTTGCCAGGATAATGCTAGCCCCGGTTGATGCAACTGATTCCGGCATCATTCCTTTTACCGTTGCAGCCGTGCCAACGGGCATAAAAACCGGTGTTTCTACTTGCCCAAATGCGGTTGTCAGAGTGCCACGCCGTGCCATACCATCGGTGGCTTTCAGGGCAAAACCGAATTCAGGAGTATTTTTAGGCATTGTACAATCCATCTAGCGGCTGGAGGTTTACGTTGTTGACGGAAAGTGGTCCGTGATTGCCGCAATTTTGTCAATTATATCAGGACAGGAATTACGAGTCATAAAACAGGCGTCACCATAGGAGAAAAAACGATAATTTTCAGCAATTGCATGCCGGTAAGCCAACGCAATTTGGCGCATTCCAGCAAAGGCACTCACAAGCATTAATAGGGTGGATTTGGGCAGGTGAAAATTGGTGAATAACCCATCAGTGACGCCAAATTCAAAACCCGGCGTGATGAATATATCCGTCTCGCCAGCAAAGGACATTATTTTATCATTCTGCTGGTAGCAGGCTTCAAGAATGCGCAGGCTGGTTGTGCCAACTGCTATGATGCGCCCTCCATTTGCACGTGCTGTATTTATCGCCGCTGCAGTCTGAACACCTATTTGCCCCCATTCGCTGTGCATTTTATGATCAAAAATATTTTCGACATTTACCGGCAAAAATGTACCGGCCCCAACATGAAGCGTTACCGGTAGAATTTTAACACCCGCTATGGAAATGCTGTCAACAAGACCCTCGGTAAAATGCAGCCCCGCAGTCGGCGCCGCTACCGCACCTCGATGCTCAGCAAACATTGTTTGGTAGTCCTGTTTATCGCTGTCTATTTCCCCGTCGGGCCGCGTAATGTAAGGTGGCAGCGGCATACTGCCATATTGGTCAAGACAGACATCAAGCTGAGTCCGTGTCAGGGCATCCCCGCTTGCAGAATTTATGAACCCCAGTTCCACATCACCGCCAACACCACGCCCCCGCACGACAGCAGCAAAATCATTAGAAAACATAATTATATCATTAATACGGCATTTTTTGGCAGGTTTAGCAAAGGCGCGCCAAACATGGTCAGATACACGCTTATGGAGCGTCACAGAAATGCTCGCCCCACCTCGCTTTCCCCTCAGCCTTGCCGGAATAACCTCGGTATTGTTGACCACGAGTACATCGCCAGCACGCAGCAATGACGGAAGGTCACCAACTTGCCGGTCGACAAGACCGTCACAAGAAAGGTCTAACAAACGCGCAGTCTCACGCGGTTCGGCTGGACTTGTCGCAATCATTTTAGATGGCAGCGTATAATCGAAAGCATCGAGCTTCATAAGATATTATCCAGTCAAAAAATAGGGCTTTCCGGTCAGGGTTTACAAATGGCGCTTATTCAAAAACCTGAATAACGCCATCAACATGTCCCGTATCATTGACCACAACAAGACATTGAACGCGCGACTCTAGCATTCTAGCCTCAGCAGCATCCATCATTTCATCAGGCCCGATGGTGAGTGGCATCGGACTTGCGACATCAGATACCGCGGTCAACGCAATATCCAAACGTTTTAAAAGCAAGCGACGCAAATCCCCATCGGTAATAACACCGACCAAGTTGTCTGCATCGCCCACCAAGGCAAGACCAAGGCGGCCTTCCGTCATTACCATTAATGCATCCTGAACAGATGCAGTGGGATCAACAAATGGCAGATTTTCGGTGCACATCTTGTCGCGAACACGCGTTAGCAAGCGGCGTCCCAAAGTCCCACCTGGATGAGTATTGGCAAAATCGGTTTCGGCAAAACCACGCGCCTCCATCAATGCAACGGCTAGTGCATCACCTAAAACCAAGGAATTCAAACTGGATGTTGTCGGAGCGAGATTCAACGGACAGGCTTCGCGGTCTACCGATATATCAAGTGTAATCTCGGCCGCCTCCGCGATAATACTATGCGGATTACCAGTCAATGCAATCAGCCGCGCATCAAGCCGGCTAAATGCCGGAAGCAAACGCAAAATTTCTTCAGTGGAACCAGAATATGAAATCAGCAGTACAACATCACCGCGCCGAACCATGCCAAGATCGCCATGTATCGCCTCAGCCGGATGCAGAAACAGGGACGGCGTTCCCGTTGATGCGAGGCTCGATGAAATCTTGCGGCCAATGATCCCCGATTTTCCCATGCCACAAACAACAACATGTCCAGCACTTCTTTGCATCAAGTCAACAGCCTTGGCAAATTCTTCGCCCAGCCCATTCTCAAGACCGACAAGTGCTTTGCGATAGGCCGTCAACAGAGTCTTGGCCGATGAAATCACATTTTTGGTCATATGGATACTGCTCCTCTTGCCCTGACATAGCAGTTAGCAGTCTATTAACCGGTTTTGATCTGAAAAGCCAGATTAGCCTAAAATTTAGATGCGCCTAACAGTTCTGCTTTAACGCCTAAGCAAACTTCTTTGCCAAATCAAAATCATCAGGCCGATTTAAATTCATGAACGGATCAGGTTCACCGATAAATTCAACTGTGATGCATTGATAGCGATCGGTAAAATCATCAATTTTGCGCAAACCATCATCAATCAGCGCACGGCGCAAAGCTGCAGTAAGGGCGACGGGCCAGATAGCAAAAACCGGATGCCGTCGGGTAAACGACATCGCTTGTGCAATGACGGCCCCAGTCTCAATCCGTGAACAGAGCCCCACTTCTAGCCTCGCTATCAAGTCAAATGGCAAGAACGGAGCATCTGTAGCAAGGCTGATCATGTGCGTGCATTCAGGGTGATTAGCTGCCACCCATTCAAGACCGGTCACAATACCGGCAAGCGGACCGGCAAAGCCACCAATCACATCGGTTCGGATCGGAAGTCCAAATTCAGCATAGCGCGATGGATCA
>QCPZ01000039.1 GCA_003212345.1 SAR116 cluster bacterium AG-447-A06
TGCAGTTCTTGATATTGGTTCATCGAAAATCTGCTGCATGATTGGCGAGGCTGACGGGTCTGGCGGTGTTCGTCTTCTTGGTCATGGTACACATGCCTCTGACGGGGTCCGAAGCGGCGAGGTAAGCGATCTTGATGCTTTAAGCTCAGTTATTGGTAAGAGTGTTCAAGCAGCCGAGCGGGATGCCGGTATTTCCATATCATCGGTCACAGTTGTTGCCCCGGGTGGCACACCATTTTCCAAAATTTGCAAAAAATCTGTCCGCCTGAGTGACGCGGTGGTGAGACGGCGCGATATGGACCGTCTGATGGGTCGTAACGATACTATTAGTATCCCTGAAAACTACCAACCGATGCACGTCCAAACATTGCAATATAGCCTTGATGATGTGCGCGGTATAGCCGATCCACGTGGTATGCGAGGAACAAATCTTTCGGTTGACTACACCCTTGTTTGCGGAATGCGTACGTCGCTTGCCAACCTACGAGAAGCCCTCGCATTGAATCACCTTGAAACCGATAGGTTCCTGCATTCAGCCTATGCAAGTGGCCTTGCCTGTCTGACAGCCGAAGAGCGGGACCTTGGCAGTGTCATTATTGACATGGGGGGCGGCACAACATCGATCGCCATCTTTATGGAAGGTAAGCTGGTTTATGTTGATACAATCAAAATAGGGGGGCATCGCGTTACCACTGATATTGCCCGCGTATTGTCAACTCCAATTGCAGATGCCGAACGGCTAAAAGCTATTGACGGATTAGTAATGCCAACCGAAATTACCGGCATTGCACCTGACCCACTGAGAGAGGTCGTGAGCCTTGGCCGGAGTGATAACATCACCATTCCAACACTTGGAAGCACAGCCGAAGTTATCGGGCAGACGATTGAACGAAACCTCTTGAGCGCAATCATTCGTCCCCGCATTGAAGAAATTCTGGAGCTGCTCCAAGGCCGAATGAAACAGGCTCAAATGGAATACACTGCTGGAAGCCGCTATGTATTGACCGGTGGTGCCAGTCAATTAACTGGCCTTGCAGAATTGTTCTCCAAACAGGCAAAAAAATCGGTTGGCGTCAGCAAACCTCTTGGCATTTCAGGTCTTGACGAGGATAGCCGCGGCGCAGG
Source organism: SAR116 cluster bacterium AG-447-A06 (assembly GCA_003212345.1). Classification (GTDB taxonomy): domain Bacteria; phylum Pseudomonadota; class Alphaproteobacteria; order Puniceispirillales; family Puniceispirillaceae; genus UBA3439. Next base: position 1,126 of record QCPZ01000039.1, read on the forward strand.
TTTTTCAGCCAGCATAGGCGCTTTGATCCATTCCAGCCGAGTTGAAGAGAATGATCCAGCATATCGGCAGACCCGCACCCTGCCAAATGGACCATTTGAACTTATAGGTGCGTGGCTTCGTGACAATCTTTGATTTAGGAGTTTAATGATGGCCAAACGCTCTACAAAAAATTTCTGTTGGCAATATGCCCGGTTCAACATCGAAGACCACTCTTTGGAATAGATACGCACCAACATCGTGTCGTATTCAAGGCAGTGAATTTTAACCCAAAAGATCCGAATTCAAAATGAAGGGAATCAGCTATGACAATTAACCTTACCGTTCCTCAAACCATGCAAGAACTTCGCCCCCGTATCACCGTTGTTGGCGTTGGTGGCGCAGGCTGCAACGCTGTAAACAATATGATTAACGCTAACCTTGAAGGCGTTGATTTTCTGGTTGCTAACACCGACGGGCAGGCACTAGCTCATTCGCTTTCAAGTCGGAAAATTCAACTGGGCAGCGCGATTACCCAAGGTCTTGGAGCTGGCTCAAAGCCAGAAATTGGTCGCGCTGCTGCCGAAGAAAGCCTCACAGACGTAATGGCTGAACTGGCAGATTGCAACATGATATTCATCACCGCAGGCATGGGTGGCGGCACCGGTACAGGCGCCGCGCCTGTTATTGCACGTGCGGCACGTGAACGTGGCATCTTGACCGTTGGTGTAATCACCAAACCGTTCGAATTCGAGGGTCAACGACGAATGAAACAAGCTGAAGACGGCATTGATGAATTACAAGCCTATGTCGATACTTTGATAGTCATTCCAAACCAAAATCTATTCAGGTTGGCAAATGAGCGCACCACCTTTGCTGACGCCTTCCACATGGCAGATGCAGTGCTTCACCAGGGAGTTTGCGGGGTAACCGACTTAATGATTAAGCCCGGCCAAATTAATCTTGATTTTGCTGACATACGAGCTGTTATGGGAGAAATGGGCAAGGCGATGATGGGCACCGGCGAGGCATCTGGCGAAGCACGCGCAACACAAGCAGCCGAAGCTGCGATTAACAACCCACTACTAGATGATACCACTATGAAGGGAGCCAATGCTGTTCTCATCAACATCACTGGTGGTCTCGACATGACCCTTTTTGAAGTTGACGAAGCCGCGAATAGGATTCGTAAGGAGGTTGACACTGACGCAACCATCATTTTTGGATCAGCATTTGATGATAAGCTAGATGGTGTTATGCGTGTGTCCGTTGTTGCCACCGGCATCAACAACAATGCACAGAGTATTGGCCACCCAAGCACTATCGCATCAAAAACAGAAACTATTAACTCTCGTTCAAGCGTAATTGTGCCAAATCCCCCTGAAAGTTTCTCTGCCCCAAGTCATGATTTGTCGTCGGAATTACTGGCAGAGTCCAAGGGTATTATGACCACAGATACGCCAACCAATGGTGATCCGAACACTTCATTAGAGGGGGGATGGAATGATAGGCAAGCCGACATGCCGCTGGACTGGAATGCATCGGCAAAAGAACTTGATAATCAACTAAATAATGAAATGGCCAGCGCCGCTATTTCTAAGATGATTGACACGTCGGAAAACGACAGCGCGCCGATAGAGGCCGGGATGCAGAATAATCATACGACTCCGGGAGCACTGACAGAGAACACTGAATTAAAAAGGGAAAATCTTAATTCACACGTCACAGTCGGCGATGCACCAATGATGCCTTTAACTTCAAGGGATGATAAAAAAGCTCCAACCAAGGCACATTTTATTCCTGACGCAACAACAGATATCCCGGACGAAGAGACATTGGTTCAGCTCGCTGAAACTCCATTGAGACGCCCATCAAGCCTGATAAATCGAATTTCAGGCTTGTGGACAAGCAAGCCCAATAGCGAAAAAGATCAACCGGTGAGCGAGAGCAGTCCCGAGCCTGTTTTAGATGAGGCGGCGTCAAAAGATCAGATAGCAGTTTCGATTCTTGACTTGTCACAACCTGAAATTGGTAATCAGGATGACAAAGGACGCCCAAAAACAGCTCACAATTTGGATGATAGCGAACTTGATATTCCGGCATTTTTACGAAGGCAAGCGAACTGAATTGTGGGCAATGGTGCAAAAGTCCCATTGCTACAAAATGTAACCAAATGTGATTTGGAATGGCCCGACGGAGAGCGTATAACCTCATTATTGCAATCGGTTATGATCACATGTCGGGCCAAGATCACTATCTAGAGAAGTTTGCTAATGATAAAACCTTACCAACAGCCAAAGATATTCCACATTATTTAGAGAGCTGCAGCTGCGTCATGCTTAATACAATGCCTAATGATTTGTTTGTAGAACAACCGTTCCAAACGACGGTTTGCCAAAACGTATTTCTCGAAGGGGTTGGATTGCATTCGGGGCGATTTGTTCGGATGGTAATCCGTCCTGCACCGGCCAATAGTGGCATCAAATTTCGCCGTATGGATGTTAGCGGACAATCGAGCACTGTCATTGCTCATGCCAGCTACGCCGAACGCGCGCGTTTGTGTACCCGTATCGTGAATAGTGAAGGAATCACACTCGAAACCATCGAACATCTAATGGCAACATTCGTTGGTATGGGACTTGACAATGCGGTTATTGAGACAGACGCATCTGAAGCTCCGATTCTGGACGGAAGCAGTCAACCTATTCTAGACGCGATTTCCAATGCAGGCCTCGAAGCCTTGCCAGCAAAACGTAAGTTGATGGTTGTTACTAAACCAGTAGAGGTGCAGTTGGAGCTCGGGGCGTGGGCACGCCTCGATCCTTCTGATCATTTACAGATCAATGTGAAAATAGAGTTTGACGATCATGCAATTGGTAAACAAGCCTATAGTTATAAACACAAAGATGGCAGTTTTGCTGCTGAACTTGCCAACGCGCGAACATTCTGCCAACTGCGTGATGTTGAATTGATGCAAAACGCTGGGCTTGCACTTGGTGGGTCACTTAACAATGCTATCGTTGTAGATGATGGAAAAATACTGAACGAAGGTGGATTGCGTGTTGAGAGAGAATTTGTCCGCCATAAAGTACTGGATTGTCTCGGCGACCTGTTTTTGATTGGCATGCCGATAAAAGCCAAGATGACTGTGGAGCGCCCGGGACATGCGCTGAACACAAAGCTTGTACAGGCGTTACTGAATGACTCAGCTAACTACCAAGTTGTGGAAGCTGGCAACGAATACGACGGATCAGGCAGTTTTGCAATGCCGGAGCTGGCAGCTGCCGCTAGGGCCTAAACACAATCTGGGCACGGGTCAATTGGGCACAAAATTAAACAAAACCGATTGAAAAACAGCTAACCGCAGCCAGCCCCTATGGTACCCTTTTCAGCATGCTTATATCCAGTTATTATGGACTGGAGGGGGAATAGAGCCCTATGTTTTGAATAAATAGATGTCAGCGGAGCCGAATGTGACCATACAAAGGAAAATTCTGTTGCTTGCCGCCTGCTGCTTGCTGGCAAGCTGTGCAACGAGCCCTGAAGTAGAAGACCAGGTCGAACAGGCAGCAGACGTACTGTATCAAGATGCTTTGCAAGCCGCCATTGGGGGCGAGCCGGAGGACGCAGCCCCAAAATTTGAGGAAGTAGAACGTCAACACCCCTACTCTGAGCTTGCAACTCGCGCGCAAGTCATGGCCGCATGGTCATTTTATGAGGCCAATCAATACAGCCGCGCAACAGCAGCTCTTGACCGGTTTATCGAACTGAATCCTGCAGATCCGCTGGTGGAATATGCCTATTACTTAAAAGCGTTGTGCTTTTACGAACAAATCGTGGATGTAGAGCGTGATGCGGAAATGACAAGGCTAGCCCTCAACGCATTTGAAGAGCTGGTGCGTCGATTTCCCAACAGCAACTATGCACGCGATAGCCACTTAAAAATTGATTTAACCAAGTCCCACCTTGCGGGCAAGGAAATGACAGTTGGTCGATTTTACCTAAAACGCGAGCAATATGTCGCCGCATTGCGTCGATTTGATACTGTCGTCAAAAATTACAACACCAGCAATCAAGTGCCCGAGGCGCTGTATCGCAAAGCTGAAGCCTACTTAGCACTTGGGCTGGTAGATCAATCTGAACGGGTATACGAGGTTGCCAAATATAATTATCCAAACTCGATCTGGACTGAACGCCTGTCAGGTTTGCGTGAAAACCCAGAAAAGCCCGCGACTCCAAGCGTAGTGAGGCGATCTGTAGATTTAATCACCAATATTTTCAAATAACCATGCTGAACAAGCTAACTGTTTCCAATATTGTGCTAATAGAACAGCTAACCTTGCAATTTGGGCCAGGATTAACAGTCCTGACCGGCGAAACCGGTGCAGGAAAATCAATTTTACTTGATGCGCTGGGGCTGGCACTTGGTAGCCGCGCCAATTTTAGCCTAATTCGGCAAGGTCATGATCAAGCGAATGTCAGCGCCAGCTTTGCCCTGCCTGCCAATCATCCAGCGTGGCAACTTGTTGAAGACGCCGGGATCACGCGCGAAGATGAAATGATCCTGCGCCGCCGCTTGAAAAGTGATGGCAAATCCACGGCCAGCATAAATGATATCTCGGTTTCCATCGGCCTGCTGCGCAATGTTGGTGATTTACTTGTTGAAATCCAAGGCCAGTTTGAAGGGCGTGGCCTGTTGGATATTTCAACACATATGACACTTCTTGATCGCGCTGCGGGCCATCGTGATTTACTGGCCAAAACAAAAGAAGGCTGGCAGCAATGGGGTATCGCCCGCAAGGCGCTTGAGGCGGCGCGTGATGCGCTTGTCAAAGCCAAGGCCGAGGAAGACTGGCTTCATGACGCGGTTGACGCGCTTGACCGGCTTGCTCCTGAAATCGGCGAGGAAGAGAGCCTGATCGCCCAACGCACGCTTCTGGCAAATGTCTCGAAAATCGGTGAAAGCCTGTCACTGGCTGAAGATGCTGTTTTTGGCGAAGTTGGCGCACAAGTAGGTCTTGGCCGTGCCTTGGCTGCATTGGAAAAGGTTGCACCGCTTGCTGGTGGCAAGCTTGATCAGGCGCTTGACGCATTGGCACGCGCTGATGCCGAGCTCAGTGAGGCGAACAGCGCCATCCAATCGGCCGGACATGCGCTTGAGGCTGATCCTAACCAGCTACAACAGCTCGATGACCGGCTTCATGAATTACGTCAACAGGCCCGCAAACATGATTGTGGCCTTGATGATTTGCCAGCAATCCACCAAACATTGCTAAGCAGACTTACCGCCATTGAAGACTCATCAGGCATGCTTGGCAAGCTTGGTGAGACAGCGCAGAAATGGCAGGATTACTATCTGGATATGTCAGGCCAGCTTGATGCCAGCCGTAAAACGGCGGCAATCAATCTTGATCAGGCCGTGCTTGCCGAATTGCCACCCCTCAAACTTGATGGCGCGCGATTTACCACCGCCATCACCCCACTTGATGATACCCAATGGGGGCCACGCGGCACCACCGCCGTCCGCTTTGAAGCGAGCACCAATGAAGGCATGAATGCAGGGCCAATTGACCGCATTGCCTCAGGTGGTGAGTTAGCCCGCTTTTTACTTGCGCTCAAAGTTTGTTTGGAAGAAAGCAGTCATCCGCGAAGCCTGATTTTCGATGAGGTCGATTCAGGCGTTGGTGGCGCGGTTGCCGCTGCGGTTGGTGATCGGTTAGCCCGCCTTGGTGCCAGCACACAAACCCTTGTAATCACACATTCACCGCAAGTGGCCGCCCGCGCCAACCAGCATTTGCGCATTGCCAAAACCGCCACTGATAGCGGCGTTATCAGCGCCACTCGCGCCCTAAGTGACGATGAAAGAACCGAAGAAATCGCGCGCATGCTTGCCGGCGAAACCGTCACCGACGAAGCACGGGCCGCCGCCGCCGCGCTGCTGGAGGGCTAGACAATGACAAAACCCGCTTTCAGCCTTGGCACCGAAGATCCGGCAAAGATGGACTTGGCATCGGCCGCCACTGAACTGGCCGCCCTTGCCACCGAAATCGCCCACCATGATCAGCTGTATCATGGGCAGGATGCCCCTGAAATTTCCGATGTAGACTATGACCGGTTGGTGGCGCGCAATCGCAACATTGAAGCTGCCTTTCCGCAGCTTGTCCGACCCGACAGCCCAAGCAGGCGCGTTGGCACTGAACTGCCAGCACAAGGCCAGTTTGGCAAAATTCGCCATGCCCGCCCAATGCTGTCGCTTAGCAATGGCTTTAGCAATGATGATGTTGAAGATTTTGTCATAAGGGTGCGTAAATTTCTGTCACTGTCCGACGCTGATGCTGCCCAATTTGTTGCCGAGCCCAAAATTGACGGCCTGTCGCTGAGCCTTCGTTATGAAGATGGCAGGCTGGTTCAGGCGGCAACGCGCGGCGACGGTGCAGAAGGCGAAGGTGTCACCGCCAATGTCATGCAGATCGCCAGCCTACCAAAACAGCTTTCCGGATCACCGCCGGCGATTTTCGAGGTGCGCGGCGAAATGTATATGGATCGGCATGATTTTTTGACGCTCAACGCAGCGCAGGAAAATGAAGGGAAAAAGATTTTTGCCAATCCGCGCAATGCGGCGGCAGGATCACTTCGGCAGAAAGACGCCAGCATTGCTGGCAAGCGCAATTTGCAATTTTTTGCCTATTCGATGGGCGAAACAAGCGCCCCCATTGCCGAAACCCATTGGGGGTTTCTGGCGGCGCTTCGTGATTTCGGATTTTCGGTCAATGATTTATCGCGCCGGTGCGATGATGTTGCTG
>QCPZ01000040.1 GCA_003212345.1 SAR116 cluster bacterium AG-447-A06
CACCTTCACGGCCATCATTTTTGGGTAGATTCTTCTGAATTTGGAGAAAAAAAGAGGCCCTTGCTTCGGGACACCTATCTAATGCAGCCTGGTGAAAAGGCTGAGCTTGTTTTTATTGCAAACAATCCTGGTGCTTGGCTTTTTCACTGCCATATGCTGGAACATCACGCAGCTGGAATGGTTGGAGTAATTTATATTACCTAGCATGATATCCTTAAAATCAAGCCCAAACATCCTTACGCCCCAAAGCTAAAAACCCCAGAAAATCCCAAACCATACGATCATGAGTGAAAAAGCGCAGAGGTTCCAAAGCACCTTGCGCTGCTTCCCAGCAATCTTCGCTTGAGCAACCATCTTATCTAGGTTCTTGCCTAAGAGGCTGAGGCAAAACAGAAAAACTGAAGCTGTAGCAAGCGCATAAAACAACTCTAAGTCCATACGCAACATTACCCAAAGTAGACGTAATGGAAAAGCATAAACAGGATCAGCGCGACTTCAAAAGCACAGACAGCAAATAGGGTGAGTTTGCTAGTCATTCACTCTTTTCCGAGGCAGATTGGGCTGCCTGGGCTTCCATGAACTTACGGGCGTAGTAGCTCGCTTGGCTTTCCGTGTCTTGCGCATCTTTTGGGCGACCCCGCCGCCCCTTTTCAGCCGCTGCATTCGTCGTTTCTGTCTTTTTTGCCTCAGTCTCTGACATAAAATTCTCCTATTGCTAACCTTCTTTCTTTTTCTACTTTATATGCTTTGGGCATTGTCGTGTTAACTCTTTCATATTTTGAACATCTGGATTTGATGGTGATTTAGCTCTTTCTTTAACCTAAACTCGAAATCAGCAATGACTGTCGGACTATCGTTCACGGCTTCAGCTAGTTTCTTATGGTCACGCTCGGTGATTTGCGCCTGTAATTTTAAACTTGGCAATACATTGTCTGGCATTGTTGGGAAGATGTCTTTTGTTTTGTTCACCATACAATCAACAAATGCACTTGGCTGTTCACCTGCCTTTGAACTTTTTACCGTAAGAATGGCCGTTAAGAAGCATATTTGAACGAGAACAAACCAGTAGAGTATTGGCTTTTGCCATTGCCTGTCACGGGTGAAAGACCAGCCAACCCATGCAACAACGCCAACAACTATCCAAAGTAATTCCGAAATTTTACACCTACTCAACTAGAAAGTTGACGCTAACACAGGCTGTGTTCAGCGGAATTGTTCAGGTTTTAAAGAGAAAAGTATGGTAGCGGAGGAGGGACTTGAACCCCCGACACGCGGATTATGATTCCGCTGCTCTAACCAACTGAGCTACTCCGCCATTCATCAGCATTGTGTTTACAAAAATGTCCAGTTCAAAGGTCAGTTGAACATGTCATGCAATAGGTTCGTTCCCTCAAGTCGCGATTTTTGGAACAATACTGGTGGGAGTTCTACTGGTTTTGCCACCCTTAGGTCAAGCAGTTATAGTGTCTATTATCAATTTTCTTTTACGACAAACAACATCAACTTTCATGTCCTTTGCGACAAAAGTTTAGTATGATATGAGACATAAAAAACAAAAATTAGCAGCAAGAGCAAATATAGGTTCCACCGCTCTAAACTAAGCGCGCGAAATGGCTGCCAAGCTTTATATGGCCTGCCAATCAAAAAAGCTCTGTTGAGTTGCTATTTATTTTTTACGTCTCTAGAAAGGTAATTGATTATCGCCAGAGCATCTTCTTCCGATATATTAAGCCGCCGGCGCAAATCCTCTATTTCTTTCCGCTCATCACTACTGATCTTACCATCGCTTAATGCAGACGTGATTTCTGCCTCTAACTGGTTACGCCGCATTGCCACCTGATTTGTGAATCCAGTGGCCACTATACCTGTCAACAATGCCACTACACAAACACCCATAAGTGCAGTCAGTGTCGCAATGAATTTACCCGCTACCGTCACTGGAACGATATCGCCGTAGCCAACGGTTGTCAGCGTTACAACAGTCCACCACATGGCTTGCGGGATAGAACCAAAATGTTCTGGCTGGACTGACTGCTCCGCAACATAGATCATTGCACTTGAAATAAGTAACGCCAAAACAAGCAAATATAAGGTTGCCACAAACGACCGGCTTTCATGCCTAACCGCCGAGATCAAATCTTCTAGCGCTGATGAATAATGTGAGAATTTCAACAACCTCAACAGTCGTAAAATACGCAGCCAGCGCAAATCAACTCCACCAAGAAGAAGCGGGATTATACTTGGCAGTATAGCCAAAAGGTCAATAATCCCAGTAAAACTGAATATATAAGCCATCCTCTTGGAAAATGGCCCTTTATGCTTGTCATCTGGAGCGGCAGCGCATGACCAGATGCGCAACCCATATTCCAAAGAAAAGATTGCCACCGAAACAATTTCAACAAGCGTAAACACTGTTCTATATTGGAGGTAGAGAGTATCGATAGTTTCCAGGCAAACAGCAGCTAAATTGAGAACAATCAATGAAAATAGAAACAGGTCACAGTAATGGCTCGCCCGATCATCAGGTTGGCCTTTTTCAATAATTTCATAAACCCGACTTTGGTTTATCATTTTGTACGGTTCTTGTTCAAAGTTAAATTAACTCTATTGGTAATTGATAATTTCCGTTACTTTGCGGTTCGTTTGCAGATGAAGTCTTTTTGGCAATTCAAAAAGGCCGACATACTGAGCGTAAGCTCTTCAAGACCCGTCCCGTGACGTTTGTAAATGCATATTCTCTCACCGCTCTCTTTATCAATATAAGTCTTTATTAACCGGCACTGCGTTTTCCCGGCAGTGCTATCCACAGCCCGACGACGGCATTCAGCTTTTTCCCTTCCTAAAATTGTTTGAGGCCAGCGCAACCTATCAGACGACCATAATGTGCAGTGAGCAGATGACTCGCTCCCCTGATAGGTTCGTCCACCAGCAAATGCCAGTTGCGCGCAAAAAGCCGAAACAAGGACCTGCACCGCAACAAATGTACCCACCACAACTCTCATAGCTCTTAACCCAGAAATGACACCGTTTCACTCACTGACTTCTCAAACGAATCTCATCTTCATCTAACGACATTTTCATTAACAATTAAAGCTTCGATTAAAAAGCACACTGCAAGTTATCCATAAATGACTACAACAAAATAATAAGCGACCGAGAAGGTCAATCCACACAGCGTCATGAATAAAACTAAACTGACTCGTAAAATTTACCTTTTGAGCTCTGCAAAAAGGGTTTGGAATGACGGGTCAAACCCAATTGAACAAAAAAGGCCCAGACGAGCGGTCTAAACAAACGTTTGAAACACCAAAATAGGATCATTCCTCTCGTAAAAAGTAAGGTTTCTAGAGTCATCTTCTGTTTATGACTTTGCAAGTTTATCCTTTCATTAAGTCAAAAAATGTTAGCTGTTCATCTCAATGCAATTCCAGTCATGTGTCATCTTGCATCAAACCCGCACAAAGAGGCACCGATGCATTCAAGAACACAGTCTCAAAGCTGGCAGAGCCAACAAAAGCAATTACATCCTTGGGCAAATTGTTGCTCGCAACTGGGGGTCGCATCGTCATTTGGATCGCGCCAGCAGCAATTGTCAACAATCCCCAAACAAACCTCTGAGCTAGAATTGGGTTCATTCCCAACCTCTGGTAAGCAGTTCCGGCTAGTTTTTTAACGCGACTTGCCATCGCACGTTTGCCCTGCACGAAGGTGTCCCGGTCGAGCTGCGATTCCATTAATGATATGGCAGAGCCCGTCAATTGCAGAAATAAACGATCATCCGCATAGTAGTGGTAAAAATCTCGGCAAAATTCCTCAACTTCAGTTTCTCCGGACACGTGAGATGCAAACCGATCTATCCACTGGTCAAAAAGCCGCCCATAAACTTCAAGTATCAATATTTCACGGCTAGAAAAATATAAATAAAGCGTTCCTTTGGCAAGGCCGACTTCCGTCGCAACGGACTGCATTGTTACTGCGTGATAATCGGATCGACGAAGCAGAGTTTCCGCTGCTGCAATGATTGAGTCCTTGCGCGCCAACTTTGCTGCCGTCGATCGGGCGCGTTGTTCTACATGTCTATCCATCTGCCCAGCTCACCAAATGACGATTGGTCATTTTCATGAAATTACGGGAGGTGTCAACAAAAGAGCCTGTTCGACCGGCTCTTATTATTTATAAAGGGATAACGCGTCAAGCGGGCTGGTCAACCAGCTAAGGACACAGCGCTAAACCTGCCCAAGTCAAAGCCCACAAAAACAAAGTGAAAGGCACCCAGCGCAGGTACATTGCCATTACCACAAATAATCATCACAATATGACGGGCAGCAGAGGGACGATCGTGAAAAAAAAATACATTTCTGATAAATGTTTGCCGCTGCACGTCGTTGGTTTGGGGGAGCAACTTCACAACAGTAGTGGTTAAAGTTCGTGTTTAAATATCTTTCCTCCATAGCTACAATTATCACTCTTGCGTTGACCACCACTGGGTGTCAAATCCTTGTGGATAACCGCGTCGCAGGCAAAACTCCTGTTGTCGTTGTACCCGCGAGTGACTGGGATAAAATGCGCGAAGCTGAGATGAGGTCATCCATTGAGCGCGATATTGCAGATGCTGAACCAGTTGTACGACCACCCATCATTCCTATTGAGGGATCAAATCTAATCCAATTTAGCAATCGCACGGACAGCAACTTAGCTGGTTGCAGCACCATCGGAATCTTAGAGGTGATCCACAAGGGTACAATGGATGAAGCTCTTATTGTTTTGCGGAACGAAGCATACCGACTCAACACCAATGTTTTGGTTCCCTACGCAATGGAACAAGAAGAAACCGATGATATTGTGTTTGCAAAGATTCAAATTGAAGCGCGGATGATGAAATGTCCGCTCCAACTTCCGCAAGGGACGTAAATTATGGGCAAAATAATAAACTTTAAAAATTATCGCGCAAAGGCCTCGGCAATTGCAGATAATAAGACGATGCTCTCACGAAAAGAAGCAGTCAAAATCGAGCAAATCAGGGACTCTATTGAGGTTGCATTGGAAGATGTTGCGGCGACCGAAAACATGCCCTTAACAGTAGCTATGGCGGCCGGTCGATATGCGGCGATGCGCCTATTTCAATTGCAAGGCCGTGCAGAGACCATGGCGTTTTTGGATCAATGCATCGTAACGGCTGAATTATGTGATGATTTGTCTCGCCAGCTCGATGAGGACGCTTGAAGCATAGTGAGGATTGCTGCCAAGCATCAAATTAAACGACCGTCAGGTGACATAAAACAGTCTTCGAAACGCATCGGTAACATAAGAGCCCAGCACAGCTGTTCAAATCTATCAATTATGCAAAACATCAGCATACCGCGAGGGCTTGAGGACGTTTGTTACCAATCAACTAGCGCATTCGGCTGATTGATCCCATTATTTCCGCCCCAAGGTCAATCGATAAAGCATTTGCCTGAACATCACCATCGATCACGCCAGTTTGAGTAACTGTTAGATTTTCACAGGCCAAGTCACCGTTGAAGTGACCACTGATCAGAACAACTTTGGCTTTCAAAGTTCCAGTAATAGTGCCTTTTTCGCGCACAATTATTTCGTTGGCAATTATATTCCCTATAAACTGGCCATCCACCACTACGGGGTGTTCGCCTCCGTCTAGAGTTCCTTCCATGGTAAGACCTCCAAGGACGTAAGTCACATCATCCGGAAGGTTTGTAATTTGGCTCTGTGACTTATCACCCACAATCATGCCCCTTTTTTCTTATTAGAGGGTTTTTTTTCGCTTTTACCAGACACTGGATCAGTTTTTTCCAAGTCGCCTGCCTCCACATCATCCGCATCAGGCACACTAGCTATTTCATCTTCCTTATTTACATTGCCATGTAGATCTTTTGTGTCGCCCACCCAATTGTGGACAACATGACAATTTAGTGCAGCGCCACGGTCCATTTGTAGTGTGTTATATTGAACTTTGCCAGAAATACGCGCAGTAGCGGTGGCCCAAATACTGCCTGCCTCCATTACCCCGTCATACTCTCCAGAAACCACAACAAGGCCTGCTCTAACGGCACCACTGAACTTACCTTTTTCACCAATAGTTACCTTATCTGCAGTCAAATCGGCATTGACGTTGCCATGTATTTCTATGGTGCGCGCATCGGTGATAGTGCCAGTAAACTCTGCCCCAGCAGCAATAATAGTTTTGTTGCCAAGTTTATCCATTCAACTTTTGCTCCTTGGTGAATTTTGCTTCGATTGTTGCCCCCTCATCAATCTCTAAGCCCTTACTGCGCACCTCACCATTCAAAATAGCGCTTGCTGATAGGTGTACCTTATCAGCTGTAACGATGCCACAAACGGTGCCATCGACAGTAAGATTTTGCGCATTTATATCACCATTTACTGTGGCAGTTGATTTAATATGAACCGAAACAGCGTCAATATTTCCATCAATCTGGCCGAACAAAATAAGTGGTTTTGACGCTGAGATTACCCCAGTGATTCGCACTTCCTCACCAATATGTGATCCATCATCTTGCGACATTGATTTTTGATTATTACTACCAAACATCTTACATCTCTGATTTTGCTGTCATTTATTTCCAATAAAGACATGTTCGAAGCTTTTGCCTCATCAAAGCAAACAATTTGCGTTAACATCATCACACAAAGAGGTAACCATGAAAACTGATGGCACGCCATTTGCTTATTTTAATTATTGCCTAAAAGTATATACGACATTTTTCACAAATGTTTCAGCAAAACTAGAGTAAATTATGGCTGATGAAGTTGTAGATATTAGAAGACGAATAACTGAAATGCGAAATGAGGTTTCAGCAGCTATCGTCTCAAACCGGGACGCTGTTGCGGCATCGCGCTCTGTCGGCAAACGTGCTAACATTTCCTATGCTCAGACACCACCTGAAAATAACAAAGATTCTAGAGGTTCAGACGGTGCAACAACTCAACAAAGCGACCCCCCCTCAACGACCACCAGTAGATCCATTTCTGATGAAACGGTCGCTACATACAAAGGGCTTGACGCCGCCGCAAAGATGCCAGCCTTTCAACTGAACGTGCGGAACCAGGTCTCAAACCGGATTTTGTTGGCCATGATAAGCATTCAAATTATAACAAATATAATACTTGTCGCGGCTCTTTGGACTAAATTGGGGTAGAAAACGGATGATTTATGGTGGCAAGAAATCAACCAAAATACTCTTTGCCAAACTGGCGAAGTTAACTCGCTTCGACAGATTTTACCAACGGGTTGCCTCAAGGATGCACCTTGGTAACCAGCCTGACATGCCAACTATTACCACGGACAGATTGTGGTTTTTGCGAGAAAACCGTTTTTTGTTTCTTACTCGCGATGGTCCAATTGAAGTAGCTTTAAAGCCATCTTTTGTTTTGACCGGAATTCTTGTCTGTATGGCTGGCGTTGTAGCCATTTTTTACTACACGTTGATCGCCAGTTACAGTGCTATTGAAGTAATGCGCGATGAAACGATTCAGACAGCCGAGGCCAGCATTAGCAAAAAGCGCATGGGTCTTGCCACGACCAACGGGATAACTTGGCAAGAATATGAACCCTCAAGCTCATCAGAGCAGCTTTCTTATGAAAGAAGCAGTGAACATGCCCAACCATCGAGAACCATTACTCCATCAACCAACAACGTATCAAGAAGTTTGATCAAAAAATCAT
>QCPZ01000041.1 GCA_003212345.1 SAR116 cluster bacterium AG-447-A06
TTCGTCACGCATTTCACGCATCAAATTTATTATGGATTCCTCGGTTTGAACGTCTACACCGGTAAAGGGTTCATCAAGGAGAATTATCTGACTAGATTGCGCTAATGCTCTCGCAAGAAACACTCTTTTACGCTGACCTCCTGAAAGCTCGCCAATTTGTTGTTTGCGAAATTCGGCCATGGCAACTCGATCAAGTGCCTCATCAACTGCATTTCTATCTGTTGCGTTGGGGATACGAAAAAATCCCATATGCCCATAACGCCCCATCATAACTACATCTTCAACCAAAACTGGAAACGACCAGTCGACCTCTTCTGACTGAGGCACATAGGCAATGACACTAGATTGGAGTGCCTCGTTAACGGTACCGCCAAGAATTGAAATCGTGCCTTCAGTAATAGGTAAAAATCCCATTAGAGCTTTAAAAATTGTTGATTTTCCAGCACCATTTATTCCGACTAATCCGCTGATTGACCCCCTAGAAATAGAGAACGTGGCATTTTTTATAGCGGTATGACCGTTTTTATAACGTACCGACAACTTTTGCACATCAATGGCTATGTTACCTTTGTTTTTCACTGCAGGCCCTTTACCAATCCATTCATAACTGTAGACGTTGTCACCTCTAGAAGATCAATATAGGTTGGGACTGGACCTCCACTTTTGCTTAGGCTGTCCACATAAAGAGCACCGCCGTAAACTGCTCCTGTTTCCCGGGCAACTTGTCTAGCTGAATCATTACGAACGGTACTCTCACAAAATACTGCAGGTATTTTATGCGTGTTGACTGCGTCAATTACTTTACGAACCTGTTGGGGAGTGCCTTGTTGATCTGCATTGATTGGCCAAATATAGAGTTCATTGAGGCCAAGGTCACGAGCAAGATAGGAAAAAGCTCCTTCGCAGCTGACGAGCCACCTACGGTCACTAGGAATAGTCTGAGTCATCTGACGCAGTGGAGCCATGATCGCCGTTACTTCTTCTTTGTAGGCCGCTCCATTTCGTTTGTAAGTTGCGGCATTTTTTGGGTCATGTGTGACGAAAGCTTTTATTATATTATCAATATAGATGATTGCGCCATCTAGAGACATCCATGCATGAGGATTTGGTTTCCCTCCATAACTGCCTTCTTTGATAGGAATTGGTTTAACTCCATCCGATAATGTCGCTTGAGGAATTGTTTGTAGGTTCTGAAAAAACTGTTCAAACCAGAGCTCAAGATTCATGCCATTCCACAGCACTAAATCTGCACCTTGAGCGCGGAGAATGTCCCGAGGCGTGGGAGAGTAGCTATGGATTTCTGCGCCAGGTTTAGTTATCGACTCAACAATTGCAGCGTTCCCAGCAACATTTTTTGCCATATCGGCAATTACTGTAAAAGTTGTAACCGCTTTAAATTTTTCGGCTGCTGATGAAGGCGAAGTGACGACAGAAAAAAATAATGATAGGGCCACAATGACTAATCCATTTTTTTGTATCTTCCATGCAATAAAAGAATTTATCGAAGTGTCTAACATTTGATAAGAGCTCGGAGAAACCAGACTAAATTTTAAAGTACGTATATTATTAGATAAGACTAAATTTAATTGCAAAGCCTTATTTGATTATTGTGTAAACTGCCAATAAAAAATTAATGTGTTTGGTTCAAAAAATGATTAGTAAACTTATCGCGTTATGTAGGAGTGTTCTGGTGTTTCATGCCAGGGTTTACTCCCCAATTTTCGACAACTCCAACCGGCTTTGTCGGGAGGCCGTAGTGACGCGAGCGGTCAAAAATTGGAAGCCCAGCTCCAAGCATCGAATGAAAGAACCACATCATAGCATTGGTGACATCTTGCGGGCGCTCTAGCGTTGAAAAATGGCCACAATCGAGGACCAAAATCGCTTGAAGCCCCGGTAAATGCTCCTCCATACCGCGGGCGTACTCTATTGGTTGCCTGGGATCATGCTCTCCGTGAATATAAAGTATCGGCATAGTAAATTTGCTATAGTCAACCGGAACGCTTTTTCGTGTGTCGCGAAAATATCTTGGGACAGACTCAGCTATACCAGGGTATGAAAATTCATCAATAATCATTCGAATGTCTTCCTCTGAGGGCTTTGTCTCTTGTTTGCAAGACGAGTCAAACCACACCCTCACGTAAGCGTCACTATTTCGCATAAGCTGTGTCGCAAGTTCCGGATTTTGGCCATTCCATTGGTGATGAAGGGAGTTGCGAGGGTCATAATTGTGAAGGGAAAGAGAGCAACGTACGTATCGAGTAACCCGGTTTGGAGCGATGTTAATGATATTGTCAGCGACCATTACGCCCCAATCGTGTCCAGCAACGTGAAAAGTATCCACTCCAATCTGATCAAGCATTGCTAGAATTTCTGCGGCGACTGTTGAGCCTGTGTAATCGCCATCGGGCTTTCCAGATTGACCATAGCCCTTTAAATCCAAAGCGATCACACGAAATTGTTTTGCTAGGGTTGGCATTTGGTACTTCCAACAGGCCCAGCTCTCGGGAATACCATGAAGTAAAACAACTGGGTGCCCTGTCCCTATTTCCACCCAATGCCAATCAAGGCCGTCCACGCAAATATTATTATGCTTAAAATCATCTTTTGATATCATGTTGTATACCTCTTGGCGTCTTCAAAAAATCTGTAACAGAGTGCTCAGACCCACTCAAAAATACAAAATTCTGCCATGCACGTGCGTCTTAAGCCTGTGTCTAATATTGAGATCAATGGTTCAAATTGAGTTGTCAAATGGTCGTTAATCTCCAGTCTGTTGAAAGGGTGGCTATTCGCATTCGCGGATCAACTTTTCAACTGTTAAACTCACATCAACAGGTCTTTTTAAATCATCTAAAACAGGACAATATTTATCAACACGTTTTTGCAAAAGTTCCAAATCTGACTCACTTGCTTCACTAAGGATAAACACTTTGCCACTAATGCTTGTAAAGCCTGCTGGAACCTCCTCACTAAGAGCCATAAACCCCCTTAGATCTTGCGTTCCTGTCAATTCGACTGAAATTTCATCTATGTTAATGCCCATATCTTCAGCATAAATTCGGTAGGTTGTTTCTTGGCAAGCCGCTAAAGCTGCGAGAACAAGCTCACTCGGTTTGGGGCCTTGGTTTTGTCCGTTGAATCCGTGAGGCTGATCAGACAAAATCTCATGGTTTCTGATAAAAACTTTTGTAAAAAAACCACCTTGGTTTTTACTCTCAACAACAACCGTAATTGGGTTTTTAGCAGTGTCGTTGGAGAGCTTTTCTTGAGTTTGCCGCAAAAGGCTATCGTTTTTTGTTTTCAAAGTAAATTTGTCCTTTTTGGCTGATTTCTTGTGCCTAAAAAGGTCAAACTTTCACATGTCTTTGTCAACCTTTGAGCTTAGGCTAATAGCCGCAGCAAAGGTCACCTGGAAGACCAACGGGGTCACAGACATGGTTTTAGATATCACAGTGTTTATTAGTAAAAGATTTATAGGATTAACTATAAGGTTTAATCACGCACTTTTCTTGAGGTCTGTGTCCGGTTCTGGAACAGTATGAACGAGAGTTTTCTCCAGTGTGTAGATAAAGCCATCGTAGGCCATCTTTACCTGCCCCAAATCAAGCTCTAGTTCATGAATTTTTGCCGAGCAGCGATTGATTTGCTGTACCAAGGAAATTTGACCAGCTGTCAAATCTGATAATTTATATTCATTACCATTAAGCGATATTTTTCTTTCTTCTGACATGTTAACCCCATACGAGCTGCTTCTAGATTTGTTCAGAGATAACGGGTATGCATGCTACGTGCCAAAGCCTCTGATCTTCGAATTCTTCGCAAATTGGCAAGAAATAGGCCGCCGTTTTATAGGCCCTATTGGTCATAAAAATTAACTCCATCCCCGACCCCCCAACTTTGTAATCGTTGATTCAAAGCTGTGTTAATTCTCTGCCATTTTGAACATTCTATTTTTTAACTGTTTTTGAATTATCTTAAATTCATAGGGTTTCATTTTTTTCCATCTGTCGCATTCGTCGCGAGTGCGACCGCATCCCAAGCACCAGCCATTCGGTCCAGAAAATTCACATATATCGATACATGGGCTCTTGTTTTTTTTCATTGAGAAACAAATTACCTTAATGTCGGTTGCTCGACTTTTCTTCAATCAACCCCTTAACATCTATCGCCTTTACATCGTTAATCGACTTTGCGATTCTCCAGTCTTTTACCAACCCATCTGGGGTGCGCGCTGTTATTACTGTTTCGACAGGCGGACACTCGGGTTCAAGACAGTAGAGTTCAGAAATGCTCACTGTTGTATTACCTGATAGATTTAAATATTCAATCGCCCACGACTTTATAATCTGGACAGCTGCCGGGTCAGGCCTTTTCCGGTCAAACATCCCTTGCATGAGAGTTCCCTGCCCAGAGTGGTGCCCATAAAACATTGCCTTCTGCGTCTCCAGTCAAAATATGAGAGCGAGAGTTGGAAACAATAATTGCTGTGACTTCGGCTCCTGTAGAACCCCGAATGGCAATGGCTCCTTTTGACTCATCAACCTCTGCAAGCATTACAGCTCCATCTTGAAAGCCAACAAAAACAGCCTGTTCACCCGCTAGGGCCTCAACGTATGTTGCTATCTGTTTTTTATTTTTAGCTACACACACAGGAGATCGTTCCATTGGCCCAAATTTCCCATCAAAAGGCCAGCAGATTGCCTCGTCGGCACCTGAGGTTGCTAAGTGGGGCGTATCACCTACCCAAGTAAAGCTTTTGATTTTGGCCGGATATCCAGCCATTGCGAGATTACCCTTATCACGGAGACGCCATCCATGAAGGGCATTTTCTTGCATCGCAGTTACAAGGTATTTTTCGTCTGGACTAAAGGTAACTGCCCCATGGAATCCTTTCCACGCAAATGTTGAAGATTTCCAGCGACGTTTAAATCGCTCCCGTAACGTAACACCTCCATAGTGAGCAACAGCAAAACGGTGTCCTTTTGGTCCGAACGCAAGTCCGCCCACCGTACTCAAGTGTTCAAAAATTTGTGGCTCCGATTGGTCTTTGGACCAAAGATATGCAGTCGGACCTGATGAACAAGCATAAAAACTGTGGTTTGAAGCAACGCAATCAACCCATTTGGTACCAAAATTTGCAAGTTCAGTAATTGTGCCATCAAGTGAAAATCTTAGGAACCGGCCATCGTCTCCACCAGTCAATATACCATCACGATCTGCGACCATACATAGAATCACACCGGCATGAGCTTGTGTGACGGTGGGGGCTAGGCCCGGACGGAAAACTCTGATGCTACCATCGCCAAAACCTACGGCAACAGCTTCATTAACCGTAGCTGCGCAAGTAATAGGTAACCCAAGCTGGAGTCTAACACCTCTTCGTTCAAACTCAGTTTCAGGAATATTAAGGCGCTTTGCTACCCCACTTATCGACTCAGTTGTCACGCCGCTTTGCACGCGTCAAAACCTTCTTGTAAATTCATGCTATCAAGATTGCGTCCGATAAAAACTATCCGTGAACTTCGCTCTTTGTCCTCTGGCCATGCACCCATGGGAGATGCATCCATGAGCATGTGCACCCCCTGAAAAACATAGCGGTCGTCAATACCCGCAAAGTCAAGAATGCCCTTTGAGCGCAGAATGTCTTGACCGCAGGTTTGTAAAAGCTTGCCAAACCATTCTTGAAATTTGTCAAGATCAAGAGGGGTTTCAGAAACAAACGATAGGCTTGTCACATCATCATCATGTTCGTGGTCATGATCAGACTCTAGGAAATCTGGTTCTATCTCAAGAACACGATCCAAACTAAATGCGTCAAGTCCAAGGACTTGATCAAGAGGGGTTTCACAATGAGCTGTTTTGATTATTTTTGCGTAAGGGTTGATCTTCCGAATTCGACTCTGAACACCTTCGAGGTTATCACCTTTAACAAGATCAGTTTTGTTGAGTAAGACAATATCAGCAAATGCAATTTGCTCCTCAGCTTCGTGATGTTCTCCCAACTGTTGGTCAAGATGAACAGCATCTGCTATCGATACTATGGCATCTAACTTAGTTCGATCGGCAACGTCCTGATCAACAAAAAACGTTTGGGCAACAGGTGCTGGATCTGCAAGACCGGTGGTTTCGACGATTATTGCGTCCAGTTGGTCTGCGCGTTTCATAAGCCCACTTAGGATACGAATAAGGTCGCCTCTGACGGTGCAACATATGCACCCATTATTCATCTCAAACACCTCTTCATCAGCGTCCACAACTAAATCGTTGTCAATGCCTTCTTCGCCAAACTCATTCACGATTACTGCATATCGTTTGCCATGATTTTCGGTAAGAATCCGATTTAATAAGGTTGTTTTACCAGCTCCGAGGAAGCCGGTTAAAACTGTTACAGGAACTTTTTCAATCTGTTGCATTTTCTTTACCCGCCCATCATATAATGTTATATCATTACAATATTGCGTTTCCAAGTTTTAGTCAAATTGTAGAAAAGTTGGATTTGAAATGGATCGAGTGCCGGTAACATTACTCACGGGTTTTCTCGGTAGTGGTAAATCAACTCTTCTAACAACGTTATTAAAAGATCCAAAATTTTGCGACACCGCGGTTGTAGTAAATGAATTTGGTGAAGTTGGACTTGATGGAATTTTGGTCGCGCACAATCGTGACCAAATTGTCGAAATGACATCAGGTTGCCTATGTTGCACCATTCGAGGTGACATAAGAGAGACACTTCTTGCGCTTCATGGTCAAAGAGAACGAAATGAAATCCCAAGATTCAAACGATTGGTTGTCGAGTCAACAGGACTGGCTGATCCAGTGCCTGTCATTCATACTTTGATCAGTGAACCCTTGCTTGATAGCCGATATATGTTAGGGGGGGTTATAACTACCGTAGACGCCATTAACGGTGCTGCAACATTGGACGCTCACATTGAATGTGAGAAGCAGGCTGCTGTCGCTGATCGATTAGTGATCACCAAGACTGATTTAGCAACCGACCAAATTTCGGAAAAAAAATTGGAAAAGCTTAAGCGTAAGTTAATGGAGCTTAACCCCGCAGCTGTTATTCTCTCTCGTCATGATTCTAATTTTGATCATCATCGCTTATTTGACACCTCGCTTTACAACCCCGAAACAAAAACTATTAATGTGCGCAAGTGGTTGGGCTCCGAAGAAGAAAAACTTAACCATGATTATCACCATCACGGGCATGAGTTT
>QCPZ01000042.1 GCA_003212345.1 SAR116 cluster bacterium AG-447-A06
TAACTTGTTTAGAATGTAGATCTAATGATGGAACAAAAATTGTGATTGAAAGGCTAAAATTTTTTACAGCACGTCGTTATCAGCAATCGAGGGTCGAGTGTGCCTGAAGATAAAATAATTGTTCTTTAGCTTTTGGTGGTTTTAATTGACTGTAATAAATACAAATGTCGGCGCATTGATGGCACGCACATATGCTGCAAAAGCCAACAACAAAATGACATCCTCGATGGAAAGGCTGTCGTCGGGGCATCGCATCAATAGTGCTGCTGATGATGCTGCCGGGTTAGCCGTCGCTAATAAGATGGAGAGCCAACATCGCGGAATCAAAATGGCGATGCGTAACTCCAAAGACGGAATTTCTCTTGTCCAAACCGCTGAAAGCGCAATGCAAGAGGTTAGCAATATGGTTCTGAGGATGCGTGAATTAGCGGTCCAGATGGACAACGGCGTTTATACTTCCAAAGATCGCGATAACGCACAGTTAGAGATCAATGCACTAATCGCCGAAATCGACAAAATTGCAGCAAACACGAGATTTAATGATGTTGCCCTGCTCGACGGCACTTATGACCAAACTATCCGGTCGGGGAATACTAATGCTGAAACCACAAGGATTAGCTTGAATAGCCTTTTTGCGAAAGACAATGGCTCTGGTTCGTCAATAACATCCCGAGAAACCTCCTATGTTTCAGGTCCAGCAACGACCACACCTGCCGATTTTACGATTGAAGCCGCCAATTTATTAAAATCCCGTTTGGGCATCAGTGCGACTTCATATGGTTCACTTGTTGAGTCAGACAGCGAAGCTGTGCTGTCAAACATTGTAAGCGATGCTGAGTACAAGCATCACGGCGGCAATACTTTGCTGCTGAAAGATAATGTAGCTGATCTGGGATATTCTTATGCCACGGTGTCCATAACTGATCAACAATGGGCAAAAGTTGCTGATAATCTTGACCTGACAAAAAGACTTTACAACGAAATTGCGAGCTTGGATCCAACGGCAGCTCAATATGCCACAAAAGCTGCAGAAATTGGCCAAAACCTTGCAGATTTGGAAGTTGAAAGGTCCAGATACATAGGTTCACTTTTCCATGCAAATGAAATTGACCTTCAAGGTGTTCATGTTGCTGGTGGGCTGACTGGTAACAAGTATGCTGAGGTTGTAAATGTCTATTCAGACCCCGATACAATGCAATCCATCTCTGGACAAATCGCGGCCGTTGAAATTGATTTTCAAGAGTTAACAAAAGAGTTGCATGATCCAAGATCCTGCCCTCATTGTATCGCCAAAGCGGGAAGCGGTGCTGTTGGTGGCGCTGGCGCTGTCAATGGTGCTGGCGGAGGTGGTGCCTTTACAGATGGCTTTGACGCAGACGGTAATCGTTATGCAGCGATCGCCACAACACACACGGCCACGGGATCAGGGTATGCTGCTGCTGCCTCACCATCGGGTGGGCTTAGTTCTATCATTAGTGGCAGCAAGTGGAACACTCTCGGCAACGATGGGGGTGGGGCCAAACTATCCTATTCGTACTGGGATGGGTCAAGTCCCCACAACTACACGAGAGATGGAACGAGGAGCACGCTTGATAGTCACTCATCAGGATCAAATAACTCAGCGGCTCATGATCTTGTTTTTGCTGAGTGGGACGCTGTGTCAGCATTCGCCTTTGAAAAAATTTCAGAAGATGGAGATGGCGATCCGGTCGGTGATGTGAGGGTCCATGTATTAGATACGATGCCGTCAGGGGCAGCTGCATATGCTTTTTATCCAAGTAGTACTGCTCAAGGCGGTGATATATACTATGGCGCGAGTATGATGGGTGATGCGACAGACACAGATTTTGTAACCGAGGGATATAATTGGTATACAGCGTTGCACGAAATCGGTCACGCATTGGGTCTGAGCCATCCATTTGACGGGGGAGCTGCCGACGATAGTACTCTAAATCTGAATTTGGACTCCCAGCGTAACACGGTTATGACTTACGTGCAGACTGACCGTAATGTTCGAATTGCAAAGGCTGGTAGTTCTTTAAGCTGGGATAAAGTTAACATATCAACACCAGGACTTCTCGATGTCGAGGCGATGGAGCATCTTTATGGCAGCGGAGGATGGAGCCATAATAACACCAACACAACCTATGGTGGTGGTGCAGGCATCGACGCATTCAATAATAATTATGACTCAATAAGGGTTATTGCCGATAGTGGTGGAGAACAAGACACTATAGATGCAAGTGGTGTGACTGCCACTGGAAACATCATTAACCTAACCCCAGGCACGTATTCTTCAATTAATTACTATGCAACTGATGCAGAAAAAATCGCAGCAGTGTCAGCTGGCAGTGCGTCAGCAGAAGCTTGGTTTACGGGGCAGATAGCCAATCTTGATGCATCGGCGTCTGCAGCTAATGATCACTATTCTGGCTATACAAGAACTGCGCTATACCGCGGTCAGGAAAATGTTGGTATCGCTCACAATACCTGGATTGAAAATGCAAAAGGCGGTGCCGGTGCAGACACCATTACCGGAAACAGTATGGGCAATGAATTGACGGGTAACGGTGGCAATGACACCATTGATGGTGGAGATGGCATTGATGTTGCTATTTTTAGTGGTAACAAAGCAGCTTATACAGTTACTGGTACAGCGAGTGCGTCGACAGTTTCCGGCACTGATGGAAATGATACTCTAACGAACGTCGAATTTTTAAAATTTGATGATGGTGTTTGGAGTGTCGCTGATGCAGTGGGTGGGGCTGGTGCCACACATGCGAATATAGCTGCTGCTGGGGTTACTGCCAGCCGAACAAAAACTGGAGCCCAAACCGGAGGTGTTACCAATGGTGACGGAGCCACAAACATTGGTAATCTCGCACTGAAAGATGTAAAGATTGAAACACAAGGTGATGCGCAGAATGCAGTCACGATTTTAAATCGCTCACTTGAGCAAATCGCGTCGGGAAGAGCAAAACTTGGAGCTGTGAGCAATCGCCTTACGCACAACCTTGATAATCAAACACAAGCCTCGATGCTGACACAGCAAGCGCGTGGACGTGTTGTTGATACCGATATGGCAATTGAGTCAACAAAATTGGCTCAGGAGCAAATTCTATCTCAGGCAGCACAACAGGCAATAAACATGGCTACGCAAAGACAGCAAACTGTGTTGCAGTTGCTAGAAACTTGATGTTTATTCTGAGGAATTGGCTGGCCGCCCTGCTTGTTTTTTATTGGTGTTTGATGTCCCCAATGGTGCTTGCTTGTGAGACGATTCTGCAAATGAATGCCGTTCCGGGGTTTGTTGAGAGGGGAGTTCTGGGCTCGGAAGATACGTATGTGCAGAAAGTTTATTCCGGTGACGACATGTCATATTCAACTCTCATATTTCCCTCAGAAACAGCCTTCAATAGAAAAAGCCTTATACAACAAACAGCAAAAAGTATGATATCAACTTTATCTGCAACAAACAAATCCTCCGGTTCGCAGGTTCAAATTTTGAATGAAGGCTTGCTCCCTAAGTTAGACAATCGATTATCTTTTTTGACCTACATAACTGATGAAAAAGATGGCTCAATAAATGTAGAGGCATCCGCATCAATAAGGACCAGGTTGTGTTGGTCGCTTCTCCGCTTTTCAGCATTGAACAAGCGGACAAAAGATGAAGCACTGAACCAATTTGCAACTTTGATTAGGTCGACCCATCTGGTCCCGTGACGTTATTTTGTAAATAAGCCTTTTAAATAAACAATTGGAAAGTTCATCTAGCATTTATTTAAAATCTATAATGTCTTGCTAATTGAGGCTCAGAGTTACAAATCTTTTTATCCATTAACATCCTCGGTTTTAAAAAACTGGTTAAACTTTCCTACGGTTGAGGCGTTAACCGTTGAAGGACCAGTGTTTGTAAAAACACGTAAAAAATATGTATTGGTTGTTTTTTTGAGTATTGAACAAGATAAACGAGGAGTTCGGCATATACCGTGAAGACGTTTATTGATTGAAGGGTGGTTAAGAAACAACAGGTAAAAAAGAAAGGAAAACAGCCTAATTTGCATTAGGCTCGGTGGAGATGACTGTAATCAACACAAACTCCGCTGCATTGCTGGCGAGAGCCTATGGGGAGCAAGCTAACCGAAGTATACTTACCCCCATGGAAAGGCTATCTTCCGGGCTGCGTATAAATAGCGCGTCTGACGACGCTGCCGGCTTGGCTGTTGCCAACAAAATGACTGCCAACATTAAAGATTATGACTTAAGTGTTCGGAACAGCGTGGATATGATTAGTTTGCTTATGACAGCAGAGTCTGCGCTCGATCAAATAACAAATGTCCAACAGAAGCTTGCAAATCTTGCAGTTCAATCTGCTACCGGTACTTATGAGCAGCAAGATAGAGACTCTATGGAATTAGAGCTTTATGCCCTTGTGGCTGAAATCGACAGGATTGCTGTAAATACAAGGTATTCAGATGTATCTCTATTAGATGGCAGCTTTGGTGTCTCTGGTAGCAATGGCTCAAGTGTTCTCCCCGTTTCGATTGATACATTTAATACAAGCACCGTTGGTCGTACCTGGGGAGGGAGGGAGCTTTTCGATAATGGTGATTTCGGTTCCGGTACAGTGACTGGTTCGGCGGGTAACGTTGACACTATTGCTGGTTGGAAAATATATAAAGACCAAATAATGCTTGGGCAAGGCACCACTCCTGGAGCCACTGTAGTTAATGGCCACAATGCCCCCATTGATCCTACGCCAACACCACCTGTGGGTAACTCTGGCGGCCCGAGCGGCACTAGTGCCGGTGACGACAGGGCTCCAGCATCTGGAACCTATAACTGGAAGGTTGAAGATGGCGCGCTGAGAGTTTATTCGGGACTTGGTCTGGGTGGTGTCCAAATTTCTGATGATAATTCTGACGTGAGACAAATAACAGCTGTGGGTGGTGATGTTATACACGGTCCATACATTGTTTCAGAGTCATCAAAAACCTTTTTAGTTGGTGACAAGATTAGCTTTGATTGGAGAGCTGGAGGAGGCGAAGATTTTTATAGTGCTTTTGCTTACTTATTGGATGAAAGTAATGGAAACACAATTATACTGTTGGATGAAACTCAGTCATCTGGTTCAAGGGGTGATTACACCGAATATCAAACAAAGGTCACCACAGTTACAACTCCTGGAACGTATAAATTTGTCTTTGTCGCGGGCGCATTAGACGACAATTCAGGGACATTTGCTGGTGGTAGTTTGTATGTGGATAATATTGCGATTGATCGTGCACGATTGTTGCCTGCCCAGCAGCACTTGGTGTCCCAGATTTCAGTTCTGAGTGTGGCTGAAGCTGAGAATGCTACCAATGTATTGAATTACTCAATTGAGCAAACTTCAAAAAAACGAGCGGAGCTCGGTGCTTTAATTAATCGCTATTCTAGTGCAATCGATGGATATTCGATGATGGGTTTGAACATGCGCCAGGCTCGCTCAAGAATAAGAGACGCTGAATACACAGTAGAGACATCCAAGCTCGCTAAGCAGCAAATTCTAGCGCAAGCCTCTATGGCAATGCTGGCGCAAGCAAATGCATCAAAAAATGCTGTATTAGAGCTTATAAAATAACAAATGATTATAGGATCTTAATAAAGGAAAATGCGATTTAGCATTTTTTTTTGCCAAAATTTCGATATTTTTTCTAAAAAAAACTAAAACTGTGTCGTTAGGAAGAATCGAGGATCATATCATTGCAGTCGTGTTAAGCTGAGGAGCTGTGGAATGACTATGATTAATACGAACGTGGGTGCGCTTTTGGCGCGCACCTACGCGACGCGTGCCGCCGAGAGAATGCAAACATCAATGGAGCGGTTAGCGTCTGGAAAACGAATAAATAGTGCAGCAGATGACGCGGCTGGCTTGGCCGTTGCGAATAAAATGACAAGCCAGTTGAGCGGTATTAAAATGGCTATCCGCAACTCTCAAGATGGCATTTCCCTTCTTCAAACAGCCGATGGTGCTTTGGGTGAAATTAGCAAGTTGGTTCGCCGTATGCGGGAGCTTGCAGTGCAAATGCAAAATGGTATTTATACTGCCCAAGATAGAAGCAATGCTCAGATGGAAGTAAGGGCGCTGCTTGCAGAAATTGAAAAAATTACCAACAGCACTCAATATAATAAAGTGAACCTGCTCGATGGCACTTACGACAAATCGGTCAGGGCTGGTAATACAAATGCTGAAACGATTAGGCTATCAATTGGTTCTTCATCAACGACTACCGCGGCGCAAATTGAAGCCCATGCAGTTGAAAAAGCGGTAAGATTGAGGTCTGGTGGGACAACAGTTACCGCCACGAATGCTGCTAATATGATGGAGGTTCAGGAAGCAACAACGGTGCAAATAGACACGTCTCTATGGTCAACAACGTTTCAGAACATTTATAACGCTGACAGTCTTGGAACATTTGGTATTGCCGCGCCAGGCGGGTCAGCTACTGATGATGACAATGATCATTTTAGCATAGACTCAAAAACTGGCCTGATCACAAGTGATGCAGCGATAAATTATGACTCTGGATTATATGGCTCAAACGCAGCAGACCAGAATTTGAACACAATAAATCCTGATAATACTAAGGCTAACGGTCAGTTTGAGATACAGGCTACCTATACGGAGAGAGATGGGACGGTTCACACCGAAAATATACTTCTGAATATAATAAACAAAGATAATACAGAACTTGAAGATATAAAGGTGGAAACAACCGCTGATGCCGGGCGGGCAATAGAAACGCTGGACAAAGCATTGGAGGAGGTGTCTACAGCGCAAGCTAAACTTGGTGCAAACCAAAATCGCTTAACCCATAATATTGACAATCTTTCAAAAGGTTCGATGTTAACTGAACAATCTGTTGGTAGAATAATGGATGCCGACTTCGCCGCAGAGACTGCTGAGTTGTCGAAGCAGAAAATTTTGTCACAGGCGGCAACGTCAATGCTGGCACAGGCTAATGTCTCCAAACAGGGGGTAATAGCGCTTTTGAGATAAAAA
>QCPZ01000043.1 GCA_003212345.1 SAR116 cluster bacterium AG-447-A06
AATTTCTTGCATTGAATTACCTTTACAGAGAATCTTGCTACGGTCGCGCAAGGTAAATTTTGGCGACTCGGTCGGATAACGCTGCAGTTTTTCAACAATATAAAGTGGTGTTTCATGGGTGTGCCGAAAAATGGAAAAGAGGGCGGATGCGTTGTAGCGTATGCCAGGCCCGTGATATTACCACCCGACCAGCTTGGCCCAATCATGGCGGCGGTCAAATTGCGCGACATAGTTAATGCAGCTAACACCCTAAGCAATTAATAAAGCATTTAAATTGCTCAAAAATTATCCTATTGCTTGTGAAAATGTTTCATAGGCTTGCCTGCAGACGTATGATCAGGTAGTGGTAAGCAATAGGGTCTTGATCAGTCAAGTTATATCGTCGGCAAGATCAACCAAAAATGAGGCTTAACCATGAATGCTAGTGACACCGCAAAAGTACAACGCTTTTTACGTCAACGCTTCGGCAATCACAAATTGACCCTTGCACGTCGCGAAAATAAGGACGATTCTGCTGAGCTGATGCTAGAAGACGAATTTATTGGTGTGGTTTTTCAGGATAATGAAGATGGCGAAACCTGCTATCACGTGCAAATTTCAATTCTGGAAGAAGATCTGGAAGATTAATT
The DNA here is from genome assembly GCA_003212345.1 of SAR116 cluster bacterium AG-447-A06. Classification (GTDB taxonomy): domain Bacteria; phylum Pseudomonadota; class Alphaproteobacteria; order Puniceispirillales; family Puniceispirillaceae; genus UBA3439. The sequence goes on from QCPZ01000043.1 coordinate 630, forward strand.
AAAGGGTAATGTTAGCCAAGTAAGGACATCCTTTGACCAAGGGATTATCTCTTTAATACCAGCCGCCTGCCCGCAACATAGAAGCAGCAAATATGAACATTATAACCGCAATACCACCATTTAATATCCGCCATGCACGCGGCCTGCACATTATACCTGAGAGTAAATAACCGCTACAACCAAGCGCTGCGAAAAATACCAGACTGGCAGTTATTGCTCCTGCTGCGAACGCTAGTTTATCCAAACCGCTAAATTGCAAAGAAATAGTACCTATAAGCACTACGGTATCGAGATAGACATGCGGGTTTCCAAATGTCAGTGCCGCCGCTGCCGCAAGGCTCGCACCAAGTCCGTTTGAGGATTTATCACCAATTGTCAGAACATCATTGCCAAAAGCATCACGAACGCGCAACACACCATAACCAAACAACCAAATAGCCACTCCACCAAACAGCCATGGGGCAATCTGATCAACACGATCGGCAATCAAAAATGAAAGACCAGCCACCCCAGTGATAATCAGTACAGCATCAGCAGCAGAGCAAAACAAAACAACAGACCAAACATGTTGGCGTAAAATACCCTGCCTAAGCACAAAAGCGTTTTGTGATCCGATAGCCATAATCAACGAAAAACCGAGCGTTAGACCGTTTAAATAGGCAAACAACATCTTTATCTCTAGCTACGGCTGTTCATTTAAAGGGTTTTATTGGATCTTGTCAGAGTGCAACATTCATATCACCCCAGTTCAGCGTAATATTGAAAAAACAAAAAGCAATTGTGTTCTAATTATATTTTATTAACACTTCCCAACAAACTTTTAACTTGTCCCAACGTTAGCTTGCACAAATTGCGCTACCAAAAACAAATGATATCACTGCACAAATAAAATACCGATCAGAGGGTTTCTTAAGCTTCAACAACCTGTTTTTTTCGGCTAAGTGCGGCATGACGAACAATGGTAACAAAACCACCTATCGCCCCACCTAACATACCTGAAATGAATAATACTATGCCCATCCCTAATGAATCCCCTCTGGGTTGTGTTGGACGCTCGACAACTAAAACCATTGCGCCTTCTTCGGTGGCCACAATAAATCTGTCAAGTTCTAACAGCTGAGAAATGGTGGAGTCATTAAGTGCTAACAGCTGAGAAATGATGGCTTCGTTCAACGGCGTCTTATCCCAATTGCTAAAAACCGGAACTGTAGCAGTCGAATAATTTTCAAATTTTGTCTCAATAATGTTGATTTCATTCCGTGCCCTCATCAAGTAATTATCCTTGATTAATACACTTACATAATTAGCGTAATCAAAAAAATCAGTCAGAATGTTGAGTTGATTAGTCTTTACCTCAACAAAACGCTCACCGGTCTTGCCCAATTTCAGTGACGCCAGCCCTTCGTCCTGTCCTTTTGCTAAAACAAACCCGCCAACAACTTTGGTCTTACTAAAGTCGCCAAACTTTAATGAAGTATTGCCAGAAATCTTTTTCCAACTCTGGAATATACTTTGTGAATAAAACATACGTTCAAAATCACGCAACGCTTCTTTTTCAGTGTAAAATGGTGGAAGAGTATCGATTGAGTACATCATCTCTGACTGGAAAACAGTAACTTTCTGATTATGCAGGCTGCCGCCAGTTAAAAGCGCTATTAATATACAAGCACTCATTATCCACTTGCCACCCCATAGTGTTTGAAAAAGCGCGAAAAAATCAATTTCATCATCTGCTGTTTGGTTCATTTGGTTCACTTGGTTCATTAAGTTGCATTACCTTAAGCTAATATACACGATAAAAATCAGAACGATAGCAATAAACTAACAACTTAAATCACGTCTTACTATACCCCTAATCCATTCTGTCAAATAAAAGAGCAAAGCAAAAAGAAACGCACGATTTTGAACTTTTTTGCGGCATTTAGCACAGAAAAACTGCCTCTTAATCTCCGCTATTTGTTTTGTAACAGCTCCAACGGAGATTGTAGCTTTATAGGCTGTAATTCATTTTGCTTTTGTTGCTTAGTCGTTACGAATGCCGCTTATATCTTTGCCTTAAATGATTGGCTCACGAGGTTTCCAAATTCTTTACAAATAATAATAAAAATAAAATATTTAGGTTGATATGACCTCACCACTCCCAATCAATAATCTAAAACCTATAAACTATTGTTTTTTATTTATTTTTAAATGTTTGAAACTAATTTGAAACTCCATCTAAAATTACCTCTAACTCTTCTAGTCTTTTTTCAAGTTTTGTCATTGGGCAATAATGTAACATTGGAGTGCCAATATATTCTGTTTGTAATTCACATTGTAATTCCATATGAGATTTCCAATGATAGTCACTTTGTAAGAATTTATTCAAATCATCTTTCTTTTCAAAGTTTCCTTTCTCACTGATTTTTTTCATAATTTGTTCTAATTTTTTTTCAATTTCTACCTTTAAAAACTCTGATGCTTCAAAGGCACATTTATGAACCGCAGCATTATTCATAGTTCCAAAATCTTTTATGCATTCTGAATACTTACTTGATTTATCTTTAGCAAATCCCATCGAAAAAATTGTATTTAATGGTATCCAACAAGCAAAAATAAAAAACATTTTTTTTAATAGGTTATTGTTTTTATTCACTATTGATTCACTCCCACTCAATAGTGCCCGGAGGTTTTGATGTCACGTCATAGACAACGCGATTCACGCCATGCACTTCATTAACAATTCGTGTTGCAGTCCGGCTTAAAAATTCGTGGCTAAACGCAAAGCTATCAGCCGTCATCCCATCGCTAGAGGTCACTGCGCGCAAGGCGCAGACATATTCATATGACCTTGTATCGCCCATAACCCCAACGCTTTTAACAGGCAGTAAAACGGCAAATGCCTGCCAGATTTCATCATAAAGACCGGCCTTTCTAATTTCATCTAGATATACCGCATCTGCTGCTCGCAAAATACTCAACTTTTCTACCGTGATATCCCCTGGAATGCGAATAGCAAGGCCCGGACCTGGGAACGGATGACGCCCAACAAGGCTTTCGGGAAGGCCAAGCTCACGACCTAGAGCACGGACCTCATCCTTGAATAACTCCCGAAGTGGCTCAACAAGTTTTAGAACCATACCGTCAGGCAAGCCACCGACATTATGGTGTGATTTGATCGTCACTGCACTGCCACCTGCAGCTGAAACGCTCTCGATGACATCCGGGTAAAGCGTGCCTTGGGCTAAAAAGCGGGCGCCATCAATTTTAGCAGCTTCCTCGTCAAACACTTTGATAAAGCTTGCTCCGATGATCTTGCGCTTTTCCTCGGGATCACTGATCCCAGCAAGCTGCTCCAGAAACAAATTCGACGCATCCCTGTGGATTAATGGAATGTTGTAATGGCTGCCAAACAGCGAAACTACCTCTTGAGCCTCACCTTTGCGTAAGAGCCCGTGGTCAACAAACACACAAGTCAATTGATCGCCAATTGCTTGATGTATCAATACCGCCGCCACCGATGAGTCAACACCGCCAGACAGACCGCAAATCACCCTAGCATCTTTAACCTGTGCTCGGATTACCTCAATGGCCCGGCTACGATAGGTTGCCATTGACCAAGTACCAGCACAGCCACAAATGCTCAGGGCAAAGCGCGCCAGCAGGTCTGCGCCATTCTGCGTATGGACAACCTCAGGATGAAACTGTACGCCGTAGTAATGACGGCTTTCATCGGCAACCGCGGCAAAAGGAGCTCCAGATGAAGTTGCTACAACTGAAAATCCATCGGGCAGTTTGTCAACATGATCCCCATGGCTCATCCAGACAGCATACTGTCCCCCAACCCGCCAAAACCCATCGAACAACGAGGAATTTGCTGTAATATTAAGTGAAGCCCGGCCAAATTCGCGACTGGCACCAGGTACAACCCGCCCACCGAGTTGGGCACACATTGTTTGCTGGCCATAACAAATGCCAAGAACTGGCACCTTTAATTCGAATACAATCTGCGGCGCACGCGGCGTGTTTGCAACCGCCACAGAGTCTGGCCCGCCGGACAGGATAATACCATTTGGGCTGACATTTTTTATTTTTTCTGGATCAGTTGTGCAAGGCAAAATTTCGGTGAAGACTCCCGCTTCACGCAGTCGGCGAGCAATCAACTGTGTGACCTGCGACCCAAAGTCGATAATCAAAATAGAATCGGACATCGCTTTAATTCCTCAAATATTAGCCAGAGAATTTGGCAAACTCACGCTGTTTTTAGCGCAATCTTGCTTGCATAATAGCAACGAAGAAACCATCAGTACCATCGCGCCCTGGCAAAAGCTGCAACAGTCCATCTTCAATTGGAGGACAAGCGCCGCCACCAGCCTTACCAATTGTATCAGCCCAAATATCAGCAATATTGGCAAGTTCTATCTCAGGCGTATTTGCCAAAAAATGTTTGATCAAATGTGGCCCCTCACTCGCAAGAACCGAACAGGTAATATAAATAACACGCCCCCCTGGAACGACCATCGACCGCGCTTTTTCGAGCAAAATAGGCTGCGCCTTTTTGATTTGCTCCAGCCTTTCGGCTGTAAGCTGCCACCTTGCATCAACCTGCCGTCGCCAAGTCCCTGATCCTGAACAGGGCGCGTCAATAACTACACGATCAAATTTACCGCGCCAAGATCGACTTGACCACTTTTCTTCGACTAACTTGCGTTCAACATTATGAATGCCGGCTCGGCGTAATCTCTCTCCGCATTGTTCCAGCCGTTTAATATTTGGATCTAGAGCCAGTATGCGGCCTTTATTCTGCATGTTTGCAGCCATCACTAATGATTTGCCGCCAGCTCCGGCACAAATGTCGGCAATTTGCATGCCGGGCCGAGCATCACACAGCATCGCGGCAAGTTGCGACCCTTCATCCTGAACTTCGAATAACCCGGCCTTCCACTCTGGCAAGTCTTCAAAGCGATAGCGTTTATCCAGCCTGACGCCCAGCGGCGAAAGCCGGGTTGGATGCCCCTTGATACTGCGCCCCGCCA
>QCPZ01000044.1 GCA_003212345.1 SAR116 cluster bacterium AG-447-A06
CCATTTTATTTTTGAACAGGTTACACAGGTTAGCTAGGCAAATGGGTGATCTGGCGGTTTCTAACATTGGGAGTGTCAGCACGCTTCCAGGAATTAATTTACAGTTTTTGATGGAATTACTTGCTGGGTTATTCCTAGCTAGCCTTCGTTTTGGAGCATTTTTGATTGCGTCTCCCTTTTTTGGCGGTAGCTCAACGCCTCTCCAGGTGCGAATTATCATGGGGATAATTTTGGGTGTAGCGGTGGTGAATAACGTGCCCATCCCTGATTGGCAGAGCTTTTCCGCACTTACGGGTATTCAGGTAATCATGACCGAGCTTGCCATTGGTATTGGATCGGGGTTGATTCTAACCATTTGGTTTTCAGCAGTTTTGTTAGCTGGTGAAAAAATTGCTAGCTCAGCAGGCCTCGGGTTTGCCGCCCAGATAGACCCAGATTCGGGTGGGCAAACCCCTGTTGTTAGTAAGACTTTTTCGCTTTTCTTAACTGTGATTTTCTTGTCATGGAACGGGCATTTGGTGGTCCTGCGCGCTGTTGCTGACTCCTATCAATTCCTTCCGGTTGGTGTGATGCCTAATTTTCCAGCGTTAGTGCAAGGTGGTATTGCTGCTGCTGGCTCAATGTTTTTTGCGGCAACAATCATTATGCTGCCATTAACTGCATTTTTGTTAGCGATTAATCTTGTGATTGGCGTGATTACAAGATCAGCACCGCAATTAAACCTTTTTTCATTCGGCTTCCCCATCAGCATGCTTGGCATTTTCGTCTTACTATTTTTGTGGGTCGATGTGCTGGGCGGTGCCATGGATGAGCTATCACACGCTGCTATTGAAAATATACAAGTTGTTTTGGGAGCGATGAGAGATGGCTGAGGAAGGTGATGAAAGCCAAGAAAAGACCGAGGACCCCTCCCAACGAAAGCTAGATAAAGCAGCTGAAGATGGACAGGTCTTAACATCTAAAGATATGTTTGTTTTTACTGGTCTTTTTGGAGGACTGTTGATGATGCTTGCTGTCCCCGGCCTTGTGGAGCCGGTGCTTGGCAATTGGTCTAGCCTATTTAAACTTGATACGGACGCCGATTTAAACGCCCTGATTAGCCAGCGGATTGAGGATGTTATTGTGATGATTCTGTTGGTGGGCGCTTTCGTTGGTTTACCTCTAATGATTGTAAGTGTTCTGACACAGGCGGCGGTTGCTGGTAGCCTTAACTTTGCACCAAAAGCACTGGCATTCAAAGGAAATAGAATAAACCCTCTAAAAGGTTTGAAGCGGATGGTATCGGTGAAAGCGCTTGTTGAGCTTGGTAAGGCATCCTTAAAAGTCGTCTCGCTATTCGCCGTAGCGATCGGCGTTTTATATGCGCAAGCACCGAAAATTTTGCAACTTCCATTTCGCTCGTTAGGTGAAGCGGTGGCGTCAGCGTCCAGCATGTTTCCAGCGGTTCTGGGTGGATTACTCGTGATGCTGGCAGTAGTGGCTCTTTTGGATTTCATGTGGCAACGCCATACTCATATCAAGCAGCTGAAAATGTCCAAACAAGAACAAAAGGATGAACACAAACAAACCGATGGTTCACCAGAGGTTAAGGCAAAAATTCGTCGAATGCAGATGGAAAGTTCAGCCAATGCCGCCCGCCAGCAAGCTGCCCTTGACGATGTACCCAATGCAACAGCTATTATCACAAACCCAACACATTTTGCCGTTGCATTGCAATATGATGTTGGAAGTTCAGATGCCCCAAAAATTCTGGCAATGGGACGTGGCAAAATGGCCGAAATGATCATTGAGCGGGGTAATGAATCTAAGATAACGATCTTTCAGAGCCCGCTTCTCGCTCGTGCTCTGTTCTTCAGCGGGGATATCGGGGCAGAAATTCCAGAAATGTTGTATCAGGCTGTGGCGGTAGTTCTAGCCTATATTTACCGTGTTGATCGAGGTGAGAATTTAGAGCGACCAGACGTTGAATTGCCCAAAGATATGCGCTTTGATGAATTTGGTGGGCAGTTGGCAATGGGTACAGGAGGGTATGATGCGTAAACATCAATCAATTGGGGAGATGATTAGTACGTGTTGCTTTGTTGGCGTGGCGTTCTATCTGCTTATTTATAGCCTTGACTTATTGGAGTCTGGGGAAACCTTGCGTGGGTATGTGGGGTTGTTGGCATCATTGTGTTGTGGGCTTGGCGGTTTAAGATTTGTGATTGCCAATTTTGTTGAAATACTGCGGAAAAGTTGATGGTGGAAGAACTAAAAAATACCGTTCGATGTCATGGTTGCCTGCATTATTTTGTGACATACGATCGTCACCGGCCTTATGGCTGTGCTCGATTTGGATTTAAGACCAAGAGCCTGCCGGCCCAAGTGGTAGTTGAATCAACTGGCATGCAATGTGCATACCGGGAAGACCGCCCAAGCTCAAAGGCGGGTTGTAATGCAAAGAACCAGAGGAAATTCTGATGGCAGGTGAACTTAATTCAGTCCAAGAAAGCATTAAGCTTGCATTGGACGCAGCCGATGCGGCAACCGATGTAACCTCGGAATATAGTCAGGTAAAACGCGAACATAAGAAGTTGGAAAAAAAAGTGTCACAGATACATCGTTACACCACCATTACCTTTGTAAGCGCCATTTCAGCAGCGGTGATCGCTCTAGCTTTTTCGGCGACCTTATATTTCAAATCGATTTCAGAATTAAAATTGATGACCACAACCAATCGTGAAGGGTTGATTGTGTTTTCAGAAAATATTGAACGGCTGAATACGGTGCTTGCTGAACTCCAAGTGTCGTTGTCAAAACAAGAAGAGCTTGTCAAGCTGAACCGCCAAACCACAACGCAAATTAGCGAGCTGAAAAAGGTTATGTCGGAGGGCAGTGCCAGTATTGTTACGAAACTGCAGAGTCATGGTGATGAACTTGGAGAATCGACTGTTGCGCTCGGTGAAGTTTTAAAGACTGCAATGGCATCTCAAAACAAGGCACTTGCCAGTGGCCATCGGGTAAATCTTAGTAGCCTTGAGTCAGCGATTATCAAGTCGCTGGGTGAAATAGATAAAAAGATTGCTAGTAATAAGGCCTTGATGGGTGTCGCGGCATCGCAGAAAAAGACAAAAGCTGAAATTGAGGCACTGAAAACGCAGACCAAGGAGATTAGAAAACTTCTTGAAACACAGCAAAATCGAATTACATTCCCGTAAGTGCGAGACTAATGAGTAATACCGGAGCTAATCTTGGCCGAATTTGATAATGAAAGCAAAAATACGTCATCCAATAGTTCGATGGAATCGGCTACTGCATCTAGTTTGTTTATCAAAATCAAATCAATTCCAAGGGTTGCTTATGCTCGAGATCTTCGCCTTAAAGAGGGCGATATTATTCTCGCAAATAATGGTAAGATCTTTGATCAGGATATAAACGAATTCAGAGAACTTTGTGACCAAGCTCAAGATAGCGAGCAGCAACTATTACTCACAGTTTGCCGAGGCGAGGTTGTATTTGACCTTTTAGTTGGGGAATGGTTGGGGGTTGAATTCGAATACTGCGATGCGGAGTCCTCGTCAGCTGCAGCTTTATTGTTCGCAAAGCATCATGTTGGGGCAAAGGACCACTATTGTAATTATGAAGCACTTCGGGATATCCATAGGCATGTCGTGCTTTATGATACTCGGTACTCCTCCGTCGCGACTATGGTTCCACCAATTTGGTTAATGCAGCATCGGGCTTGGGAACCGTTGGTAGCCGTATGCGCCGCTTATGCGACAGCTTTTGCGGTGCACTGGGCTGTTTTTTTAATCACGAGTTTATTAATTGCCGTTTACTTCCACCGTATCCAGTTCCGTTTAATTCGCAATTATAGCCTATTCACTGAACATTATTTTTGGCATGTTTGTGCGGCGCGAAGCATTGCGGAGGCCCAGATTGTTTGCCGCCAGTTGGACCCAAAATGCAATTTTGACTATAGTCATGTTGGGCCACCAGACAATAACTTGACAGAGCCTGAAACCACGCAACAGCCAGGTTAATTTGTTTCAACAAGAAAGCAAGATCTGAGGCCGCCTATTAAGTTAGCGGTGTGGCATGGATGCGCGGACACAGTGATACATTTTCGCCTAAGCACAATTTAGCTGCAGGCTATGGTACTTTTTCTAATTGGTGGCCAAGGACATCTTCCCATTGGATACACCATATGCATGGCTGAGTTCGCGGTATTGCAAAGACCGAGCGCAAAATAAGCCTGTAGTTACTCTATACTTTTCTAGGGCAACGCTCTTGAGAGCAACGCGCTCATGCTTTTTAATAAGCACTTAAGATGTCCAGCCAATTGTTCAACGCTATGTTGCAGCGCTGTTTTGCCGGTTTTTTTGTGAGAACTGAGTGCAAATAAGATAAGAGCGTTGGGCAGTACTTTTGGAAATCAATAGTTGATCTCAATCTCGATACGCCGATTTTTAGCTCGTCCATCTGGCGTTTCATTGGACTCCACTGGGCGAGACTCACCATAACTTATCGCCTCGAGTCTATCCTCTGAAATTACACCGTTTGACGCAAATGCTTGGACAACGCTGGCAGATCGGGCTGCAGCAAGGTCCCAATTATCTCTATAATTAGATCCAAAAATCAGCGGTACATCGTCAGTGTGGCCTGAGACTTTGATGTCACTGTTGCCTTCCGCATTTACCTCAGCAATGCGATTCATAATTTCTATCGCTTCTGGCGTTAAATTGGCGGAACCAGATGCAAAAGCTCCTCCAGAACCAACGGTAATAATTACCTTGTCTTCTTCTCGTTCAACATCGACGAGTCCCTGACCGATTTCTTGTTTAAGTGCTACTTTCAGCTCATCTTCGGCGACTTGTGCCTTTTTGTTAGATTCTGCCTTAGCTTCCGCTTGTTGTTGGCTGCTCTGTGCAGCCGCGCTGGCGGCACTTGCAAGCTCTGCCAACTGGCCCTCAATGCCGCCAAATAAAACGTCCTGTTCTGATTTTCCAGTAGCTGCTTTTGCTTTTTCAATCGCATTTAGCGTCTTTTGAAGAAGCTGTGGAAGGTCTTTTTGTTCGGCTTCGGTTGGAGTAAAGTTTACTACGACATTTTCACCAAGAGCTTCGACTTCTATATCACCGCGCGCAATCGCCTCTTGTAAGGCTTTAACAAGATCATCGGCATCACTCTGCTTTTCACCATTGCCGTCGCTGTCTTTGGTCTTAGTTTGTGATTCTAGGTCTGGTTTAGTTGTGTCGGTTGTCTGCTGAGTCATCTCATTTGTGACCGACTTTGCTGGTGATGGGCTGAAATTTAGAGACAGAACGGTGGTTCCCTTAGGCTGCTCAACAATTGGAACTATCTTCTGTACACCAAAGGCATTTTTCAATGAGCCAGAAATCTGTTTGAATTTTGGAACGTTAAACTCAGCAA
>QCPZ01000045.1 GCA_003212345.1 SAR116 cluster bacterium AG-447-A06
TTTATGAGGCAGGCCTCGAGGGACTTTTATTAGGGCTCCTGATGTACTTATTCTGGCGGCGGCACTGGCTTGGTGCACCAGGCCGGCTAACAGGGGTGTTTTTGTTTGGCTATGGAGTGGCACGATTTTTTGTTGAATTTGTCCGTCAACCTGATGCCCATATTGGCCTCTTAGGGGGCATCTTTAGCATGGGGCAGCTGCTGTCATTTCCAATGATCATTGTAGGACTTTATTTTCTGCGTCAAAGTTGGCGTCAAGGTTACCACCATGGCAAATCATAGAGTTAAAGACACGGCATTGTTTGATAAAATAGTTGCGACTATTTCCAAAAGTGGGCCAATGTCACTTGCTAGCTACATCAGCCACGCTCTTAGCGATCCCAATTATGGATACTATCAGACAAGAGATCCGTTTGGTAAGGCTGGAGATTTTATCACCGCACCTGAAATTTCCAGTCTTTTTGGGGAAATGTGCGGGTTATATCTTGCCCATATAGCCGAATTATCAGGGCTTCGCGATCCAGCTATTTTTGAACTTGGCCCAGGGCGCGCTAGCCTTATGGCGGATATGCGTCGTGCCTGGCAACATACTATGCCGTCCTTGACAGCAGCACCGGTGCATTTGCTCGAAACCAGTCCTCCACTGCGTTGCATCCAGCAAGATCGGCTATCTGATGCCAGCCTTTTTTTTCATAAAAATCTTGATCATCTACCAGCACAGCCCATCTTTGCCATTGCAAACGAATTTTTTGATGCTCTGCCAGTAGCGCAAGCCATCTGGCGGCCAAACGCGAATGATGCTGACGGCATTTGGCGGCATCGGCTCGTTGGACTTATTGATGGGCAGCTTGGATTTATGGACGGGCCACCCCTCCGCTCTGACGAGGCACGCGATTGGGCATTAGGGAATTTAAAAACCCAAGGGGCTGGCCCACACCTAAGCGACGATATCAATAATCACACAATTGCCGAATATTGCCCCCTAGCCACCGCCTACGCTGGCAAAATTGCTCATCATCTGAGGGCGTACGGCGGGGCATGTTTGATCATTGATTATGGGCGTGATGGGCAAAGTGGCGACAGCCTTCAGGCTGTTGCGAATCATCAACCAGTTGACATATTTTACCAGCCTGGCAGCGCTGATTTATCGCATTGGGTTGATTTCAGCGCCATACGCCGTGCCGCCGAAGAGGCTGGCGCGCGTCTAATAGGTCCTATTAACCAAGGTGAATTTTTGCGTAATGTTGGTATTATCCAGCGCAGTGAGGCATTGGCAAAACTGGCCGATGTCAAAACCCGCCGTGGTTTATTTGCAGCGGTTGACCGGCTTGTGAGCAATCAACAAATGGGATCGACTTTTAAGGTTGCATTAATGTTACCACCCGGTACTGGATTACCGCCTGGCTTCACAACTGACAGCAAAGGAGCCACCCTATCATGAGCAAAACTAAATTTGACACTGAATTCGCCACTACACCATCCCTCCAGCATCCTGCTCTCGAGATCACAACGGAGTCGGGCCTGCGAATTCGGCATGGTTTTTTTACTGCAAAAGGCGGGGTAAGTGCTGGCGTTTATAAAAGTCTGAATTGCGGGTTTGGATCAAAAGATGATCAGGTCCTCATTAGCGAAAACCGCCGGCGGGTTGCCACTAGCCTCGGCTTCAACCCGGACAGGATGTTTGGCCTTCGGCAGACCCATTCATCAGACTGCGTATTCATCAACGCTGCAAGCGATGCCAGCACTGCAGCACGTCCAGTGGCTGATGCTTTGGTAACTGGCACAAACAATCTTGCGATATCAATATTAACTGCTGATTGCGTGCCAGTGCTGCTCGCCGCCCAATCTCCTGGATTGGTGGGCGCAGCACATGCGGGATGGCGAGGTGCTGTTAATGGAATTCTTGCAAGCACCGTCGCGATGATGATAGATAAAGGCGCCTCCCACCAACACATCGAGGCAGTGATTGGCCCCGCCATTCAGCAGAAAAATTACGAAATTGGTGACGATTTGCGTAGTCTTGTTCTTAACACTCACCCAGATGCCACATTTTTGTTTGTTCCCCGTGGAAAAGAAAAATACCTGTTTAACCTCCCCGGTTTTGTTGAGATGCTCCTCCGTGCGGCAGGCGTTCATCGGGTTCACAACCTAAATATTGATACATATGGCGAATCATCTGGTCTGTTTTCCCACAGACAAGCGATGCGCGCCGCGTCAACTGATACTGGACGCCAAATTTCGGTTATTGGCATTCTTTCTGGCGCGGACAGCTAAGACTACACGAAAGGGGCGACTAAATTGCCGCATCTCTATATTTTCCTCGGGTTGATGTTTCTTGCAATGTTAACATCTTGCATTATTTCTTAGAGAGGTTAGGCCAATTTTTGAAAAAATTCTGGCATATCTTCTTGCCCCACTGAACGCTGATTGCTATAGCAAGTTTTGAGAAATTTCTGGTCATCCCAAATAGGTTTTTGACACATGAAAATTTTAGCCTGCAATAGTAACCGCCCACTGGCAGAAGCTATTGCCGCTTATTTGAACTCTCCCCTTACCCAAGCTGACGTGAGGCGTTTTGCCGATATGGAGGTCTTTGTCGAGATCGGCGAAAATGTTCGCGGTGAAGATGTATTTGTTGTGCAATCAACCTGTTTTCCGGCAAATGACAATGTTATGGAATTATTGGTTGCATTGGATGCGCTGCGCCGAGGTTCGGCTCGTCGGATCACTGCAGTTATTCCGTATTATGGATATGCGCGTCAGGATCGCAAATCAGGCCCCCGTACCCCAATTTCAGCCAAACTGCTCGCCAACCTTATAACATCGGCTGGGGCAGACCGGGTCCTAACGATTGATCTTCACGCCAACCAGATCCAAGGCTTTTTTGACATCCCAACAGACAATCTGTTTGCGGCTCCCGTTTTTGTTAATGACATCAAAGAACGCTATGAAGTGTCAAAATTAATGTTTGTATCGCCTGATGTGGGCGGCGTGGTGCGTGCCCGGTCCTTGGCGCGCCGACTTGATGCAGACCTGGCAATTATTGATAAGCGACGCCCAAAAGCTGGCGTTTCAGAGGTGATGAATATCATCGGTGATGTCGAGGATCGACATTGCATCATGGTTGATGACATTGTAGATTCGGGCGGAACGTTATGCAATGCCGCTGTGGCACTGATGAAAGCTGGAGCTTTGTCTGTGGACGCTTATGTGACGCACGGCGTTTTATCTGGCGGCGCAGTTAGTCGGGTCGCAGCATCACCGCTAAATTCACTTGTGACAACCAACTCGATTCCAGCAACTGAGGCAGTGTGTATTGCCCGTAATATTCGACAATTGTCAATCGCTCCACTTTTAGGTGAGGCAATGCTGAGGATCAATGAAGAGCGGTCGGTTTCAACCCTGTTCTAGTCAGTCTTTATAATCTGGTACCATATTCTCAAAAACGCTTGTATTATAGCGACAATAAGCCTATCAATCCTTTGCCGCGCACCCCTGGAGGCGTGGTACTTTGTGATAGATAAAGGAGTTAGCAATGTCTGACGACACAACCATCAGCGCAGAACAGCGCGAACGGGTCGGTAAGGGGTCCGCCCGTGCGGTACGCCGTGCAGGTCGCGTTCCTGCCGTCATTTATGGCGGCAAAAAAGAACCAATAGGTATTACCCTAGAGTCCCGTGAAATTACAAAAATTGTTCATCAGCCGGGCATTTATGGACGCCTTATTAATATTAAGGTTAGCGGTAGCAAACACACCGTCTTAACCCGTGATATCCAGTTCCATCCGGTAACCGATAATGTTCTTCACATGGATTTTCTGCGCGTTTCTGGTACTGCAAAGGTTTCTGTAGCCATTGCAGTCGAATTTATAAATGAAGACGACTGCCCTGGCATTAAAGTAGGTGGGGTGCTTAACGTTGTTCGTTACGAAGTTGAATTACTTTGCCCAGCAACAACAATCCCAGAAAAAATCACTGTTGATCTGCAAGGTTTGAAGATTGGTGACTCAGTTCATATCAGCACGATTGAATTGCCAGACGGCGTGACCCCAACCATTACTGATCGTGACTTCACTATTGCGACCATTGCCTCACCTGGCGGCGGCGTAAAAAATGAAGATGATGAAAGTGATGGAGAAGATGAGGGCGAAGAGGCTTCGGTAACCGAAAATGTAACATCGGACGAATAGTCGCAAGCCCTTTCCAGATCGAGCGGGATAATCATGCGTTTATTTGCAGGACTAGGAAATCCCGGGGCAGCTTACGCCACTAACCGGCACAATGTGGGGTTCATGGCCGTTGATCGCATTGCCAACCGGTATGGGTTTTCACCTTGGAAAAAAAAAGGCTCATCATTAATAAGTGAGGGGCGGCTTGGGTCTAGAAAGATTATTCTTACCAAGCCACAAAGCTTTATGAACAAATCTGGTCTCCCAATTGCAGACATCGCACGGTTTCACAAAATTGACCCGAATAATGTGTTTGTGTTTCACGATGAGCTTGACCTTGCTGCTGGCAAAGTACGAGTAAAGGTTGGCGGTGGGCATGGCGGTCATAATGGCCTTCGCGATATTGACCGGCATCTTGGGTTGGCATACTGGCGTGTGCGGATTGGCATTGGCCGTCCATCGGATGAGCCCATGGACGTCAAAGCATGGGTGCTTGCTGATTTTAGCCGTGATGAGCAAGCTGGCTGGGTACCAAGTTTGCTTGATGCAATCACAGATGAGATAAACCGGCTATGCCAACACGATGAAAGTGGGTTTATGAGCCGCGTTGCCCACCTTGCGCCTACACCATCAACTGAATAAAACGAACCAATAAAAAAAGACAGGATTGGCAAGATATGGGATTTAATTGTGGCATTGTTGGCCTACCAAATGTTGGAAAATCAACCCTGTTTAATGCGTTAACCCAGACCGCGTCGGCAGAAGCGGCCAATTATCCGTTCTGCACAATAGAACCGAATACGGGTCGGGTTGCCGTGCCCGACATGCGCCTTCTCGCACTAGCGGAACTTGCCAATTCCAAAGCCATTTTACCAACCCACCTGGAATTTGTTGATATTGCTGGTCTTGTGAGCGGCGCGTCAAAGGGCGAGGGGCTTGGCAACCAGTTTCTTGCTAATATTCGTGAGGTGGATGCGATCGCACACGTATTACGCTGCTTTGATGATGGTGAGATTGCCCATGTTGATGGCGATGTTGATCCAATGCGGGATGCCGCCACTGTGGAAACCGAATTAATGCTCGCTGATATCGACTCGCTGGAACGCCGAATGACTGCGCTGGTAAAAAAATCCCGAAGCGGCGACA
>QCPZ01000046.1 GCA_003212345.1 SAR116 cluster bacterium AG-447-A06
AGCACCAGCAGCACGTTGAAGGTCACCAGCAAGTTCTGATAAAAATCCGGTCGAGCTTGCAACCAAAACTGCATAAAAAATGAAGGAGGACAAATCACCAGCACTGATCCGTCCGGCCATAAGGTCCTGTCCGCCAATCCATAAAATCACACCGATACCACTAAAAACTAGAAAAATCACAATGCCGCTCAAAAGACCGCGAAGCCGCACCCGCGCAAGACCCGCGTAAAGGGCCTGTTCCACCGCCCTATCAAAATGCGCTTTCATAAAGGCTTCGCGGCCAAATGCCTGAACGGTGCGAATGGCATTTAGGGTTTCCTCGGCTTCGACCCCAACATCAGCCAGCCGGTCCTGTGCCAAGCGTGATGCGTCTTTTAACCGGCGGCCCATGAAAATAAGTGGGAACACCACCAGCGGGACCACCACCAAAACAACAAGCGACATTTTTGGGCTAGACAGCACCACCATAACAAGCCCGCCAACAAGCAGCAGAAAATTACGCGCCGCCATTGAAAGGGTTGAGGTCATTACCGTCTGGACAATACTTGTATCAGTAGTTATCCGAGATAGCACGTCACCAGTACGAGCATTTTCAAACCATCCTGCCGATAGGGTAATCACATGGCCAAAGATAGCCCTCCGAATCTCCGCCAGCACCACCTCGCCAATTTTATTTACCATGCTTGCGCGAAGATAGCTTCCAAACGCAAGAACAACCGCAATCAAAACGGTCGCCGTCACCGCACGATCAAGAAAGGCAGGATTGCGTTTGCCAAGTCCCTCATCAACAAGATAGGCAAGTCCGCGCCCCATGCCCAACAGTGCAAAAGCAATGAGCACCAGTGCCAATATTGCCAACGCAATTCGCCCACGATGTGGTCTCAAGTAGGGCCAAAACACAGCAAAAAGTTGTTTACTTGTGTAGTGGTGGGCGCTAAGCGTTGCCTGAGCGTCCTGAAACGTCGGTTTCAGATCATATGTATTAGCCTTATTCATCCACTAACCCTTACTTCCCCTCAGACAGCCCACAGGCAATGATTTTTCCACATAGAGGTCTTGCTTATCATCGCCATAGGGGATATACCACCAGCGCTGCATATTTGCGAGGATCATTCTGTTGGATCGTAAATGCAACAGTATGGATTGACAGATAGCAAGGTGGAAAACCGGAGAACGGCATGAAAAAAGATATTCACCCAGATTACCACGAGATTACCATTGTCATGACCGATGGCAGCGAACATAAAACCCGTTCAACTTGGGGCAAGCCCGGTGATGTGTTGAAGCTTGACATCGACCCTAAAACACATCCAGCGTGGACCGGCCAGCACCGTATTCTTGACTCAGGTGGTCAGGTTGCCCGCTTCAACAAGCGGTTTGGCGGCCTCGGTATAAAATAGTTGGACATCAAACGTTTCGGGTATCAAATGTTCAGCTTGTGAAATAAGTCGTTAATTCTTGCCTCTTGAGCTGTGTTACAATGGCGCAAGCATGACGGCGAGACCGTCGCCGGCTTTTTAATAGTCACTAACCTGCTAGCGTGATTTAATGGTGGCTTGTGCAGCCGCAAGGCGAGCGTGTGGCTATTGTCGGACCAAGCGGAGCTGGCAAATCAACCATTTTTCATCTTCTTCTAAGGTTTTATGACCCACTCACCGGGGCTGTGCGGGTTGGTGGGTCTAATCTTCGTGATTTGTCATTGACAGAGTTACGAGAACATATAGGGCTTGTGCCGCAGGAGTCAGCACTGTTTTCATCAACGCTGCGGGACAATATCGCATTTGGTAAACCGGATGCTGACGAGGCGACGATTATCGCGGCTGCAAAACAAGCACAGGCGCATGACTTTATTATGGCGATTGAGGGTGGTTATAATGCGTTTGTAGGAGAAAAAGGGGTACGGCTATCGGGTGGACAGCGTCAACGCATTGCGATCGCGCGGGCAATTTTGCGTAATCCCCGTTTGCTTCTGTTGGACGAGGCGACAAGCGCTCTCGATGCGCAATCTGAAGCAGCGGTTCAAAGAGCGTTAGAAAATTTAATGAAAGATCGCACAAGCCTCGTGATTGCGCATCGCCTAGCCACTGTTGTTCGCGCAGACCGTATTCTATTGATGGATCGTGGCCGTTTGCAGGCCGTAGGAACGCATGAGTCGTTGATAGTTGACTCTGCCCTTTACCGGACACTTGCCGAGTTACAATTTTCAGCTACAGAGCTTCTTTCATAGGTGGCGTTGGTGGCTTTATTTGGCGATAACGCGTTGAGTTATTTTTAATTCAATACGGCGGTTTTTCCGGCGAGCGTCCTGGTTGTCAGATGAGTCAAGCGGCTGATATTCGCCATAACCGGCCGCCGCAAGCCTGTTTGCAGGAAGACCCTGTTGGTTTAGATAGCGCACTACAGACAAGGCGCGCTCAGTTGACAGATCCCAGTTGTCGGCATAACGACCGGCGCGGATTGGCACATCATCCGTATGGCCATCGACCTGCAACACCCAATTAATATCACTTGGTATTTTATCGGCAATATCAGCCAGAGCAATGGCAAGTTTGGCCAGTTGTTCCTGGCCATCCAATCCAATTTTTGCTTGGCCTTGGGCAAATAGAACTTCAGATTGAAACACAAATCTGTCGCCGACAATTTCCACATCATCGCGGCCTTTTAGTACATCACGCAGACGCCCAAAAAATTCTGACCGGAAACGCTGCAATTCCTGAACGCGGTTTGCCAGCGCATTGTTCAGCGACTTGCCGAGGTTTGCAATTGCCACCTTGTCGCGTGATGCTTGCCTGTCCTTTTCGGCAAGAAGGTCTGTTAGCTCCTCAATCCGAGTGTGTAACGCTGCTAAGGTATTGGTTAACTGAAGAACCTCGGCTTTGGATGCTGTGGTCTCGGCTTCTAACGCTCTAATCTTGTCGTTGGCGCTCTGGTTCTGGGCCTGTGCCATAGCAAGCTGGCCCTCTGCCAATTGCAATGCACCGAGCCGTTTTTGAAGGCTAGCGCGAGCAGCATTTAGGGCGGCTTGGGTATCAGTTTGTTTAGCAGTCAACGTTTCCATGTCAGCCATTCGTGCCCGAAGTGATGCCTGAGCATTAACCAATTGTGCTTGCAATTCTTCGCGATCGGCGTTGCTGGCGCCTAATTGGCTGGTGATTTGCGCAAGGTTTGCGGCAAGGTCAGCACTGGCCCGCCGTTCAATATTCAGCAACTCGCCGAGGGATGCAAGCTGTTGGCGCATTTCGCCAAGGGTGGCATCTTGGCCAGATACTCGATATGCTAAATTCACTTGGATCAGCACAAACACCATCAGCACAAAAATAATGACCATCAGCAAGGTTGCTAATGCATCAACAAATCCGGGCCAGGTAAAATTTTCTACCCTCCGAGCGTTGCCAATTCGTGCCAGCGCCATTGCGCCTACCTCTCCTTACCTGGATGATTCTTGCTACTGACCAATGCAGCGATTGACGAAGATAAGCCGCGTATTTCACTCGCCATAATATCGGTTTGTCGACTACGGTCGGCGCGCAAATCGTCTGACAACTGTAGGATATTGACATTTAGCTGTGCCAGGTGATCACGAATGCGCCTGTCATCAGCCATTGCTTCATTCAGCTTTGCCATTGTGGTGGATAAGTGCGACACCTGCTCAAGCAAGCGGGCGCGGTTATCCTCGCCATCCGAAATAGATTTAGAGAGCGATAGGACAGCTCGGGCGGCCTCCTCGCTCATGCCGCTGGCAATTGCGCTTTGGCCGATGGCTGATGATGGATTGCTGTCATTGAAGCGGGCAAAGGCCGATAGCCAATCTTCCAACTCGTTGAAAAAGCGGCCCATGGCTTGTCCGAGCTGAAGATCGAGAAACCCTAAAACAAGTGATCCTGCAAGACCAAATAATGATGACGAAAATGCCGTGGCCATTCCAGATAGCGGTGCATCAAGCCCAACCCGTAACTGTCCCATCATTGCTTCAAAATTGTTGCTATTAGTATCAATTGATCCAACCACATTTCCAACCGCACCGATAGTCTGTAACAGGCCCCAGAATGTGCCAAGTAAGCCCAAGAATACCAAGAGTCCAATCATGTAGCGGGAAATTTCACGCCCTTCATCAAGCCGGGCTGCCACGCCATCAAGCACAGACCGCAGCGAGAGTGCGGATATCTGGGCATCATGACGCGAATCTGCCAGCATCGCATATACAGTAGCAAGTAGCACGGGGCGCCGTTCGGGTGGATCCAGCTTCCCAGTAGTTTTTACCGCCAGCAGCCAATTGCGTTCCGGCATCAGGCGCAATGTCTGGCGTATGACATATAAAACGCCGACGCCAAAAGCGCCCAGAATAACGCCGTTCAATGCTGGATTGCCCATGAAAGCAGCGATTAATGGTGCTGCCAATAGGGTGGCGATAACGCCAACCGAAAGCAAAAAGACGAACATTCTGACAAGATAGCGTCTTGGGTTTGTATCCATGATTTTATCTCCTGGGTGCGGTCTATTACGACGGCTGACATTCGGCCATTAAGTCTATCGCTTCATTTTTACCTGTGCTTTTCCATACGGCAGGGATTGTATGAACCAGCTCAAAACAGCATGCCATCACAAGCCTACTCATAAAACAATGGCAGGATTGTGAATATGTGCAAGTTTTTGCAGGTGAGTGGGATAGAATTCTTGCATATTTTTGTAGTTAAACGGCCTGAATGATTTCATGTTAAATGATCAAACCAGCCCACTAGGTGGTGCCTAATTACGGGCTTTTGCCAGATGTTTTAGCAATTCGGCATGCAAAGACGGGTTTGCGGCAACAACATCGCCACTGTGCATCACACGATCGCGCGACGCAAAATCTGATACAAAACCGCCTG
>QCPZ01000047.1 GCA_003212345.1 SAR116 cluster bacterium AG-447-A06
CAAGCTGTTTTGGGTCCAAGTGGTGTAGCCGAAAAATTACCACAGGATAGTTTGTTTATCGACATGTCAACCATTCACCCTCTGGAAACAGACCAAATAAGGCAAGACCTACGTGACCAGAGCATTTCTATGGTTGACGCGCCGGTTGGCCGAACATCTGTAGAGGCAGAAATGGGAAAGTCATTGTTCATGGTAGGCGCTGAAAAATGTGATTTTGAGGCTGTTCAGCCGATACTAGCCTGCATGGGTGACACATTTATTGATTGTGGAGGGCCTGGAACAGGCTCAAGAATGAAAATTGTCAACAACTTGATGACAACATCATTAAATGTTCTCACTGCACAAGTTTTAACCTTTTCAGAGGCAACTGGACTCGATCAGAATGTTGCCCTGGAGGTTATGGGAGGAACTGCAGCTGGTAGAGGTCACATGAGCACAACCTACCCATCCAAAGTGCTGAGAGGTGATCTAGAACCCGCTTTTATGATAGATCTTGCAAAAAAGGACCTAGATATTGCAATTAAATTTTCGGAAACGCTCGGAGTCCCAATTTCTTTGGCTATTCAAGCCGAAAAAATTTACACTGACGCGCAAGCGGATGGAAGGGGTCGGCAGGATTGGACTGCAATTTTTGACATGCTTCAAAAGAAACAACATTCAAAATCATAAACGAGCTATACTTATACCCGTCATTCAAAGGAAAACATTATCCTAAACCCCCGTTTTCCTCTGCCGACGTCAATATGTGATAGCACGGTGCTTCTGTAAGCCTAATTTTAATGTGGAGAAAAATTCTCACGGCCTGTCAATTTCAATTCTAAATCAGAAAGTTAAATTTGTTCAACATAAGCTGGCCTTTACCCATCTTCGTAATATTATTGCTCAGGTTTTCAGTAAAATGGTTATTTTTTGCCCAGAATGTACTCAGTCTTATTTTACGATTGAATACCTAGTTTTTCAGCTTGTAACCGGTTTTAAAAATTAAGAAAATTACAGATGTGCAAATTAAACTAAACACTAATGTTGCAAAAAAACTGTAAATTAAAGGAACGTCTGCAACGTCAAAAAAGGCCCATCTAAAAACAGAAATTAAATACATAACTGGATTAAAAAGTGTCACAGTTTGCCAGAAACTTGGAAGCATTTCGATTGCGTAGAAGCTGCCACCCAAAAAAACTAAAGGTGTAATTATCAGCATAGGAACTAAATTTAATTGTTCAAAATTATTGGATAAAATGCCGATGATGAAACCCAATAAACTGAAAGTAATACAATTTACAAGCAGAAGGACAAGCATCCAAACTGGATGAGAAATGCTCAGCGGAACAAAAAGGAAAGATGTTGCCAGTATGATCACTCCAATAATAAAAGATTTTGTTGCTGCAGCACCCACGTATCCGATAGTGATCTCTAAAAAAGAGACTGGTGCTGACAAGTGCTCATAAATTGTTCCAAGAAATTTGGGAAAATAAATGCCAAAAGAGGCGTTGGCAACGCTTTGCATTAACACAGTGAGCATTATTAGCCCCGGAACAATGAATGCGCTGTAATGAATATTATCAATTGTTTGAATTCCTGAGCCAATCGCAGCTCCAAAAACAATAAAATAGAGCACTGTCGATATGACAGGCGAAATTATACTCTGAACCAAGGTTCTAAAAGTGCGTGCCATCTCAAATCGATATATTGCTGTTATTGCGTATAGATTCAATTGACTATTTCCTGATTAAACTGACAAAAATATCCTCTAACGAACTTTGAGAGGTTTCTAGATCTTCAAGAATAAAGCCTGTTTCTGCAATATCTCTCATTAGCCTGGTTATTCCAGTTCTTGAGGCCTTGGTATCATAGGCATACATGAGGCTCAGTCGATCTTTACTAATTTCCAACTTATAATTTGATAGACTTCCGGGTATTTTCGTTATCGGTGATTTGAATTTGATGGTTAACTCTTTTTTGCCCATTCTTGCCATCAGTGCGTCTTTATTTTCGACAAATATGACCTTTCCTTTGTCTATCAAAGCTATTCTATCTGCCATCATCTCAGCTTCTTCAATGTAGTGCGTTGTGAGGAGGATCGTCACACCATTGCTCTTGAGCAAATCAACTAAACTCCACATGTCCCTACGCAATTCGACATCGACCCCCGCTGTTGGCTCATCTAGGAATAATATCTTAGGGTTGTGGCTCAAAGCTTTAGCTATCATTACACGGCGTTTCATTCCGCCAGACAGCTCTTTTATCATCTGCTTCCGTTTGTCCCAAAGTGACAGTCTCTGAAGGACGTCTTCTAAAAATTTTCTATTTTCTGGATACCCAAAAAGTCCCCTTGTAAACCGAACAGTTTCATATACTGTTTCGAATGGTTCTAACATGATTTCCTGGGGCACTAATCCAATTAGCCTCCGGGTTTTGCGATATTCAGTAACCGTATCGTAGCCATCGACCTTTATTCTACCACTATCGTGTGTAAGCAAGCCACAAATAGCAGAAATCAGGGTCGTCTTTCCCGCGCCATTTGGTCCCAGCAAAGCGATGATTTCACCTTTGTTAACCTCCAAATTTACTTCATCTAGAGCGTTTGTTCCATCAACATAGGCTTTGCTCAAATTGGAAATGCTGATTATTGACATCTAAAACCCGGACGTTGAAATTAAACATCGAAATGCTTGGAAAAGCTGTACTTACAAATTGGCTAGTGAACTCAGCCTTTTGCAGATTGGATTATTTTAGTTAGATAAGCCAATCGGTTCAATCCATACTTTGGTGTCATTTACAGTTATACCTTTTCCAATTCTGGATGGAGAAGAACTCACCAATGCGTTGACAGTGTTGCCACCAATATGGCTCCTCCAAAAACCATGATAAATTGCGACAACACCCTGGATTATGTCGTTTGTAACGTGTGCGAGAGCACTTACCTCGCCAACATTGTTGAAGACCCTCAAACCCTGCCCCTGCTCAATGCCTAAATTTTTGGCATCGAGAGAATTAATAAAGAGTCTCTGAATTGAATTAGAGGTTCGCATAGACTTTGAATTAGCATATCCAGAGTTCAGGAGGTTACGATGTTTTGGTGATAATAGCGTAAACGCCCCTGGCGGTGTTTTCACAGGCGCATATAAGGGTAATGGGTCAACTTTGTCGTAGACTGTGTCGTCTATTACACATTGACGAAAAGCTGGCAACATTTGCCCACCTGATTTGCTCAATGAACTGAGAAATTCAAACTTCCCCGAGGGCGTATGAAAATTACCATTCAAATGAGGCGTTCGTTTATCGGGATCACCAACATTTAACCTTGCATAGCCACTTAAACTTAGTTTCTCCAGTGACACACCGAGCATATTTGGATGTCCCCAATCCATTGAATTGATCAACAATTCAGAGTCAGATTGGTATAATTCAGCGTCATCCAAGTCTAGTACCTGTGATAGTCGGCGAAAAAGTTCAGTATTTGACACAGCCTCACCAATTGGCTCTATGGCTTTTTGATTTAGCTGTATATTAAAGTGCCCCCAGCTATACATAAGATCATCTTGTTCTAACTGACTCGTAGCCGGCAAAATCAAATCCGCAAAGTCACAAGTGTCGGTGTAAAATACCTCACTTACTATTGTAAAAAGATCGTCTTTACACAAATTGGCCAACAATTTTGTCTGATTGGCAGACGTTATGACTGGATTTGAGTTATAGACGAACAGACAAGTAATGGGTTTAGTAGCATCTGGATCAAGTACCTCAGCTAAATCAAACAAATTTACGGCGCGACGTCCGGCTTCTACAAAATCAGGCCTTGCGAGTTTTCTTCTGTTTATTGGGAAAGTGCCCTGAGGATGCTGAAAAATACCACCACCAACATATCGCCATGCCCCAATCAAAGCTGGCAGTGCCGCAATCGACCTAATTGCGTCACCTCCGTTGGCATTCCTTTCCAGAGCTACGCCAGTACGAATAGCAACCACCTTCTCCTCTGCAATCAAGCTACCAATACGCTCAATATCCGATTTTAAAACTCCCGTTATTTCGCTAGCAGTGTCGGTATCATAAATGCTAGCCCTTTCAGAAAACTCTGGGAAACCAGTGGTATGATCTGCAAGATACTCGGCATCTACCAGATCATTTTGAATGACAAAATTTGCTATGCTAAGGGCTAAAACCACGTCCGTCCCGGGCTGTGGTCGAAGGTGAATGTCCGCTTTTTTTGCGATTGAAGTCGTGATGGGGTCTATTACGACCAATTTTGCTCCATTTTTGACCGCATCCAGAACAATCCGTCCGTGGTGTACCGAAGTGGAGAGTAAATTCATTCCCCAAACAATAATTAGCCTTGAATGCCTGAAACTCTCTGGATCAAGACCACCAGTTGGCCCAGCAACCATGCTGAACGCTTTGGATGCCGTGGAATTGCAAAATGTGCGCTCACCAATCGCAGCACCAATTTTATTAAAAAAACGGTCCCCGCAATGCAGGCCATTGAGAAGGCCTTGATGCCCAAGGTAACTATAAGGAAGAATACTTTCACTTCCACCCCTCTCAATCGCCTCAGTGAATTTATCTCTAATAAGGTTTAATGCTTCTTCCCAAGTGACTCTCTCAAAACTGGAGGATCCTTTCTGACCAACCCGTGCCATTGGATATAAAATTCTATCCTTAGA
>QCPZ01000048.1 GCA_003212345.1 SAR116 cluster bacterium AG-447-A06
TGACTCGGAGTGAGGTAGTCATTCGCATGCGCAATGAATAGAGAGTAAAGCGAAAAGATCAAACCACCAAGAATTAGCATCACAACCAGCAATGTGAAGAAACTGTCAGGACCAAAAAGACCTGCAATACTGGCAGTTAAACCGGCAATAATTGCTGAAACAAGAATAACAGCCCGCCGATCAAATTTATCTGAGAGCTTTCCGATTGGATATTGAAATACGAGTGTGCCAAGTGTGATGGCAGTAATGAAATAACCAATTTGAGTATTGTTTAGGCCGATTAAATTCCCGTAAACGGCACCCATCCCAAAAATCATCGAGATAATTACGCCAATGAGTGTCATACCGACAACGGCCAGGGGTGAAACTTGAATTAATCGTCGAAAACTAATTCGTTCTGGAGCATCATAATTGGGTGCAGAACTCGCTGTAACTAATATCGGCACGACGGCAATTGAAATCATGACGGAGGCCAATAAAAATAGACCCGTGCCACCTGCTTGACCTAATGACACCATCATCTGGCCCGCCCCCATACCCCCCATATTTGTTATTGTGTAGAGTGATAGAAGTTGACCACGGTTCTCATTGGTAGCTTTTTCATTTAGCCAGCTTTCACAAACAATATACATGCCTGCAAAACTAAAGCCGCTAGCAAATCTCATGGTTGCCCATGCAGAGGGGTTCAAAAAAACGATATGTATCAGAACTGTTGCGGATGCGATTGCTGCCATGGCACCGAAAACACGAACATGTCCAACATTTGCTAAAATATTTGGTACAATTATTGAACCAATAAAAATCCCAGCAAACCAACCTGACATCACAATACTTGTTGCAAAATTGCTGAATCCAACCTCAGGCGCACGTGTTCCTAGCAAGACGACTTGCAAGCCGCTACCAGCATTAATCAGCAACAGGCCAAAAAAAAGGGTCCAGGTTGATATGATAGCCCTCAGCATAACGCCTGCCTCTCATGTAGAACATATCGATTTAACAATGTCGTTATTTGCGGGGCGCTCCCCGGTATCATTGACAAGGTTACACGCTATTAAGCTTAGACAATTTCTATTTGCTTCTTAAATCTGGCAGGGGCTTTTAGTCTGTTCCAAAAACGTTGATGCCTCGTCGTTTTAACAACATTATTACGGATTTAGACTTATTCTGTTTTCTCGATCTTACTATAGTTGAGCAATTGGTTGTGCACCTGATCCAGCGATGCATTAAGCAAAAGAGCCAACTGGTCTTCATCTGCAAGATCCATCCGTGTCAGCATGAACGTTCGTAGCCTTACGGGAAGGGTGTTTGTTATATGATGAGCATCGCCAAAGGTTAGGCGTATACATTGATGTATTTCGTTAAATAGGTCTGTTGCTGCCTTTAATTTAGTAAAATCAGGGGAGTCTATTTTTTCAACGGTGACTAGCCTATCCAGAATATCAGACGGCGATTGTCCGGTATCATTAAATAGATTTCCATTCTCAAGGCGCATTGCTTGGATCAGAAGGTCAAGATGAACAAGACCACCATCGCGTGTTCGTAAATGCCATTTTGACTTCCCATTCCGCGATTTGCGAATTCGCTTGAGCATACTGCCAACAGCTTTGCCAACAACTCCTCGATCGTGCGACTTGTTCACTATTTTGTGAATTACTGCTTCCAACTGTTTTGCAAGAGTGGCGTTACCGGCGATAAACCGTGCCTTGGTTAGAGCTAGTTTTTCCCAGATCCAAGCATCATTAGCAAAATAGGTCTCAAGTCGGTCAATTGAGGTTGCAATAGATCCGGCTTTGCCTTCTGGGCGGAGCCGCAAATCAACAGGGTAAAGAATGCCTTCTGCAGTTGCTGTACTGAGCCAACTGACCATAGTCTGAGCAAGGCGAGCAAAATAAATGGGTGCACTGATTGGCCGCTTGCTGTCCGATAGAGCAGACTCCGAGGCTTTGTAAACGACCAACAAATCAAGGTCAGAGCTTACCGTCATTTGTCTGGTTCCGAGGCGGCCAAGGCCAAGAATAGTAACTTTGCCTTCAATCCTGCCATGGCGTCGAACCATATCGGCCTTTGCAAAATCCAGTATTAAGACTACCGTTGCCATTGCAATGGCGCTAAGCCCTCTCGCAAGGTCATTGCTATCAATTGTCTGGCTCAGGGCCTGTACTTCAACGCGAAATTTCAATTCACGGACTTTTATTTTGAGCTGGTCAAGTGCTTCTTCAATAGGAAGTTTGTTGCAGCTTTCGCGCAACTGCTTCACCATCATCTCGGCGTCTGGCAACGGTTTAAAAAATGCCTTGTAAAGCAACAGGTCAAATAATGTTGGATATTGACGCAAGTGATTGCCAAGCTGGGGAGAGAGTAAAAGAATGTCGCATAAAAGCCGTGTCAAATCCCGATTATAATCAAGCAATGAGAAGATCTGTACACTGGCGGGCAAGCCCTCAATAAATTGGGCTAATGCAGCAAATTTATCATCCGGCGCATCTGCGGCAGTTAAGGATATCAAAATATCTGGCATGAGTCGGTTTAATAAGGCTCTTGCGCGCTCACTGCGGGTTGCGGAAATACGGCCAGCCATCCAGCCTGATAGCGTGTCAGCGACAATTTTGGGCCGTTGAAAGCCGTTATCAGCTAACCAAGTAATTAACGTGTCATAATCATCAATTAAAATGCTCCTAATGCTCTTATTGTCCTCTCCAGTTTGTACCGGTGGGTTTAAAAGGTCATGTGCGGCATGCTGACCAACGCGATCCAAAAGTGCAGAAATTTCGAGACAAAATTTGGCAGCATCATTATGCCCCATGAAATGGGCAAATTTCTCAAGATCTTCCATGCTGCGCGGCAGGCTGTGAGTTTGATTGTCACCGATCATTTGCAGTCGGTGCTCAATGCGCCTTAACTGGTGGTAAGCTTTGCCAAGCGCATCCGATTGCTCGTCTGTAATCCAGTTTGCTTCCGCAAGCGCATTAAGAGCTGACAAGCTATTTCTAGCTCGCAAATTGGTATCTCGGCCTCCAGTAACGAGTTGAAGAACATGGATAAAAAACTCAATTTGGCGAATACCGTTTTTTCCAGTTTTTAAATTATAGCCAAGCCAGCCTTTTGTTTGTGGTGGCCGGCGCAGCATTGTTTTCATGTCTTCCAGGACTGTGTAATCTAGAGTTTTTCGCCAGATAAACGGCTGAATCTGATCCAGAAAATTA
This sequence comes from SAR116 cluster bacterium AG-447-A06, assembly GCA_003212345.1. GTDB lineage: Bacteria > Pseudomonadota > Alphaproteobacteria > Puniceispirillales > Puniceispirillaceae > UBA3439. The sequence goes on from QCPZ01000048.1 coordinate 3,204, forward strand.
TTTCCAAGCTGGAGATCACCTGCGATGGGGCGGGCGCGGATAAATGCGGCGCGTTCCCATGTGCGTGCAATCGATTCATAATAACCAATCGCCGCGTTCAAATCGATGCTGACAGCCGTTGCCCCTGGATCAGGACGAAGCCGCAAATCAACACGCCAGCCAATGCCATCCCGCGTTGTTGAGCTTAGTAATCGGATAAGGTCGCGTGTCATTGTAACAAAAAAGGGTTGAACAGCATCATGGCTATCAAAGAGAGCGTTGTTCGTGTCATGTAGCGCGATTAAATCAACGTCTGACGAAAAATTAAGCTCACCTGCACCCAATTTGCCAAGTGCAAGTATAGTCCAACCGCAACCGGTAAAATCCTTGACAAAAAACTTGATTTTACCTTGCTTAGATGCGCAACGGAAAAGATACCCAACGGTGTGTGTCAAAACGGTTTGGGCCGCATCACTGAGCCATAGCATTTGTGTTGGCATGTCATGTAGGCCCGCAAGATCGCCCAGTGCGATTGCCAGTGCTGATCGTTCGCGCCATTTACGGATAGCACGCATTGCGGCCGCATCGCAGTCGGCGTTTTCCATTTCGTCGATGAAAGTTACCCGTGCCAATTCAATCTGTTGAAAATTAGAGCCTTGAAGGTTACCAATAATATCATTGTGATGGCGCAGGGCGAGACGTTGAAGATAAGGACTGAAAGCCAACATTGCTGCCAGGTCATCAGCGTTGTAACCGATGTCATGGGGTTTGCTATTGGACCATTTTTTTTTGAGCGTTTTGGCAAATTCATCCCGGATAGTCTCACTTGCCGGATCAATAAGCGGCACGTTTGGGCAGATCTGGTCATAATAGACAGGGTTAGTCATGCGATATAGCTTATCCGAAAGAGTTGGGCCCACCAGTATAAAAACTCTGGGAAAAGCAAATAAAAAAGGTTGTAGCGGAGACCATGGTTCCGCTAAACGCGAATTTGTGTTTTGTCGTTTATGAATTGACGGTTGAAAAATCCGACCAGTTTGGCGATAAGCAGTCATGGCAGATCAATCAGGCTATGGAAAAGCGGGTAAAAAAGGTCCATCGGGGCGAAGCTACCGCAATAAGACGGGGCTGACGCGCCAGCCAAAAAAGATGCGAGGGCGCAAGGTGTCGTCACAGCGCTGGTTAAGTCGCCAATTAAATGATCCCTTTGTCGCTGAAGCTAAATCTCGCGGGTTCCGATCGCGAGCGGCCTTAAAATTAGAGCAAATGGATGATCGCTTTCAGTTTTTTAAGCCCGGCATGGCAATTGTTGATCTTGGTTGCGCGCCCGGTGGATGGTTGCAGGTATCGTCACTCCGTACG
>QCPZ01000049.1 GCA_003212345.1 SAR116 cluster bacterium AG-447-A06
GGACAAACCGGCCATACTGAGGCCGTTTTCGTAGTTTACGATCCTGCAAAAATAGCGTTGGGTAAAATCTTATCAACCTTCTGGCAAGCTCATGATCCAACCCAAGGATTCCGACAGGGCAACGACCGTGGTACTCAATACCGATCAGCGATTTATATTATGGATGATGACGATCTTGACATTGTTCAGCAAAGCGCGGCGCGTTATCAAAAAGCCTTGGTGCAGGCTGGCTTTGGCCAGATCACCACCGAGATTGCAAAAAATCAATCCTTTTATTTTGCTGAGGATTATCATCAGCAATATCTGCATAAAGTGCCAAATGGCTACTGTGGCCTTTGCGGAACAGGAGTTATGGCAAATTGACGCGTCCAATGCGATATAAGTTGAAAAACCACGCATAAAAGCACTGGGTAAGCTTGACCTGCGGTCGCGCTGGTGCTAGCTTCCGCGCTCGTTAAAAGATATTTGGTCTTCGGCCGCTGATTTGGGAGCCCCAAATTATGAAAGTTGTTAGTTCGCTAAAAACGCTGAAATCGCGTGATCGTCATTGTCAGGTGGTGCGTCGCCGTGGTCGATTATACGTGATCAACAAGAAGAACCCGCGTCTGAAGGCACGCCAGGGTTAAGTTTACCACGCGGCATTATGCCGCCGTGCAAGCAGGCAACTTTCACAGCAGTATTATGGCGCGGTCGGCTTGCCCGGCCGTTTCTTTTGTCCAAAACTCGGCGCTACAGGTGTTTTTTTGGAAAACAGGACTAGCATTTAAGATCAGCGAGCGAAGGTTTGCAGGCGAAATGCGTTGAGGTATATTTAAATACGACAATTACAGACCGAGGAGCCGACAATGCAGATGCCAAAACCCGATCAGTCTGTTATTGAACGTCGTGACACGATTTGCCGTGATCTTCGTAACTTGATTGCAGATCATTGTGTGGTTGACTCGGTTGAAGGGCGGCGTGCCTATGACGCAGATGGTTTGTCGGCCTATCGGCAGTTGCCGCTTGCGGTGGTGTTGCCTGAAACGGTTGAAGAAATCGCTGCGGTGATGAAGTATTGCCACCGCGAAGGCATTAAAGTGGTGCCGCGCGGATCAGGTACTTCGCTGTCAGGTGGGGCTTTGCCTTTGGCTGATGCGATTTTGTTAGGTCTTGGAAAGTTCAATCGTATTCTTGACATTGATTATGTCAACCGCTGTGTTGTTGCCCAACCCGGCGTTACCAACCTTGCGATTACCCACGCGGTACAGGCCGATGGGTTTTACTATGCACCAGACCCATCAAGCCAGATTGCCTGTTCGGTCGGCGGTAATGTTGCTGAAAATTCGGGCGGTGTTCATTGTTTGAAATACGGCCTGACAACTAATAACTTGCTTGGCATTGAACTTGTGACTATTGAAGGCGAAATTCTACGCCTTGGTGGCAAGCATCTTGATGCTGGTGATTATGATCTGATGGGGGTAATGACCGGATCAGAGGGCCTACTTGGCGTTGTTAGTGAGGTGACATTACGAATCCTGCAAAAGCCTGCCACCCAGCGGGCCCTTCTTGTTGGATTTGATGATACAGGATCGGCCGCAGAAGCCGTTGGCGATGTAATTGCGGCGGGAATTATTCCTGCTGGAATGGAAATGATGGATGGGTTGGCGATCAACGCTGCCGAAGACTTTGCCAATGCGGGCTATCCGCGCGGGGCAGCAGCCCTGTTGATTATCGAGCTTGATGGGCCAGAAATCGAGGTAAATACCCTAATTGACCGTGTTACCAAGGTCATGGACAGCGCTGGTGCATCATCGCTTAAGGTCAGCAATTCAGAAGAAGAACGAAACTTGTTCTGGGCAGGGCGCAAGTCCGCCTTTCCCGCGGTGGGGCGCATTTCTCCTGATTATCTTTGCATGGATGGTACAATTCCCCGTCGCCGGTTGCCCGATATGATGGTCCGCATGGCATCACTTAGCCAGAAATATGGTTTACGTGTTGCGAATGTGTTTCATGCTGGCGATGGCAATCTTCATCCCCTGATTTTATTTGATGCTAACGAGACTGGCGAATTACAGCGGGCCGAAGATTTTGGCGCTGATATTTTGCGAGCTTGTGTTGAAATGGGCGGTGTGCTGACAGGTGAGCATGGTGTTGGCGTTGAAAAACGCGATCTGATGAACATTCAATTTACCGAGGATGATTTGAAACAGCAGCAACGGCTGAAATGCGCCTTTGACGCTGATCATTTGCTAAATCCTGGCAAAGTATTTCCGCATTTGCACCGCTGCGCAGAATTGGGGCGTTTGCATGTGCACAGGGGTAAAATGCCATTTCCAGATTTACCGCGTTTCTAGCCGTTGCTCCATTTACCGATAGCAGGGTGCCGGGTCGAAAGGGTGAGTTCAAATGATCAAAGTAACAGGGCTTGAGGACGCAGCGGTAGTTATTGCCGATGCTATGGCCAATCAACAACATCTAAATGTCCAAAGCATGGCCACAAAATCGGCGCTTGGCCGCGATGTCAGCTATGACTCGTACCTAGATGTTTCAGCATTTACGGGTATCAAAGATTACCAGCCGGATGAATTGATTTTGACAGTGCGGGCAGGCACGCCCATGCATGAAGTTGAGGCTGAGCTGGCTTGCGCAAATCAGATGCTTGCCTTTGAGGCTCCCGATTTGCACAAGCTCCTTGGTACTCAGTCTGCCGGTACGATTGGAGGAGTTCTGGCAACCAATGCCAGTGGGCCGCGCCGTCTTACGGCAGGGGCTGCGCGAGATTATCTTCTTGGCTTTGATGCCATATCGGGGCGAGGCGAACGCTTCAAATCTGGCGGAAAGGTGATGAAAAATGTCACTGGCTATGATCTGTCGAAACTTATTTGCGGTTCATATGGCACGCTTGCAGTCTTTGACGAGGTAACATTTAAAACCCTACCACGGCCCGAAACCAATATCAGTCTTCTGTTCGGCTGTGAGGATATGACGTTGGCGGTGGCCAAAATTGCTAGTGTTTTTGCCAGCCCGCACGAACCTAATGCGGCGGCAATTCTACCGGGCTCCATGGCTGCATCTGCTGGTGTTGATGTACCTGGGGCGATGGTGGTCATTATACGGCTTGAGGGAATTGATGTTTCGGTAAGTGATCGGGCATTGCATTTGCTGGCGGCTGATCCATCCGGCGCTAAAATAAACGAAAATTCAAGTTCCGCGCTCTGGCAACGGATCCGTGATGTGGAGTTGCTGGTTAACCAGCCTGGCGATGTCTGGAAATTATCATGTGCACCAGCAGCCGCTCCAAATATTATTGCTGCCGTTCAGGACCAATTCGACATTACTTTTTTTGCCGATTGGGCCGGAGGCCTTTTATGGCTGGCTGGCCCATCCGGTGCCTCCTTTGGTAAGGCGTTGCGGGCAGCATTGGCCGATAATGGCAGCGGTTACGCTCAGCTAGTGCGCGATCAAGCTGATACTAAAACTGTGATTACACCATTTCAGCCCCTGTCATCGGCTCATTACGCGTTGCACAAGCGGGTAAAAGCGGCTTTCGACCCGCTTTCGGTTCTCAATCTTGGTCGTATGCATGACGGCATTTAGGTAGGAGGGTTATATGCAAACTCATTTTACCGCAGATCAACTTGCGGATCCACTTATTGCCGAGGCTGATGGCATTCTCCGCAATTGCGTTCATTGTGGATTTTGTACTGCAACATGTCCAACATTCATAGTTACCGGTGACGAACGTGATAGTCCGCGTGGCCGTATCTGGATGCTAAGAGAGGTGCTAGAAAGTCCCGAAACAATAACCTCTGATACTGCCTTTCATATCGATCGCTGTCTTGGGTGTCTGTCTTGTACGACTACCTGCCCATCGGGAGTTGATTACCCGCATCTTCTTGATATTGGGCGTGAAAAGCTGAATGAGCTGGTACCTCGCTCTTTTACCGACCGGGTAATGCGGCAGATGCTTAGCATAATAATTCCCCATGCTGGGAGGTTCCGTGCGATGATTCAATTGGCGTGGGTTGGACGGCTGTTCAGCTGGGCCATGCCGACGGCGATGCGTGCTGCTCTGACAAAAATTCCAGCCCAGCTGAAGCAACTAGATCCGATTGGCGGTAAAAATGCCATTTTCCCGGCAAATACAAAAAAGGTTAAGCGGGTTGCCTTACTAGCAGGGTGCGCGCAGCGCGCCCTTGCGCCTGAAATAAATGCGAGCACTATTCGCGTGCTTAATCGTCTTGGGGTTGAAGTTGTGGTGCGTGCCGAGGCGCATTGTTGCGGAGCTTTGGCGCATCACATCGGTGAGGCGACCCACGCCCATTATGCTATTCGTGCCGCACTTCTCGCATGGCATGACGAGAT
>QCPZ01000050.1 GCA_003212345.1 SAR116 cluster bacterium AG-447-A06
AGGTATACATTCATGCGCTCGTTCGAGATGAAAAGGGCCAGAAAATGTCAAAGTCAAAGGGCAACGTTTTGGATCCATTGGAGTTGATAGATCAATATGGTGCTGACTCGTTACGGTTCACTTTAGCTGCGATGGCGGCACAGGGACGTGACATCAAAATGTCGACAACGCGCCTCGAGGGCTATCGCAATTTCACAACAAAAATATGGAACGCTTGTCGCTTTTTACAAATGAATGGATGCACCAACACAGCATCAGTTAATCTAGTCGAGGTCAAGGAACCGGTAAATATATGGATCGTGTCTGAATATAATGATGCCATCAAAAAAACCACCACAGCGATTGAGCTTTATCGGTTTAATGAGGCAGCTGACGCATTGTATCATTTTGTCTGGAATTCCTACTGCAACTGGTACGTCGAATTGATCAAACCAAGCCTAAATGGCGAAGATATCGCAGCGGCCGCCGAAACACGTGCGACAGCCAGTGCAATTCTTTCTGGAACCCTCAGGCTCCTTCACCCCTTCATGCCGTTTCTGACAGAAGAATTAAACCGTAAAATTTTCGTCAATAAAGGCCTGTTAATTGCCGACCGATGGCCGCAGCCGGTCAATGCCAATGATGGAGATGCTGTTGCCGAATTGCAGTTCCTCATCCATCTGATTACTGAAATTCGTCACATTCGCGCGGAAATGAATGTACCATTATCAGCCAAACCTGTACTGGATGTGCGCGGCATGAATGAACTCCATGAACGATCTATCTTTAATCAGAAAGCCGCATTACTTCGGTTGGCACGCCTTTCCAACGTAAACATTGCCGATAGCTTTGCCAAAGGTAGCGCGCGTGGAAGCGTTGACGGGCTAGAAATTGGATTGCCGCTTGCTGAAATTCTTGATTTGAATGCTGAGGCAGAGAGACTAGGGAAGGAAATTGAGTCAGTGAGGGCTGAAATCGAAAAAATTTCAAAAAAGCTTGATAATCCAAAATTTGCTGCCAAGGCTCCAAAAATGGTAGTTGAAGAAAATCGCAGGCGACGTGACGAGGAAAATACTCGACTAAACACTTTAATAAAAGCACTTGATCGACTTGAATAGGTCTTGTTCAGAGTTGTGATCGCGCGCATTTGTTTTGTCAACTCCGTGACACAGGAATTTGCAAAGATAATTGATAGCAATATCAGAACATATTATCGTCTTGGACCTGTTTTTCTTTTAATTAAACCAAATCATTTCTTATAAGGTTGAAAACTCATGATCAAGAATACGCGTTCAGTGTTAATAGACAAAAACCCTGGGAGAAACTCGCAAACTTATGGCGTTGCCAGGGAGCTTGGTACAGATGAGGGTCTGATACATGAACCATCTGTGGGAGTGATTGGTAACAAAGGTGACTCCCAATGCTATTTAGGCGTCTTAGACAAAGTTCAAACAATTCATAATGTTTTGAGATCCAGAATTGGCTTGGCGAGTGATAAGCTTAAGCTTCGTTTAGTTCAACCAGAGTTCACAGTTGCGACTTCAGACGGTATCCGCAATGGAACCAAAGAGATGCGATATTCCCTGATTGGCCGTGAGATAACGAATGATAGCTTATGTGAACATTTAAGTGCCTCAGGTCTAGAAGGGCTCATAGCAGTGGTAGCTTGTGATAAGCCACCCGTGGGAACACTTTCAGCAGTTTTAGAACACAATAGACCAGCAATAATAATGTCAGATGGGTCTATTCGCCCGGGGGTCGATTCCGTTAGTGGTGAGGCAATTGACATCATATCCAGCTACCAAATAGCTGGCAGTGATGATGAAGGACTGAAACGAAGAATCTCTATGGAGTCATGTCCTGGTTTTGGCAGTTGTGGTGGCATGTTTACATACAATACCATGCAAACGTTCCTTGGTGTTTTGGGCATGGAGCCTCTCCATATGGTCGCGCCCGCATCCCAAGATCAGCGTCGCAGGGACACTTTCCCTGAGCAATTAGTGGATTATTTAGCTAATTTGATTTCAAAAAACATAACGCCAAGAACAATTGTCACCAGAGATTCGATCAGAAATGCGATTATTGTATCTATGGCGGTTGGTGGTTCGACGAACGTGATGCTGCATGCGCCTGAGATTGCAAGAGCAGCAGGTTATGCTCATTTTTTCAGAGATATTATGAGCGTTGAAGAGTTTAATTACCTCTCTGAGAGCGTTGTGCCAGTAATTGTAAATGCCCGTCCTTTTGGAAAATATTCCATGGTAGACATTGATTCCAATGGTGGAGTGCAAGTGTTTGTGAAGGATCTTCTTGACGCGGGTTTAATCAATGGCGACCTCATAACATGCACGGGTGAGACGTTGTCTCAACAGTTGGATAGCCTAAATCCACCGAAGCCCGATGGAACCGTTATTTATCCGGTGAAAGCCCCATTTAAGCCAACTGGTGGATTACGGTTACTTGGAGGAAATCTCTCTCCTGACTTCAGTGCAGTTTTAAAATTAGCCGGGGTAGAAGGTGGACTGGAAAACAACATTTTCACAGGTAAAGCTCGGGTTTTTGACGGTGAACAAGCGCTCCTTAAATTTTTAGACACTTCACCTAATGATTTATCTGATTCGGACATGGTGGTGGTAAGGTATGAAGGGCCTGTCGGTGGGCCAGGAATGCCGGAGATGTTGGACTCAACTTCCAGAATTACGGCCATTTGTCGAGAAAAAAATATAGTCGTTGGGTTGATGACTGATGGCAGGTTTTCGGGTGGTTCAGTGGGCTTGGTCATAGGTCACGTTGGCCCTGAGGCTGCTATTGGAGGACCCATTGGGCTTCTCGAGGATGGAGACACAATAGAAGTAAACTTGAATGATAATGAGTTGAATTGTGAACAACTGTCCAACCCAGAAATATATCGGTTTAGGAAATCAGTGTGGGAAAATAAACTGGACAAAAATAGTAACTTTCATCCTGCCGTCGGTGAAGCTGATACTCGTTTACTTAACAGGATGAGATGTTCTGCAGTGTCTGCGGTCTACGGGGCTGGGATGCATCCAAATAGTTCTTTGTGGGTTTCAAACCCAAGAGAACCAGAGGTTTCCCATTTCGTACCAGAAAACAAATACAAGCAATAATTTAAACGTTCTAACAAAAAATTTTCTCGAACGTTAAGATCTTAGCTTGCACAGAATTGGTGTGTGATCAGATGGTTTTTCCAGTCCGCGCGGATCACGATCAACCGTCACGCTCTCCAACCGATCAAGCGCCTCTGGTGAAAGCAAAAAATGATCAATTCTGACCCCGTGATCGCGCTGCCATGCGCCAGCTTGATAATCCCAATAGGTATAGAAAACCTCCGACGGATGAAGGCTGCGAAGGGCATCTGTGTAACCTCGATGAATAAGGCGACGAAATGCTGCTCGGCTTTCTGGGCGAGTTAACGCATCACCGGCCCAGCCGGCTGGATCAAAACAATCTTTATCATCGGGAATGACATTATAGTCACCGCCAAGAACGATTGGCATTTCACATTCCAACAATTTTTTCGCCCGCGCCTCCAGCCGACCTAACCAATCAAGCTTATAATCAAATTTTGGCCCGGGTGCTGGGTTTCCGTTTGGTAAATAGATTGTGGCAACTCGAATGCCATCAATAGTAGCTTCCATGTATCGTGCATGTTCATCCGCATCATCGCCGGGAAGGCCATACTTCACATCCTCGATCTTGTGTCGGCTGGCAATGGCAACTCCATTATAGCTTTTCTGTCCGTGAAACACGACATTCCAGCCAATATCCCCAAAAGCGGTATTTGGAAAATTCATATCCTGCGTTTTGGTTTCTTGAACTAACAGGATATCGCAATGATCGCAGGCCAACCAACTCGTCACAACATCCAACCGCGCCTTGATCGAATTCACATTCCAACTTGCGATCCGCATTCTGGTTAAATCGAGAACGATGTGCCACAACCGCAAGACGCTGTCGCATTTGGGTTTATTACGGCAAAATATGATCCCACCAAGTCCTGCACATAATCAAGTTCGGCGTGGTTTATCAGCTCAAGCGACATTTCATCGACAACAACTTCGACATCATGAACAACAAAAACCAAATCATCATCCTGCCGGTTTTCATCAATACTGAAATCGTACTGAAAACCCGAACAGCCACCCCCCAGAACAGCCACACGGAAGAAGCTACCAGAAGGCTCACTATCTAAGAGCTCTTTGATACGCAGGGCGGCAGCTTTGCTTAGGCCAAACATGCCTTTGGGTTGTTGTTTCGATAACACACTACCCTCTTTAGAATTATTTTGTTTGCTCATTGACTTACCTTGC
>QCPZ01000051.1 GCA_003212345.1 SAR116 cluster bacterium AG-447-A06
AACCCCGATACAGGGCAAGTGCTTGTCGACGGAACACCGATAACTGGACCTGCAAAAGATAGGATGGTGGTTTTCCAAGAGACAGCCCTAATACCGTGGCAGACAACAATTGAAAATGTCACCTTTGGCCCAAAAATGCGGGGAGAAAAGAAAGGAGCAGAACTGCAAAAAGAGGCAGAAGACCTGTTGATTAAGGTTGGTCTCGGCGAGTTTATGAATAAATTCCCACTCCAACTCTCAGGTGGCATGCAACGAAGAGCTGAGCTGGCAAGAGCGCTGATAAATGAACCAACTGTTATGCTTATGGACGAACCTTTTCGTGGTCTCGATGCAATGTCCCGTAGCTTGATGCAAGAATTTTTTCTCGAGCTGTTTGAAGAAAACCAAAAAACCAATATTTTTGTAACATCGGAAATAGATGAAGCTATTTTCTTGGCAGACAACTTAGTTATTCTCTCAAATAAACCTACTACCGTTCAAACAGTGATCAAGATTGATCTGCCAAGGCCCCGTAATTATAAAATGTTGACCACAGCAAAGGCATTTAAATACAAGCGTCAGGCCATGGATCTATTACATGGTGAAGCAATGAAGAGCTTCGCAGTTCTTAAATAATCAATCTCGATCAGAAAAATTTTTATAGCAAGATTAATTAAAAAGCGGTGGTACTGGGATAGGTCCTAATGCTAGAATTTTTGTTCTGGATCTCAGCAAAAAAAAACGTTGTGGCTCTTGCGTTGCTGGGAGCTGCTCTTGTGACTATAGCTTCTCAGGTAAGCAAATGGGTGGAGCAAAAACAAAATTCTGAGAGTGATTATAAGCGACAACTTTTAGCTCAAACTCTTGAAAAATTATTCATAAGAGTTGGTTATGCCATTGTCGGGTTAAGCATTACTCTTTTTATAATTGCAGGTTTTATTGTTGATTTAAAATAACATCAACATCGGATGCCATTTAATGCCCCAATTACAAGCACTCAACCTTTGTAAATCTTATCCCAACAAAAGCGCGTTGGTGGATTGCTCGTTTTCCGCATCGGATGGCGAGTTAATTGGTATCCTTGGCGCCAACGGTGCTGGCAAGTCAACTTTGATAAAGATACTTGCTGGCGTATTAAAACCTGAAACTGGTGACGCTATTCTAAATGGACATTCAATCAGGAAAGAACGAAGAGAAGCGCAGAGTAAAATTGGATACTTGCCTGAAGTGACAGGCGGTTTTGACGATATAACTGTGTACGAATTTCTTTCATTTTCAGCCAACGCACACGGGATTTTTGGAAGCGCCATGCGTTCAGCTATCGCCAGAATATGCGAAGAACTAAATCTAGGTGAGGTAAAATATCAAAAGCTTTCAGACTTATCAAAAGGCTGGCGCCAACGAGCTTGGCTTGGTCAATCTTTAATTCATAACCCCGAGATTTTATTTCTTGATGAGCCCACTGATGGTTTTGACCCAATTCAGAAGGTTGCTATCCGCAACCATATTAAAACACTGTCAAAAGGTAAAATAATTTTGATGTCGACTCACATCCTAGAGGAGGCAGAGGCCATATGTGACCGCGTCTTAATAATAAACAGTGGAAGGTTGGTTAAAGATGGCCCAACATCATCATTAGTTGATAAAAAAGGCCGTCTGGAAGAAAGCATTATAGTTTTTGCGGGTTAGGGAATTTATCGGGACATTAATATGAAAACAGAACCCGCAAACGCTGCCAGTTCCAAAATTGCACCTTGGGTTGGAATAAGAACTGTTTTTTATCATGAATTACGACAGCGTATCTTTAATTTCTCAACAGCAATGTTTTTGGCTGGAATTCTCTTTTTTCTATCCGTATGTATCTTTTTGGTTGGAGATTTCCTAGACACTAATTTGGCAACGTTATCGTTGCAATGGCAATTCTTGCCTTGGATCTCGGCAGTTTTTTTTACCCGCTTTAGCTATGCGAAGTTTTCAGGGCAAAAACTATGGGGAGATTGGTCTGATACTCTCCTACCCAATTCCGGCATATTCGACCATTATTGGAAAATGGCTCGCTGGAATAATATTAATGTTTTGCTCCTTGATCCTGACTTTTCCATTTTTGATAACAGTCACGTCAATTGGCACACCAGATTTAGGGATTTTAGCCTCAGGTTACCTCGGCGCCCTTCTTGCACTTTCTTTACTTTACTCAGTAGCGCTGCTCGCAGCGGTAATATGTAAAGAGGAAGTGAGTTCTTTTTTACTTGGCTCAGGCTTGATTTTTGTCCTTCTCTTCACAGATGTAAATGCCCTGCAAACCTCATTAGTCCCTGAATGGTTCAAGCATGTGAGCCATTATCTTTTTGTGATGAGCCCAAAACATTGGATGAGTGAATTATCCACCGGTCAAATTAGCTTGTCAGCGATACTATATTTTATACTAATGACATCTCTAGTATTATCATTAGCCTGTCAACAAATGCGTGGGTATTACTCGTCACCCAAACACCCTTTTGTGCCGCCTATCTTGGGCGTGGTTGGCCTGCTTCTGTCTGCCGCATTCGTTGGCAGTGCAGCACGTGGTATCGAAAATCTTGATTTGAAAGTTGATGTTACTGAGCACAACGAATACACGCTCAGACATGGGACTCTGGAAATTGCAAAAAATAGCCCGAACAATACCCAAATCACTCTATATGTCAGTGAAGACAAAAGTCTAATACCACCAACAATCGTTCAACATATTGATCGGGTTTCTCGGGCAATTTCGAATCTGACAAAGCAGAGCAAGGGTCGCATCAACTTTAAGTCTGTATTTATACGGCCGGACACTGATTTTGCAGAGTCAGCAGAATTGGCAGGTATTAGAAAAATACCAATGAGTTCTGGCGACAGTTTATATTTTGGTGCTGTTTTTAAGTCAGGTGACAAACATTTGGTAACAAGCTATTTCGATGTTAACCGGGCGACCTCTCTTGAATATGATTTAGCTCTTCAATTGAGCAATTTATCAAGACAAAAAACCCCACACATTGGTATTTTATCGTCGGTATTGAAACCAGCTAATGCAGAAACACCTCATCCTGGGTTATCCATTCTAGAAGAACTCAAGAGCCAATATGATGTATCTATAATACCTTATTTCTCTGATGGCTTAACAAACACATATGATGTTTTGATTATATTTGATACGCCCGTTATCAGAAAAGAAACGCTAAGAGACATTGACCTTCATATACAAAGTGGAAAGGGAGCAATCATAATGCTAGACCCTTTCCAACGGATGAACAGCGCTAATGCTGCGCTTTCGATCAAGCCATCAAAAAATGGGCAAATCAATTCACTCAATGATTTATTAGGATTCTATGGTTTGAATTTTTCAAATGATAAAGTCGTCGGGGATTTTAAAAATGCGGCAACAGTCGAATCCGCCATAGGAAGGAACTTTTCATACCCCTATTGGCTGCAAATCAAAGACAAGAATATTTCAAGGGGACACATTGTCTCTGATAAATTAAAAGAACTTTTGTTTGCTGAAGCCGGTTTTTTCGAGATAAACAAAAAAAATATAACAGCTCAGCCAATAGTTCTCACCAGTGACGAGACAAATTTGCTTGCTAAACGAGATGTACGTGAAAAATCTACCGAAACCCTAGCCACAGAATTTCAAATCACCAACGAGATACGTAAAGTAATCGCTCTGCATCTATCCGGACAATTAGACTCACCCTATGTCCAATCAAAAAGTGAAATTATTAAACCAACCTCTTCGGTATTCGTAATTGCCGATGTTGATTGGATATATAACGGCTTTAGCCTCGCTGACGCGCGAATGGGCGATCGTGTCTTCTCAAGACCAATAAATGATAACCACACGCTGTTTCTAAATATGGTTGAGCACATTGCTGGTGACCCTAACCTCACAAATATTCGTTCAAGGGAAAGTCCTATCCGAACATTTACAGCAATCGAAGATATGCTTTTTGAAAGCCGTAAGGCTTACCATAAGCGAGAGGCCGACTACGCTTCGCGTATTAACAACGCAGAAGCAAGTATAACCAAAGTTTTAGAGATGACTGGCACAAAAAATATTGAAGAACTGCCATTAGCATTAAGGGGCCAAATAAAAGACCTCCGTTCCGCCACGTATCCGATGAGGCGCGAATT
>QCPZ01000052.1 GCA_003212345.1 SAR116 cluster bacterium AG-447-A06
CTTGGAAGTAATTGTTTTGACACTGAATGGGAGGAACGTGTTTTTGACAGTACCGCCTACTTTGAAAAAGGTGGGGTCAGTGTAGCTGTAATTGGCCAGCATTTTCCCTACACGCCAATTTCAAATCCAAGCCATCTAGTGGAGGGGTGGTCCTTTGGTATAAGGCCTGATGAAATTCAAAAGAATGTTGATGAGGCGCGTAGTAAAGGTGCTGAAGTAGTCATTTTGCTCTCCCACAACGGATTTGATGTTGACCAGAAATTGGCGACTGAAATAACTGGCATTGACGTTATATTGACGGGCCACACCCATGATGCCGTGCCTGAGGCCATCCGCATCAATCGCACACTTATTTTATCATCTGGTTCACACGGAAAATATCTTGGCAGAATTGATTTAAAGGTGAGCGGTGGACAAGTTGTTGACGCTAATTCCACTCTCATTCCTATATTTTCTGATGTAATTGCTCCGGATCTCGAAATCACTAATTTGATTGATGAGTTGCGCGCACCCTATGAAAAAGAATGTCGCCGCATCATTGGTCAAGCTGGCACACTACTATACCGTCGTGGAAATTTTGATGGTAGTTGGGACAACGTTATTTGTGATGCCATTCGTGAGCAGAAAGATGTTGAAATTGCTCTAAGTCCAGGTTTCAGGTGGGGCACAACTCTACTTCCCACGCAACCAATTACCATCGATGATCTCTACACGCAAACTGCCATGAATTATCCGGCCGTTTACCGTACTTATATGACCGGTGAACAGCTTAAGACCATGCTCGAGGATGTTTGTGATAACCTTTTCAATCCTAACCCATATTACCAACAGGGAGGGGACATGGTGAGGGTGGGTGGCGTGTCTTACGAGTGTGCCCCAAAGGAAATTATAGGGAAACGAATTCAGAATATGGTGATCAGCAAAACTGGAGAACCTCTAGAACCTAGTAAGAAATATACTGTTGGCGGTTGGGCATCTGTAAATCCCAAAACGAAGGGACCCGCGATTTACGATGTGGTCGAGGAATATATCACTCGTAAAAAAATTATACAGCCCTCTGGTACCGATTACGTTAAAGTTACTGGTGTATCTTAGTTACACGATCTTGTCTTACTATAAAAAAGGGCAGCCAAATGGCTGCCCTTTTTTAATTTGTAACGAGGTTTAAGAGAACATATCGGTGGTAATGCCTTTATACCAACCTTCTGACTCCTCATAAGTAGCTTTACGCACATCTGCGCTCTCACCGCCTTGTGAAATAAACTTATCCACAACATCAATTTTTTCAGCACCAGCTTTGTAATTTGCGCCAACCTTCACGCCGTCGTTTGTCGCGATAAGTGACCAGCAAGTGTTTGCAAAGCGAGGCTCGAACACCCGACTGCCAGTTAGCTCACCACGGATAGCATTCGCTGCTACCTTTGCCTGACTATTAGCGGAAAAACCTGATTTTGGCATCGAAGAAGCAACAGAAGCATCCCCCAAAACATAAATATTGGGATCAGCCTTTGATGCCATTGTGGCAGGAATTATGGGTGCCCAATCACCATCTGTTACCCCCGCACTTTGAGCAATTGTTCCCGCTCGTTGTCCCGGTACAACACAAGCTCCATCCGCTTTAAACGTGTCTAGATCAGTCTCAAACTCCATTGTTTCGGCATTAATAGATTTTAATCCCCCGTGTGTGTCTGGGGCAATCCATTCAATCATCCCCGGATAATGCTTCTCCCATCCAGCGGTAAAGAGGCCCATTTTTGAGAATTTTGGCTTAGGATCAAGGATAATGATTTTTGCGGTTGGATTGGATTTCTTAAAGAGATGCGCAATCATTGATACCCGCTCATATGGCCCAGGTGGGCACCGATATGGGTTTGGTGGAGGTACCATTACAAAAGTACCACCTTTTTTCATATTCATTACCTGGTTGCGAAGCAACTGGACTTGTGTTCCTGAGGTCCAAGCATGAGGCATACGGCTTTGTATTTCGGGAGAATAGTTGGGAACACTATTATATTTTAAAGAAATTCCCGGAGATAACACTAGCTTATCGTACCCAATTGAACCGCCAGAGCCTAAATTTAATATTTTAGCGCCGTTGTCAACTGATGTTGCCCATTCATGTACAACATTGACACCATTATTCACTGCAAGACCGTAATAATTATGGCCTATCGAACCGTAATTTCTGAACCCACCAAGATACAGATTTGAGTAAAAGCAGGTATAGTAACGTTTTGATGCTTCGACTAATGTTACGTCAACGGCGCCTTTACTATCCTTTGCGATGTAACGAGCCGCTGTTGCGCCGCCCGCACCACCACCTACTACAACAACACGCGGCCGCGCGCCAAAGGCTAATGAAGGTGCAGCAAGAACTGCTGTACCGAACGCGAGGCCGGTGGCAAATTGTCTACGTGAAAAATCCGACATGTTTCCTCCCACTAAAAACAAGCTGTTTGAATATACGTTTGAGATTTATGTTAAGAAATATTTTTCATTTTAGAAAGAAAACATAAGATATATATAAATTTATGCATATAAGCTCAGCGAGCGCGTAAGCCTATTCAGAAGACAACGAGGCAAAATAAACCGCGAGCGACGCAATCTGTTCATCGTCAAGCCTACCTGCCACCAACTGCATTACCTTATTCTCAAGTTCTTTGCTTCGATAGGATTGTAAAATATAGACAAAAGCTTCGGCGTCCATTCCTGAAATATTTGGAATACCATCATTAACAGCGCCGCTGCGATGACAAGTTACGCACTCACCAGCTAAGTATTCTCCGTAAGCAATATCAGCATTTTTAATTGAATTCTCCGCCTGAACGCATTGGATAAATGCTCCGGAGGTAGATATTACCACCATAAAAGTTAATAGAAAACGGGTCATAATCTCTCTCTTCACGTCAATAGAAAAAGTTTTGGTTTTTTAAAGGCGCGAGTGGTGCCAATGCAAATGATCCTTCATAAATGTTGAAATAAAGAAATAAGAGTGATCATAATTTTCGTGCATTCGTAATTCGATTTTTATTCCTGCGTTCCTGCAAGCCTCAGTTAAAAGCCAAGGCCTTAAACCCTCTTCAAGAAAACTGTCCGCTTTCCCCTGGTCAACAAAAAACTCTGGGAACATGTAGCCATCCTCAATCAATGAAACCGCATCGTATTTTCGCCATTCGTCATTTTTTTGTCCCAAATACTTCTTAAATGCGGGCATTGACCAATTTGCAGTCGAGGGTCGAGCAATTGGCGCAAAAGCCGAGCAACTCTTAAACCGTTCTGGGTTTTTTAGTGCCATAGTCAGCGCGCCATGGCCTCCCATTGAGTGCCCAAATATTCCCTGCCTGCTCATATCAACGTTGAACTTCCTATCAATTAGTTCTGTTAATTCATTTAATATGTAGGAATACATATTGTAGTTCACTGAAAATGGTGGCTGAGTAGCATCTAAATAAAACCCAGCGCCTGAACCAAACTGCCAATTATCTTTTTCGTCAGGGACATCGTCTCCTCGCGGGCTAGTGTCTGGACAAACGATAGTAATTCCCAGTTGTGCTGCGATTTCTCGGTATTCACCCTTTTCCATAACATTAGAATGGTTACAAGTAAGTCCCGACAAATACCACAAAACTGGTGGCGGGGTTTCGCGAGTTGGTGGACTGAAAACTGCGAATGTCATCTCACATTCGGTGGTTTTGGCCGTGTGT
>QCPZ01000053.1 GCA_003212345.1 SAR116 cluster bacterium AG-447-A06
ACAGAGTATACAATTGAAACATCTAAATTGGCCAAACAACAGATATTGGCAAATGCCTCTGCGGCAATGCTAGCTCAAGCGAATATCACTAAACAATCTACTCTCATGCTTTTGGAGTAGTTAATTTCAAACCAGCACCCCGCATGGGAAGCTTAAGTCTAAGCATCAATATTTCCCCAGCTTTTCAGCATCATGATATAAAACCTCGCGCAATGCTTTATTTGCGTCATGCCAAGTAGCAACTTCGTCATCAACCATCACTCCAGATGCCCGTGATACCAAAAAATGGTGGTTATAATCATCATGGCCTCTCGCGAGTTGCGCATACGTCTTGCCGAATCGCTGTTCAACTTCAGTACCAATATACGACTGAATTGCAAACCCCACTCGGCGTTGATTAGACTTATTATGCCCAGACCCATGAACAACCCATGGGTGATGAACCGATAACTGGCCAGGCCGAAGTTCAATTGGAACAATATTATCCTCCGGCACATCCTTTACCGTTTGCCCCCGGGTTAGTAAATTGTCCTCACCAAATGTATCAACGTGATCACGTTGACCATCAAGGTGGCTTTCCGGCCACATATACATACAACCGTTTTCTTTTGTGACCTCGGTTAGGGCCAACCAGGCTGTTACCCAATTATATGGCTTCAACCCATTATATCGCGCATCTTGATGCCAACTGATAAATCCACGTTGCTCAGGCTCCTTAACAAATAAGGTTGTGCCTGCCACTAGAATATTTGGACCTATTAAACTTTCAATGACGTCCAGAATGCTGGGATGATGGGCAATCTGATCAAATAACGGCAAGACCTGGTGTGCATTATTGCGGCCGTAGCCCAGTAAACTTTCTCCATGATCATTTTCCAACCGCCGGAAAGTTGTATAAAGCTTACTTGCTTCATCTACAGTGAAAATATCAATCGGTGCAAGATATCCATTTTGTTGATAAAAATTAATCTGGCTCGCTGTCAACGCAGTCATGATCCCCCTCCTCATTTGAAATCATTTTTCAACAAGCGATGTTACTAATGGCAAATTGGTTTCGGCTAGACTCAAACACTAATTTCCACCTGCTTTAATACCTGAATCGAAAACCTTACTACTAAAACTTAGTGCAAGATTTTTATTCCAACACGCTGACCAAGGTTAGTTTAAATCCTTCGTGAGACCTCACAAAACCAAGCTTCTCATAAAATTGAATGGCATTTTCACGCCTCTTATCACTAGTCAGTTGTACCATTCTGCAACCTCTATCACGGCACTTTTTTATTGCCCAAGCTATCATTCTAGCCCCATAACCCCTTCCTCTGAAATCACGAGAAACTCGGACACCTTCTATTTGTCCCCGCAAGCTTCCACGTCTTGACAGACCAGGTATAAATGTAATCTGAAGACATCCAACAGGTTCACCATTGATTTCAAAAATAGCAGCATATTGATTGACATCACTATCTATGAGTTCAAAAGCGCGAAGGTAATCCGCATGAAGGACCTTGGCCTCGTCCTCACGGGATCGACCAATTACATCGTCTGCGAGGAGCTTTACAACAACACCAAGGTCAGCTTTTTTCATTTTTCGCGCGTTTAAATCATTCATTTTCTAATCCAAAATAAATCTATTCTAGCAATAGAATTGCTCGACTGTACTTATAGTGAAAGTAACTCCCGTGCTTGCCCAACCGACGCTACTGAGCCACCCAAGTCATGGATAATTCTCGCTGCTTTTTCTACCAAAGCTGCATTTGACGGAGCGAGAGCACCTTGTTCAATATATATATTGTCCTCAAGACCAACCCTTACATGACCCCCAAGCAAAACCGACGCGGCAACCATTGGAAATTGGAACCGGGAAATTCCAAAAGCCGACCAAACAGCATTTCTTGGCAACATGCTTTTCATTATGATTATCGACTCCACTGTGGCAGGCGCGCCATAATCAACCCCCAAGCAAAACTGAAAAAATGGCGGTGACTGAATTAAGCCATCTTTGATTAAATTGATTGCATTCAATATGTGACCCGTGTCGAACACTTCCAGTTCTGGCTTTACGCCCACAGACTGAATTGCAGCGGACATGTATTTGAGGTGTTCCGGGTGATTTAAAAAAACGTGATTCTTTCGGTTCATTGTAACGATGTCTAACGAACAAATTTCAGGGCACAATTCAACAACGTGTTTAACACGCTCTGACGGGCTGCACATTTTGCTATCACTTGATGCTTTCCCAGGGTCATTTGCCGACGGAGAAAATCTAGCACCCGGACCAGTCGTTAAGTTAATTATAACGTCAATACCGGCATCCCGAATGCCTTCCGTAACTTCTTGATAAAGTGCCGTATTCATACTGGGTAGGGTGGTCTCGGGATCACGAACATGGCAATGCACAATAGCCGCGCCCGCGTTTGCAGCGTCGACAGCACTTCGCACTATTTCAGATGGCGTCACTGGTACAGCAGAATTTTTTTCTGGTGTCGGGGCAGATCCAGTTATTGCACAAGAAATAATAGTTTGGCGCATTTATGAGCTCTTCATCCATTTTTAAAAATCTTTGCATGAAAAACCTACCGCAAAATATAGCTACTATAAAGGCTAGCTAGCTGTCTTAATTAAATACTCAGAAGTCATACCGAAGCTAACTGCCTTACGGGTCAAGTCTAGCGGTGAAAAAGTGTAAGTAAGAGGGATCGCAAACGTTGCGGCCGTCAATGAATTGAGTCGAAAATGCTTAGATTTGGAACCTTAAATAATAGTCAGCCTTTTCGTCAGTTTTATTTTATGGCAAGCTTAGAATAGACGGAGAGTGATGATTGAACCATTCGAGGAGGCTAATTATGGATGGGACATTAGACTTGAGTTTTGAAGCATTTCAAGATCTGGACAACATACCGACAGCAAGCGGCCGAGGATGGCTGGCCTCCAACCTCAATAAAGATGACTGGACTGTAAAAATGAGTGATGATGGGAATAGAGAAATTGCCTCCATGATCAATGAAATGATGGCCAAGCCCCTTCCAACATTACTCAGAAAACCGTCACAATTTGATATTCATGAACTCGCTAAAGTGTATAAAAAAGCCAAAAATATCTGTGACCACGGTGTCGGTTTTGCCGTAATTGATAAGTTACCACTTGATGATTTTGCGATTGAACAAATGGTTGATGTATATTGGACGCTGGGACAATACATGGGCCAAAATGTTGCTCAAAAATGGGATGGCACAATGGTTTACGACGTCACTGACACTGGCAAAAAGTTCGGGTATGGTGTTCGAGGTTCCGCCACCAGTGTTGAGTTAGTCTTTCACACAGATAACGCTTTTGGAGTCGCGGTCCCGGATTATGTTGGTCTACTCTGCAAACACCCCGCAAAAGCGGGTGGTCTCAGCAGGTTCTGTAGCCTTTATACAGTTCACGAAAGAATGGAAGATAGATATCCCAGAGAGCTGCGGCGCTTATATCAGCCAGT
>QCPZ01000054.1 GCA_003212345.1 SAR116 cluster bacterium AG-447-A06
GGACTGCTCAGGTTGCCGCTGGTGTTCCGGCGATGTGCGATGGTATTACTCAGGGCCGACCGGGCATGGAATTATCCTTGCCTTCAAGAGATGCTATTGCAATGGCTGCTGCCGTCGGGTTAAGCCATGGCGTATACGACGCTGCAATGTGTCTTGGAGTCTGCGATAAGATTGTCCCGGGCCTTGTAATTGGTGCATTAAGTCATGGTCACATTCCAATGATTATGGTGCCAGCTGGACCGATGTCTAGCGGTTTACCGAATGCAAAGAAAGCTTCGATTAGACAGAGGTTTGCGCAAGGCAAGATTGGACGAGAAGAACTTTTAAAGGCTGAGTCTGCCGCTTATCATGGGCCAGGTACTTGTACGTTTTACGGTACTGCAAACTCAAATCAAATGTTAATGGAAATTATGGGGCTTCATCTGCCTGGTGCTGCATTTGAGCATCCTCATTCTGATCTTCGTAATGCTCTGAATGTTGCGGCCGCTAATCAGTCTGTTTTCATTAATCGACGAGGAACATCGCCAAGACCGCTGGGTCGGATGTTAGATGAACGGAGTTTTGTAAATGCAATTGTTGGACTGCATGCAACTGGAGGTTCTACAAACCATACTTTGCATTTACCTGCGATGGCAGCAGCAGCGGGTATTGAATTGCTTTGGGATGATTTCGCAAAGCTCTCAAAAGTTGTTCCATTGCTTGCAAAAATTTATCCAAACGGTGTGGGTGACGTTAATCATTTCCATGCCGCAGGTGGAATAGGTTTTGTAATACGTGAGTTATTAGGGGTAGGCTTGTTAGATGGTGCCGCGGCTACTGTCTGGGGTAATTCGCTTGCAGATTATGTGGTTGAGCCGCGACTTGATTCAAATGGACTCAACTATATTTCTGCTCCAAAAAGCTCATTGGACCAAGGTATTTTGAGGTCAGTTTCAGCGCCCTTCAGCTTGAATGGCGGGCTAGTAATGCTTTCTGGCAATTTGGGGCGCGCGGTTATTAAAATTTCTTCCTTGGAACCTCGCCATCAACACATTACCGCCCCTGCAATGGTTTTTAGTAGTGAAAAAGAAGTTAAAGATGCTTTTAACAAAGGTGAGTTAAATAAAGATGTCGCGGTTGTTGTGAGGGGGCAAGGCCCTCGCGCAAATGGGATGCCAGAACTACATGGTTTAACACCATTACTTGGCGCTATTCAGGATGGAGGACACGCGGTAATGCTTGTTACTGATGGACGTATGTCGGGTGCGTCAGGGCGGGTGCCAGCTGCAATACACTTGACGCCAGAGGCATCGGACAGTGGACCAATTGGAAGAGTTAGAAATGGCGATATTTTAACCCTTGATGCCAACCTCGGAAATTTATCTGTGAAGCAAAACCTAGAGGGACGCTCAACAGTGGAACAACCGAATTTTGAAGGTGGATTTGGACGTGAGCTTTTTTCTGATATGCGTGATCAAGCTGCATCAGCTGAAAAAGGTGGTGGAATAAATCTCCTGCGGAGATACCAATGACAATCAGTACTATAATGAATATTGGGCCTGTGATCCCGGTGGTGGTTGTTAACCGGCTCAGGGATGCAATACCGCTCGTTGATGCACTAATGGATGGGGGCATTAGTACTATCGAAGTTACCCTGAGAAGTGAGGTGGCTCTAGAAGTGATTAACCTGATTTCGAGAGAGCGTCCAAATATAACACTCGGTGCGGGCACGGTGATAACTATTGATCAAATGCGAGGTGTTAAAGAAGCGGGCGCTGATTTTGCCGTTTCACCCGGCTGTTATTTAGAATTACTCCGCTCTGCTGCAGGTCTAAAACTACCATTTTTACCGGGTGCATCAACAGCATCTGAAATGATGTTATTAATGGCAAATAATATTAATGCTATGAAATTTTTTCCAGCAACGGTTGCTGGTGGCCCCGATTTTTTAAAAGCAATGGTGTCGCCCTTGCAAAATGCCATTTTTTGTCCGACAGGGGGGATTACCCTCTCATCGGCAAGTAATTGGCTGGCTTTACCAAACGTTGCCTGTGTTGGTGGATCCTGGGTTGCAACGAGAGCAATGCTCGACGCAGGGGATTTTGATGCCATTACCACCAACGCTTTGGATTGCGGCACGTTAATCAAAAAAAATAATTAACGGGGATTGTCTGAGTGATTTTGGTTGGTTCTTTTGAACATAGAGATTAATTGATGATTTTTAATGACAAGCTTTTCCCAGAGCCTTGAGCCGCCAATAGTTGTATGGCAGGGGTGTAAGAAAGCCGGCTAGAAGCATGATCGGTAAAGCAATCAAAGTTATTTTGGCACCGCCAGTAATCGCAATGTCAGTCAAATTCATAGCGAGTTCCATTGCAATCATGGAAATAAGCGACATACCTAGCGCTGTCCGAAGAGCAAGATGAAATGCCATTTGTTTGCATAGAATAAATGTTTCAAGGATGATCGAGGTTAAAAGGCCATTGAAAATAGCAAGCGCCATAATGGCCATAACGGGCCAGGCAATATTGTAAAAATCAAAGAAAGCTATGGTTCCGATGTCACCAATTGAACAGCCTATTAAACACCACATGGTATTATAAGAGGCAACTTGCCATGTATGACGACACTTCCAATCGATATTCAGCGTTTCAACAGCGGAAGCCATCCTAAAATCACTCCTTTAATTTTATCGAACGGTAATACTGACTTGTCGTGTCAAACCTGCCACGTTAATGTAATAGATAAACCTTCCTCTAAGTGGAAGGTCAAGGCTCAGTATTGTGAATTTGTTTTGATTAGAAAATTAAGTGGAGGGCATTTTTTTGTATAAAATAAGTGAGGCAGCCATAAGGGCAAATTTACCGGTAAAAACAGTCCGATATTATGGTGATATCGGACTTGTTAACCCAGCAGGTCGTTCAGATTCTGGTTACCGGCTCTACACAGATCCTGATATTGCCAAACTCTCATTTGTTGGTAGAGCAAGACGTTATAGTTTTTCGATTGATCAGTGTCGTGAACTGTTGGACTTGTATGAAGATGAGCAACGGCCAAGTTCTGTAGTTAAACAAATCACGCTGGAGAAGATAGCAGAGATTGACTCCAGGCTGCATGAGTTGCAGGAATTGCGTGATGAATTACAACATCTAGCTGGCTGCTGCCATGGGGACTCTCGGCCAGATTGTCCGATTATTGGGAAGCTCTCAAATGATGGTTTAGAAAATGGAAGCTTCTGATTGGCTCACGCTGATCAGCTAAGGGATCGATATGGATGCTGCGTTAGCAATATCCCCCTATACCAATGGCAATTGAATTTTTTACAGCTAGAAATTTTACCTAATCGCCGTTGACTGTCGTCGATTATGTCTATTAATTGAACGGATCATTCGCCCCTTTTTTGTAGGCTTAATAGCCAAACTTTTTTATCTAGAATCATAAAAATCTAAATAGAGGTTACATGGATCTGCCAGTTTCTGAC
>QCPZ01000055.1 GCA_003212345.1 SAR116 cluster bacterium AG-447-A06
AGCAATAGCCTAGATTCTTACATGTGCTTGTTCATGTCAACAGGCACATATTTGTCTACCGCTTTGTCTACCCTTTAGAAATCTTCGGGTAATGGAATAAACCTATATATCCTTATCGTTATCAGTACAGAGTAAGTGATACATATAGATACCTCTATAAATACATAATCTATTAGATGGGTAGGCAGGAACCATACCCACCTACGTACTTATTATATATGTGCTGTTACACAGATTGGGTGTGATAGCTGGTAACCATTTTAATGGGCCATACAGAGTCACTGAGGGGTGTTAGGTTTAGTTTCGGAATTGTTTGTGACAGCCTTTGCAAGTGCCAGTAAAACTTTGAAAGGTCTCATTGATTGATACAGAGTCTGCACTTATTAGAGATTTTCGTAATTCCTTAGACTTTAACTTATATTGCTTTATTGCATTTTTGAAATCAATTGGGTTATCCCAGATATCCGAACTAGCATCAGAGCCATTTGAGGTAGATGCTTCACTACCAAGTGGGAATAGCATTGGCATTTCTTTTGACCATGCCACATGAAAATCCGCCAGTGGGACTGCCTCACTGGTATTACCAGAACGAATAAGTCTTTTAAGTTTTTTAATATTTGCCTTGGATGATTTAAACATCTCAATTCTTTTTTGAATCGCCTTCTCAACAGAGATAGAAGCAATTGAGTGGCTGTTAAATAGCACGGCAGTCAACCCAACCAACAATATTCCAAAGACTTTGTTCATGAGGATGATGCTATCAAGAGATGTGTCGGTTGGGTAGTGGGGTGTTATTGTATAGAAATTGGAAGAAGAAACTTACCAAAGACCAACAATCAAAATTGCAGTCACAAGTATTACTATTGTTAATGCTCATTCAGATAGTCTTCTTGGCAATTTTACGCCCTCAGTTATTTTGTAATATATCTGATACCTAGCGACTCCACTTGGTCAAGGTAGGCGTGAACAACATCACGTCTCGCACCCTTTCCAAAATACATTACTAATATGAGATTATCTCCATAGTGTATTTTATACTTCCTTAGATTCTTCATCATAATCTCAAGTTCATTATCACTCTTCGGCAATTTCAATTCAATTCCAACGCCACATATTTCCATGTCAATACGCCCGTCTGTGACATTCACTTGGGTTCGTACATTCTTAGAACCGAATTTCTCGCTAGCCATTATGTCTAATTCTTTTTCGTATAATGCCTCACGATTTTCTGGCTTTTTATGTTGGAAGTTGGATAACCATCCATAAACTTCCTTAAACATTTTGGATTGACCTTTTGGTTTGCTCGCACTCTTTAAAGGTGGTTGTTGCCCGTCTACTTCTATGTAATTTGAGAGTGCCTCAATAGCCTCTTTATCGTTATTCCAATGTAATTGAACTCCGTGTTCCTCTTCAATCACATCGGCAAGTTCATCAAATTGACTCGCATCTAGTTGCTCTAAGAAATATTCTGGATTGAGTTTCAGGCTGCAAAGTCGGTCTATTAACTCTGCCTTGTTACCACTTACTTTCATGTCTGCTTCGGCACAGCAATCCCGCAATTCATCAACGTAAAAGTAGGTGTTGAGAATGTAGTTTATATGCATCTAACTATTCCTATCTTCCCACTGACTGTATTCAGGTGGTCCATGAATCTGCTCTTCAAACGTTAAGTCACTCCACTCTTTCCCATCAAAGGATGATGGCAGCATAACGCCTATTTCCGATTTTACATTTATGTCTTTCTTAAAGTGACCGTGAAAAGACCTGCGCATTTCTTCTTCTAGTTCACCTAATTCACCAAAAGCGTAATGCATTATGAAACTATCATGTACTGGCAGAACAGGCGCATCTTCTGCTTTGATGAAATTCAACATCACAGTCTCTGCAATACAGCTATCAATGAACTGCAAGTGATTTCCATGTCCTTGAAAGAATACATCTGCGATGGGTTTGTGTGCATCAAGGATAGCTTGTTTTAATGTTGGCCAATCAAAATCTACTTTACTTAAATCCAGCTTCTTTGGCTTATGGGTAAGATTTGTTGATGCCTGTATCATGGCATTGAACGCCTCTTTAACGATGCTTCTGTGTTCACCATCAAAGACACGGTCATAGGCATCTTCGTCACCTATCTTCGCACCTCTGAGGAAGTACACCATGTGGGGATTTAGTTGGGAGTAGTCATACTCACAGGTACGTTTGCCATCTATCGTGATGTACTTACGGTACTGACTTGGCACATTCTGCCACCACGCACGATAGAACCTACCACCGTGGTCAAATCGTCCATTGGAAAAGATACGTGTCAGTATCCGTTTGCTGAAATCAATTGGTGACTTGTCTTTATCCAGACGTAGTCTTTCTTGCAGTGCTGTATAGTCATCATTCGTTATACGTAGGTCAGGCCAATGCCTCACAAAACATTTATTGATGGTGATTAGATTTTCACGTATCTCATTCGTCGTCTTGTCATTGTCGTAAGGAACAAGAACCCGTTGGTCGTTTATCCTGTCACGCAGGAGAATACATTCTTTCTCTAAGTCTGCCTTAACCTCTTTAAATGGATTGCCATCTAAACCTTCTAAAACCTGCAGCAGCTTATCTGTTGCTATGACTTTAGTAATGTCACTCCTACCTGTATCACGGTCCAAAAAACCTTCTTTGACAACCCGAATGAAGTCTGTTGCGACCATCCCATCATAGGCAGCGATAGCCTGTTTATATGTTAAATCAGGGTCACGATATTGGGGTGTTTCTGAATACCAGTTAGACCGCCTGTGTATTCCAGCTTCGTATTCTGGATGGATGACTGTGCCAAGCCATAGGTCTTTCACGAGACATTCAATAGCGTGTTCAAAATGCTTTTGTGCTGAAGCTGTCCTTTTTCGTTCTCTGTTCTCAACTGATGAGATTTCAGAAGCTATTAATGAAGCTGTTTGAGTAAGTTGGTTCATAAACCAATAGTAGCGGCAAATTGTTTGTCTTTGGAAAGTTTATTCTGCTAACGCCTGTTGTGTAACGCCCCACTACCCAACTCACACATCTCCTGATACTTTAATCATCATGAACAAGGTCTTTGGAATGTTATTGGTTGGGTGGGTGTTCTCTGTTTTAGCAGTTAGTGAAGTGGCGGCTGATTAGATTGCTAATATTTCGGAGATGATTGGAATTTTGATTGTGAAAAAAGTTCTCAAATTTTTGTTTATTTTTCAAACGCTAGCTTTGTTTGAGGTTGGTGTCGTCTGGGCAACAAATAATACCAACGTGAATTTAGCTTGTAAAAAAGATCCAAAAGCGTGCGAGTCAAAAGAACTTTGCGAGACAGCAGCTTATTTGGAGATACACAAACACTCTGGAGCTA
>QCPZ01000056.1 GCA_003212345.1 SAR116 cluster bacterium AG-447-A06
ATGTTAACACTAAAGAATGATTTGAGTGGCAAACCACCACGTGGTGTCAAAATAAGCAAACCTGTTGTGACGCGACTAACCGTGCTTTCATGCATGCCAACAGCTTGAGCGACATCACGTAACGATAACGGCTTGAGATAATCTAACCCCTTTTCCAAAAATTGCGTTTGCTGACGGATGATTTCTGCGCTGATTTTTAATGTGGTAGAATTACGCTGTTCAACTGCCCGCTTGAGCCAACGCGCATTATTCAAAGCATTGGCTGAATAATTCTTCGATTCATCATCCATCTTTTTATTTGTAACCATCTCTGCATAATCTTCATTGATCACAATCGCCGGCAAGGTAGACTTGTTCAATTCAACCGCCCAACCATTTTTACGACGTTTTACGACCACATCAGGGCTCGGTATCTCAAGATGGTCAATACCCAAAAATTCGCCCGGCTTAGGATTCAGCGTGCGGATAGTACTAAGCATTTCCATCACATTTTCTGGTGTACATTTAATCAAGCGAGCCAGGCGTTTGACTTCACCACGTCCAAGTAGTTCCAGATTTTCAAGCAGAATTGAAAACGCCTCCGTCATTGCCCCTATCTCTATTAATTGCAAACGTAAGCAATCTGCAAGGTTCTGAGCAAACAGACCAGTTGGCTCAAATGTCTGCAAAGTTTTTAAAACTGCCTCGGCCTCTTCAACACTAGAACCACTGGCATCAGCAACTTCTTCAACAGTCATACCAATCCAACCGCTTGTCTCCAATGCGTTGACAAAATGGCCGGCAATCAGACGTTTTTTAGGATCCTCAATGACTAGATTTAACTGACGAAACAAACTTGGATAAAACCCCTCACTGGAGGAAACATTGCCAATGGCATCAAAGTCACCATCGAAGGGTGCGCTTGGAGAAATTGTGTGAGGGGCGTCAACAATAGATTGATCAAATCGGTTTTCAAAATCACCATTTTCAGTGGGGTCCTCAGCGAGCGCTGCACTTTCGTTTAGTTCTGAAAGATTGTTATTGTGGTCTGCAGAGATCGTCGGTTCAACAAGAGCATCTTTTTCTGAGTTAGGCTCAGCAGACTCAAGTCCACGATCCTCGACTTCACCAAGTTCCAAAAACGGATTTTCATCCACCTGTTCTTGTAGATGCTGGCCAAGCTCCAAATTCGACAATTGCAGTAATTTGATTGCTTGTTGCAATTGTGGTGTCATCACCAGCGACTGTTTTTGCTTTAGCTTTACTGACTGAGAAAGTTGCATGATCCCGTCCTCCTGAGAAAACTCTGGAGTTCCGGCACACAATTTGCAAAATATTCATTTGACGAGCACTTTTGTCAAGATTTCGACAATAATACCATTATTATTCAGATAGTTATTAAATTGGTAAGGTTTTCGCAGTTAGTGGATGTCAGAATTAAGACGTGACATGTAGTCCGAAACACATGTTGATAACCCTTACAATAAACAATAAAATAGAACCGATGCAGAGTTTCTTAAGTAAGTTGAAACAAAGGGCTTCATGCTTATAACACGCACAAATGTAAAATCAGGTCCCTGCCACCGCTGCAGCATTATTCGGTCGTTTGTGCTGTTTACGTTTATGTTAATAATTTTAGCTCTTGTGGGTGGCGATCGGCTTGCTGTGATCGACTTTCTCACCCCCGCTTGGTTTGCCACTGCCATAATTGCAATTGGTGTATGCGGATTTTTTGTCAAGCTAATAAGCTGGAAAATTTTCAATAAGCGTATTTAACGATCGCGAACCAACCTAAATAAAACTTCCTGGGTTGGGAAAAAACGCCCATAAGTGTGACCCGTCATAAAGTTCACAGTCCAAATATGTCTTGGAGCAAACCCATTTACTTCGCCAGTCCAATAAGGCTCGGCTAACGTATCAGGAAAGCTATCGAGTTCTATCTTAACTGGAGCGCATTTCTTACAAACCAACCCCTCGAGTTCAACGCGAGTTGGCAGTCGCCAACCTGGACCCAGTTGATCGTTGGCGATGACAATCGCTTTTGACACGTCTTCTTGAGACAACTTTAGCGCTTCACCCTCGCAACCACTGCCATTCCACACCTGACCAACAGAGCAGCGCATCCATTCAACGCCATTTTGTAAATCAATGACTAAATGTTCACGCGCCATAAACTTTCCAGACTTTATGATAGTTTTATCTACTCGCAGTTCGCTCTTCGCTGTTTGGCTAAAAACAAACAGTAACCCTATCAAAGTCGCGAAAACACTCATGGCGGTCCAAAGGGATCGAAAATACTGCGTAGCCATGTTATACCAACAAACAATTTGCATCATTTATGTACTTTATCAGGTCCAACTTTTCCAAAACTTAACTATTAGTCTCGCTTTTGCGTGACGAAACACCACTTCATATTTTAACTTTAAGCATATCTTGGGCCAAAATAGCGCCGAAAATGAGGCAATTCTTTTATTTTTTGTTTTTACACCAAAATTTTTAATCCATAGTTGCTTTGGTATTGTTTTTGCTTAGAACCCTCAAGGTATACGGTCAACTGAGGAAAAGAGTAGCTGAATCATGGATATTGCATCCCTTATTGGATTTCTTGGCGCCGTCGGCATGATCATAGGCGCAATGATATCAGGTGGTGGCGTTGCCCCATTCATTGATGTACCCTCATTATTGATTGTTTTTGGCGGAACCTTCTTTGCAGTCATGTACACCTGTCCACTTCCTGTATTTTTGGGGAGCTTTGCCGCTATGGGCAAAGCGTTTCTTCCACCAGTCAAAAAAATGGACGAATTGGTTGAGCGAATGGCAGAGCTTGCAGCCATTGCTCGAAAAGACGGGATGATGGCGCTTGAAGGCCAAGAAGTGCCAGACAAGTTTTTCCAAAAAGGGTTGCAAATGCTGGTCGATGGTGCCGACGAGAATAAATTAGTCACTCAATTGAACCAGGAAATAAAAGCGATGAGGGCTCGGCATGAATCCAATCAACTCGTAGTGAAAGGCTGGATCGACATCGGTCCCGCAATGGGTATGATTGGAACATTGATTGGCCTTGTTCTAATGCTTGGCAATATGGCCGATCCAAAAGCAATTGGCCCCGCTATGGCGGTGGCCCTTTTAACCACAATGTATGGAGCAATCATCGCTAACATTATTTTCATGCCGATGTTGGTGAAGCTTGAGGGTTACACTGCTTATGAGACAATTTACCGCGGTTTGGTTGTTATTGGATTGAGAAACATAGCTAGAGGCGAGTCACCACGCAACATACAAGACCAAATGGTCGCCAACCTTCCTCCAAAAATGCAAGCCAAGCTCGAAGCCGCC
>QCPZ01000057.1 GCA_003212345.1 SAR116 cluster bacterium AG-447-A06
GTATCGATAACATCAGCTACATCTGCACTATCAAACACAATTCTTCCAATACCAGACAGTGCTATGAATCGCTTTCCTTTGGCGCGACCGATTAGCGTCAATCCAGCTTCACGTGCCAGATCAACTGCCGCTCCAGTAAATCCAGATCTTGATACTAAAACAGGAATTTGCATTTGCACCGTTTTAATCACCATTTCAGTGGTCAATCGGCCGGTGGTATAGAACACCTTATCATGAGGAGTGACTTTATTTAGAAACATCCACCCCGCAATTTTATCAACAGCGTTATGCCGCCCGATATCTTCCATATAGACAAGCGGCTTGTCCTGCTGGCAAAGCACACAGCCATGAATGGCACCAGCGCTTAAATAAAGGCTAGGCGTGGTATTGATCGCTTTTGAAAGTTCAATCAGCCAGCTGGCCTTGAAGCAGGCATTTTTATTAAGCGTAATTTCATCAAACTGTTCCATCATATCGCCGTAAGCGGTTCCTTCCGCACAGCCGCTAGTACGTATTTTACGTCTCATTTTAGCTTCAAAATCTGTTTCATGCGCTGTGCGCACAATCACCACGCCGAGATCGTCATCAACGTCAATTCCTGTGATTTTATCATTTTTTTGCAACATATTCTGATTCAAGAAATAACCTACTGCCAGTTCCCGCACCCAATCGCCAAGGGTCATAGAAGTTACAATTTCCTGACGGTTCAAAAACAAAGTAATTGGTTTTTCAGTAACCACCGGCAAGGTCACAGGTGTACCAGTCTCGTTCACCCCTTCAACAGGCTGTGACAGACCGGGTGTATCCGGATTTGGTTGAATTAGAAATGAAGACTTGCTCATGTCGTGAAGATGGCCGAAGTCAGGTGCTTAAGGCAAGTGATTTTGCCTTTTGGCGGCATAAACTCTGTGATAAACCAGTTCACAATAATGACTAGTAACAAAAATTACCGAGTGGTGGATCACGATGAAACTCCATTTTAGTGCTTCTGAGCATGAAGAAGCAAGGTTGCGCCTTTCGCAATTGACTAAAAAGTACGGGCAGGTCGAAATCGAAGACGCAACCCATATTGTGGCGCTCGGGGGTGATGGGCATATGCTGCATGTTCTACATGACACATTATCCTTTGGGTTACCAGTCTTTGGAATGAATTGTGGTCGGCTAGGTTTCTTAATGAATGAGTACAGTGACTTAAAATTAATAGACCGCATTGTCACCGCAGAAACCGCACCATTGCACCCTTTACGAATGAGGGCGACCGCAAACGATGAAAGCATCCATGAGGCACTTGCCATTAACGAGGTGTCGTTGCTGCGTCAAACTCATAATGCAGCGCACCTAGCAATTGAAGTGAATGGGAAGCAGCAAATGGAATGTCTTGTTTGTGATGGCATTCTTGTAGCAACTCCAGCTGGGTCAACCGCCTATAATCTATCGGCTCATGGACCAATAATTCCGCTTGGTGGCGGGTTAATGGCACTGACACCGATTTCAGCCTTCCGCCCGCGACGCTGGCGTGGCGCCCTTTTATCGGACCATTCAAAAGTTGTTCTCGATGTTTTGGAACATAGTTTCAGGCCGGTAAGTGCTAGTGCCGACAGCGCTGAGATACGTCATGTGACCCGTGTTACTGTCGAGCAAGCGAGCGATATTACATTAAACCTTCTTTATGATCCGGGGTTTTCTCTATCCGACCGCGCGACACAGGAACAGTTTCAGTCATAGGTTTAGCCAGTCAATGAGATGGCAATGCAATTTTTATAGTTAGCCGGTGATGGTCCCCAATTTTGAGAATCATAATCAATGCGCAGGAACCTCATGATCGCATTGATTATCAAGCTCACTAATGACACGCGTCAGAAACGTATCAATATGCTGCCACAGTACATCGGTAACTTCAGGCAATTCGCGCATCAATTCATGTCGAGCCCCTTCAAAATCAACCCTTTGAAGGTTTCTAATATGGGGTAGACTGCTAATCGTTGCGAGCGCAGAAACAACGCGTTCATCACCTGCAACAAAGGCCAAAACCGGCGCATCAAGCTGACCCAACCAATAGGGGTTTAATGTGTAAAGTGCACACGATCTATATGCCGCATTTATCCAACCAACACTCGGCCCACTGCGTCGCAATTCAGGCGCATCATCAAACCAAACAAATTGTTCCTCGTAGCCTCTCGGGTCACGTGTCAGGGTGTTTTCAACCCTATAATGGCGCACCACATCCAGTGGAGATAAATGGTGAAATGGTGGATACCTCCTAGCAAACCCAATATTTGATAAAAGATAGCTTGCAACACGTACCAACCATATTGGCATTACAGGCGGCGCCATCATTGGAGCGCTCAAGATAACAGCCTTCACATAACAAGGGCGCCATGCTGCATAGCGAAGTGCCAAATGCCCACCCATTGAATGCCCGAATAAGATAAGATCATGCCCATCCAAACGGGCTTTTTCAATTACCGCATCCAAGGCCCCAATATGATGATCAAAATCATCACAATGAACCGCCAATGGGTGCCAGCCAAAATGCCCAGATTGACCTTGGCCGGGCCAATCAATAACAAGGACGTTATAACCCCGCTGGTGAAAGCGCAGTACTTCCTTGCTATATTTTTCACAAAACTCGGTAAAGCCAGGAAAAATCACAATTGTTTTTTTTAATTTTGGCGGTAGCGGTACAGTGTCAACTATCTTGTAATTGTCATTCGGATCGCGGGCTTTCTTTCCGGCCTCCCAGAAATGTGCCCTTACTGAGATATCGCGATAATAGGCATAAACATCATATCCGCCCAGCATTGGCAATCCAGCAGCACGCGCCCACTCAAACATCATCAGTTAACCTCGCCTTAATGAACCTTATCAACTCTGTCGTTCATTACCGAATCGTTATCCAAATCGCTACCAAAGCGAGATAATTGACGCACCCCCTTCTGCGCATATAGTTCA
>QCPZ01000058.1 GCA_003212345.1 SAR116 cluster bacterium AG-447-A06
ATTTGATGGTGAATATCACAAATGATGCTTGGTTTGGAGCCAGTGCAGGCCCATGGCAGCATCTTGTTCAGGCGCAAATGCGGGCTGTGGAAGAAGGAGTGCCGTTGTTTCGAGTTGCGAATACGGGCATCACCGCCGGATTTGACCCCTATGGTCGTGTTCTTGGTTCAATTCCACTAGGCGAAATCGGTGCACTTGATTTAGTCGTGCCAGAAGTTATCCCGCCCCCTCCTTTTGCTCGTTTTGGAAATGCCGGTTTTTTTTGTTTGTTGATTTTGATGTTTGTCGGTGCTGCATGGGTTGACCTATTTTATGCTATGAGGCAATAGATAATTTCCATTGATGTAGGGAAAATTCCATGAGCTATCTTTTTACTTCTGAGTCGGTTTCTGAGGGCCATCCTGACAAGGTATGCGATCGTGTGTCGGATACAGTTCTTGATCTTTTTTTAAAATATGAGCCTGAAGCCCGTGTTGCTTGTGAGACACTGGCAACAACTAATCGCGTTGTTCTTGCTGGTGAAGTGCGCGCCAGTGATGTCAAATTAGAGCAGATCATGGCAGAAATTGAACCAGCAGTGCGCGCGGCGGTGAGTGACATAGGGTATGCACAAGAATCTTTTCACCACGCCAATTTTGAATTTCAAAATTATCTACATGAGCAATCAAGCGATATCGCAATGGGTGTTGATTCAGGTGATAACAAAGATGAAGGCGCCGGCGATCAGGGTTTGATGTTTGGCTATGCTTGCGATGAGACTGATGTTCTGATGCCCGCGGCAATCCATTATTCGCACCAAATTTTAAAAGATTTGGCGGCGCTGCGTAAAGCTGATCCAGACTCGATTTTGGGTCCAGATTCAAAAAGCCAGATCAGCCTTGTTTACAACGATCAAGGTCTACCAACCGGGGCGCATAAGATTGTTCTCTCAACCCAGCATAATGCCGATGCTACGCAATGGGATATTCGTAACCT
Organism: SAR116 cluster bacterium AG-447-A06; assembly: GCA_003212345.1. Classification (GTDB taxonomy): domain Bacteria; phylum Pseudomonadota; class Alphaproteobacteria; order Puniceispirillales; family Puniceispirillaceae; genus UBA3439. Next base: position 976 of record QCPZ01000058.1, read on the forward strand.
AGTGACACCAGTAATTGCTAACGTGCTCCCAGATGGTTGGATGGTTGAGGGTGAAGACTTGTTGGTAAACCCAACTGGTCAGTTTGTGATAGGCGGGCCGGATGGTGATGCGGGCTTGACCGGAAGAAAAATTATTGTTGATACATATGGCGGGGCTGCCCCACATGGTGGCGGTGCCTTTTCGGGGAAAGATCCGACGAAGGTAGATAGATCTGCGGCTTATGCTAGTCGCTATCTGGCAAAAAATATTGTTGCAGCAGGGCTGGCTTCTCGCTGTACCATTCAAATTGCTTATGCGATTGGAGTTGCCGAACCTGTATCGCTATATGCGAATTTGCATGGTACTGGCAAAGTCGATGATGTCCGGTTGCAAGAGGCACTGCGAGATTGCATGGATTTAACACCGCGTGGCATTCGCCAGCATCTTGGCATGAATGCGCCAATCTATTCGCCGACTTCTGCTTATGGCCATTTTGGCCGGATGGCTGGTGAAGCTGGACAAGGCAGCTTTAGCTGGGAGGAAACCAATCTTGTTGACACGCTGATCTCAGCAATCCGTTAGGCGCTCGCAAGCGAGAACAGGATAAGACAGACCACAATGGTTGACAAAGACCCCGCTTTAAATGATGTGGCGCCAAAAAGCCCCCGCTTTTACGGCCGTCGTAAAGGCCGTCCTCTTCGAAAATCGATGAAACGACGTTTGGATGAGTTTTTGCCAGAATTTGTTTTTGATCCATCTGTTTGCCCTAATATTCAATTTGGCCGACATTCTGACTGCTATCTGGAAATTGGCTTCGGTGGTGGTGAACATCTTGCTGGACTGGCAGCTGCGATGCCGGATTGCGACTTCATTGGCGCAGAACCCTATATCAATGGTGTTGCTAGTCTGCTTCGCTATATTGATGAGCGAGAACTTGGCAATATTCGTATCTGGCCTGATGATGCTCGACTAATCCTGCCGAACATTGACACAGCTAGTCTAGCTGGCGCCTATATTATGTTTCCTGATCCATGGCCAAAACGGCGCCATGCGGCGCGGCGTATTCTCCAGCCAGCCCTTCTTGATCAGCTTGCTAAGATAATACGGCCTGGGGGCAGACTGGTGCTTGCTAGCGATGATCCGACGGCAAAAAGTTGGTTATTGCAGACCACAATCGCTCATTTTGGATTTGTTTGGACAGCGCGGCGCCCGGCTGACTGGCGCCAGCGCCCGGCCGATTTACCAGAAACACGCTACATGAAAAAAGCGGAACGAGCTGAACGCCAGTCATCATGGTTTCAGTTTCGCCGATGTGAAGGCCAGGTACAAGCCATTCGGGAGGAAACCCCAAAAATATGACCCTCGAACGATGGACTGTTACACCGTGTGAAGGCTTGCCTATTGCTTTTTTAGTGCTTAGAGACTAATGTTGACCAATTAGAAACTGTCGAAGTCAGGCGGTGGGCCACTGGCCCACCTTTTTTAATGCCTTTTTTTGGGTTTATCAATTTGTGTTATGGGATAATACCTTCCCAGTTATTGGTGGTGACATGACAATTACTTGGCACATAAATTTAAAATGGTACCTTGACCATCAGCCAAAAGCACAGGTTTAGGAGGCACTTTGATCGAAGCTAAGATAAGTCAGATTATCGAAGATGCGGTGAACGAACTTGGTTTTTCCCTTGTTCGTGTCCAATTCTCGGGTGTGCAAGCGGGCCGTAATCAGTTGCAGATTATGACTGAGCCGAAAAAAGATCGCGAAATGACGGTCGAAGATTGCCAGATGTTGAGCCGTCACATCTCAGTATTGCTTGATGTCGATGACCCGATCGCT
>QCPZ01000059.1 GCA_003212345.1 SAR116 cluster bacterium AG-447-A06
TAATTTTTTTTTCATTAACAACTCACGCTACTTAGCCGCAGAAAAATTCTAAACGGCGTAAACATTTTCCAGTATAGCCTGCGCTCGACAATCATTCCCGCGACGTTTTCACAAGCTAATTCCAATACATTTATCAAACTAAGTTACCCATAGGCATAATCACATACTTGTTTTGCGAAGATCATTGATGCTTTGACGAGGGGTAATGGCTTCAGTGGCCACAACCAGATCCAGAATTGCACCGGTGTCAGAATCGCAGGCCCGCGCAAAAGCCGCTGCAAAATCTTCGGTTTTTTCCACACGCTCACCATAAAACCCATAGGCTTTGGCCAGCGTCACAAAATCAGGATTAACAAGTTCAGTACCAGACACACGTTCTGGATAATGACGCTCTTGGTGCATGCGAATGGTACCATAGGTGCCGTTATTTACGATCAAAACAATTAACGGTAGTCCTGCCTGCATTGCAGAGCCAAGTTCATTACTATTCATCTGGAAATCACCATCACCAGCAAAACATAAAACAAATCGACTGGGATCATGAAGTTTAGCGGCAATTGCTGCTGGTACACCGTACCCCATTGCACCACTTTGTGGAGCGAGTAGCCGTCCCTTGGGGCCAAATTTCAGGAATTTATTTGGCCAGATGGCAAAATTACCAGCGCCATTTGTAACAATGGCATCTTCAGGAATGACATCGCGGAGATGCGCCAATACCTCACCCATGTCAAGATCCCCAGGTTGAGCCTTCACGCGATAGCTGGCATCGAAGGCGGATTTAGCCGCTCGCAGCCAGTCAAGCCGGCTTGCATCATCCGCAACCTTAATAGACGCGAGCGCAGTGGCCATTGCATTTGGTGAAGCCTGAAGCGATAAATCAGGAGCATATATCTTACCAAGCTCATTATCTGATGGGTGACAATGGATCAACTTAGCACTCATATTTGGGCACTCAAAAAGGCTATAGCCATCGGTTGTGCACTCGCCAAACCTGACATTAACAGCAATGATCAAGTCAGCATCACCAAGCAGTGTCTTGATATAGCCCAGCATGCCAACACCAGCATCACCAACATAAGAGGTATGGTAATTATCACAAATATCATGAAACCGAAACGCTGCCACGAGGGGTACAGAATTCATACCAGCAAAAGATTCAAGCTGACGAGCCGCATGTTCCGTCCAACCGCTACCGCCAAAGAGAACAACTGGCTTTTTTGCTTTGCCCAAAAGACTTACAAGTTGATCATGCTGCACCGGCGAAATATCGGGTGAAGGAATGGTAACCGCCAAACAAGGTTTAGCAGTTGTCACCGCAGTTAATATATCTTCTGGCAGCGCTACCACAACTGGGCCAGGCCTTCCACTTAAGGCAGTGGTCCAAGCCCTCGACATTATTTCGGGGATCCGCTCTACATCGTCAATTTCAACTGCCCATTTTGAAACCTTACCAAAATAATGAGCATAATCAATTTCCTGAAAGGCTTCACGCCCTTTCATGCTAATGCCAACTTGACCAACAAAGACAATCATCGGTGTTGAATTTTGCATAGCAGTATGAATGCCAATGGAGGCATTGGTTGCACCCGGACCGCGAGTAACAAAGCAAAGGCCCGGCTCACCAGTCAGCTTGCCCCATGCTTCAGCCATATAGGCGGCCCCCCCCTCGTGGCGGCATAACATGAAAGAAAATTCATCTTTCCGGTCATACATTGCATCAAGAACGGCGAGGTAACTCTCACCAGGAACCCCAAAGCCTCTTTTACCGCCAAGTGCAATCAAGCAGTCCATTAAAAGAGCGCCGCCAGTAGTTCCATGAGCTGCCATGAAAAACATTCCTTAAAAAAATTAAAAGGCAGTATTGCTGCCTTCAACAATGATAGTCAAAAGCTCAAGAAGCGTTCACAACCTTTGCGACCGCAGACGCAAATAGCAGATGGCGGTCGCCAGCAAGACCAGCAATATTGATCCTGCTGTCACTGACAACATACATGCCATGTTCTTCCCTAAGTGCCAAAACTTGTTCTGCATTGAGCCCAAGGCGCGAGAACATGCCCCGATGATGGGCAATAAAATCAAAATGATCAGAATTACATTGCATACGCAGCTCATCGGCAAGCTTCGATCTGACCGTTAACATGGCCATCCGCATTTCTTCAAGCTCAACCATCCATTCGCGGCGTAGCTCAGAATCGGATAAGATGATGCCAACCACTGCAGCCCCATGATCAGGCGCGAAAGAATAGTTCATTCGGTTCAATGTGGCGAGATTACCCTGTGCAACCTCGGCCATTGCGGCGTCTTTTGCAATCATCATTGCAATTCCAACACGGTCACGATAAAGCCCAAAATTCTTGGAGCATGATGCAGCAATAAACATTTCCTCAACTCGCGATGCCATATAGCGCAGCGGCGCGGCATCCGCATCCAATCCATCGCCAAAACCTTGATAAGCAATATCAATTAATGGCACGGCCCCCTTTTCAATTGTCAATTCGGTAATCGCCTTCCACGTATCCATGTCAATATTTGCGCCTGTTGGGTTATGGCAACAGCCATGAAGCAGCAGAAGGTCACCCGACTTCATATCTTGAAAGGACGACATCATTGAATCGACATCAACCAGTCTTGTTTCACTATCAAAATATGGGTAACAGCGAATTTTAAATCCCATATGCGTTGCCATCCCCACATGTGAGGGCCAGCTCGGATCACTTATCCATATTGTGCATTCAGGGTTCAGAATTTTCATGGTTTCAAAAATCTGCCGTATTGCCCC
>QCPZ01000060.1 GCA_003212345.1 SAR116 cluster bacterium AG-447-A06
TCAACTGGCCAATTGCAATGGGAAAAAGCCGAACAGGTTTATCAATTTTTTGGCCGAATGATGGCCTGGATGAGGGGCCTATGATGCTCCAGAAATCATGCGAAATAGGCCCGGATGAGACACTTGGTGATGTTTATTTCAAAAAACTTTTTCCAATGGGTGTTGATGCGATGTTGGAAGGTCTTGATCTTGTGAAGGCTGGCGTCATTATCAAACATGATCAGCGTCTTGAAGATGGGTCCTATGAGAGCTGGTTTGGTAAGGATGAAGCTGAAATTGATTGGGCCAAGCCTGTTACTGATGTCTATAATACCATCCGCGCGGCGAATCCAGCTCCGGGAGCTTGGACAACACTGAATGGTAGTGAGTTAAAAGTCTATGATAGTGCACTTGTTGAGGGCGATGGGGCTTATGGCGAGGTCGTGTCAATCGATGGCAGTGGTGTGACGGTTCAAGGAAATGGTGGGCGCATTTTGATCAAACGTGTTCGCCCCAAAGGCGGTGGCAAAATCACCGCCAGTGAATGGGCTGCAAATGTTGAAGTCAACCCCGGAACAAAATTGGGATCAAAGCTGTGAACTTTACAATTGATATTCAGAAGATATAGGGCTTTGAGCTAGTTGTTTTCAGTTTATGTATCCTAGCTTAGGAACGTAAGTAAGAGGTTTAATAGAAAAGTTGTCAAATAACTAAAATTAAGTCACCGTGTTAATAAATAAGAGTGACATTAAATGAACTTGTGTTTTGTAAATTTTATACATTTTACAACATTACATTAATTTACTTAAAATTTTAAGGCACAGGTTGTATCAGAATAATGTTAAAACCAAGGAGGAAACTATGAAATTTATCAAAAGCCTATTAGCAGGTGCGGCTGGCATTGCGCTGGCGGCAACTTCGCTGTCAGGTATCGCTAATGCCGGCAGTCATGGTTGGGAGCCAACAAAGCCTGTTGATTTTATTATCATGGCGGGAAAAGGTGGCGGGGCTGATAAGATGGCCCGTTTGATGCAAGCAATTGTTGAGGAAGAAAACCTCTCTAATCGCCCACTTGTTCCAACTAACAAGTCTGGTGGTTCTGGTGCAGAGGCTCTGGTAGCCGCAAAAAACGCAGCCGATCCTGATCACACAATCATGGTTACATTGAATTCATTCTTCACTACACCGCTCAGAAATCCGGGTATCAAAGTTGACATTCAAACATTTGCTCCAGTTGGCCGGATGGCTGAGGATACGTTTTTGTTGTGGGTTCACAAGGACAGCGGCATCACTTCAATTGGTCAGTTTTTGACAAAAGTGAAAGCTGAGGGCAACAAATGGATTATGGGTGGCACCGGTAAGAACTCAGAAGATAACATCATCACTGATCATCTGAACAAGGAATATGGCCTAAACATTAAGTACATTCCATACAAAGGTGGCGGCGCTGTTGCGAAAGATCTTGCTGGAAAGCAGATCAATTCGTCAGTGAACAACCCATCTGAAGCCCTTGGTTTTTATGAGGCAGGAACAGTTATACCGTTGGTAGCTTTCACAGATAAGCGTCTTCCAATGTTCCCAGATGTCCCAACCCTCGGTGAGGTATTTGTTGGTGGTAAGCAGGCTCCATGGGCTTATTACATGCAGCGCGCCGTTGTGGGTGCCCCTGGCATGTCTGAAAAAGCGCAGGCCTACTACACTGATTTGTTCACCAAGGTCTACAATTCAAAGAAATGGCAGGCTTATAAGTCAAAGAAGTCATTAATGGGTGAATTTATGGCTGGTGACGAGTTGAAAGCATATTGGACACGTCAAGTTGATAACCATCGTGCGATTTTGAAAGCGTCTGGCGCAATCAAGTAGTGCAGAAATAAAAATTCCAATCGAGAGGGTTTGGTAAAATGCGTATTGCTGAAATTGTTACAGCGATTTTTTTAGGAATCCTCTCGATTTACCTAATGTGGAAATCAGGTGAACCACCTTCATGGAATCCGGATGTACCGCGCTTTGCAAACATTGGTTTCATTGAGGGTGAAGGCCCGGGCAGCGGATTTTGGCCGTTTTGGCTATCTGCAATCATGCTTTTAACTTGCATCTGGACTGCGGTGAATTGGTACCGTCGTTTAACTCCAGCTTCACAATCTAGCGAACAATTTTTAGACGGATATGGTAAGCGCATGATGCTTGTTGTTGGTGGAGCGCTTTTTGGGTTTTTAGCCTTGATCCATTTTGTTGGGTTTTACGGTGCGATACCAGTGTTCATGATGTATTACATGAGATATCTGGGTAGTCACGGGTGGCTCCTTACCGTAACTGTTAGTGCTAGCCTTACAGTTATCTGCTTCTTTTTCTTTGACATCGCCATGCGGATTGTGCTGCCAAAAGGGTATTTAGAGCCATTGTTTATCCCGCTATATGACATGTTTTTATAAATTTAATCTAACCGTATGGCCTCGGTGAAAAGCCGTCCAGAACAATTTAGAAGTAGGTAAAAATGGATGTTTTAATTGCTCTTTGGCAGGGAATTCTAATTGCACTTGAGCCGATTAATCTTGGGTTAGCGGTTATTGGTGTTGTTGTAGGGCTATTTGTTGGCGCCATGCCCGGTCTGGGATCAGTCAATGGGGTTGCCATTCTGCTGCCTTTTACATTCGTTATTCAGAGCTTTACCGGCGGGGCAACCTCGCCAATGATTTTCCTTGCGTCAATCTATTATGGGGCAATGTATGGTGGGGCCATATCTTCCATAACACTTGGCATTCCGGGA
>QCPZ01000061.1 GCA_003212345.1 SAR116 cluster bacterium AG-447-A06
TAATTTTACTTTTCGGAACAGCCATTTTTTGCCCTTTTCTAATGCCTCAGCGGTGCTGATTAACCAGCCCTGAGCCAGATTTTTTAAACCTCAATCGTGCAACTATAAAAACGGTAAAAACCAACACGCAATCATAAAAAGCCTTTACACCCAAGCCTCTCCAGGATCGGTCTGTGGTTTATGCGAAAGCCCACAAATTGTCAAGAGACCAGGGGGCAAAAGGCCAATAATTGGGATTCACGAAAAATTCACTTCATCCCCTATTTCATTTTGTTTATCTCTGCTTTGCAATAAAAGAAAAATATTGAACCGGTTCAGGAAACCAACCCACTCCAGATCACACCGATATGCTCAGTTTTTCGTGTACCATAAAGCCCTGTCATGTTTGTGTGAAGTACATGCCTTTTATTTTTTGCTATTGAAGTCTTTGTTAATTTCACATCAATAATAAAATCTCAATGATGTTAATTTGTGGCATCGTTCAACAGTGCTTGCACGGGCGTACCGACACCGCACACCCACCCACAGTGTGTTGGGTTTCGATTGTCTCGCCAGCAGTAATCTGAGGACCACAAGGTTATCCATAAAAAGAGGGACTTGAAATTCGCACCGGATTACCCACATAGGAATAAGCGATGCCTTTAAGGGTCGCGCAACTATACCAAATTGCTGCCTTGCTTAACAGGAGACGGCAACTAACTCGCTTTAGGAGAAGGAGATAGAAATGACATTTTTTACCACCCCAATGGCTCGCCAATTCGTCGGTTTTGACACATTGTTTGAAGAATTGAACGCAATGGCTGATCGCAAAGAGTCAAATTACCCCGCTTACAACATTGCGAAAGATGATGACGAACATTACCGAGTTGAGGTAGCGCTTGCCGGCTTTACGCAAGAAGAAATTAGTATTCAGACTGAGAAAGGCATTTTGACGATTGAGGCAAATAAAGCCGAAGAGCGCGGCAACTATATCCATCAGGGCATTGCCAAACGCGCATTTTCCAAAATGTTCCGGCTAGCTGAATACATGAAGGTGGAAGATGCGCAGTTCGTGGATGGCATTTTAACAGTCTTTTTACACAAAGAAGTACCAGATGCTGATCGCCCAAAGCAGATTAGTATTAATGCCAAGCCAAAAAAGATAATGAAAGCTGCGTAAAAAAAAGTGAAGCTTAAAACAGCATTTACCGAATGAAAAAGCAGGCCCAAATCGCCTGCTTTCTCTTCATGTTAATTTCCTGTGGCGTCAATCCGCAACTTGCTTTGGGGGCGTCAGGATTTAGTGGAACCCATTAGCCTACGAAATGCACATTGAAACTGGTCCTTGTCGACATAATGCGCAGTCTTTACGGTTGCCAGCTTGTCGTCAATACTGGCGTGCGCAGTCTCAAGAAGGCTTCTGATCGCAAGTTGCCGCGGATCATTTGATTTCACCCGCTTGTCGGCGTACTCCTGACCCCTCAGTTGTTTAGCAATACACCGCCCTTCACCGTCTCTTTCCGTGGCTTTGCGTTTATCGTGCAAAACCTAATCCTCGCCTTCTTCATCGACTTTTGGGATCAACATCTCTTGCCACGGGTCTTTGTAATCGCGGTCATTGATCCGTTTATAGAGCGATTCTTCTTCTGGCCCATCAAAGGACAGCCCACCACCTAACAGCTGTTTTCGCCGGATCAGGCCCAGAATACTAGCATGTTTTGTGGCCTCGTCGATTAAAGCATCTAATTGCTGGGTAGCTGCTTTTGATTCTTTTGGTTCAATATACTCAGCCTTTATAGCAGCTTGAACCCTCTGCAGCGCGTCTGACTTTATAGACGAAAGCTTTGCCAAAGAAGACTTCGTCCACCTTTTAACTTCCGTCTCGAGATCATCCTCCTGTTGTACAGTAAGCCTTGGCTTTACGACTTTTAGCTCACGCTTTGAGCTTGCATCTATGTTTATAAAATTATTTTCTTTCAATATTCTAATCGCACCAGGGATCGCAACTTCGTTATGTATTATCACCTTAAACGTGCCTGCCATTGGATCTGGCCCAAGATCAATCTCAGCAAAATCACGTAACCGGCGTTTTTTACCGTCAAGCTCAATGTCAGCTCGACGAAACAAGTTCAGAGTTGCCAAAGCAGACCCAACTTCATTTAGTTTACTCACAAGAGCTTTGAGTTCGATATTCATTCGCTCCATGGCTGCCATTGAATAGGAATCTTGAGAATGTTTCATATCTAATTTCATGGTATCCTCCCTCAGCATTGCAGCAGAATTAACCGGATGAAAATATTTCAAGAGCAGAAGATTAACTCAAAAAGACCCAAAAGACACTTTTTTATGTTTAAAAGTCGAGAGCGTTAGGCGAAAGTGCTTTGCCAAGAAAAAATAACCATAAAGTACTTAGTCAACAAAAACTGTAACAATCTGTTTTCGCGGTCACGTGAGGGAGCCAATTTGGACTTTTGCTTTTAAGCCAAAATTTGTAAGGCATTCGCGGGCTGTTTTTCATTTTTTAAGTCGTTGGTGGAGCCAGACGGGATCGAACCGACGACCTCCTGCTTGCAAAGCAGGCGCTCTCCCAGCTGAGCTATGGCCCCAAAATCTGCAACGAAACAAATGCAAACGCGCTCCAGCATTGCGCTTTAGCAGGCCGATTTATCTGCCAATGTGTTGCGCTG
>QCPZ01000062.1 GCA_003212345.1 SAR116 cluster bacterium AG-447-A06
ACCATGGGTTCCCTGACGGAGTCAAAACGATTCATTATGAGTTAAGCTTGATTAGACACTGCCTGAAGATAGCCACTCACGAGTGGGGTTTGATGCTGTCTTCCAACACAGTCAACTTCATAAAGATGCCTCCAACGTCAAAGCCAAGACAACGAAGGTTAAACAAAGACGAGTATGAGCGTCTGGTGCAACCAGAGGTCACGGCAAGACACCCCTACTCCATTCCCAATTAATGCCAATGCCTTCAAGTTAGCTTCGGAGAGTTTGAGAAAACGTGCTGATTTGTGTGAACTTAGATTCCACGACCTTCGTCATGATGCTCTTTGGATAAACTCACCTTCTGGCCGAAGATTGGGTTAATAAGATGAGTTCGGAACCCTACTTCTGAAATCAACCTCCTTACCCATTCTAATCTCACAACTTCAAAAAAAGGGACTACGGGCTTCGGTTCTCACCATTTTTGTTATGTGCAGGTGTAATAAAATGAGAAAAATAACCTTTACACTCTAGTAAGTGGAGGGTTCATCATTATATCAACCAAGACCCTTTAAAGGAAAAATCGCATGACTTTTTTAAGATACATCATGTCAATTGCCTTAACCATCGCAACCCTGGGCGGTCTTGGCTCTGCCTTGGCGCACAGTGGCGCGACGGGAATAGTTAAAGAGCGCATGGACATGTTTAAAATAAGCCAAAAAAACCTAAAGGCCATCAAGTCTCATATTCGAGGTGAAGACTACGACTCTATCGCCAAACTTGCCGATGAGATACGAGAGTGGGCGGTAAAAATGCCTGAATATTTTCCAGAAGGTAGCAATATAAAGCCGTCAGAAGCATCACCAAAGATTTGGGAAGATTTTGGTGGTTTTAAAAGGGCAGCGATGAAGAATGAAACGGCAACAAAAAAGTTGATTGCTGCTGCTGAGGCAGGAGATCAAGCCGCTGTCGTGGAGGGTTTTAAAGCAGTAGCATCATCGTGCAAAAGTTGCCACCAGTCATACAGATTGGATTAGCAGCATGTGTGTGTTTCGTCGTTTATTCATTTTCTCCATTTTTGGGTTATCGACCATTTCATTTACAAGTGCAGCCGAAACGTTGGAGTTAAAACCCAACGACGCTGTTTATGTTAAAATGGGTAAAAAGGTTTACGTAGAGCAGTGCGCTAGTTGTCATGGTGTTAATCTTGAAGGTCAAGATGGCTGGCGTAACACGAAAGTTGATGGTATGCGGCTAGCTCCCCCTCATGATAAATCTGGTCACACATGGCATCATGCGGATGAGGTGCTCTTTAATCTCACCAAATACGGTTTTAAAGCAATGATCAGTGAAGACTATGAAGTAAGTATGCCGGTCTACGATGGCATTATTAAAGATCATGAGATTGTTGCTGTGCTATCGTACATCAAGTCTACATGGCCAGCTGACATCACAGAAATCCATGACAGAATCAACTCTGATTACAAGTCTAATGGAGCGATGAAAGAGAAAATGGGCGGTTCGTAGTTGACCAAAAAATAGGGACAAAAATGCATCCCCTGCCGAACTATGAAGATCAAAAACAAATTTAGAAACCAGTCCATATAAACAATTCTATTGAGGTAAAGATGAATTCACGCCGTGAATTTTTAAACCAATGTATAGCTGGCCTGACGTTAACTATGCTGCCTTCAGGTGCCATCGCTGAGCAAGGAGTGCGCTACTATCAACTTACAGCTGAACCTGCGCCTCATTTCTTTGACAAAAACCCATTGGCCACCGATTTGTGGCTTTATAATAAAGCTAGTCCAGGGCCGCTGATCCAAGCAACCAAAGGCCAGATCCTTGACGTAGAATTTTATAACAACCTTGATCAGCCAACGACAATACACTGGCATGGCATCCGTAACATTAATTCTATGGACGGTGTACCAGATTTAACACAACCTTCGGTTGAACCCGGTGAAAAATTTCATTATCGCTTCCCTTTAAATGACGCAGGAACTTTCTGGTACCACTCACACAACAAAGCCTGGGAACAAGTGGCACGAGGTTTATACGGCCCACTTGTTGTTTACGAACACGACACAAATGAAATTAACGTTGGTAGTGATATTGTGATCTTAGCAGATGATTGGCTACTCAACTCAGACGAACAAATTGACGCGAACAGCTTAGGCAATCTTGGTCATTGGTCTCACGGTGGCCGGCTTGGTAATGCACTTTCAATTAATGGCAAATTTAAACCAACTGTTCGCGTATCCCCAAATGGTCCAGTGAGATTAAGGTTTTTAAACGCAGCGAATGCTAGAATTTTAAATTTTGAACTCTCGGGGGGAGTGATGATGAAGGTGATTTGCTTGGACGGATCTCCATGCGAGTCATTCGACACAAATAGAATCACATTAGGGCCAGGTCAACGGGTGGACGTGTTGATTGAAGATGCTTCAGAGTTAGTCGAGCTATTAGAGGTAAGTACGAGCAAAGCGTTAAATGCAGCTACTTTTGAACCAATTTCCTCAAAGCTTACAAGCGTTAAAAACTCTTTATCTACTGAGCCATATTACTCTTGGCCCGATACTAAAAATGCAAAAAAAATCGACGTTCATATGC
>QCPZ01000063.1 GCA_003212345.1 SAR116 cluster bacterium AG-447-A06
TCTGGGTACACTTGGTCAACCCAGTTTTGAAGGCGCGTTTAATAGCCAAAAACTCTATTATGTTAGCCAAGTCATGGAAGCCCCGGTAGCCGGCATCAAAACCACGAAGGCCCGAACAATTTATACATTTACTTTTGACAATGAAAATCTACTTCAATCAATTGATTTAACTGATGAAAAAAGTGGTATGATTGTCGAGCATATCGATGAAAAAACGCCAACACCTGGTGACACATACGGGGTTATTGAACAGATATTCTCAAACATAAGGCGGGGCCAAACTGAGCGATAAGGCCGATCCGCCCGAGGGGTTACCGTTGTTTATCCATCTCAACGATGCGCACTGCTCTTGCCAACTGATCAAGCACCGCATTCACAAACGCAACATCACAACCACAAGCATCACTGAGCGCAGCATACTCACTCACTGCCGCCTTTGCCGGAATATCCAGCATTGACTGTATTTCATAAGTGCCGCAGCGCAAGACAGACAACTCAATCCGCGTCAACCGATCGAGCGACCACCCATCAGCAAGCTGGGCCGCGATTGCAGAGTCGATAGCCGCTGCATTATTTTCAACTCCGACGTAAAGCGCACTCAAATGCACTTCATCCAAGTGTTTAACTTTGAATGATTTGGCGACATCACCAGCATAATTGGCCAAAAATTGATGCACAAAGTTAAGGGCTGACTGCCCGGTCATTAAAGATTGATATGTAATTTGAACTGCGGCCAGACGCGCTGCTGACCGGCGGCGCACGGGAACCGCTTTTAATATTTCTTTTTTATCTCTCATTAGTGCAACCACAGAATACCTGTTTTATTGCTGCCATGGCCATCGCCGCACGCGCCGCATCACCACCCTTATTTTTTTGGCTCACATCAGCTCGTGCCCAAGCCTGAGACTCATTTTCAACAGTTATAACACCATTGCCAATGGCCAACCCGCCAACAACAGATAAATGCATTAAGCCACGCGCAGATTCATTGCAAACTGTATCATAATGGCTGGTTTCACCACGAATCACACATCCCAAAGCGACATAACCATCAAAGTGACGGTGACCAGTTGATGCCATGGCAATAGCTCCAGGAATTTCCAACGCACCCGGCACGGCAACCCTCTCAAAACTGGCGCCGCCGGCTTCGAGCGCCGCAATAGCCCCCGCAACCTGAGAGTCCACAATTTCTTCATAAAACCGTGCCTCAACAATAAGAAAATGCCCAGCCATTAAATTTGCTCCTGATGAATCCGTTGCCAATCAGTAATTTCGAGATCATAGCCTTCGAGGCTCACTACATTCGGGCGTGTGTCAGATAACAAAATCATTTTGCTGATACCTAAGTCGGTTAAAATTTGTGCGCCAACACCATAATCACGCAAGTCACGATTTGCCGTCGTGTCATTTGTTAAATTCAATTTTTGGCTGACTGTTGAGGACAAGCTGGCAGCAATAGACTCGCGAAGAACCACAACAACGCCCCGCCCTACCTTAGCAATTGCCGCCATTGCTTTGGTAAGCTCATCTCCTTCCCGTTTATCCGAAACCTCGCCAAGCAGATCTGCCATCAGATCAAGCGCATGCATTCGGACAAGAACTGGATCACCCGAACTGATATCGCCTTTCACCAACACAATATGTTCAATATTCGAGACGTTGTTGGTGTAAATTACCATACGCCAATCACCGCCAAATCTAGTTGTGATCGCAGTTTCAACTGTGCGTTGGACAAGGGATTCGTTCCGACGTCTCCATGCAATCAAGTCGGCAATCGAGGCAATTTTCAGATCATGCTCCATTGCAAAGTCAATAAGGTCAGGCAAGCGTGCCATTTCACCATCATCTTTCATTATTTCACAGATAACACCAGATGGCATTGGAGAGCCACAAGCTCGGGAAATATCCACTACAGCTTCAGTATGACCCGCTCGAACCAATGTGCCTCCATCTCGGGCAACGAGTGGAAAAATATGACCAGGCGTTGTTATATCGCGTTCGCCTCTTGCAGGGTCAATAGCCGTTTTGATGGTCAACGCACGATCAGCCGCAGAAATTCCTGTGGTAACACCCTCACGAGCTTCAATCGAAATGGTAAATGCAGTTTCATGCCGAGACTCATTGCGTCGTTCCATCATAGTCAGGCCAAGCTGTTCGGTGCGAAGTCGTGTCAACGCAAGGCAAATCAACCCACGGCCATATTTGGCCATAAAATTTATCGACTCCGCGGTTGCATACTCGCCAATGACGCAAAGATCTCCCTCATTTTCACGATCTTCATCATCAACAAGGATGAATAGCTTTCCAGCTTTCGCATCCGCAATTACTTCATCAATTGTTGACAGGCCAGTGCGGCTTGGTGGCGACATAACTTCATTCCTTATTAAATTCTGCAAGGCGAGCAACATAACGCGCCAGCGTATCAATTTCCATGTTCATCTTTTGCCCCGTTTTACTGTCTCCCCAACAGGTAACATCCCAACTATGCTGGATGATGTTGACACTAAAAGTCGTTTGTTTAACCGCATTCACTGTCAAAGACACACCATCTAGCGCGACTGATCCCTTTGTCGCCACAAAAGGT
>QCPZ01000064.1 GCA_003212345.1 SAR116 cluster bacterium AG-447-A06
GTTGCGCAAGCATCCCCCTCTTTTATTCTTTGACAAAAAAACAGCCCCGTGGGGCTGTTGATCTAAGGGAGATCTAGTCGGTCCTCATTTTTTTATTGTTTAGTTCTGTAATAAGCTAAGGATAGATTGTGATGTTCTATTCGCTTGAGCCAACATTGCTTGAGCCGCCTGGTTTAGGACCTGAGCTTTCGTCAGATTAGTAGTCTCCGCTGCAATATCAGCATCCTGAATACGTGATCTAGCCTCTTGAGTGTTTTTAACAATGTTTGAGAGGTTATTGATAACGTGTTCCATACGGGACATGGTTGCACCCAGGTCTGAACGCTCTAAATCAACCCTTACGAGCGCTCCATCGACAGCGGTTAACATCTTTTTCGCATTTTGAACTGTCAAGACATCCAAAGCTGCTACTGACGACAATTGTGCACCTGATGGATTGCCAGAGAACATTCCACCCACCGGAGTTATATCCTGGTTATTGCCACCACCAGATACACCACCATTTAGAACCAACTCAACAAAGCCATTTCCATCTGGTTGCCCAAAGGCCTCTGCTGGTATTTTTAAGACATTACCAAAATCGTAATCTTTTCCAGCATTCAGAATTTGAACAGCCGTGACGGTATTAGACCCATTGACAGTGACCTGTAAGGTCATACCAGTGCCCGCTGTTGTCGTTGCAGCTGGATTTGGTTGATCTGCACCCGCTTTATATTCCGTACTCGCGGCAGCTGTTGGCGTCGAGATTACATATGTTCCAGCAGGAACTTGAAAATTCTCAGGATCAGCACTACCAGTAGTAGTGGAATGATATGGCGTTTTCGGAGCCATCAAATTTGGTGCGGAAGATGTTCCAATATTGTCTGATTTTACTGAGAAAATAAATGGTGACCTGAAAGATACTTGACCGCCAACTTGAGCACTGTTCGGGTGAGTGCTCGTATCTGTTCCAGGTTCCAACTTCAAAGGATCAAATAGAACAGTTGATGAATTAGTACCGGTCAGAGACTCATTGTTTTCATCAGCGCCAGAAACCAGCATGGCTGGGCCTGTCACAGCTACCAACCTGTAATCTTCGGTGACAATGTCATAACCATCATTGGAAATCATAGTCATTGTCGATTTGTCCACGCTTAATGATGCCGCAATACCAGTCTTACCAGTAGTTCCATTAATAGCAGCAGCGAGTTCAGTCAAATTAGCTCCACGACCATTTGTCTCACCAAATGTTACATTGGCCGACACGAGCACTGGAGCAGAATTCATCCCGTAAACATTAAAAGACACTGTATCTGTTGTTAGTGTGCCGTTTGGCTCTTCCTCGAAAGAAATATTCATCCGTGTCTGTGCAGTCGCTGAAACGCCTGTCTCACTAAGACGTGAAGTAATGCTAGCTGCAATGTCTTTTGCTGAAGAACCACCGTTCACATCGATTGTGACGTTACCAACATTACCAAATATTGTTATATTTTCGGTCTCTTGCACCCGTGGAGTAAAATCTGTTTTCCGATGGGCAGCAACTGGTGCGCCAGCTGGCTTGTAACTTGCGGTAGGATTAGTAATCTGATCTGTTGTGGTAAGGAACTCACCTAAACCAGTGGGATCAACGTTTTCAATAGAAAGGATAGCTGTGTCATTTGGCTGAAATCCGATCTGAAAAGCTGTATTGGTAAAGTCACCGTTGAGCATTTTAACAGCATTGAACGTGCTGTTTTGGGCGATACGGCTGAGCTCAATTTGAATCTGACCTACCTCATTCTGAATAGCTTGACGATCCTGGCCAGAATACACACCGTTAGCAGCCTGGACTGACAACTCACGCATTCTGTGAAGAATGGATGAAACTTCGTCGAGCGCCCCTTCGGCAGTTTGAGTGAGTGATATAGCATCCGCAGCATTCCGCATTGCGGCCTCTAAACCCTTAATCTGAGAGGTCATCCTGCCAACGATTGAGGCGCCAGCGGCGTCATCAAGGGCGTGATTAAGACGTAACCCAGAAGAAATACGTTCAATAGACTGGTTTTGCGCACCCTCTTTCTTCTTAAGGTGATAAAGCGCAGTAACCGCTGCCATATTAGTGTTAATTTTGCTCATTTCTCTAGCCAATCCAAAATTTTTGACACGTCATGCTCCTGCAATCAACATGCCAAAATCAGAAGTTAATAATTTTTTGACTGAATAAAATGTTCGTTTTGGATAAACCCACTTTTTACGTCGCCTATTGAGAAGGCTCGGTTGTGGAGGAATAGTTTTAATATTCATTTTTCCAAAACTCTTATATTACCCGTCAAAAAAATTTGACACGGGTATGCCACTGCAATCTGTATGCCAGAATTGCCAGATCTCAAAAAAATATGATTTTGGTTGAAAAACTCTTATTTGAAAGAAAAGAGGGGGCTTGCATTGCAAGCCCCCTCCCCATCAAACAGCCATACCTAATACTATAAGCATCAGGTTGAGGACCGACTGTTATTCTGTTTGGCACAGAGTTACCTCATGTCCAAACTGCAATCTAACTC
>QCPZ01000065.1 GCA_003212345.1 SAR116 cluster bacterium AG-447-A06
TCATACCTGACACATTGCTTCAACAATTGTGTCCTAAAGGCAAGCTGGCTGCAATTTATAGGCCACAATCATCTCCAATTGGTGTTGCTAGCCTCTGGACTCGGTCTGGCAAGATGTTTGTCCGAACACCATTGTTCGATGCCTGTGTGCCAAATTTGGATGAATTTAATAAAAAGCCTGAATTTATTCTATAGAGATCGGTTACTTTGCCATGCCCATTCAATTCGTGCACAAACAAGTTATCGCTGCGGTTTTGCTTTGCTGTGTTGCCTCCTGGTCTTTGCCTACTATGGCAATGTCCCTCGAGGAGGCGATTCGCGCCAGTCTAAAAAATTCCACTGTTATTTTAGCGGCGCGGCAAAATTGGATCGCTTCCCGGGAGTCCATTGGCAGTAACACATCAACAAGTGATTTAAGCGCGCGCCTGACATCAACTGCGACATTAGCCAAAATAGACGAGCACGGTGGAAGCGGTTTCAATAAATCAAATTCGCTTGGAACAGGGATAACGCTGTCAAAGAATCTATATGATGGGGGACAGGCTAAAGAAAATGTCCGCCTTGCCCAGATTAATCTGCAAATGGCGTCTGCCAGCTATGCAAAAAGCGAACAAGCCGTTATTTTAACGACTATTGAAGCCTATTTGGATGTGTCTAAGGCGCGCCGTGAGGTAAAGCTTCATGACAAAAATTTAGCTCGACTGGAAGCGCATGTGAATGCGACAAAGATCAGGGTTGAGGCCGGTGCTGCTACGCCAACAAGACTAGCCGAAGCAAAGGCACGCTATGCCCGTGCAAAATCCGACGCCATACTCACCCAGACGCGACTTAACAATGCCGAAGACAATTTTCGTTCGCTTACCGGTACAAATGGGCATAGCCCTATGCAGCCGGCAGTTGCGCACAATATACCAACAGATATGCTGAGTGCCGAAACTGTAGCACAATCGGCGCATCCTGATATATTATGGGCTATTGCAGCTGAACGTGCCGCAAATCAGGCTTTTAACACTCTACAAGCAGCGGTTAGGCCAACTGTGGCCTTTAGCTTGTCTGCAAATAAAAGAATGGCAACAGGCACATCGCTTGATAAAGATGAGGTTGCGGCGCAACTAATCTTTTCCACCCCACTGTTATCAACCAACGCAACGACCTCAAAAGCACGAAACGTTGCAGCTAATTATGAAGCGGCAAAATTAAACCGATCTGAGGCCATAAGAAAAACTCGTATGGCCGCCCGCGAGAAATTCCGCAACTGGAAAACCTCAGCGGCTCGGCTTGAAGCCGTGTTAAGTGAGATCGAAGCCTTCCGTCTCGTGGCAAAAGGTATCTCCAGCGAAGCGCAGTTTGGCCAGAGAACGATGCTAGACCTTTTGGACGCGGAAAAAGATGTGAATGATGCCGAGCTTGGTCTTGTTACAGCTGAACATGACCAGATTCTAGCTGCATTTCGGTTGAAGGCAGCTATGGGTAATTTGACCGCCGAACATATGGGCCTCAACAATGTTCTCGGCTCGCTGCTTGATCTTCCTGGTGCAAAAAATCCGTTTCAAACCACATTTCCATTCCGCCGAATAATAGCGAGCGATTAAATTGTTGTGCTACAAGCAATACGCCAACGGCAAAGTAGAAAAAACGCTTCGGTGAATTGTTGCAAAGCTATACCCATTAAAAATAAAACCAGAAAAAACTACAAGATGTTGCTCGCAACAAAGTTAACGATGAAGGACCATAATTTGCCGAGAGATTCATTGAAAAGGCTGCCAGTTAAAAGGCCGGTTAAACCAAACAGAATGACCTTGAATCCACCACTCGAGGACGTTTTCGCGTTCCCGGTGATAATTCATTCAGCCAGAATATGTTAAATTTGATTGAAGATGCGTTGCAAGGCTTTAAGCAAAGTCGTACAAAACCCATCGATGAACTTTGACGCGCCCTGTACAGGGATTTGCTTACCGCATCGTTGTGGTGGCATTATTCATTACAGATTTTAAATTCAGTTACAATCCCCTCCAAGAGGCAATCATCCAAAACCATGAACGAGCAAACATTAGCAAAAACCTATGATCCAAAATCCATCGAAGCCAAATGGTATGATACATGGCTAGAAAGTGGTCACTTTGCCTGCGCCCCTAACTCAACCGCAACGCCTTATGCAATAATGATGCCGCCACCAAATGTCACCGGCAGTCTTCATATGGGCCATGCCCTGACATTCACCTTGCAGGATTTGCTGATTCGTTACCATCGGATGGCAGGTCGTGATGTTTTGTGGCAACCGGGCACTGATCATGCTGGTATTGCTACACAGATGGTTGTTGAACGCCAGCTTGCCGCGCAAAATATTGACCGGCGTGATCTTGG
>QCPZ01000066.1 GCA_003212345.1 SAR116 cluster bacterium AG-447-A06
TGTTGGAGGCGGCATTAGATTTTGCACTGGTTGTTTTAAACCAGAATGGCTTTTTTTTGGCGAAATGTTTTCGCGGCGGTGCCGAAAAATTGCTGCTGGATGTAATGCAGCGCAATTTTAAAACGGTTCGCCACGTCAAACCAGCGGCCAGCCGGTCAGAGTCTGTTGAGAGCTACGTCCTGGCAATTGGCTTTCACGGTGCGGGGCGGGCTAGAGATATTGCAGCAGAAGTTGAAGCTGGTAGGCGCGACGCTGATGGCATGATAATCGTATAATATGGTGCAGTTTTGCACTATCAATCTGCTGCCCTTTTGCTTATATTCCGGTGCCACCGAGGGAACGGAAGGCAACTTATGAAAATTCGCGACGCTTTTACCTTTGATGATGTGTTGCTTGAACCGGCGCACTCAACCGTATTGCCAGCTAATACCAATGTTAGCACGCGATTAACTCAGAAAATCAGCCTTAATGTGCCACTGATGTCTGCTGCAATGGATACGGTTACTGAGCATAGGCTGGCAATCGCCATGGCGCAGATGGGTGGCATCGGGGTCGTTCACAAAAACTTCACGATAGAAGAGCAAGCAATGCAAATTGCAATGGTAAAGAAGTTCGAGGCGGGCATGGTGGTCAATCCTCTGACTATTGCCCCTGACGAGCCGCTTCGTGATGCAATTGACATGATGAAACAGAACCAGATCAGCGGTATCCCAGTTGTTGAAAATAACCAACGCCTTGTTGGAATATTAACTAACCGTGACATTCGGTTTGCTACTGACCTCAACCAAAGCGTTGCTGGTTTGATGACACGTGATGTTGTAACGGTTCGAGATGGCACCGCGCCTAATGAAGCGCGGCGCTTGTTGCATGAACACCGCATTGAAAAGTTGGTTGTAGTCAATGATGCAGGTGCCTGTATCGGCCTGATTACAGTAAAGGATATGGAGAAAGCACAAAATCACCCGCTGGCATCAAAGGATGATTTGGGCCGGTTGCTAGTTGCCGCCGCGACAGGAGCTGGGTCAGATGGAGTTTGCCGGGCTGAAGCGCTTATCAATGCTGGCGCAGATGTGATTGTTGTTGATACGGCGCATGGGCATTCTGAAGGGGTTTTGGAGTCAGTGGCTGCGGTCCGTAAGCTAGCGAATCATGTGCAGATCATTGGTGGAAATGTAGCTACATCCGAGGGTGCGAAGGCGTTAATTGATGCAGGTGCAGATGCGGTTAAGGTAGGAATCGGCCCGGGGTCAATTTGCACCACACGAATGGTTGCTGGTGTTGGCGTGCCTCAGCTGACCGCTATAATGGATGCTGCCGAGGCATGTCATGAACAAAATATTCCGGTGATAGCCGATGGTGGGATCAAATATTCTGGTGATCTTGCTAAAGCTATTGCTGCCGGTGGTGATGTGGCCATGATTGGCTCACTGTTGGCCGGCACTGATGAGACGCCGGGTGAAGTTTATCTATATCAGGGCCGATCATATAAATCCTACCGCGGTATGGGATCAACAGGAGCAATGGCTCGTGGATCGGCTGATCGGTATTTTCAAGCGGAGATATCTCAACCTTTGAAACTTGTGCCTGAGGGCATTGAGGGTCAAGTTCCTTATAAGGGAGCGGTTAAAAACGTGCTCCATCAACTGCTTGGTGGATTACGCGCTGCGATGGGATATACGGGCAATGCGTCAATTGCCAAGTTACAAAAGAACGCAAGATTTCTTAGGATAACCGGTGCGGGATTGGCAGAGTCGCATGTGCATGATGTTACCATTACGCGTGAGGCGCCAAACTATCGTCCGGGGATGTAAGCCTATTGTATTGTAGGGCATGTGAGAGAAAAAAGGCTGCGCCATTTTCCATCTTTGGTGGGCAGGTGCTTAATTTAATATTTTACGGTCTGTAATTGGCCAGATGTGGAAAAACAGGCCATGACGCCAGCTGCTAGAATCGCTGCTGTGATCGAAATTCTTACTGAAATGCGGATGACAAGCGACGCGGGAGCTCTGCGTGGTAGGCGTGCGGCGCAGTGGCTAAGTGCCGAGTTTCAACGTAGGCGCTTTGCCGGGTCGGGCGACAGGGCAGCTATCGGCAGTCTTTTCTGGAAAATTCAGCGTGCGACTGCCCGTATTGGCTGGCATCTCGCCAGTCTAGATGCACAAACAAGTCCGCGCAATATGGTGCTGGCTGCACTGGCGTTAATAGAACGGCAGACTGCCGAATTACCGCAATTGTTTTTATCGGATATTGCGCATGCGCCAGCCCCTCTTGATCTAACTGAAAAAAGACT
Source organism: SAR116 cluster bacterium AG-447-A06 (assembly GCA_003212345.1). GTDB lineage: Bacteria > Pseudomonadota > Alphaproteobacteria > Puniceispirillales > Puniceispirillaceae > UBA3439. Next base: position 2,291 of record QCPZ01000066.1, read on the forward strand.
TGTTTCCGAGCTTGCGGACCGCAGTTTGAACCACCCTGCAATGCCGGATCATATTACCCTTGAA
>QCPZ01000067.1 GCA_003212345.1 SAR116 cluster bacterium AG-447-A06
GCATCTCGTATCATGGCTGGGGAACCATTGGCAAATTTTAGCCTTAATGCCCTTGATTTAAAACATGTCGCGGTAAAAGAAGCGGTGTTCCCTTTTGCTCGTTTTCCCGGCGTTGATGTGTTCCTTGGTCCAGAAATGAAATCAACGGGCGAAGTTATGGGCATCGACAGGGATTTTGGCATGGCATTCGCAAAAAGTCAGCAAGGAGCTGGCGTTGAGTTACCATTGTCAGGCAATGTTTTTATTTCAGTCAAGGATGATGACAAGCTGGCCTTTGTTGAAATCTGCAAGAGTTTGGTGAAAGACGGCTTCAATATTCTGGCCACTGGTGGCACCACCGATACCCTACACGCAGCAGGCGTTCCGGCAACCCGCATCAATAAAGTAATGGAAGGCAGGCCGCATGCCGTTGACGCAATGCTATCTGGCGAGATTCAACTGGTCTTCAACACAGCAAAGGGTGCTAGTGCGATTAAGGACTCATTTTCCCTTCGTCATAATGCGCTTACCAATAAAATCCCATACTACACAACGGTTTCTGGAAGTCGTGCTGCAGCCGAGGCTATCCGCGCCCTGCGCCAAGGGCAACTTGGTGTTCGCACCTTGCAGGATTATCTTGCAGATATTTAGTGTTAGCAGTTAACCTCTGTTTAGAATAAAAATTAAAACCGTATCGCGCTATGCAAAAACAGGTAATACAAAACGATGGAAAAGATACCTTTCACTCCCCAGGGGTTGAATGTGATTAAAGAAGAACTTGCGCATTTGAAGGGCACCGAGCGACAAGCCGTAATCAATGCCATTGCCGCGGCTCGCGAACACGGCGATTTATCCGAAAATGCTGAATATCATGCCGCACGTGAAAAACAGTCTTTTATTGAGGGCCGCATTTCCGAACTAGAGGATGTTACGAGCCGTGCCGAGGTTATTGATGCGGCAAAATTAAGTGGTGAAAAGGTAACCTTTGGAACCAGTGTCGGACTTGTTGATGAGGAAACTGATGAGGAATCGCTTTATCATATAGTTGGTCCATACGAGACTAACATTTCCAAGCGGATGATCTCCACATCCTCACCCATCGCACGCGCCGTTATTGGCAAAAGCATTGGTGATTCAGTTGAGGTACAAACCCCGGGCGGGCAGCGTTCTTACGAGATTCTCTCAATTGATCTCTTTGATATCACTAAATCATAATGAACCGAAGTCATTAGTATGGTTGCTAATTTGGCAGTGATGCGATCAGAGCTCAAGGGCCGACTGGTCAATGGGAACTCCGACTAGCTGTTTTGACGAACGAATAGCGAGAGCTGTTTTTACATGGCTTACGTTCTTTGCGGGCGTTAAATGCCCAGTCAAGAATTTTTGAAAATCATCCCAATCATGAGCAACAATTTTTAGCAAAAAGTCAGTTTCACCCATCAGCATGTGGCATTCGCGCACCTGCGACCAGGTTGACACCAGCGTCTCAAAATTCTGTAAATCCACTTCGGCCTGACTGGTCAGACCGACAAAGGCAAATACCTGAACGCTATAGCCCAGTGCATCAGCATCAATATCAGCTTGATAGCCTTTAATAATACCCGCGTTTTCTAGCACTCGAACCCGTCGCAAACAGGGAGGAGCGGAAATGCCAGCACGTTTTGCAAGATCAACATTAGTTATACGGCCGTTATCCTGCAGATCATGCAAAATTTGTCGATCAACCGAATCCAATTTAATTTTTTGAGCCATTAATGAAGCTCCGGCGTTTATTTGCATATAACGTAGCCTTGTCATAATAGACGTGACATGCATCATCCGACAAGTGAATTTGCGTAATATAATTGCCTGATGCCGTGTCACAAGTTACTTATAGTTATAAATTTTACCAGACCTGGAGCCCAAAGATTGCCATCAATACATCTTTATAGCACCCCCGATCGCCAATCTAATATCGCTGGGCAGAAACCTGCTAATAGCCCTGATAAAGAAGCATTTATCAGAGTAATAAGTGACGGCACAACCGGCATGCGGTTGCAAGCTTTGGCGCTTGGCGAAGCGATAAAAGCAACCAGGCATTCAGCAACCAACCTAGAGGATATTATCACAACACCACCTACCCTTCTTCGCCATTTTCCCCGCCTTGCCAGATGTT
>QCPZ01000068.1 GCA_003212345.1 SAR116 cluster bacterium AG-447-A06
GCCGGATCCCTGATGCTCTGGCAATTTATTAAAACTTATAAATTTTTTAATTAATGGTTCTTTTATGCAGCAATATCTCTTTTTATTACAACGAATTCTTGATGAAGGTGTGGATCGTGATGACCGGACTGGAACGGGTACGAGAGCCGTTTTCGGACATCAGATGCGTTTTGACCTTGCTGATGGATTTCCATTACTGACTACAAAAAAGCTGCATATTAAATCTATTGTCCATGAATTACTGTGGTTTATTAGCGGCAACACGAATATTAGCTATCTAAAAAAAAATGGCGTTTCGATTTGGGATGACTGGGCCGATGAAAATGGCGATCTTGGACCAGTGTATGGAAAACAATGGCGCCATTGGCAAACGCCAGATGGCCGCAAAATTGATCAGCTTGCCGATTTGATTGAAATGATAAAGACCAACCCTAACTCCCGCCGTTTAATGTTGACGGCCTGGAACCCGGCCGATGTGCCCAATATGGCGCTGCCGCCCTGTCATTGCTTGTTTCAATTTCAAGTTGCTAATGGGCGGCTATCTTGCCAGCTATATCAGCGCAGTGCAGATAGCTTTCTGGGTGTTCCTTTCAATATTGCCTCCTATGCCTTGCTTACTCATATGATTGCCGCGATCTGTGGCCTGAAAGCGGGTGAATTTGTTCATACCTTTGGTGATGCACACCTTTATGCAAATCACTTTGAGCAGGCTCGAATTCAACTGGCACGCCAGCCCATGGCATTGCCAAATCTGGTAATCCACAATGTGCCTGAGCGGATTGATGATTTTAGATACGAAGATTTTGAAATTGTTGATTATGTTGCGGCACCTCACATTGCCGCACCGATAGCGGTATAATTGCGATTATGAGGATGATCGCAGTCGTGGCAATGGCAGAAAACCGTGTTATTGGCGATGGTAAAGGGCTTATTTGGCATATTCCTAATGACCTAAAGCGCGTCAAAACGCTTACCATGGCTTGTCCACTTATTATGGGGCGAAAGACGTGGGACTCTATTGGCCGGCCGTTGCCGGGTCGAGCTAGCATTGTGATGACCCGTGATAGATCATGGACTGCCGATGGCGCAATTGCGGTTTCAAATCTTGAGGCAGCAATTGAGGCTGCTCGGAGTTGGATTGAAAATACCACAGGATCCCGTTCTGATATTATTTTATTCGGTGGTGGTGAGATTTACAGTCAGGGGCTAAAATATTGTCACCGAGTTGAAAGAACGGTTATCGCCAAAAAGTTGGATGGGGGCGCAGAAGCTGCTTACTTTCCTGAACTACCCCCGGCAGATTGGGACATCGAGATTGAGGCTGAGGTTGGGGCAACTGATGATGTGCCTGCCTACCGATATGAAAGTGCATTGAGACGAGAGCCTCCGAGGCAATTTTAGGTAACCAACCTGAGTGAAATAACCTAGCCGGCCTTCTACCGTTAAACTTGTGCAACCTCAAAGTTTAATCAACGACGATCTTTGGACCAGGTTTTGGAGCTTTTCGCTCGAGTGTGTTGAGTACGGATCTTGCAATGCCTCGATAATGGTCAGCATGTGGGCTATCAGGTTGGCTTGCGACAATCGGCATGCCCTCATCTGATGTGGCCCTGATGGCCATTTCCAGCGGGACTTCACCAAGGAAGGGAACACCCAGCTTTGCTGCTTCGGCTTTGGCGCCGCCATGACCAAATATTTCGTGTCTTGCGCCGCACTCTGTGCACAAAAAATGGCTCATATTTTCGATAATGCCAATAAGAGGTACATTGACCTTACGAAACATATTCAATCCTTTTCGTGCATCAATAAGAGCTAAATCTTGAGGTGTTGAAACAATAATTGCACCGGCAAGGGCGGCACGCTGTGACAATGTTAATTGCGCATCACCAGTTCCCGGCGGCATGTCAATTACTAAAATATCGAGCTTATCCCATGCCACATCACGTAGCATTTGTTCAATCGCGCTCATCACCATGGGGCCACGCCAAATCGTTGGTGCGTCTTC
>QCPZ01000069.1 GCA_003212345.1 SAR116 cluster bacterium AG-447-A06
CTATTTATACTAAACCACGTTCTTTAGGCCAAAAGCCGCAAATGCCAAAGCGACCAAACCGATAAATTTATTGGAACCCTCGCCATAAAAAAGGTTGGTCTCAACAAACATCATGATCGTCAAGAACAGCATTGCAATAAAATTCATTAAACCAAAGGCAAACATGGTTAGCATTAAAGGGCCGCAACTGACAGCACAGGAGATACCAAGCTTTGTTCCAGCTTGAAAGTTAAACCTAATGGCAACCGATGTTTTTGCGGTTGGAGCTAGCAGTTGGTTTCGAACAATACATGACCGCAACTTAATTTTTGAAAACTGGTAAAATCCTACTAAAGTCAATAAGAGGGATGACAGCAATGAATTAGTTATTACCATCTCGTTGCTGAGCAGGCCATTGGTATGCAAAATCCATTGAATAAAAATCCCGACAACACAGAACAACATCCAAACTGCTAAATAACCCAGCATGAACCTACAAAAATTTTTGAAGCTAATAATCGTAGATCTAAGAAAGGGTAAAAGGCTTGGCAGCATCATGGCAAAGATCATAAAAACCCACATCAAAAAAGACTCTAGCCAAGTTTTCACGCTCCAACCGGCCTCTAATGTTGTACATATTGGCAAATAAAAAATAATTGATTCAGGTCCAAAGAAGATCTTTTGTCTAAACATATCAAAAAATTGCATTCCAGGTCCAAGAGCATTGAATCCAGTACCGACAGACGCAAAAACTACTTGAAACGTTGTATATAGCCAGCCAAGAAAAACAAAGGCCAGGCCGATCCAGATAGGCTCTATGACTGGAAATTTATTTTTCATTTGTTTTTTTACTTGTGCCATTTTTTGTCTTTGATTTCGGTACGCAACGAAGGCTTTTGCATTGACGTTGAATTCATGCACAAACAGTGGACATTGACAATCTTTTCTGGCCTGTTTAATGCTTGTAATGTACCGTTTGGTCTGTACACTATGTAGTGTATTTGTAAAAACAGCAAAAAATTAATAGGGGAAGTCCAGATGTCTCTCGCACCCGTAAATTATGATTTTGGAAACGCATCAAACTATTCGTTCGCTACAACGATTACTTGTGCAAATGAAGATGCACGGAAAATGTTCGTTGAAGGCTTCGGACATATGCTGAATTTTAACCACGAACAAGCAATTGCGTGCTACATGAAGGTAGCCGAACACGACTCGAACTGCGCAATGGCATATTGGGGCATAGCATACTGCGTATCCTCTAACTACAACTGGACGCCTGGCTTGGGTTCTGGATTCGATCCAATCCAACAGGCTATCTCTCTCAAAGAGAATTGTTCAGAATTAGAACAAGATCTTATCGATGCGTTATCCGAGCGCCACTCTAAAGAAGCACGTGATGCAGCTGACCCTTCAGTGCTTAACATGGGTAATACTCCAGAACTCAATGCAGCGTTTGCAGCAGCTATGGCTCCTCTTTATGAAAAGTATAAAGGCAATTTGGACGTTGCTGCAATTTATGTAGAGGCGCTCATGAACCTCAAAGCATGGCAATTGTGGGACAAGAACACTGAGACTGGTGAAATCACACCGGCGGATGACAATACACTGACTTGCGTTAAAGTTATGGAAGACGCCTTCGAGAATATCGACGGCGCAAAAGAACATATTGCATTGTGCCATTTATATTGTCACTGCTTGGAGTTGTCGCCATTCCCGGAACGAGCTTTACCTGCAGCTGATGTGCTACGCACTGCCATGCCTAGCATGGGTCACCTTGTACATATGCCCTCTCATATTGATGCTTGGGTTGGACAATGGAAAGAGGCCGTGGAATGTAACATCGCTGCTGTAGAGGCTGATGATAAATACGTTGAACTCACTGGCAACGAATCACAATTTTACAAATTTTATAGAATGCATAACCACCACTTCGTGGTCTGGTGTGCAATGTTTGAAGGCCAATATGAAACCGCCATGAAATACGCTCGGAAGGCGGCGGCTGCAAATCCCGCAGGTGAC